>JBPBQP010000020.1:0-38789 GCA_050954745.1 Janthinobacterium lividum | reverse complement strand
GCGGCTGCCGTTCCCAGCTGGGCGCTGCTGATCAGCATTTGCGGCTGGATGGTGTTAAGTACCTTTATGGATCTGGAAGCATGCCTACTGGCCGCGCTGGACGCCGTTCGCCTGCAGGGCGCACTGTCCATTGTGGCCGCTGCCATTAACCTGGCGCTGTCTATCTACCTGGTCAAGCGGGTTGGCGTAATTGGCGTCGTGATTGGCACGGTCGTTTCGTACGCGGTGACGCTGGTCGTGCCGCAGACGGTCATTGTGCTGCGCAAACTGTACCCGCGCGAAGCTCCTGTCGCACCGCTGCTGGAGAAACATGTCGGGTAAACTCCAACGCGCCTTCAGCATGCCGTGGCGTGACCTGGTCCGGGCCAGCCTGCGTGTTGGTGGAACGCGCAGCTTTATGACTCTGGTTGCCCTTGCGCGCGGTCTTCGCCTGCTGCCGCGTGCCTACAATCCGGCTAAGGATGTGCCCAGCATGCTGGTTATCGCGCTGACACCGCACCTGGGCGATGCCGTCATGCTTACCCCCATGCTGCAGGCGCTGAAGGCCGCGCATCCGCATACGCCGATCGATCTGGCCATTGAGCGCAGCGCTGCAGCGCTGCTGGAACCTATGGAGGAGCTGCGGACGATCTACCGTCTTCGCCTTGGCAGCGTTCCACCCATTGGCACCGCCGCAAGCATTGCCCGAGTAGGAGCCGTACTGCGTGAGTATTGGCTGCACCTGCGCGGGTGCAGCCCAGCCATATGCATCATGCCGCGCTGGGGCGATGACCTGTTCCGCTCGTTCTACCTGGCCGTGCTGACGGGCGCACCACGAAGGGTGGGGTTCACCTCGTCGGTGGGTTGGCCACGGTACCCATTGGCGCCCTACCGAGACCGGCTTTTAACGGATGCGGTGAAAGGCGGCAGCGGCCTGCATGAGGCGATGCGCTTCGTCTATCTTCTGCAGCAATCGGGCTTCCTGACCCAAGAGGATGCGCAATCTGCAGGGTTGAAGCCTAATACGTCGATCCTCAGGCTGGCGGGTACAGCCTCATGGATCTCGCTCCGCGAACGATTCGGCCTTTCTGACGAGAGGGAATTCGCTGTCATTGCTCCAGGCGCAAGTCATCCAAGAAGACAGTGGCCAGTGAAACACTGGTGCAACGTCATCCGTGATCTTGCGAGCCTGGGCATTCACACCGTTCTGCTGTCGGGTAAGTCCGATCGGACCGTTGCAGAACAAGTTCATCAGATCAGCGACGTAGCAACAACCCTGGTCGCGGGCGTCACCACCTTTGCAGAATCTGCTGCGTTGCTCGAACACGCTTCTTTCTTCATTGGTAGCGATTCAGGCCCGGCACACCTTGCAGGAGCGCTTGGAACAGCCACTCTGGTTCTGTTTACCGTGCCCTTGTCGGCCGATGCTGACGGGCCTTCATCGCCCATGCGAACTCGCCCACTTGGCCCGCACGTCTTCACTCTGGCACCGGAGAGGTGCCTGCCGCCCTGCGTGGATACGTGCCAAGCCGCAGAGTCTCACTGCATCCAGCAGATCAAGCCAGCAGAAGTGGTAGCCGTAATCCGTGCGATCCGGCAGGAAAGAGCGCTGTCCTGAATACCGTAGCCACTCCTCTCATTGAGATTCTGCTCGCGACTTACAATGGCGAAGGGTTCCTGCGCGAGCAGATCGACTCCCTGCTAGCCCAGACGTATCCCAACCTGCGCATCATCGCGCGGGATGACGGTTCCAGCGACGGCACACGTGACATCTTGGAAGCGTACGCGTTGCAGCACGCCGAGCGATTCCACCTGCTGCCCGCAGATGCCGGAACCGGCAATGCAAAGTGGAACTTTCTTCGCCTGATGGAGGCCTCTACCGCGCCTTTTGTCGCGCTTGCTGACCAGGATGATTTTTGGCTGCCGGACAAGCTGCGCCTCTCCATGGAGGCAATGCAACTGCTGCAGCAGGCGCACGGGGCGGCTGATCCCCTGCTGGTCTTTACGGACCTGACCGTGGTCAATCGCGACCTCGAAGTCATTCACCCTTCGTTCTGGCGGCACCAGCACATTGAGGCAGAGCGCATCGTCAACCTGCCGCATTTGCTGGCACAGAACGTGGTTACTGGCTGCACCGCGCTGCTCAATCGCGCGCTGGTCCAGCAATCGCTGGGTATGCCAGCCAAGGCCTTTATGCATGACTGGTGGATCGCACTGAATGCCTCGGTCTTCGGCCATGCACGAGCAATCCCTGTACCCACCATGCTGTACCGGCAGCATGAGAATAACGCGGTGGGTGCGGTGATCCATGGCAGGCGCAGGTTTTGGCCGCGGCTGCGCTGGCACCATCTACGACGTGCGCAATGGGAGATGAGTGCGCAGCAGGCCGAGGCATTTCTGGCCGTCTACCGCGACCAGCTCCCCGCCGACAAGCGCCGCATCCTGGAGGCCTACGTTCGCTGCGAAACCAGTCCGAACCGGCTGGTCCGCGTAGGCACATACCTGCGCTACCGCTTCTTCCAGAAGGGTTTGCGCCCCAACCTGGCCATGCTCTGGTACCTGTGGGACATGAAGGCAGCAAAGCGGGCTTCTGCTCTGGGCGAGGCATAAGTCATGCAGCCGAAGATCACCGCCGTTCTGGTCCTGTACGGGATGCCGTTAGAGCAGAGCACCTGCTTTTTAACCCTGCGGCAGGTACTGCAAAGCCCTGCCGACACCGGCGAATTGAACCTTCTAGTCTATGACAATTCGCCCGAGCCGAGCGGTGAAGCCGCGTTTCCAGCGGAGTTGACATACCGGCACGACGCATCGAACGGCGGCGTCGCTGCAGCCTACAACGCCGGTCTGCAGCAGGCTCGTGCACACGGATCGCAATGGCTGCTGCTTTTAGATCAGGACACGGCCCTTACGGGAGCGTACCTGGACGAACTGCGCGAGTGCACTGCGTCCGTCCCCTCCGAGGTGGTCGCCATCATTCCCCGCCTGGCTGAGGATGGAGAGACACACTCGCCCCAGACGCTGCCGCGACTCTCGCATCGTGCGCTGCCAGAGTCGCTGATGGGCTTGCTGAGCATGAAGGTTTCCGTCTTCAATTCCGGCGCAGCCCTGCGAGTGTCAGCCGTGCAGCGCTTTCCGGAGCGGTACTGGCTAGACTTCCTCGACCACGCTATCTTTCACGAGCTGCAAGCCGCCGGCGGCCGCGTTTGGCTCATGCGGACGCGGCTGGAACATCGGCTTTCCACGCAACGCCTTGGTGAAGATGCTTCCCTTGCGCGTTATCTCAACGTGCTACAGGCAGAACGCGACTTTTACCGCGAATACGGCTCACCTGGTGCCGTGGTGTTTTATCGCCTGAGACGGGTCAAGCAGACGGTAGGCCACCTTCTAAAAGTTCGCGATAAAGGGTTTGCGCTGCTGAGTGCACGCGCGGCCTTCGGCCTGCTACCAGCGACGCCACGGCGCTCGACAACGTAGTTTGCAGTCAACATCGCTCAAATATGGCACGCCACCATGTTGCGCTTTTCCAGATACTTCTGGTGGTACTCCTCAGCCTTCCAGAAGGTGCTGGCTGGCTCAACTGCGGTAGCTACACTGCTGCGAAACACTCCAGATGCGTTCAGCTCAAGGATCTTCGCTCTGGCTTCTGCAAGCTGATCTTCGTTGTGCGCAAAAATGACCGAGCGGTACTGTGTGCCAAAGTCTGGTCCTTGCCGATTGACGTGCGTGGGATCGTGCAGGGAAAAGAAAGTGTCGAGCAGGCTGTCGTAGCTGATGCGTGCAGGATCGAAGGTGACCTGCACCACCTCCGCGTGGCCGGTCTTATCGGTACAGACGTCCTTGTAGGTGGGGTGTTCGAGCGACCCGCCCTCGTATCCGGTCGCTGTCTCCAGCACACCCGAAAGTTCTCCCAGCTTTGCCTCCACACCCCAGAAGCACCCTGCACCAAACGTTGCTCTTTCTGCTGCCACTGCGACTACCCCCTGCTTTGCAAGACCCGTCCGTTAGACTCCTGGGCCACACGCATTCTGATACCTTTGAGCCTCTTTTGTCACCCATCGATTCGTGAAAAGTCCGTGACCCGCAACCGTCACGTTTCACGAATGTTAGTGTTGGATTTGCGCTTAGCGCAGAGGGCAGGTCAGGCGTTGAACAGGCGAAACTTTATGGCAGCGGCGGCGGCACTTTCTGGCGCGGCAATAGGCGGTATCGACGGGGCAGCACAGGCAACAGCACCGGCACGAGAGTTTTACCAACTGCGCAAGTACGAACTACGCAACGGCCCGCAGACCGCCAACGCGCAGAACTATTTCAAAGAAGCTTTGATACCCACGCTGAACCGCATGGGCATGCCGCAGATAGGCACTTTTCAGGTCTCCATTGGACCGGAGACACCGACGTACTACGTCCTGATCCCATCAACCGACCCTGCCACGCTGCTGACCCTGAACATGAAGCTGGCTGCAGACGCCGAGTTCAGCAAGAACTCTGCCGACTTCTGGGGAGCACCCGCAGCCGCACCTGCTTTTCAGCGTGAAGAAGTCACCATGATGGCGGCCTTCAACGGTTTTCCAAAGCTGATCGCACCTAAATCCGGCAAACGCATCTTTCAGCTGCGCACCTATGAAAGTCCCAGCAACGCTGCCCATCTGAAGAAAGTGGACATGTTCGAAAAGGACGAGATCGCTATCTTTCAGCGCACAGGCCTGACACCCGTCTTTTTTGCACATAACCTGACCGGGCCGCGCCTGCCCAGCCTGACCTACATGCTGACATTCGCCGATGTGGCAGAGTTGAACGCGCACTGGTCCGTCTTCGGGGGCGATCCGGCCTGGAAGGAACTCTCGCACAAGCCTGGCTACACCGATCCAGAGATCGTCAGCAATATTGCGAATCTCTACCTGAGCCCGCTGGCGAGTTCACAGATTTAAGTTGCTCCCCGAAGAGGGTCGCTTCATTCGGGTCAACGTGACTGAAACATGAAAGGAGCCTTGGCTAACGCAAGGCTCCTTCTCGCTTCAGTCAACAGGCTTCAAAGATCGAGACTAAAACCGCGGCCGTGCACCGCGTGACCCAGTCTTCTGCCCGGTCTGCTTCAGCTTCGCCGCGTCCGGCGTCTTGCGTTTGCGTTCCACCTTCTTGCCGGCGGCGGCGCGGCCCAGAGCCTGCACTTCGCCGGACGTCAATTCGCGGAATTCGCCGGTCGGCACGTCCAGCACCAGCGCGCCGTACCCGATGCGACGGATCTTCTCGACGTGGTGGCCTACTTCTTCAAACATCTTGCGCAGCTGGCGATTGCGACCCTCGGTCAGCGTGACCTCGTACCATGGATTATCACCGCCACGTGCCAGCTCTACCTTTGCAGGAGCGGTCAGGACGCGGTCGCGCCGCCCACCCTTTGCCTCAGCCAGGCGACCGCGATCGATCATGACGCCCGTGCGAACCTGGTTCAGCGACTCCTCTGTCGGACGCCCGGCAATCTTTACAAGGTATGTCTTTTCGACCGAGTTCGCAGCCTTGGACAGGCTGTTCGCCAACTCGCCATCGTTCGTCATCAGCAGCAGACCTTCGGAGTTGTAGTCGAGCCGGCCGACAGGGTACAGCCGTACGTCCAGCCGCTTGCCGGACAGGCGCGCCGACTGCTTCAGCAGGTCGACCACGGTGTCGCGATGTTCCGGATCGTCCATCGTCGTCACGTAGCCGCGCGGCTTGTTCACCATGAAGTAGCGGTGTTCCTGCGGACCCTGCAGCAGCTTGCCGTCGACGCGGATGTGGTCCACGGCCGGGTCGGCACGGGTGCCAAGTTCAGTGATGATGGTTCCGTTGACCTGCACGCGCCCGGAGAGAATCAGTTCCTCCGACTTGCGGCGCGACGCCAGACCTGCATCCGCGAGCACCTTCTGCAGGCGAACCCGGGTCGGCGAGAAATCAGCCTTGGTCGGCTTGGCTGCTGTCTTCACCGCCGCTGGTGCCGGCTTCGGTGCTGTCATGCTGACCGTCTTCGGTGGGGTAGAGCGGCGCTGCTTCGGTTGATCCGTGGTGGATGGGGTCTTCTGGGTTGTCATGCTTGCCTCCCGCTGCGCTCTCCGCAGTGGCTTCTGGTTCAGATGGGTTTTCGTTCGGTTGGGGTGCTGCGGTCTCAGGCTGCGCGCCTTCGGGAACATCGCCCAGGGCGTTAGACTCCCGAATGTGTTCCGCGTCGCCGCGCACGTTGGCTTCTTCAATCAGGGTGTCAGTGTGTTGTACGGGCAGATCTTCCTGCTCGACCAGTTCGCTGGCCATGCGCTCGAATTCTTCCATCGACGGCAGTTCCTGCACGTCTTTCAGGCCGAAGCGCAGCAAAAAATCGCGCGTGGTTTTGTACAGCATGGGTCGGCCGATGACCTGCTTGCGGCCGGCCGTGGCAATCAGTTTGCGCGCCATCAGGCCGCCCAGCACACCGGCTGAGTCGACGCCGCGGATCTCAGAGATTTCGGCGGCTGTGACCGGCTGCTTGTACGCCACCACGGCCAGTGTCTCCAGTGCAGGCAGCGTCAGCTTCAGGGCCGGCTTCAGGCTTTTCACGAAGCCGCGTACCGCGTCGTGGTACTCGGGCTTGGTACCCATGCGGAAGCCGCTGGCAACCTCACGAATCTCAATGCCGCGGTCGCTGTTTGCGTAGTCGCGGATCAGGGCGTCCACGGCCCGACGAACGTGGTCGCGCACGGCGCGCTCGCGGTCGCGCGCTCGGCGCTTGTCCGCATCACTGCCCTGCTGGGTCGCCGTGCTGTCTAGTTCCTCGGACGTACTCTGTGGAATGAACTCTTCACCAGCTTGACCGTCTTGCAGGCTGAACGAAGACGTAGTCTTTAATGCCTCGGCCCTGACTACTTCAGGCTGCGATTCCGATGCCGCATGTTCGAAGCTCGACGCAGGCTCTGTCGGAAGGTGGGTGTCTTCCTCGCCCAGCGGCAGCAAAGCCTGTTCTGAGGCGATGGCTTCCAGCTCACCGCCTGCCTCTTCGGCCAGCAATCCTACCAGCTGCTGCAGCGTCACCGGCTCTTCCGAGGCGTAAATGACGGCTTCAATCTTGGACTTCAAACTCATGCGTTCTTTGCGTTACCCACCGTGCGGACCGTCCCAAGTGTACCTGCCCTCCGCACTCCCCCAAGGGGGGCCGTTCTACGGGAGACGCCGAAAGGTAATTTCGCAGGCGATTTCACAAGGGCCGGCACCGCGCCAACAACTAAGCCAGAGACGCAAAGGCGCGCCGGTGGTCAGGCGCGCGTACGCATTGCGAATTTCATGACAGCAGTTTAGGGGTGGTATCGCTTAAGCCAGGAACCGACGCCGATACATGGCGGCGAAGCCTGCCAGTCCCGTACCAAGAAGTACCAGCGAAGAAGGCTCTGGTGTGACCGCGGCAGCAGAGGTCACGTTGACGCTGAACGCCTGCGTGCCAAGCGTGCTGAGCACTTCTGGCGAAGAACCGCCCTGCAGTGTAAACGATCCCAGGTAAGTGCCTGACGGGCTGCTTGCGGGCACAAACACCGTAAATAACAGGGCGCTGTAGCTTTGCCCCGGGGCAAGGAAAAAGGGGTAATTATTGACAAACGGGCTGTCGTTCAGCATCAGCTGCGTGCCACTCAGGTTGTAGAGGTCGCTATTGAGATATTCAGTGGCAAGGTTCGTTGAGGGTGCAAACACCGAAGCATTGAACTGCAAGGTGCTGCCGTTAGCAGCGGTCGTCTGGGTTGCGTTCAGCAGCGTGAAGGTCACAGTATCGGCATGAGCAGCGACAGCGGCAAAGACCAGAGCGATGGAAGCTAGTTGAAGACGCATGGATAGGCTCCGGTAGAAGAACTCAGCGGGAGGGGTATCCCGCTGAGGCTGAGTGTAATGGACTGACCGCAGTACCTACGGCAGAGTGATGCGCAGGCTGGTTCCAAACGTTCCAGTTGAGTAAGCGCCTACGATTTTCTCGACAGCGCGTGAGCCTGAGGCCCCTGCCGATGCGGGGAAGTTCAGCACCATCGACTTCGAACCACCTACGGCGATGTCACCAAACTGCACCGGAAGAGCCGACGTCGTGTTGCTGTTACCCAGCGAGGCAGCCGTAACCTGGACTGCCTGCGCCGCGGCCGTGCCGGAGTTGGTTACTGTCACGGTCACCTGGTACGAACCGTCTGCCTGCTTGCTGATTGCGGTCGCAAAAGTCGCCTGTGCCTGACCGGCCTGTGCTGCGGGAACGGCCAGATAGCCGACGATGCCGTCATGGTCTGACGAAACCTCAGGCCGCGTCGCGTCGTTGCGGAAGACCACCGGGAAGTCTGCGTTCCAGTGGGCTGGCTGCGTGGTGATGATGCCCGCGATGTCCTGCGTCACCAGGAAATGATCGATGCTCTGCGCGTAGCCTTCAAACACGTAGGAGTAAGCGCCCGCCGGTACGTTGGTAGGTGCCGCATCGACCAGGACTGGATTGACCAGGCCTGAGGCACCAGCGACTACATCCTGCGATGCCGGAGCCGGATTACCCTTGATCACACCCAGAGAGTCGACCAGGCCGTCGTTCACGTCAAAGGCATTGAAGTCGCCCACGACGATGACGTGCTCGCCATTCGCCTGGTAGCCCTGGATCAGGTTTGCCAAGTACTCGGCCTGCGCCTCACGCTTGGCGCGTACGGTAGCGCCAGTGGACGGGTCGGTGATGCTGTTGAGCGAGCGCAGGTGGTTCACGATTACGGTGACTGGGTAATCCGTGGCACCGTTGGCGCGCCTGATGCCAGCATGCAGCACAAGCGGCGGACGATCGTTCAGCAGCGTTGCCGCACCACCGGGTGCTGTGTAAGTTGCTGTTTTGCCGAACTGGTCGACGGCCAGCACGTTTACCTTCGATGGCTTGACCAGGAAGGCTACGTTGATGGCGCTGGGGTCGTTGCCCTGCACCAGGTAAGGCTGGTACTGCGGATCAACCTGCCCGGCTGCAACTGCGTCCGCACTGATCTTGTTGCTCAGGTCGGTCAGCGTTTGCAGGTTTTCCATCTCCTCAAGCGCAAGAATATCCGGCGAGTTGAGGACGTTGCGAACGCCCAGTGATGCCTTGCTGAGGCGCAGCTGGTATGCCGCTGGCGTCAGGACGACAGCACCGGCGGTATCGGCGGTGGCGTTGTAGAAACGCTCCATGTTCTGGTCGCCGATAGTGACCTGGCCCGCGCCCGCTGCTGGGGCGGCCACAATCGCCATACCGGCAGAAGCGACGGTCGGCCGGTTAGCTGCGTCGATCACCAGTGCAGGCAGGCCGGAGTAGTTGGTTGTGTCGATGACGCCGGTTACGTTGCTCAACACGGCACCAGTGACCAGGTTTAACGGGCCGCCGCTGTTACCAGCGGCAAGTGAATCGACCAGGAAGGTTTCTGGATCGTCATCAAAGCGCGGGATGGTGGAGGACTGCGTCGCGGTGAAGGGGTCGCGGACTTCCAGGCCCGCTTCCCGTGTGGGCCTTGGAAGCCCTGTGACTTCGCCCCAGAACTGCCCGTTCGAGGTGTAGGTTTCCGCAGACTCGACCAGCGTTCCGTCAGTGGGTTGCGTGACCGTAAGGCTGGGCACGGAAACGCGCATGTCCTGCAAGTACGGCAGTTGCTGGATCCCGCCGTTCGGGCCGGGGTTGGTGGTGGTCAGCGTGATGGGTGTGGGCAGCGGATTGCTGGTCGTCAGCACGGTGTAGCCGGTCGGGTTGCTTAGTTCCGCGCCAGGCAGCAGGGTGGTTGTAGAGCTGGGATAGAGCGTGATGGTACCGGAAACCTGGATCTCGGTGCCCACGATGGCGCTTGCTGGAACCTTGCCCGAGCCGGTGAAGACAATGATGCCTTCCGAGGTGTGCGGATCCGTATCGGCTTCGCTATCGCGCGCTTGGATGTAGTAACCCGCAGACCGCACGCTGGTAATAATGCCGTGCGTCATGACGGTTTGGCCGTTGTAGGGCGAGGTGCCCGGCGTGTTGCCCTGGATGGAGTGAATGGCCACAAAAGCCACCGGTGCCGTCACCGTCAACGTCGTCGATGCGGTACCGCTGATGCTGCCTGAGTTGGTGCCGCGGACGGTGATGCCGTAGGTAGAGGACGCGGTGGAGGACGGGACGGCGATGTTGAAGCTGTAGGTGCCGTCGCTGGCCGTCACGTCGCCGTTGGTGCCGTCGTCGTACAAGGGCTGGGTCTTGGATCCGCCCAGGCTGCTGAGGTCGGCGGTTACAGTCAGGCCGACGGTGCCGGTTGCGGTCAGCAGGGTCGATTGGCCCGCGTTCACGCTCGAGGGATTGACGGCCGCGTTCGAAATGACGGTCGCGGAGCAGGGTGTGGGAGTCGACGCGCTGCCACGGGCCGCGGTTGAGGTTAGGGCAAACTCGGACGCGTTGTTGTCAGCATCCACACAGGCGTTGGTGCGGGCGATGGGCTGCGACACCGAGGGTTGAGGAGCGCGGGCCGTTTCGAAGCAGTTGGCCGTCGTGCCGTAGCCGACAAAGTCGACGTAGTTTGTGGGGCACCCGTTCGCATTGGAAAGGGCCGTCGTTGTGTTCGTGACGTAGATACGACCGGCAGCAGCGCCCATGGCGAGACCGGAAGCGGTCTGGTCTGCGTTGTTGGTGAGGTTTGCACCGACCGTGCCGGGTGTTGCCTGGACCAGGTAGCGCTGGCCAGGCTGGAGCGTAAACGAACCGGTGATTGGGATGACCACAGGGGTTGACGTCGCGGTTGCTGTCGCCGAGAAGTACTGCAGCGACCAGCCCGAGAGGCTCACGGGGCTGCTGGAAAGATTGAATAGCTCAACGTAGTCGGCGTTATAGGTGGCGCCAGAGTTGCCGCCGGCGGTGTACACCTGGCTGATGACCACGGTGGAAGAAGCCGCCCAAAGCTGGCTGGAAGCAAGAAGGAAGGCCGGCGCGAGCGCAAAAGTCAGCTGTCGCCTGCGAAAGTTGGGAACCTGGAAAAGGGGCATGGCTGGATGCTACACAGGCAACTGACCCACAACAGAACAATCTTGCGTGAAGAAGCCTAGCGCCAGTCGTCGCGCATGCGTTCCTGGTGCGCCAACACCTCGTCGAAACCGTCGGTTTTCTTAATCAGGATGTCGCCCACGCCGTCAGCCTGACGCAGCAGGATTGCTTGCAGCCGCACCAGTTCCAACATGGCCAGAAACATGCAGATAAGCGCCTGTTGCGAGTGGGTATTCTGCAGCAGGCGACGCAGGCTGGTAGGCCGGTCTTCCAGCATTAGGCGGCGCTTGGTGTATTCGATCATCTGCGCAACTGTGACCGTGTCTTCGTCCACGTTCAGAACCGGCCGTTTGCGCAGCCGGTCCAGAATGTCGCTGAAGACGCGGACCAGGTCGGTGGTGTCGGCAGCCACTTCGCGGTCGGCGGTGGCCTGCTCCTTGAACTCGCGAATGCCGGGCGTTGTCCAGGTGGCATCTTCAATCTGCTGCTTCTGCATCAGCATCTGCGCGGCGGCCTTGAAGCGCTCGTGCTCCAGCAGGCGCTCCACCAGTTCGCGGCGGGGGTCTTCCATCTCACCCGCGAGGATGCCGCTGACCTCGCGCGGCAAGAGCATCTTGCTCTTGATGTGGATCAGCAACGACGCCGTATAAATGAAGTCACCGGCAGAGTCGACATCAGTCTGCTTCAGCGTCTCTGTATACGAAAGAAACTGCCGCGTGATCTGCGCGATGGGGATGTCGTAGATGTCGATACTCTGCCGCCGGATAAGGTCCAGAAGCAGGTCCAGCGGACCGTCATAGACCTGCCCAACTGTTAACAGGAAGGGCGACTGTGAAGCTTCCTCCTTCGAGGGCGTCGAGACAGGCTTCTTTGAAGCTTTAGGCCGCGCCGGAACGGGCGAGGCTTGCAGCACCGTCGCCTCTTCCCCGCCTGGTGCCGACGCTTCCACTTCCGGTGTCATGTTTGTATCGGTCATGGCACCTTTAAGTATGAAGTAAGGCAAAGGTGCCTATGAGGAAAGCGGGGTACAGAATTGACACTCAGTCAGGGTCAGTGGCCGATGGCGGGATGTTTGGCACCTGCTCGTGGTCGCCTTCCGGGGTGTACTTGCTGTCATCCTTCTCTTCCGGATTCATGCGTCCCTGCGGAGCCAGGTTGGCGTGGTTGATCCGGTCCGCGTCCATCGCGGGCATGGGTGTGGTGTCGTTCGGTACGGGCTTCTGCTCGCTGTCCATGATCTTGTGTTCCTCAGCAAGTGTGATGAGTCGGCTACCCCAGTAGGTCGTATGCGGAGAGGGACTCGGAAATCGGATACGCGATGTTGCTCCCGCCTAGCTTCAGAAAGTACTCGCCCTTTCGTGCCTCAACAAAAAACAGGATGTCGGCCTTTCCTGCCGCACGCTTTTCCGCCGTCCAGCCCTGCACGTAGACCTTCTGCGGGATCACGAAGACCCTCATCACGAGATCTCTGTCCCAGCACAGCAGGCAGAGCAGGTCATAGCTCTTCGGCTTGGCCTCGAAGCGGAAGTAGACTTCGATGTCGGCGCGCGCTGTCGTGACATACACGCGCTTATTGTTCTTCGTCACGTAAACCCGCGGTGCATCCTCACGCAGGACGATGTCCGTCGGCAGCACATCGCGGAAAAACCAGTTGCGCAGCGTACGGGCGCGCTGCTCGTCATCCTCCATTTGCCACCAGTCGTCGTGCGCGCTCAGGTCATAGCTGGTCGGATTCGCCTGCTCCAGGTAGGCAGGCGCGCTCAGGCGCAAGTTACGCAGGCTGCCACCGTAACCCACGGCCTCGCGTACCGACGTCATCACCTGCTCTGCGGCGGTGCGCGCCTTCTCAGCGCCGCGTTCCAGTGCTTCGACGATAAGATCAGGATTCGCTTCCAGTTCCTGACGACGTTTCGCAATCGGCTGCAGGTGCGTCGCAATCGATTCGCCACAGGCCTGCTTGCAGTCACGGCACAGAACGGTCGCAGTCCGGCAACCTTCGAAGTAGTGGCTCTTTAGGTCTTCGGCGGAAAATACCTTGTGCAAATCCCCGACGGGACAGACATCCGGGTCACCGGGATCCGTCTGCGAAACACGCTGGCCGTTGGTCGACATGCCCGCCATCTTTTGCAACACGACCGGGGCTGGGTCTGACATGGAGATGAAATTGTCGTAGCTCTTCGACATCTTGCGGCCGTCGGTGCCAGGTAGCTTTGGACTGGGTGTCAGCAAGACGTCCGGCTCGGTCAGCAGAGGTGACTCGCTTTGCGCCACGCCACCCAGACGTTCGCCGCCATACAGCTGGTTAAATCGCCGTGCCACTTCGCGGGTCAATTCCACGTGCGCCACCTGGTCCTGCCCGACCGGCACATACGTCGGCTTGTACAGCAGGATGTCCGCGGATTGAAGCAGCGGATAGCCCAGAAAGCCGTACGTGTTCAGGTCCTTGGCCTTTAACTGCTCCAACTGGTCCTTGTAGGTCGGCACCCGCTCCAACCAGCCCAGCGGCGTAAACATGCTGAACAGCAGGTGCAGTTCCGCGTGCTGTGGAACCTGCGACTGCACAAAGATCGTCGACTTCTCCGGATCGAGTCCCGCAGATAAGAAGTCGATGGCGATCTCAAGGGTGTTCTGCCGGACACGCGATGGGTCGGCGTAATCCGTCGTAAGCGCGTGCCAGTCTGCAATGAAAAAGAAGCAGTCGTACTCATTCTGCAGCTGAACCCAGTTGTACAGGGCACCCATGTAGTTGCCCAGGTGCAGCCGCCCGGTGGGGCGCATACCGCTCAGGACGCGGCGTTTTGCAGTCGTCATCATCAAGTCCTGATGCTACCCGAAGCTGCCCGGGCTAACGCGCCTACGAAGCCAGCAGCAACCGGTTAAAGAAGTTGAAGGCCGGTGCGTAGAAGATGTTCAGCACACCCGTGCGCATCAGCGCATACAGGATGATCAGGTTGGCAAAGCCGCCGATGCTGTCGTACATCTTCAGGGCGTTGTAGGGCAGGTAGTGCCGCAGGATGCGCGAACCATCCAGTGGCGGCACCGGCAGCAGGTTGAAGATCGCCAGCAGCAGGTTAATGACGATGGAGCTGTACAGCAGCAGGGCGATGGGAAAAATCGCGCCCTGACCCTCGAGCGTCGCGCCTTCCATGCGCATCGACAGCAGCGCCGCGTTCAACACGGCAGCCGCGCCACCCGGCACCACATGCTTCATGATCAGCAGAAGGATCAGCGAAATCACAGCCAGTAAGACGTTAGAGGCAGGCCCGGCCAACGTCACCAGGATGTCGTCACGCTTGACGTTGCGCAGGTTGCGCGTCGTCACCGGCGTTGGCTTGGCCCAGCCAATCAGCGGAAAATGCGCGAACGCCGACACCAGCGGCAGAATGACCGAACCCAGCGGGTCAATGTGCTTGATGGGGTTCAGCGTCACGCGGCCGAGCATGCGCGCGGTCTGGTCGCCAAAGTACGACGCCGTCCACGCGTGCGCACACTCGTGAAACGACAGCGCGAAAATCAGCGCGACAAACTCGAAAAGGATGAGTGCGGTTTCCTGGCTCATGCTTCCCGGAGTCTACCAACAAGCAAACTCCTACAGAAGTTCGCCGGAGATCGTGCGCGATTCCCGGTCATCGATACGCGCCCCCGGACGAACGACCGCACCGTCTGTGAAGGTCAGCGTATAGCCCCGCTCAAAGGAGACATCGCGATAAAAGCGCACGTTCCTGCCCATGCCCGCAAAGATGTGCGCGCCCAGCATCGACCGAAAGCGAAACCCAAGCCACAGGTTCGCACCCAGCACCGAACGGTCAAAGCCGCGCCAGAACCACAGCAGCGGCTTTACCGGCGTGAAGCGGTCCCGGTCCAAACCCGGCTCCATCTCGGCAGGCAACGTCACGTTGCGCGGGTCAAAGCTCTCTGACAGCACGGCCAGCGGCAGTTCGCTGATGAGCGATGCGTTCATGCGACCGCCATGCGGCCTGCCCAGCAGGATCATGTGCAGTTCGTCGCGCACAATCTCGCTGCGCCGCGTGCAACTGGTGTGCTTGGTAAACTCCGCGTGCAGGTGCGCCAGCCAACGGCGGTAGACCGCCTCCGCCTCGGGCATGGGCTTGGGGATATCGGTCGTGATGTGGGTTTCTACGGGCACTTCGGCAGGCGCTGTTGTCATCGAGTTCCCTCACGCACTTTGCCTGCAACTGTATGCCTGTCGCGCGCCGTTGCGCTACTCGATGGCGAAGATCGCAAAAACCGTCGACGAGCGCTCGACGCGACGGCCCGAGATGCTGAGTGGCTGCGTATCGGCGGTCTTCGCACGTGCCGACATCATCATCAGCGGCCGGGCAACAATCTCCTGCGCCTGGTTGCTGGCGTACAGCAGCGATCCAACCTTGATGTGCAGACCCTCTGCCATGCGAGCGGCGATCAGTTGCGCGTGGGCCAGTGCCTTGGCCGATGCGGACGCCTCCAACAGGCTGCCGTCCTTCATCTCCCAGGAGATGCTGCCGCTCTGGTTGGCACCAGCTTTGACGGCAATGTCGAGCGTTTTTGCCGCGGCCTCTGGTGTGGTGCGGACCGTCCAGCTTTGCGTGATGCGGAACTTCATGGCCTTCAGCGATGCAGGAATATTCTTCAACTCGTACTCATTCAGCGGCTGCAGGTTCTGATCCTCGCTCTCGATACTGTCCCCTGGTACGCCCGTGGCGCGCAACGCGCTGATGACTGTGTTCGACCGGCGCGATCCTTCGGCGTACGCACTACCCTCATCCTCACCATAGGCCTGGTAGCCGATGTGAAGGACGGCCTGGTCGGCCATGGCAAAGGCGTTGTCGGTGGCGGTTACGGTGATGGTGCGATTGTCCTTGCTGATGCCGAGTGTCTGCGCGACCTGTGCGGATGTTGCCGTGACTCCTGCAAGCGCCATACCTGCGCACACCATTGCCTGTTGAATCGACTTCATCGTTCTTCCTCCCGCTGCAGCAACTTTGCCAGCGTTGTCTTGTGCTTGGACGTGCGTCGTTCCGCCTTTGCCTTGTCATCCGGCAGGACGATCTCAGGCGGCGGCGTACCGATCCGTTCGCGTGCATTCGCCTTCACCGCCTTGGTGACGGAGAAGACGTCTCTCTTGCCCTTCGCCATTTCAGCTGCCTCCCGCGGTGATTCGTCAGTGTAGCTACAGCGCAACATACAGCACGGGGGTCGCACGCTGTCTGCCGAAAGGATTATTCTCATACCCGTATGCAACGGACCGGTGAACCCGGCCGATGCTCGTGAGGGGTAAAGCCAGTGGAAGAACGCGAATTTTTCGACGAACGGACGGAGCCGCGAACGCACCAGCTTGTTTGTGGCAAATGTGGCGTGGCAGGCGAGTACCAGCTGAACTGGATCGTTCGTCGGAAGAAAAAGCAGCTGAACGGACGCGCAGATGAACGGGACCGCGCCCGCTTCGCCAAGGCGCAAAGCTACATGGTCCTGAAGGACGACACGGCAAATTGCTCTAACCCTCGTTGCAGAAAGCGTTTCGACATCGCCGGCGTCAAGAGCGTCGCCTTTCTGGACTGAAATGGACCGAGGCCTGTGGTGTAATAAAGGTGCACAAGTACCCGTACCAGGAGAACCAAGCATGGCGAACACGCTGATCCCCATTGAAGAGCGCAACCTGACTGCGCTGGATGTTGAACGGGTTGACTCCCGCCGCCGCCGCGGGCAGTTGCTCCTGACCATTAGCCTGCAGATGGGCGTCGTTACCGCCTTGGTCGGCCTGCTGTGGGTTGGACAGGATCTGACGCATTCGCCGGGCTGGGTACACCCTATGTTCTACTGGGCCGCAGCCACGGGCACCGCTTCGGTGGTTTGCCTGCTTTGGGGTATGGCCCTTCGCCGTGGCTTCCACGAGTTCACCAGCTACTAAACGCGCCTTCGTTCCGTGAAGAACCCGCGTCTATGACGCGGGTTCGCTGTTTTTACGCATATTCGCGCCCCGCTTGCGTGTGGTAAGGTCTCTTACGGTCGAATGCGGATCTGCGGCATCGAATAGCCAAGGTAATCATGGCAACCGTTCTACCCGTTCCGTCCGAAATGACGCTCACTCACCCACCTGATTCTTCCCCGGGGATGCCACGCCTGCGTGACAGATTCGGCCGGGCGATCACAGATCTGCGGCTGTCGGTGACGGACCGCTGCAACTACCGCTGCGTCTACTGCCGCACTGGCGAGTCCAATGGCGGCGTGAGTGAACTGTCTCTGACGGACTACGCTGCAATGGTCCGGCTAATGGTCTCCATGGGTGTCGAGAAAGTGCGCCTGACGGGTGGTGAACCGCTGCTGCGTGCGGGCTTGATCGACCTGATTCGGGAACTGTACACCTTCCGACGTGCTTTCGATGAGGACGACCTCCCGACACCGGACGGTGGCCCGCTCGATATTGCCCTGACGACCAACGGGCACCTGCTGGCGGGTATGGCGAAAGATTTGAAGGCTGCGGGCCTCAATCGAATCACCGTCAGCATGGATGCGGTCGATGCCGCCACCTTTGAACGCATCACGCGGGTGCCGAGGGCACTACAGCGGGTACTGGACGGTATCCACGCCGCGCAGGATGCTGGTTTGGCCCCGGTCAAGGTGAATTGCGTCTTGATGCGCGGCTTTAATGACGACCAGATCGAAGCATTTGCCGCCTTTGCACGTGCGGAAGATGTCATTCTGCGGTTCATCGAGTTTATGCCGCTGGGTGAGGGTCGCGAGTGGACCTCTGACACAGTCGTGCGTGAGGCTGAAATTCTGGATCGTATTCAGCGCGTGTTGCCCCTGACACCGCTGCCCCCCAATGTCATGAGCGAAACCGCGCGACGTTATGGCTTCGCAGACGGACGCGGCGAGATCGGAATTATCGCCCCCGTGTCGCGGCCCTTTTGCGGCCATTGCTCACGTATCCGACTAACCAGCGATGGCAAGATAAGAACCTGCCTGTTCTCGCAGGTGGATCATGACCTGTACGGCCGGATGAAGCGCGGGGCCAGTCAAGAGGCGCTGCGGAGCTATCTTCACGCGGTGATTCAGTCCAAGGAAGAGCGACACCACATCGGCGAAGCGGGCTTCCTGCAACCCTCACGTAGCATGGTACAAATTGGCGGCTAATTTCCTAGTTCAGAGGAAACAAATAGGTCTCGGCTTGCGTAACACACACAAAATCGCTGACGACACTGGCAAGTTAAGCTGGTGCCAAGATAAACAAGTAAGTCAGGCGAAAATTAATTACGGTTGCAGCACGTTCCGATTAGTTAACCAGGGCCAACGAAGCAAGCGAGTTGGAAGGTAGCAGCACTAGCTTGATCGGGCTTTCCCGAAAGTTGGGAAGCGGAGATCCACTATGTTCGGAAAATCAAAGCAGGCTCTGGAAATCGAAGTTACTCACGCTGTGCAGCAGGATTACACGCGCCTGTTTTATGACGTGGCAAGTGCTTTGACTTCTACCCTGGAGTTAGAAATTGTTCTAACAACGGTTATGACCAAGATGGCCCAGGTGTTCGGGCCAGAGCGCTGGTCCATGATGTTGGTCGATAGGGAAAAGAATGACCTGTATTACGTAATTGCCGTAGGTGAAGACAGGGAAAGCCTCCGCGGTCTTCGAGTGCCCATGGGTGAGGGTGTCGCTGGATGGGTGGCCCAAACCGGTACTGCGATGGTCGTACCTGATACCAGTGTGGAACCACGATGGCAGGAGTTCTCACGTAAAAATCCCGGCTTGAATATCCAGTCGATCGCATGTGTTCCCGTTCGTTCCGGAGCGAATGTCCTAGGTGTCATCCAGCTGCTGAATAGCAAGATCGATCTTTTATCCGACTTTTCTGTTCAGTTTCTGCGCGTGCTGTGCGATTTTTCTGCGATTGCGGTTCGGAATGCAGAAGACATGAAACGCATTCACATGCTTTCCATCACGGATGACTGTACCGGCCTGTTTAACGCGCGGCACCTGTACACGCTGTTGGAAGAACAGCTGGCCCGGCCTGCGCAGCCGCCGTTCAGCCTCCTCTTCATGGATCTGGACCGCTTCAAAAACATCAACGACACGCACGGTCACCTGGTGGGCAGCCGCCTGCTGATGGAAGTGGGCGAGATGATTAAACGGGTGGTTGGCCCTGAAAATCCTGGGTTCCGGTACGGCGGGGACGAGTTCGTGGTGCTGCTGCCGGATATGACCAAGCAGGACGGCAGGAACATGGCCCTGAAGCTATACAACACGCTGCGCCAGGGCCGCTACCTTACCGGCGAGGGCCTCTCGCTGGAACTTCGCGGATCGTTCGGCATGGCCACTTTTCCCGAAGACGGCTCCGATATCGAGAGCATTATCAAGGCCGCCGACGACATGATGTACTACGTCAAAGGAACCACCCGAGACAACATAGCCATCGCAGGGCACGGTTCGATCTTTCCGCAACGCACGGTCGACGGCCAGATCGCGGGCGAGCGTGGCGATTCCCCCATGATGAAACAGGTGGGTGAGGTTCAACCGCCCGAAGAGAAAACGCTGCCCGGCACCAACGGACCGAACCATCCACTGGCGGCGGGGCTGGGTAGCGGCCTCTAAGCTTCTCATTGGGTCCTATGGTTGCGATCGTCGAGGGGCCAGTACCGGTGCGCGGCGTTGCTCTGGCAAGATGGCATCGCGATTCGGTCCTGCCGTGGGACGCACTCCGAAGTCCCACACGCCCGTGTTGATTGTGCGACCGTCCAGCACCTCTACCAGGGCATATTCACCAAACGACAGCGGCTCCTTTGGAACAAGCTTGAGCCAGTGACCGCCGGGTATCAGGGTGCTGCTTGTTTCAATCACGTCTGCCTGTCGCCTTGCGGACCCAAGCAGGCCTATGGAGAAACTGGTGACGACGCGTAAGCCGCGACGAACGTCCACCCGCAGAATGACATACTCGCTCTTCGGTGAGGGCGCTTCTATCCTGCGATCGGCATGGTAACTGCCAGTGTCTACCTGGAAGCTGCCGCCATGCACCGGCTCCGCGCCGCGTTCGTCCTCCATGCGGATGAACAACTCCGGATCAGGTACGTGCAGCTGCACCGGCGCTGTTTCCCCTTTGATCTCGACCAGCTGGTGCGCGGAGGCGAGCGGATTGATGGTTTGCCGAAGAATGTTGTGCGCTGTCTGCCGGTTTAGTTCGCCGTTAGTCTGTTGCAAAATGGCCAGCTGCGGTTCGCCGCGATACGTGTCCAGCGCCAGCACCGCGTTTTCTTCCGGCAGGTGTAAATCCTTTGCTACCTCGGGACTGCGTGCGGCGCGATCCGCTTCCTCGCGCGCCAGCTCCGGATCGATCTGTACCGCAGGCACGCCGCTCGCAATCGCGTCTCGCTTCTGCTCCCACGCCTGCGTCCCGGGCAGATCGACCAGTCGCAGCGGGATGATCTCCTCTTCTGCACCGCGTTCGGCGGACAGGTAGAACACATTTTCACCGCGGACACGGTACGACAGCACGACCTGGAAGCTGCCATCGCGCAGGTACAGGCGTGTCCGCTTCAAGCCGCTGCCGGGGGAGCTTTCGTGCGGCAGCTCAGTATGCCCTTGCGCAGAAAGGCGCACCGGGAGGCCGCATGTCACGGCAACCAGCAACGTGGAGGCGAAAATAGCGCGCGGAGCAAAGATCATCGGCAGCAGTTTAGACGTTCTGCTGCGTGGGATCGCTGTGCCAGCGAATGCATTTGCTCAGGCAAAGAAAGTCGGCCTACGTTTCAAAGAACCGTATTCCTGCAACCTCGCACGCGCATCGGGAGTCGGCGCGCCGCCATCCAAGCAGATATGACAACCCAGAAGACGTTTCTACTCGGTGGCGACCTTGAAGTGAACCGGCTCGGCTATGGAGCCATGCGCCTGACAGGCGAAGGTGTGTGGGGACCACCTGCTGACCCGGAAGCGGCAAAAAAAGTGCTGCAGCGCGCCGTGGAACTTGGTGTCAACTTTATCGACAGCGCCGATAGTTACGGTCCAGACGTCAGCGAACCCATGATCGGTGAGGCGCTGTCTCCGTACAAGCCAGGCGTCGTGATCGCGACCAAGGGCGGTTTTGTCCGCACCGGTCCGCACAAGTGGCGACCCGTGGGGACGCCAGCGTATTTGGAGCAACAGGTCTACATGAGCCTGCGCAAGCTGAAGCTCGACAGCATTGCTCTGTGGCAGCTGCATCGCATCGACCCAAACACGCCGGTGGAGCAGTCGCTGGCACCCATCGCACGGCTGCAAAAACAGGGCAAGATCAAACACGTAGGACTATCCGAGGTAAACGTAGAAGAGATTGAGCGGGCACGGAAAGTAGTGGAGATCGTTTCCGTTCAGAATGAATACAACATCGGCCAGCGCAAGAGCGAAGCGACGCTGGAGTACTGCGAGAAGAACAACATCGCCTTTATTCCGTGGTTTCCCGTCGCGGCGGGCAAGCTGGCGAAGGAAGGCGGCCCACTGGACAGCGCAGCTAAGCAGCATGGCGCGACCGTTGCGCAGTTGTCGTTGGCGTGGCTGCTGCATCGCAGTCCGGTGATGTTGCCCATCCCCGGCACGTCGTCGATCGCTCACCTGGAAGAAAACATGAAGGCTGCTGACTTGGAGCTTTCCAACTCTGAGTGGGCGGATCTGGAAGCGGCTGCAGGCAAACAGGCAGCAGCTTAGCTCTCTCGAAGCACGACAAGGGGCTGCCGAGGCAGCCCCCTGGTCATCTCACCGGCCCTTGGCCTGCAGCTTCATCAACCGCTCTCGCCACCGCTGTTCCACGGAGTTTTGCGGCTGCGAGCGTTGCCCGCTGGTTGCCTCGGCAATAGCTTCCCTGCTGATTTTGTCGGACCTGTCTGCCTGCACCAGTCCGTTGGCTTCCTGGTAAGTGTCCGTAAACTGCGTGTAACAGAAGCCGCCCAGCGTGGGCAGCGACCGCACAACGGTCAGCAGTGCCGCATAGCGATGTTCCAGTTCCTCAGGGGTGCGACTGTCGCTGTACCCCCAGGTGTTGTCGGCAGCATCGCGCAGCGCAATGCCACCAAACTCGGTCAGCATGATGGGCTGCCGGCTCTCCTCCTGCTGACCGGCAAGTCGCAGAATGCGACCGCCCGGTCGCTCATGCTGGAAGAGCCGCGTGTCAATCTCTTCCACGCCATAGCGGCGCGCGATCGCATCGGGCCGCGAGTCGTAATCGTGGATCCCGATGATGTCGGTGGCCACACTTTCCCAGCCATCGTTACCGATGACCGGGCGGCTGGGATCGATGGTCTTCGTCAGGTAATACAGGGCCTGAACATAGTGGCGCTGCGCTGCGTTCACCGGTAGATCGGGCACACCCCAGCTCTCATTCAGGGGCACCCACGACACGATGCAGGGATGGTTCAGGTCGCGATCCAGCGCTGCCGTCCATTCCCGCGTAAGCCGCTCGATAGAGCGCGGCGTGTAGCGATACGCACTTGGCATCTCGCCCCAGACCAGCAGACCGAACTGGTCGGCCCAGTACAGAAAACGCGGATCCTCGATCTTCTGGTGCTTGCGGACGCCGTTGAACCCCATCTCCTTGACGAGCATGATGTCCCGCTGAAAGGCCTCGCTGTCAGGCGCGGTCAGGCCGCTGTCAGGCCAGTACCCCTGGTCCAGCAGGAAGCGCAGGGGCAACGGACGACCGTTCAACACAAAACGGTCACCCTCGATGGCGATGGACCGAAGCGCGGTGTAGCTGGTGACGCAGTCGAGCACGGTGCCATCGGCATCGAGCAGGTTCAATTCCACGTCGATCAGCGTGGGATTCCAGGGGCTCCACAGCAGTTCATTGCGAAAGTCATCGATGCCTGGGTCGGACAGCGCAATGGTGCGGTGCAGTTCGCCCGCGGCGTACGTCCCGGCGTCAGAGGCGCGGGTTACGTAACCGTATTCATCCTCTGCCAAAACCTGTTCCCCTACGCACAGTTTCAGGTGCAGCTTCGATCCGTGCGGCAGGTTGCCGACAGTCTGCACCTCTGCACCCAGTTCCCAGCGTGTCAGGTTTGAGGTCCAGCGAGCCTTGCTGAGGAAGGTCGAGGGCAACACCTCCATCCAGACGGTCTGCCAGATGCCCGTCGTTCGCGGGTACCAAATGGAGTGCGCCTCCCGCTTCCAGTCCTGCTTGCCGCGGGGCTTTTCCAGGTCGGTTGGATCGTCTTCCGCGCGCACTACGATCTCCTGCACGCCCTCCACCAGCAGGTCCTGGATCTCCACATGAAACGGGGTGTACCCGCCCTGGTGTTCCGATGCCTTGGCCCCGTTGATCCAGACCGTTGCGGCAAAATCGACTGCGCCAAAGTGCAGCCGAAGGCGCTCGCCCACCTCCAGCTTTGGCGCCTCAAATTGAAGCCGGTACCAGACGGCGCTGTACAGGCCCTGATCATCGATACCGCTGGCCGGCGTCTCTGGCGCGAACGGCACGGTAATTACGCGGTCAAACACTGGGTCTGCCGGGTGTACCAGGCTGGCCTCCGTGTCGATGGTGAACTGCCACGGGCCGTTCAGGTTGATCCAGTGTTTCCGGCGGAAGTCCGGCCGGGGATAGTCAGGGGATGAACTTTCCAGCCACTCCAGCGGCCGAACTATGTTTTCAGTGCTCTGCAATGCCTTAACCTCACGTCCCGTGTGACCCTTACCACCCTACGATGCATCGGACCTGCGAAAGTTACTGCAGTGAGCGTGTGGATACCGGGATGTGCCGTTTCGGATGCAAACAGCGACTGCAGATCAACAAAACAGGCCGCGGTTCGCGTCTGCGAAAATAGCCGTGTGAAGAAGATCGCCATTCTGGGCTCGACCGGGTCCATCGGAACCAGCACCCTCGACATCTGCCGCACCTACCCGGACCGCTATGAAGTGGTGGCGCTGGCTGCGGGACGCAACGTGGAAGCAGCCGCAGCGCAGTGCGCGGAGTGGCGCCCCGACGTCATTTCCATGGCCGACGAGCAGGCAGCCGCCGAGCTATCGCGCCACCTGCAACGGGCCGGCATCAGCGGAATCGAAGTGGTCTACGGCACCCCGGGCACGGTCCACGTTGCCACATTGCCCCAGGTCCAGTTTGTTGTCAGTGCCATCGTCGGCGTTGCGGGGCTGGAAGCTACCTACGCCGCCGTATGTGCGGGCAAGACCATCGGCCTGGCCAACAAGGAAGCCATGGTGGCTGCAGGCGAGTTGATTACCACTGCCGCGCGTGCCAACGGCGTGGCGCTGCTGCCCATCGACTCCGAACACAACGCCATTCACCAGTGCATGCGCGGTGGCACCCTGCAGGAGGTAAAGCAGATCTGGCTGACCGCCAGCGGCGGCCCCTTCCGCAACACTCCCCTGGCCGACTTCGAACACATCACCCCGGCGCAGGCCCTCAAGCACCCCACCTGGGTCATGGGTCGCCGCATCACCGTCGACTCTGCCACTATGCTGAACAAGGGACTGGAGATCATCGAGGCCTGCCGCCTCTTCGACCTGCCGCCCGACAAGGTGCGCGTCACCGTGCATCCGCAGTCCACCATCCATTCGTTAGTGGAGTATGTCGACGGCAGCATTCTGGCGCAGCTTTCCGTCACGGATATGCGGCTGCCCATTCTGTACGCGATGGCGTGGCCGGACCGTGTCGAGTCAGACCTGACCTTTGACCTGGCAGCGCTGTCGCACCTCGACTTCCAGCAGCCGGACTTCGAGCGCTTCCCCTGCCTGCGCCTGTCGTACGAGGCCGCACGGGTCGGCGGCGCTCACTGCATCGCGTTGAATGCCGCCGATGAGGTCGCAGTCGAGGCTTTTCTGGCAGGCGAGCTGTCCTTCATGGGCATCGCAGACACCATCGAACGAGTACTGGAGCGGACGCCATCTGCGACCCCCCGCACCATCGCAGAAGTGTTGGAAATCGACGCGGCTTCCCGTGTCGTCGCAAAACAGGTCCTTGCAGACGCAGCTATGCGCCGCTAGGCAACACGCCATGCGGGCAGAAAACGTCTAAACTGGGGTCTGCTCTATTTGGGACGGGCGAAAGCCACGTCTGCTTACGGCCTGTTTACGTTTTCGAGGGATCTTTTGCACATTCCGCATTTTTTGGTCGTCACGGTCTACTTCCTCGTCATTCTGGGAATCATGGTCCTCGTGCATGAGTTTGGGCACTTCGCCGTGGCCAAACTATGTGGCGTGCGTGTGGAGGCCTTCTCCATCGGCATGGGCAAACGCCTGTTCGGCTACGTGCACAACGGCACCGACTACAAGGTCTGCATGCTGCCGCTGGGCGGCTACGTGAAAATGTCGGGCGAAACCGAGATGGAGATGATCCAGACCTCGCCCACGGAAACCAACGTTGCGCATCCCCACTCGGTCACAGATTGGACCGACAAAGCAGGGACCGGCGCGAAGACCTCTGACCCGGGCAACTTCAACACCAAGCCCCGCTGGCAGCGCATGCTTATCGCGATTGCAGGCCCGGTCGCCAACTTTATTCTGGCGATCTTTATCTTTACCGGCGTGGCTCACTTTCATCACACCACCATCGAGTACCTGCAGGACCGTGGCGAGCTGGACTACCTGGTCGCAGGTTCCCCCGCTGCAAAGGCGGGCATGGTGATGGGCGACCGCATCGTCCGCTTTGACAACGTGAATAACCCAACCTGGGAAGACTTCATGCTGCTGAGTGGCCTGAAGGCGAACCATGCGCTACCCTTTTCCTTCGTTCACAACGGCCAACGCGTGGACACGACGCTGCCGGTGAACTACGCAGGCGCACCGCAGGATTTTGGACCGGATGATGTTGTCACCGTCTTCGGCCTGGTGCCGCGTGTACAACCTGGCCCCGTGGTGGTGGCAGAGGTGCCCGATGCAACGGCCCCCGCCGCGAAGGCAGGCCTGCAGAGTGGCGACGCCATCCTTTCCGTCGACGGCCAGGCATTCCACGGCACCGAAGCTACCAGCGCCTACCTGAAGGCGGGCGGCGGCAAGCCGGTAACCCTGCTCATCCAACGCGGACAGGCTACCCACACCGTCTTAGTTGCACCCCGGCTGGCACCCACGCAGAACGGCACCTCTGCCTATCGTCTTGGCTTTGCCGCCGTTCCCCCGCCCGTCGTCACCACCCGGCAACCGATGGGCCGTGCGCTGGCAACTGGATGGCATGACTTCGCCCGCAATTCGACGCTGATTTTCGATGTCATCAGCGGCATGTTCAAGCGGCAGGTCTCCGTTCGCAATCTCAGCGGCCCCGTCGGGATTGCACAGCAGGTCGGCATGGCCCAGCAGATGGGTTCCTGGACCGTACTGCAGTTGATGGCGGGCATCAGCCTGAATCTGGGCATTTTCAACCTGCTGCCCATGCCCGTGCTGGACGGTGGCATGATCCTGTTCCTGCTGGTGGAAAGCATTATGCGGCGCGATGTCAATGCAGCCGTGAAGGAGCGCATCTACCAGGCGGCCTTTGTCTGCATTGTTCTGTTTGCCGCGTTCGTCATTTTCAATGACCTGACCAAGCTGCCCATCTTTACCCACAAGCCGAGCTAGCGACATATGCGGACCCTGATTGTAGGAGCCGGTGCGACCGGCGGGTATTACGGCGGCAGGATGGTGCAGGCGGGCCGCGACGTTACCTTCCTGGTGCGCGGCGTGCGCCTGCAGCAACTGCGGGAGCGCGGTCTGCAGCTTGTAAGCCGTCATGGCGATGCAACAGTGCATCCAAAGCTGATCACCGCAGGAGAACTGCCCGAATCCGAGCCGTTTGACGTTGTGCTGATCGGCACCAAGGCCTACTCGCTCGACGATGCGATTGCAGACTTTGCACCCGCCGTCGGACCGGATACGGTCGTGCTGCCAGTGCTGAACGGCATGCGCCACATCGACACGCTGGTGGAACGCTTCGGCCGCCAGCGTGTTATGGGCGGGTCAGTCCGCATCGTTGCGGACGTCGATGCAGAAGGCCGTATTCACCAATTGACGGAGCTGGACGAGATGATCTTCGGTGAACTGGACGGTACGCGGAGCGAACGAGCTGAACGCCTGCTGCAGGAGTTCGCCGTCCCCGGATACACCGTCAAGCTGTCAGGCGATATCGTAGCGGCGCTGTGTCGCAAGTGGTGGATTCTGGCCACGATGGGCGCGGTCTGCGTCGTATCCGGCGGTACCGTCGGCGAAATGGTCGCTGCACCCTACGGCACCGAGACCGGCCTGGCAATTCTGCATGAAGCCGTCAGCATCGCAGCGGCCAACGGCTTCCCAGCCGACCCGGCCTTTCTGGCGGAGCAGGAGAAGCGCATGACAGAGCCCGGTTCGTCCCTGACCTCGTCCATGTATCGGGACATGATGAAGGGTGCAGCTGTTGAAGCCGACCATATTTTGGGCGATCTGCTGGCGCGCGCGAACGGCGTGCCTGCGCCGCTGCTGACCGCGGCTTACGTGCGACTGAAGGTCTATGAGGCAAAGCGAGGCCGCTAGGTTTGCTTCACTCGTGTGGAGCAAGAAACTAAACCGGCAGCACCGAAACCTCATTCCGCTGGTCCAAAGCTTTCAACTCCCCCGTAACTTCCTCTGCAATGCGCCTGGCCTCATGTGCATCGTTTACCGGCACGCTGATCGCGCCGACACGCGCATGCCCACCGCCGCCGTACCGTTCGCAGATGGCTGCGATGTTCGCCAGATCCTCCGCGGGAATGGTCGTCCAGGGATTGGTGCCAACCGAAATTTTCGTCCGGAAGCTCGATTTCGACACGCCCACCACGTACACCGCTTCAGGCAGCAGGTAGTACGGGATGAACTTGCTATAGCCCTCGGTGGGCTGGTCGGTGATGTCGAAGGTGATGACACCGCTGTCCTCAACCGCGCGCGAACACAGTAGCGCGATATCGCGCTCATGCTTTTCCAGCCTCGGTTGCAGCGCCTGCTGTACGAAGTCTTCCTGCAGCGTGGCTGCGAGCGGCTGCGCTGTCAGCAATGGGATCAGGCGCGGGATGAACCCAGGATCGCTTGCCGATTCAATTACCGTCATCAGCTTCAGGGCGGGTTCGGCCAGGCCTACCGCCGCGTCCGCAGAGGCAAACTTTGCGCCGTCGATGATGTCGGCCCAGTGCAGCAGGTCGGCAAACGGAGCGGTGTCAAAGCCAAATCGCTCGCGCGCAATGTCCGCGATCAGCCCAGTGCAGGAGGTGTACAGCGGATCGAAAAACCGGCGCGGTTGCGAACCTTCCGCAGCCCGTTTCGACTCGAAGTCGGCGCGGTCTGCATCCGTCAGAAAAGCGCTCTGGTGATGGTCGAACCACCACGTGATGCGGGGCGATGTGGAGTACTTGAAGTCGACGATCGCGTTCTCGTCGCCGGAGAAATCTGCTTCGTCAAACTGCGCGCCCGCCCGGTGCATCAGGCCGGTGTAGCTGTACTCGCTGGCCGTGCCAAAGCATTCGCGGTGAACGCGCGTAAACAACGCCGCGGAACATGCGCCATCGAAGCAGTTGTTATGGAACAGGACCTTGAAGTTCAACCTTGTTTCTCCCCATCCGCATGATCGGCAAGTATGTCTAAACGCCCGAGCTGAAGCGGCTTTCGCTCAGGTCGAGTTCCCGCTCCAGGGCGCGGTAAACGCTCTCATCCACGCGGCCATCTTCACGTAATTGCAGCAGCTCTTCGCGCTCTACGCGTACCGTTTCTACCATGACATGCACCATGGTGCGGGCGTGAACATCCTGCGCCGGCATGCCGGGGCCACAATCGACGATCGACTCCAGCCGGTGGTGGTACTGGTGCAGCAGGTCGTCATAGGCATGCTGCAGGCCCGGCTCGTCGGTGGCTCGGCAATCCTGCAGGTAGTCCAGCGCGCGCCGCAACAGAAGTCGGCGCGCCTCGCCTTCGTCGCAGCCCTCCTGCTTCGCAGAGCCCAGCTTCAGCATGCTGACCACGGCAGGCAGCGTAATGCCCTGCACCACCAGCGTCACCAGGATCACGCAAAAGGTTAGAAACACGATCATGTTCCGCTGCGCAAACGGCTGGCCATTGCCAAGCGTGTACGGCAGTGAACTGGCTGCAGCCAGCGCGACCACGCCGCGCATCCCTGTCCAGCCCAGCAGAAAGACGCCGCGCGCAGTGGGCACGGGCTCACGTTGATGCTGCAGATGTGTTCGCAGAAAATGGCCGGCGCGGGCAGCCGGGTACATCCAGACCAGACGCAAGGCAATCAGGACCAACGAGAAGCCCAGCCCGTACAAAAACAGTCGCGTGTGGCTGTATTCCCGAATGCCTGAGAGCACCGTTGGCAACTGCAGTCCGATAAGCAAAAAGACAAGCCCATTCAGCAGAAACTCGAACGCCTCCCAGACGGCGCTGACCTGCAGCCGCACCTGCGGCGAAAAGAACGTGGCGCTCTTGCGGCTGAGGTAAAGGCCACAGACCACCACGGAAATAACGCCGGAGCTGTGTACCGCCTCGCCCGCAAGGTAGGCACCGTACGCGACGATGAACGATAGTGCAATTTCGACCGGTCCGTCATCCACCCACTTTTCAAACCAGACAACGGCTACGGCAAACAGCAGCCCGACGCCAACGCCGCCGGCAAACAGCCACAGCAGCCGAAACAGACCCTCAGTTACGGTTGGCGTGGTGCCATTGACGATCATGTCGACGCCAAATTCGAGCGCCAGCAGGCCGGTCGCGTCGTTCAACAGGCTTTCGCCCTCTAACAGATCAACGATGCGTTTCGGCAAGCCAATCTTTTTCGCCACGGAACTGGCAGCGACCGCGTCGGTTGGCGATACGATGGCACCCAGCAGGAAGCCGACGCGCCAGTCAAAGGACGGCATAAAGAAATGCGCCGTCAGCGCCACACCCACTGCCGTGAAGCACACCAGCCCCACGGCCAGTGAGGTAATCGAGATGATGTTGTACTTGAAGTCCAACCACGACGTCTGCCACGCCGCCGCAAACAGAAGGGGCGGCAGAAAGATCAAAAATACCAGGTCCGGTGGCAGCGGCACACGCGGTATGCCAGGCAAAAAAGACGACAGCAGACCAGCAACCACCAGTACGATCGGGTATGACACGGCAAGCTTGCGTGCAATGCCCGCCAGCAGCGCGATGGCAACCAGCAGCGCGAGGACAACAAGCTCCAGCGTCGGCAAATGGACTTCGGGCATTGGCACCTTACCAGTGTTTCAGACGAGACGCCTTTTTACAGCACCGTTCTGCTTTACGGAACAACAAGCCACGACGCACGTTCTGTCGGCGTCCAGCATTAAGCTGGAGTCATCCTGATGACCAGCACCTCCTCACCATCTGCAATTAGAAGCTCGTGGGCACACGAACGGCGTTGGTTGCCTGCGTTGGTGTTCGCTCTGGCCGCGCTCTGCGTGGTGCTGCCCATGCTGTTGCACGGCTGTTCATGCGGGCATGACTTCGACTTCCACCTGCTCAGCTGGATGGAAGCATCGTCGCAGTGGCAGCACGGCATTTTGAAGCCGGTGTGGGCCTTCACGCCTGCCTTCAACGCCGGCGAACCACGGCTGCTGTTGTATCCGCCGCTTTCGTGGATTACTGGTGGGGCGCTCGGTCTGGTTTTGCCATGGTCGGCGGTGCCCATTGCGTTTACGTGGCTGGTGCTGTTTCTGTGCGGCCTGTCCATGCATCGTCTGCTGGCGCGATGGACCTCACCCGCCGTGGCGACGCTGGGCGGCTGCCTGTACCTGGTCAACCCGTACATGCTGTTTGTGGCCTACGAGCGCACCGCCTACGCGGAACTGATGGCCGCTGCCTGGATGCCGCTGCTGCTCATCGCCATGCTGCGCCCTCGCGTCACGGCACCGCGTGTTGCGTTCGCTGTCGGTTTGCTATGGCTGACGAACGCGCCTGCCGCTGTGGTGGGCTGCTACTCCGTCCTGCTGCTGGGCGTGGCACGCCTTCTGCTGATGCGCGGGGCTGGCTTGCGGCCACGTCTGCTGCTCGCCGGCAGGGTTGCCGGTGGCGTCGGGCTTGGCCTGTTGCTGGATGCCTTCTACCTCATCCCCATGGGCTGGCAGCGCCGCTTTGTGCAGCTTGCCCTGGCCATCGTGCCCATCGCCCGGCCCGACGCGAACTTTCTGTTCACCGTCGACAAGGACGCCTTTCACACCCACGTGCTGGTACAGGCGTCGTGGATCGCCATCGGCCTTTGCGCCGTCGCGGCGCTGTGTGGGGCGGTGTTGCTGCTGCAGAAGCGTGCCGTGCAAAGTTTTTCCTCCATGCGCGCTCGCGACGTGGGTGTTACGGAGGAGCTCTCACAGCGACGCGTCGTTGCGGCCCTGCTTGGCTTCACCATCGCTGTCTTTTTCCTGCTGTGCCGATGGAGCGCGCCAGTCTGGCACGTGGCACCTGAGCTGGTATTTCTCCAGTTTCCGTGGCGCTTCCTTGCGGTGGAATCGTCGGTTGCCGTGGCCCTGCTTGCGCTGGTTTTGCAGCGATTCGGCGGCGCGTTGCGCGGGCGCTACCTGCTGCCCGCAGCCCTGCTGGTGACGCTGCTGGCAGGCTACTTTGCAGGGGGCCGCTACTTCCGCGAGGAATGTGCGGATGACGAAAGCGTGCAGGCGCAGCGAAATCAGTTCCTCAAGGAAGAAGGCGTGGCTCCCACCGACGAGTACACGCCCGAAATCGCTGACAACGACGACCTGCCCATTCACCTGCCGCCTGCATGGCTTGCCACCGTTGCAGACGACGAGCCGGGCAAGCAGCCCAACCTGCCCCAGACAGACCGCACGCAGCCCGAAGACCTGCACTTCGCTTCGGCTGCGACAGCCCGTCCGCAGGTCCTCATCGTGCGGCTGCGACAGTATCCCGGCTGGCACACGCTGCTTGACGGCAACGAGATCAACCCGCCGACCCGCCCAGACGGCCTCATCGCAGTTCCCCTCGCAGCAGGCCAGGCCCACCGCGTGGAAGTGGTCTACCGCACCACCGCCGATCAGTGGGCAGGTATTGCCGTAAGCGCACTTACGGTACTGGGCTGTGGCCTCGCAAGAAGGCGCAGATGGTCCGGTATCATGGGACCATCCGCATGAACGTTGATTACCCTGCCCTTGTAAAGACCGGCGTTGCCCTGACTGACGCCGCGCTGGAGGCCCTTCTACCGCATACGGAGGCGCTGCCGCACTCCATTCACCGCGCCATGCGCCACTCCGTCTTTGCCGGTGGCAAGCGGCTGCGGCCGCTGCTGGTGCTGGAAGCCGCGCGCATGGTTGCAGGCAGCCTGCCCGCAGGTGCGGCGCACCTGGGCGCTGCCGTGGAAATGCTGCACACCTACTCCCTCATCCACGACGACCTGCCCGCGCTCGACAATGATGACCTGCGGCGCGGCAAGCCGACCTGCCACGTCGTCTTCGGTGAAGCCACCGCCATCCTCGCGGGCGATGCCCTGCAGACGCTGGCCTACCAGACCCTTGCTCAGCTGCCCGGTGACGCTGCCGCAAAAATCGAGGTGATCCGCGAGATCAGCATCGCCACCGGTACTGGCGTAGGCGTGGAAGGCCTTGCGCCCGGCATGATCGGCGGCCAGGTCATGGACCTGGAGGGTGAAGGCCAGCAGCCCACCGCGGAGCTGGTCGAAGCCATTCACCGAGCTAAAACCGGTGCGCTGATCACGGTTTCCATTGTTGCGGGCGGCCTCATCGGCGGTGCGACGGCGGAGGATGTTGTTCACCTACGTGCTTTCGGCGAGCGAGCGGGACTCGCCTTCCAGATCGTGGATGACGTTCTGGACGAGACGCAAAGCTCACAGCAGCTGGGCAAGACCGCAGGCAAAGACACGGCAACCGCCAAGGCCACCTGGCCGGCAGTGTTTGGTCTGGACAGCTCACGCGAGACGGCAGCGGAACTGCTGCGCGACGCGCTCGCAGAGCTGGAGCGCTTTGGCGAACGTGCCGAGCCGCTGAAGGCAGTTGCACGCGCCCTGGTGGAACGCAGCTATTAATGCCCCCACCGCCCTTTACCGAAGCTGACGTACTCGAGGCGCTGCGCGTCTGCTTCGATCCGGAACTGGCTATAAACATCGTGGATCTGGGCCTGGTCTACCGCGTTCGCGTGGACCGCGATCAGGACGCACCTGGCTTCGAACCGCGATACTGGGTCAATGTCACGCTGACCATGCGCGCACCCAGCGACGACCGCGAAGCCATGCTGATTGGGCAGGTGAAGAACCGCCTTGCGGGCATGCGCGAGGTCAGTCGCATGGCCGTTGAACTCGTCTGGGAACCGGCGTGGACTGCCGACCGCATGTCTTCGGCGGCACGCCAGCAACTCGGCCTCGACCGTCCGCCACAGCAGGGCCTGATCAACATCAAGCTCTGAGCTAATCCAGGTCAAACTCGCGCAGCGGCTTGCCGGTGTCCGGCGATTCTCTGGCCTTGCGGATGGCGTCTTCAAACTTCTGGCTCAGGATGCTATCGCGGTTCTTCTGCGCTTCGACCGACTGCGCGAAGATTGAGTCGCGGCGTGCATCCTGGTCGCGCGCAGCCTGTGCGGCAGACGACAGGTCCTCAAACGTACGCTTGCGCGGCGCAGGCGTATGGGAGATCACCGACCGTGTCACCGGGTCGATCCGCAGCATGGCGCTGCAGTCCGGGCATGCCACTTCGAATCCTATTTCTTTCGCCTGCTTCTTAGCCATACGGGTGGATTCTACGCGGGACGGTGGACTGTGTGACAGGTGGGACCCTCAAGACTCTGCTGCTCAGCACCGTCATGGACGCCTGCGGCAGCAAAACAGGCAAACAAAAGCAGATTCTTCAGCTTTGCTCAGGATGACGTAACGTAAACGGGAACTGGTCAGGAGCGAGGGAGAATTCGCGTACACGGGCTAGATGTCGAAAACCTGATGCCCGGGACAATTCTGCTGAGCATTCTCGACCAGCATCGCAGGCAGATCGACCGTGCTGGCAGCCAGTAACTGGATGCCGTTCAACAAGCGTTCCTGCACATGGTTTTTCGGGTACAGCATCCGGGTGACGGCATCAGCGTGCTTGCGCAGTTGCGTTTCTTTTTCCAGCTGGAAGTTCGCGGCCAGACGGCGGAGGCGGTTCATCTGGTAGCGCATCTTGTTAGCAGCCACACCGGCAGACCGGCCAAGGTTGCCGTCCATGGTCTCCATCCAACGCTGCACGTCGTCCAGTTCCGCATCCAGCGCGTTACCCGCAGCGGCAATGCGGCGCTTGCCTTCAATCGGCATGGCGCGTGCGGCCAGTCGCTGTGCGAGTTCATCGGCTGAGGTCATGGCGTCCTGCATGGTCAGCTCGTGCACATCCATCACGGTGCGGATAGCGGGTGGTACCAGCGTGGCGGAAAGCCGTGGCAGCACCGGCGTCATCTCGCCCAGGATTCGCTCGTAGAGCGGCTGGCACTGCGCGAAGTACGCGATCTCTGCAGGTCCGCCCACGTACGCCGAAGTGGGAAGGATACTGTCCTGAAACACAGGACGCAGCAGCGCGTTCGGACTCAGACGTTCCGGTTCCGCGGTGAGGATTGCGAGCAGCTCCGCGTCGCTGTAGATTCGGCCAGCCGCTTGCCACTGGCGTGTCCCGTTCACGGTGGGGCGGCGCAGCGGGATGCGATTATTGTTCTCATCGATGAGGAAGAGCAGCGTGGATTCGTCCGTCACCAGCACCTGCGCGGCGTATCCTGCCGCCTCCAGCGCGAGCGTTCGATCGAGCAGTGCGGCGTGAAGCGCATCCGCATGTTCGATGGCGTACCGCAGGACGGGTGCGCCCATCTGGTGAAACTCGCGGCTGCTCGCGTCCATCACGATTAGCCCGTGGTCGCGGTACACAGCACTGAGAAACTTGCCGAACGCGGAGGCCAGCGTGTCGGTAGGGGTGTAGCAGGCACGCAGCGTTTCCGCGATCGGCGCGTAGTTCAGCAGTTCTTCCACCTGCTCCAACACCGGTTCGATGGCATCACCCAGCACCAGGCCGCCGACGGGCTGCGAACGGTGTCCGTGAAAAAGTGAACGCAGCGTTTCCACGCCGTTCTTGCCCAGCAGCGAGGCCTGATTGACCTCGTCGAGATCATGATCCTCGGTTGCCATCCAGAACACGGGCACGTGGGGCACACCGGCTTCGCTGGCTACCTGCGCCTTGCGAACTGCGGTGGCGGCCTTCAGCAGGGTCAGCAGCGGTCCTCCGAACAGGCCGACCTGCTGCCCGGTCACCACGACGCGTGCCCCGGCGCTCAGTTTTTCAAGGTTCGCAAAGGTCGCCTCGCCCGCGCCATACACCTGGTTCTGCTCGATAAGGGCTGCCACCAGCTCCGCTCGGTCTGCCTGCAGACGCGGACTGGTTCCGGCCTTCCAGCGATCGTCAAAGGGGCTGGACGCGTAAAGCTGGCGGATAGGGGCGTCTGCCGGTGCCGTACGCAGCTCCGCGTAGTCGCGAAACAGACGCGCGATATGCGGAAGAATCGTGATCGGGTAACACTCTGCACTCATAAAAGGCTGGCCGCTTCTGCTTAGGGTGACGCGCTATAGGATGCGGGCGCAAAGCGTTGGATGCAGCTTTGGTAGCTTCTTTACATGGCAGACCATTCCAGCACCACGCTCTCCGCAACCCAAAACCAGCCCGCAGACTCCTCCGGCGAACTGCCCAGCGAGAAAGCTACCATCCTCGAGTCGAAGCTGGCCTACCAGGGCAAGGTCTTCAGCGTGTACACCGAACAGGTGCGCGAGCCTAACGGCGTGGAGGCGACCCGCGACATCGTTCGCCACAACGGCTCCGTCGTCATCCTTGCGGTTGACGACACGACGGACCCTGCCGACCCGCGGATCGTCATCGAACGCCAGTTTCGTCATGCCGCCGATCGCTACCTGCTGGAATTGCCGGCAGGCCGTGTAGAACCCGGCGAAGACATTTTGGCTGCTGCCAAACGCGAACTCATCGAAGAAACCGGCTACCGAGCCGCCACTTGGACACGGCTGGTTCGCTACTTTGCCAGCCCCGGTTTTGTGGGCGAATGGATGGAGATTTACCTCGCTACCGGCATTTCTGCAGGCGAAGCCGAACCGGAAGACGACGAACGCATCGAGGTGAGCCTGGTGCCACTGTCAGAATTGGTGCGGATGATTGCCGCCGGGGAGATACATGACGGCAAGACCATCATCGGCGCCATGCTGTACGCGGAGCAGCGCCGGGCAGTTTCAGCCGTACAGGTTTAGCAAGCGCATTCTGGAGCGGGGGTAAGTTTCACCCAATCAAACGGGGGCGAATGGCGCTGCCGTTGTCCATCGCCTCTCCCCGCGAACCGCCTTTTTAGCCGTCTACCTAAGCACCATCCTCGCGACGGATCGACCCGCGAGAAACTCGGTCTGATGGTGGACGACGGGTGAATACCTTGGCACAGCTAAAAGGCACAGTGAAGTGGTTCAACAACGCAAAGGGTTACGGCTTTTTAGGACGTGATGACGGCGGCTCCGACGTCTTCGTCCACTACAGCTCCATCCAGACAGAGGGTTACAAAAGCTTGAAGGAAGGCGACCCCGTCGAGTTCGACGTGATCCAGGGTTCCAAGGGACCACAAGCCGACCAGGTGGTGCTGCACGCGGCAGCTTAGTTCGCGGCTACAACCCGGTACTCTCTAGGTATGGACAACATCACCATGGCGCGCCTGCTGGACGAAACAGCGGCGCTGCTGGAAATTGACGCTGCCGATCCATTCCGGGTGCGCAGCTACCGGCGTGCGGCTGAGGCTGTGGAGCAGCAAACGGCTTCACTCGCGACGCTGGTCGACGACCCCAAGCAGCTGACCGCGATCGGCGGCATCGGCAAGGGCATGGCGGCCAATATCGTGGACCTGGTCAATACCGGGTCCATGCCGCTGCGCGACGAGTTGCTGAAGAAGTACAAGCCCACCATGCTTGATCTGCTGCGCCTGCCCGGCATGGGACCAAAAACCGTTGCCCTGCTTTGGAGCGCGCTGCAGGTGGCCGACATGGACCAGCTGGAGGCTGCAGGTAAGGCCGGCCACCTGGCAAAGCTGCCCCGCTTCGGCCAGAAGCAGGTCGACAAGATTCTCAAGGGCATTGAAGACCATCGAAAAAACACCAGCCGCTTTCGCGTCGACGTCGCGGAAGACACGGCAGAGAAGATCGCCGCACTCATCCGTGAGTTTCCCGGGGTGGAAACCATCACCTTTGCGGGTTCCCTGCGTCGGGGGAAAGAGTCTGTGGGCGACCTCGATCTGCTGGTCACCGGCCCGGCATGTGAAACCGACGTTGTGGCTGCGGCCGTAGAGCATGTGGCCGCGCTGCCGTTGATCGACAACCTGCTGGCAAAGGGCCAGAACAAGGTGAGCTTCACCCTGCGTAACGGCCTGCAGGTCGACGTCCGTCTGCTGCCGCGCGCCAGCTACGGCGCTGCGTTGCAGTACTTTACCGGGTCGAAGATGCACAACGTTCTGCTGCGCCAGAAGGCCCTGCGGCGCGGCTACACGTTGAGCGAATATGCCCTGGCCCGCATGAGCCCTGAGCCTGGCGAAGAGACGATCGTGGCCGCAGCGGACGAGGCGGGCATCTACGCCGCGCTGGGCATGCAGTACATTCCGCCGGAACTGCGCGAAAACTGCGGCGAACTGGATGCCGCGGAGGCAGGCACGCTGCCGAACCTGATCACCCTTGCCGACATTCGTGGTGACGTCCACATGCACACGGTCGCCACAGACGGTCGTGAAACGATTCGCGATATGGCCGAGGCCGCCGCACGCCGCGGCCTGCAATACATCGGCATTACAGATCACTCCAAGAACCTCGCCATGACCAACGGCCTCGACGACGCGCGAGCGCAGGAGCACGTCCGGCAGATACGCCTTGTGGATGCCGAGATGGGGGGCCGCATTCGCGTCTTTGCGGGCATTGAAGTCGACATTCTGCAGGAAGGCGAACTCGACCTGAGCGACGAGACCCTGTCGCAGATGGATGTGGTCATCGGCAGCATCCACTCGCACTTCCAGCTGCCACGCGATGAGATGACAGCCCGCCTTCTACGCGCGGTTGAGAACCCCTATCTGCGCATCCTGGGCCATCCCACGGGGCGTAAGGTGCTGCGCCGCGATCCCTACGATTACGACCTGGAAGCCGTGCTGCGACGCTGCGCGGAACTGGGCGTTGCGGTCGAACATAACGCCGCGCCTGCACGCGCCGACCTGAACGACCTGAACCTGCGCAAGGCCAAGGCGCTGGGCTGCAGGATCAGCGTGAACACGGACGCGCACAGCATGGAAGACCTGGACAAGATGCGCTTCGGCATTACCCAACTTCGCCGCGCCTGGCTGACGGCTGGAGATATTCTGAACACGCTGGATGCGGATTCGTTTTTGGCCGCGTTACGACCCCGGCCCGCTGCTGTGGGAGCATAGACGCATGGCTGAAATGAAGCTCGACGGCGGTACCGGTTCAAGGCGATCCATGCTGGTTCCTGTGCTGCTGGCGCTGCTCATTCTTGCGGCAGCCGGTGCATGGTTTGCGAAGGTCTACGTGCATCCTTCCGTCACCGGATCGGTCACTGCTGTAAAGACCTTTCCGGTTCACGTGGTCTATAAGCACGCGACCGGCGGGAACAACATGACCGTAGGTGCTGATCAGACGGAAGACGCGCTCTACGTCATTACCGACGTGACACTGAACAACAAGGGCGAAGTCCCGCTCTTCCTGAGCAGCTTCCACGGCAGCTTTACGCTCGTAGACGACTCGGTTATGGAAGCCAGCGTCATCGAGAAAGATGATCTGCCTCGTGTGATGAAGATGTTCCCAAAGTTAAAGGAAGAGGCGGACGCGCTGGACAGCCAGCCCCTGTTGCGCGACGCCGCGGTTGCAAAGAACAACACAGGCCGGGGCTACCTGGT
>JBPBQP010000019.1:0-41671 GCA_050954745.1 Janthinobacterium lividum | reverse complement strand
CTGACGTAGAGACGGGCCCGCACGATTGTGCGGGCCCTCCGAATCGTACGAGGAACAATTTATGCGGGTGAAGGACGACCTTCGCCGAAGCCCGGTGTGCGGCCTTCCGGCTTGAGAACCTTCTGTGTATCGGAAGGGCCTGAATCTGCGTGTGCAAGAGGCGAACGCACGGGCGGCAAGTCCTTGCCTTCGATAATCAGCTTGATCTCCTCGGCATCCAGAGTCTCGCGCTCCAGCAGGGCTGTGCTCATGCGGTGCATGATGTCCTGATTGTTATCGAGAATGCAGTAGGCCGACTGATAGCCCTCATTGACGAACTTCTTCACTTCCGCATCGATGGCTTCTGCGGTTGAGTCGGAGAAGTCACGATGCTGCGTGATTTCACGACCCAGGAAGATCTCGCCACCCTCCTTCTTACCGTAGGTCATCGGACCCATCTTGCTCATGCCGTACTCGCATACCATGCGGCGTGCCAGTTCGGTTGCACGCTCGATGTCGTTGCCAGCACCGGTAGTCATCTGCTTGAGGAAGATTTCCTCGGCACAACGACCGCCCATGAAGATGGCAAGCTGAGACTCGAGGTAGTCACGGGTCACGGTGTGCTTGTCTTCCTGCGGCAAGTGCATGGTCACACCCAACGCCATGCCGCGCGGGATAATGGTGACCTTGTGAAGAGGATCGGTATGCTCACGCATGGCACCGACCAGTACGTGGCCTGCCTCGTGATATGCCGTGACCTTCTTTTCCTCGTCCGTCAGCAACATGCTCTTGCGTTCCGCGCCCATCAGGACCTTGTCCTTGGCAATCTCAAAGTCATACATGTGTACGGCTTTGCGATTGAAGCGGGCGGCGGTAAGAGCAGCTTCGTTGACCATGTTCGCAAGATCAGCGCCGCTGAAGCCGGGTGTGCCACGAGCCAGGATGTTCAGGTTCACGTCGTCGGCCATGGGGACCTTCTTCGCGTGAACCTTTAGAACCTCTTCACGACCGCGGATATCAGGACGATCGACCATGACGCGGCGGTCGAAACGGCCGGGGCGCAGCAAGGCTGGATCAAGCACGTCAGGGCGGTTGGTCGCGGCAATGAGGATGACACCCTCGTTCGCTTCGAAACCATCCATCTCGACAAGCAGCTGGTTCAGCGTCTGTTCACGTTCGTCATGTCCGCCGCCAAGACCCGCGCCACGATGACGACCGACTGCGTCGATCTCGTCAATAAAGATGATGCAAGGGGCATTCTTCTTACCCTGCTCGAACAGGTCACGAACACGCGATGCGCCCACGCCAACGAACATTTCCACGAAGTCAGAACCGGAGATCGAAAAGAACGGCACATTCGCTTCGCCGGCAACTGCACGTGCCAGCAAGGTCTTGCCGGTGCCTGGAGGCCCCACGAGCAGCACACCCTTGGGAATGCGTCCGCCAAGCTTCTGAAACTTCTGTGCTTCGCGGAGGAACTCGATGATTTCCTTGAGTTCTTCCTTGGCTTCGTCCACACCGGCAACGTCCTTAAACGTCACCTTCTTCTGCTGCAGGCTCAGCAGGCGCGCACGGCTCTTGCCAAAGCTCATCGCCTTGTTGCCGCCCGACTGCATCTGGCGCAGGAAGAACAGGAACACACCCAGGATAAGCAGCATGGGCAGGAATTGCACCAGTGCTGAAAACCAGATGGATCCGTTCTGATCCTTGATATTGATGTTGACACCCTTCTCGTGCAGCGTCTTGTACAGGTCCGGGTAATTAGCCGGGATGGTGGTGTGGAACGATTCCTTGCTGTCTTTGAAGTGGCCGGTCACATCGGTGCCGTTGACGGTAACGTCAGAAATCTTGCCCTTGTCGGCAAAGTCCTGCATTTGCGACAGACTGACAGCCGAGTCATGCCCGCCGGTGGCGCTGCGCATGACGAACTGCCATACCGAGATCAGGCAGGCGATCATCAAGACCCAGATAAGAACGGTCTTTACAGTTGAATTCAAGGTTGCTACCCCTTCTCTTTCGGCCACGGCGCAATGGAAGGTCTTTCCGTCGCCGCCGACACTGGTGCTCCTGATGGCCTACCGTTTAGACGTGCGGCAGGACCCAAGGATGCGTCACGTCGGCTGCACACTCGCAGCAATCTACACGCTAATCGGATAATCATAGCGCGCCGTGAGTACCACGCATTCGGATGACAGCTTTTTGTAGCGTGGCAGCTTGCTGGCTGTGCCGTTTTAGAGCTTCATCAAACGTAGCTCGCGCACGGAACGCTCCACGCGCAGCCCGCCCTGCAGGTCAAGACGGCTGTTCGGCTTCGATGGCACCGTTGGATCGGGCATGGCGTCCACCGGTCCCAGGCCGGCCAACAGAAGGATGCGGAGCGTCTCCGCGTAACCGATGGTCACACCCAGCCGAGCAGCGGCAGCACGTACCAACCTGCGGCGAACCGCCATATCGAGGCCACGCAGCCGTTCCAGTTCAAAGGCCAGGGATTGCTCCCCTGGCGACGTCCCAACCGCCCTGCCACCGCCGCGTACAGGCTTGCCGGCAAGGGCCAACTGCACCAGCAGGCGAGCGGTTTCCGGCTGCCAGCGGGCTTCTTCATCGCGCGCCAGCTGCGCCGTGGCGGCGAGAGTGGCGCCCACGGACGGATTGAATTCCCGCAGCAGCGGCATCAGCTGTGCGCGGACGCGGTTACGAGTGTGCGCAGAGGACTGGTTCGTGCTGTCTTCCCGCCAGGTTTGCTGCCGTGCCTGTAGAAACGCCACCACCTGCACACGGGTTGCGCCCAGCAGCGGGCGGATGATGCGTCCGCGTTCGCGGTCCAGCACCGGCGAGATGCCGCCAAGACCCTCGGTCCAGGCACCGCGGATCAGCTTCATCAACACGGTTTCCGCCTGGTCGTCTTCCGTGTGGGCGGTGGCAACTGCCGTTGCCGCGCCGGACTGCAGCAAGCTATCGAAGAAGTGGAGCCGTGCGTGCCGCGCGGCCTCTTCAAGCGTCTGTCCGCTGGTCGCTGCGTCGACTGGCACGTCGGCATGTCCGCAGTGCAGCGGCACGTCCAGCGTTTTGCAAAGATCCTGCAAAAAGGCCTGGTCAGCATCTGCCTCACTGCCGCGGATGCCATGGTGCAGGTGCGCCGCGGACAGGCCGATGCCGAAGGCGACGGCGCTCTCTTTCAGGGCAAGCAGCAAGGCCGTGGAGTCGGCGCCCCCGGAAACCCCTACGCAGAGCCGCTCGCCGGGCCGAAAAAGGGAACGGTTGATGGGCAAGGTCGGCAGAGGCATTCGTTCATCGTAAAGGCACTCCCTTCAGGCGGCCCGGCTTTGGACGCTTGCGCTGCTTACAGAGCAGCGTATGGCTCCGCGCCGATCCTGCGGCGCAGCAGAACCTTCACCAGCAGATACAGCGCGAGGCCCGCAGGTCCGAAGAAAAAGGTCAGCAACTGGCACGGCAACAGCACCCAGCGAGGGATGCCAAGGTGCATGCCGTCCCGTGTCTCCCATGCTCCGATGAACAGGTCGAAAGCAAGGTAGTGGATCCACCCTGCGACCAGTGCGTACGGCGAGGAGAACAGCGCAGCCACCTGTGGCAGCGTGCTGAACCCGCTGCCCGGGGGCGACGGGCGCGACACCAGCAGATAAACATAGATCGCCGCAACCAGCAGCGGCCAGGCAAAGGTGACCACCCGCTGCGTCCAGCGCCAGCGCGGTGCTACCAGCAGCAGCAGCCAGCACGGCGCGACAAGGGTGCTGGCAAGTTGGAACAATCTGTCTGGAGTCATGTGAGTACTGTAGCCCGGTGCCTGTTGGTCCCGCGCCATGCATGCGCTACCTTGTTGCATGCCCAACCTACGCCGCGCCACGGTAGACGACGCCGCGCTGATTACCGCGCACCGGCATCGCATGTTTGCTGACAACGCCTTCTCAACCGAAGAGCAGCTGAACGCCATGGATGCGAACTTTGAGCCATGGGTTCGCGAGCGCCTGGCCAATGACCGCTATGTCGGCCTGCTGCTCGAAGAAGCGGGCAAGACGATAGCCAGCGCGGGCATTCACTTTGTGGACTTTCCGCCTCATTACCTTCACGTGGAGGCTGGACGCGCCTACCTGCTGAACTTCTACACAGACTCCGCTGCGCGCGGACAAGGGCTAGCAAACCAGTTGCTGCGCGCCTGTGTGGACGAGTGCCGGGCGCGCGGCAGCAAGGTTGTTACGCTGCACGCGTCGCCGTTCGGCAGGCCCATCTACGAGAAGTTCGGCTTCACGGCGATGAACGAGATGATGTTCAAGCTTTAGGGTTGGCGGCGCTCAATGGGTGCCTGCCCGGGAGCGGTTTGCTGTGGCTGCTGCATTTGCTCGAGCATCTGCTTTGCATCCTGCGCCTGCGGATTGGCAGCAACGACCTGCTGCAGAATGGGGATGGCTTGGGCAACGCGGTTCGTATTGCCCAGAAGCGCAGCCAGCGAGACCGACGCATCTTCAAACTTTGGATCGATCTGCAAGGCTCGACGGTACCAGCGCTCAGCCTCAGCCGTGTTTCGCGCCTCGTCAGCAAGGACGCCAAGGCTGTACGGCCCCAGTGGCGAGCTTGGCGCAACCTGGGTGGCCTTTTCAAAAGAGGCATGTGCGGCTGCGGTGTTCTTCATCACGGCCTGTGCGCTGCCCATGTTCAGGTACGGCTCTGGCTGCTGGGGTGCCAGCGCGCTGGCCTTTTGCGACCACTGGATCTCGTCACTGGGCCGGTCCAGAATGCCGTAGATGCCAGCGATGGAGTTGACGGGCCGCCAGTCCTGCGGCGCGGCCGCGCTCAGGCAGGTGTAGATGCGGATCGCACCGTTCCAGTCCTGCTGCTGTTCTGCCTGCTGGGCCTGCTGCACGGTACAGGCACCCTGCGCGGGCTGCCGTGCGGGCGCTTGCGCGGCGGCTGCCGTGGTTCCTGCAAGCAGGCACAATGCGATTTGAAGAGGTTTCATGACGGGCTCCTGCAGGGGTTAGACACGGCTCAAGCGCAGACCACTCTGGGCAAGGCAGCGTTTCGTGCTTTGTGGCAGGTCAGCCGCGCGCCTTCAGGTAAAACTCGGCCAGCTCCAGGTCGCCGGGCTGGGTGATCTTCAGGTTGGCGGGTGAGCCCAGCACCACGGCCACGGCGATGCCCGCGCGTTCCAGCAGGCTGGCGTCATCGGTAGCGGCAAAGCTGTCCATCTCTGCCTCCTGGAAGGCACGCAGCAGGTCGGCATAGCGCGCACCCTGTGGCGTCTGCGCCTGCACGATGCGTTCGCGCGGGATAGTCGACGTGATGATCGCGCCGTCTGCCGTGCGGTCTACCTGCTTGATGGTGTCGATGGCGGGCAGTGCCACGATAGCCGCGCCATGCTTCGCAATGGCGTCGATCGTGCGCTCGATGGTCGCCGCATCGATCAGTGGGCGTACCGCGTCATGGATCAGGACGATGTCGTCCGGTGCGGCCTGCAGCGACTGCAACGCAGCGGCGACCGAGCCCTGCCGGGTCTCTCCGCCGGTCACGATGGTGACTTTGTCGGCCAAGCCGTAGTGGACCAGTTGCTCGGCTACCCGCTCGTGCTCCGTCGCACGAACAGCCACCGTAATGGACCGGATGCTGGCCTTGTCTGCAAACGCACGCAGGCTGTGGATAAGGATGGGCACACCGCCCAGGGAAAGAAACTGCTTTGCGCTGACACCGGGTACCGCCATGCGCGTGCCCAGCCCCGCTGCCGGAAGAATTACGTGAACGACCATAGACCGTGAAGTATAGCGGCTTTGCATCGGTTCCAGACACCGAAGCGTGTCCACCGTACCCACCTGTGGTGCGTTTATGCTGGAATCGACAACATAGAACCGCGTGCACGCACCGCGGCGGAAGCAGGTATCGGGTGGGTATGAGGATTGGTTACGGTTTCGACTCGCACGCGTTCAAGCCGGGCGTTCCGCTGGTGCTGGGCGGCATGAAGATTGAACACCCGGAAGGTCTGGCCGGTCATAGCGACGGCGACCTGCTGCTGCATGCCATTACCGATGCCCTGTTGGGCGCGGTCAGCGCAGGCGACATTGGCACGTTCTTTCCGCCCAGCGACATGCGCTGGAAAGATGCGGACTCCACCATCTTCCTGGAAACGGCGCTGGAAGAGATTGCCACGGCCGGCTACCGCATCGTGAACATGGATTGTGTCCTGATACTGATGCGGCCCAAGATCGTGCCAATCGCCGGGGAGATGCGCGCACGCGTCGCCGAACTGCTGCATGTGTCCGAGCGCGATGTCAGCATCAAGGCTAAAACCCCCGAAGGCCTAAACCAGGACGGCACGGCAGTCGCGCATGTGATCGTTCTACTGGAGTCGCTGCCGGAACCCGGTGGCGCGAAGACAATGGTGGCAGAGGTTGAGGACTCAGACGAAGACGAGTTGGTGCGCACCCTGATCGACGGCGAGGAGCCGTACAGCACGCGCAGGCTGGGTCGAAAACCGGCCTTTGACACCGACGACATTACATAAAGTTGTGGCCCGATCCACGCGGCTGCGATACATTGGCTGCCAGTACCCTGGAGGCATCTTTGCAGCAGCAACCGGATCCAGCACAGATTCAGCACATAATGGGCACGATGCTGCCAGCAATCGGCCTCTTCGTCATTGTTGTGTGGGCGATCGTCATCATCCCGTTCTGGCAGATTTTTAAGAAGTCCGGCATGGGCGGACCACTCTCGCTGCTCATGATTCTGCCGCTGGTGAACGTGATCATGTTGTACGTACTGGCGTTCTCACGCTGGAAGGTCGTGCCGGTCGCGGAGTATGCAGGCAGCTATCCGCCAGCTTACCCACCGCCTGGGTACATTCCCGCCGCTCCCGTTTACCCGGTGCAAGCTGCCCCGCCTGCCTACGTGGCACCGCAGGATGACTCGGCCAAATTCTAAGCTTCAGACCAGCAGGACCGGCACTCCGTAGTCCGCAAGAATGCGGTCATGAGTGACCAGCGTAAAACCCTCCACCTTTGCCTGTGCCAGCAGCATGTGGTCGAACGGGTCTCGATGCAGACGCGGCAGGTGTGCAACCGCTTCCCCATGCGCCGCCAATATCGGAAGCGGGATTAGGCCCTTCTCGACTGCAAGGGCTGAAAACTTCAGCAGCGGCAGCTTTCCGCTGGCTGCCTTGATCGAGAATTCCCATACGGACGCGGCACTTAGGTAAACATGCTTCCTGCGTTCAATCAACCGCGTTGCACCATCGCCTAGTCGTGGGTCCGCTTCAAGGAACCAGAGAAACACATGGCTGTCCAGAAGAAGCCCCATCAATCAATCATTCCGAATGCGCGTTGAACCTCTTCCGGCCATGGTTTATCCAGTTCGTCAAGGAGTCCCTTGAACTCCCCGGAATGTCCTCCCGCACGGCGATACACCTGGTCCACACCCGCAGCAGACTCGTCCTGGTTGATTGCGATCATCCGAGCCACTGGTTTCCCTGCTCTGGCAATGATGACTTCCTCACCTTTAAGGGTCCGCTCGACCAGTGCGGAAAGGTTTGTCTTCGCTTCGTAGATGTTGTAAGCGGCCATGGGCTGAGTGTAGGCAGGTTAGTCAACTTGGTCAACCCTCGCCCGGGCTGCTAGCATCGCTAGTGAATGAGCACCGAAACGAACATTGAAAACACCAAGGCAAACGCACCTGTTCGCGTGCGCATCGCACCCTCGCCTACTGGCGACCCGCACGTGGGCACGGCCTATATTGGCCTGTTGAACTACGTCTTCGCGAAGCAGCGTGGCGGCAAGTTCGTCCTGCGGATTGAAGACACCGACCGCACCCGCTTTGTCGGTAGCAGCGAACAGATGATCTTTGAGTCGCTGCGCTGGGTCGGCCTGCAGTGGGATGAAGGCCCGGATGTCGGCGGACCTCACGGCCCTTATCGGCAAAGCGAGCGCACAGACATCTACCGTGAGTACTGCGAGCGTTTGCTTGCGAACGGCACTGCGTACCGCGCGTTTGAAACGGCAGAAGAGCTGGAAGCCGAGCGCAAGGCGCAGATGGCCGCCAAGCAGGCTCCCAAGTACAACGGCCCCAGCCGGAACTACACGGCGGAGCAGGCAGCCGCAGCCATGGCGGAGGGCAAGCCCTACACCGTTCGCCTGCGCGTGCCAGACGGCGACGCGGGCCCAGGCGTCGCCTCCACCAGCTTTCGCGATGAGCTGCGCGGCGACATTACCTTCGACCACCACAACGTCGACGATCAGGTGCTGATGAAGTCGGACGGCTTCCCCACCTACCACCTGGCCAACGTCATTGACGACCACCTGATGGAGATCACGGACGTAATCCGCGCCGAGGAATGGATCAGTTCCACCCCCAAGCACGTGCTGCTGTACCGCGCTTTTGGATGGGACCTGCCGCGTTTCTGGCACATGCCCCTGTTGCGCAACACGGACAAGAGCAAGATCAGCAAGCGCAAGAATCCCGTGTCCTTGATCTACTACCGGCAGGCTGGATTTCTGCCGGAAGCGATGCTGAACTTCCTGGGGCTGATGGGCGGCGGCATGGCCCAGCCCAGCGAACAGGACATCGTCAACAAGGGCCTGGACATGAAGTTGAACGACGTCTTCTCGCTGCCCGAGATGATGGAGCGCTTCGACTTCAAACGCATCTCGCTGGGCGGGCCGGTGTTCGACCTGGTCAAGCTGAAGTGGCTTAACGGGGAGTACCTGCGCAAGCAGTCGCCCGAAGAGTTTCTGCAGACGCTGCGCGCTACCCTGTTCAGCGACAGCTACCTGCGAGAGATTGCACCGCTGGTGCAGACCCGCATCGAGACGCTGGCACAGTTCGGCGACATGGCTGACTTCTTCTTCCGGGATGACGTGCAGCCCGCACCCGAAGTCTTCGTCCCGAAGAAGCGCACGCTGGACGAGACCCTGGTCTTTGGCGCGGAGATGCTGCTTGTACTGGAGGGCAGCGAGTGGACGACCGAAAGCATCGACGCCGCCATGCGCACGCTGCTGACCGCGAAGGAGTGGAGCGTCAAGGAGGCCTACATGCTGCTGCGCGCCGTACTGACCGGCAAGACGGCCTCGCCGCCGCTGCTGGAAAGCCTGGTTGTCTTCGGCAAGGCGCGTTCGCTGGACCGTGTTCGCCGCTTCCTGGAGATGCAGAAGAAGCTGGTCGCTCAGGCAGGCAGGAAGTAACGCGTGCAGAGACTTACAGCTTCCATCCTGATTGCCGGTGCAGCCATCCTGACTGGGTGCGGCTACCACGTTGCAGGCACCGCGGCACACGTCCCCGGCAACGTCCGCACGCTGGCGGTGCCCATGTTCAAGACCAACGTGCAGCAATACCACACGGAAGTGGCGCTGACCGACGCCACCGTGCATGAACTGAACACCCGCACCCGCTACCGCGTCACACAAAGTGACGATCCTGATGCAAGTGACGCCATGTTACGGGGCACCGTGTTGACGGAGACTATTGCGCCGCTGACCTACGATCCCGCCACGGGGTCGACCTCGTCCTACCTGGTACAGATCACAGCCAAGGTGGTGCTGACCGCGCGCGACGGGCGCGTGTTGTACCGCAACGACAAACTGTCGTTTCGCGAGCAGTACCAGTCCACACAGGACCTGAGCGCCTTTATCCAGGAAGACGGTGCGGCTGTCCTGCGGCTTTCGCGCGACCTGTCCAGCCAGATTGTCAGCGAACTGCTAAACAGCTTTTAAGCCAGCACACACAACGACTCTTCTGAAAGAATTAGCCCGTGCCGCTGCTCCGTTCTTTCGCTGCAACCGAACGCTTTCTTGGTGAACTCGACACACCGTCGATGCGGCCCGGCTATGTTTTGCTGGGCGATGAAACGTTCCTGTACGAACGTGCGCGCAAGGGCGTGCTGGCAAAGCTGGTGCCGGCTGAACTGCGCGACTTCTGCCTGCACGACCTGGAACTTGGCAGCGAAACCAGCATCTTTGAAGTGTTGGATCTGGCACAGACGCCGTCGCTGATGGCGCCTTTTCAGGTGCTCTTCGTGCGCGGGCTCAAGACGTTGTACGGTCGCGGCGCAAAGAAGGATGAGTTTGCCGCACTGGAGCGGTACTTCCGGTCGCCCAATCCGCAGGCGCTGATCCTGTTTGTGGCCGACCACCTCTCGTTGCCTACTGACCTGCGTCGCATGGAGCGTGATGACAAGGATCGGTACGATCGCATCCGCGAGACACTGGGCGAGTGGTGCGGCACGGTCGAACTGCAGAAGGTAAGCGACGACGATGCGGCGCGCTGGATCATCGCAACCGCGGATGAGCGCGGTGTGCGCTGCGAACCGGACGCGGCCCGCGAGCTGGTCGACTCGCTGGCTGGCGACATGATGCTCATCGGCACCGAGCTGGAGAAGCTGCTGCTCTACGTGTCCGCCCCACTTCGAGAACACAACCTGGAAGCCGAACAGCTTGGCCGCATCACGCTGGGCGACGTGGAAACCATGGTGCTGGCCGCGAAGCAGCGCTCCCTCTACGAACTGACCGACGCGCTTAGCCAGCGTGATCGTCCGCGCTCGCTCGCTCTGCTGCACGGCTTGTTGCATGCGTCAGACGGCGGTGAGGATTCAGCGATCGGGCACCTGTACATGCTGGCGCGCACGTATCGGCAGATGCTCATCATCCACGAAAAAAACGTGCGCGATTCGCGCGCCATCTGGCAGGTGCTGTGGCAGGGTTTCCGCATGCCGCCGTTTGCTGCGGACATCCTGATCCAACAGGCGCGACGCTACAAGTCGCGGGGGGAAATCTCGCGGGCGCTACGCTTCATTGCGAAGGCGGATCTTGAACTGCGCAGCGGTCCCGTGGATAAAACCCTGGTGCTGGAAAGATTAGTGCTTGCGCTATCGGCTGAGCCAAGGTCCGGCGGGTATCGCGATGCTTCGCAGTTCGCTCTGGAAGTCTAAGCTCGCTGCTCAGCAGCCAACCCGCGAGCGCCGGATGGGTGCGGCACTCCCCTTGATGGCATCGCCCGTGCCGATCCACGGCTGGCAATCTGGGCACCAGTAAGTCGAACGCGCCCCCGGCCCCTGCTTGCGGTATTCCACCGTACCGCCGCAGCGACGACACTCCAGCCCGCGTCGGCCGTACACCCACAGACGGTTCTTCTCATTCGCGTTGTTAGTGGTGCGGCGATTGCCGCTGTACGTGATGATGCCGTCGCCCGAGCCATCAAGAATGTTGGCCTTCATGTAACGCTGCGACACGTCGGCCATCTGCAGCATTTCGGCCTCGGTAATCGTGCTCATCTGACGGAACGGATGCACCCGAGCGGCGAAGGCGACCTCGCTTTTGTACACGTTGCCAAGCCCCGCGAGCACACGCTGATTGAGCAACACGTTCGCAATCTCATCCTCAGGGTGCGACTGCGAACGCGCACGCAGCGCGTCCACGCCAGACTCCGCAGTGTACCCATCGGAGAGAATATCCGGCCCCAGCTTCGGCACACTGCTCTTGCGTGCAAGGGTATCCGCGGTGTGGAACTCCGCCACCGGCACGTTGAACGCAACGGCCTGCCAGCCCTCGACTTCGATGAAGGCACGCATCGCCTTCTTTGGCGACCACCATTTCTCGCCGGTCTTGTAGATGTGCCACGAACCACTCATCAGCATGTGCGAGACAAGGATCAGGTCGCCGGAAAAATGCATCAGCAACCACTTTCCATTTGCCTCCACCTTTTCAACCATGCGACCGACGACCGGACGATCATCATTCACCGTCGCAAGGTGCGCATAGCCCGTATCGAACTTAGTCACAATTCTGCCGGTAAGCACCTTCGCAAGCGCGCGGGCAGAGCGATAGATCGTATCTCCCTCAGGCATTGCCCACCGTCCTTCCGCCGTTCTGGGCGGTCAGGCTGACGCCCGGCAGCGATGGCAGGTTCCTTCGTAGGTTGAAGCCCATGGGCGCGGCCTGGAAGCCAGCGTCGAGCAGCGCGCGTGCCATGGGATGCTCTGCCACGGCGATGCCGTTGATCGTTTGGACCAGCATGCCGATGCCGCCGGTGTGTTCGGCCTGTTCGTTGATGCGGCCCGTTGTCTGCGCCATGACGACGAAGTAGCGTGCGAGTGAGCGCATGACCTGACCGCGCATCGGCTCCTCTTCCGGCAGGAAGACCTGCACGTTGGGGTTCCCGCGACGCAGATAGGCAACCAGCGCACCGTCTGCCAGCACGACGCGCGAGCCGACCGTGCGTGTGAGCGAACTGTTGCCGTCCGCGGGCTGCGGCCATTTCAGCAGCGCACCATAGGGGTTGGCGGGGTCGGTTGCGGCAAGCACGATCATCTCCGGATCGGTGTCGGGCCGCTTGGTGCGCAGCGAGCGCAGAAGGTCGAGCGCGGCGGGCAGCGCGAATTGCGTTGCTCCAAGCTCGGCGGCGAAGTAGCCACGACGAATCTTTCCGCTCTCTTCGAGAGCCTTCATGACGTCGTAAATGGCCGAAAAACCACCCGGCAGATTTTCCGCGTGCGCTGTCTCGCGGAAGACCACGCCATAGCGCTGCAGCAACTGGTGTGCCTCGGCGTAGGACCACTCGGTGCCGTTGCGCTCCGTCACCAGCATGGCGGGGTGCAGTGCCCAGCGACCCTGTGCAGTGGGCGGCGTAGTGCGCCGGCTGCGGAAGTTTGCGGCCTGGTTGTGTACGCGACGCAGCGGCTTGCCCTGATGATTCGTCTGCGAACGACCGCTGCTGTTCTTGTCCGTGTAGGCGCGTAGAGATTGCAGAGAATCGTTCGTGATGGCACCGCGCCAGACGAGATTCCACACGGCTTCAATCGACTCACCGGGATAGCCGCCGCCGGTGCCTTCGTGCAGGTTCTGGAAGAACGACGCACCGTGCGAACGCAGGTATTCGATGATGCGGTCCTCACGTTCCTTCGTGGCGCTGCCCTCTTCGATGACCGACGCAGCTTGTGCGGTATTGACCACCGGCCACAGCAGCGGCAGCTTTTCGGCAAGGTACAGGCCGATGCGGCCGTCACGCTCGCCCAACGGCTCGAAACCAGCCCATGTGACTTCGCCCGCAGCAATCAGCGTGTCCAAATCCGCAGGCTTGTAACCAACGATGCGCGCGGGCAGGATCTCTGTTTCCAGCAACGACGCCGGCAGTGGTGCGCCCTGCAGCGTTTCAATCACGTCGAGCAGCGCGTCCAGACCGCGACGTGGCGTCAGCACGCCCTGCCAGTGGGTGAACAGGCGAGCCAGCGTCTGCTGCTCCACCGGCTCAACCTCCTTGCGTAACTTGGCTAACGATCTGCGGCGGATGGTGCGCAGCACCTCCACATCGCACCACTCACGCTGTTGGCCGCCGGGACGGAAAGCTCCTTCGATGACGCGCCCGCTACCGACCAGCTTTTGCAGAACGCTTTCCGCCGTCTCCAGCGGAACCGCGAAACGCTGCGCGACTTCATTTGTGGTGAACGGCCCGTGAGTTCGGCCGAAGCGGCGGATCAGGTCGACCATGGCATCGGGAACAGCCTGCAAGAACGCTGTTGGCAGCCCCGGCGGCAGCGGCACACCGAGCGCATCACGATACCGCGCCGCATCTTCCACAGCGATCAGCCGCTTTTCTGCGCCAAACTTCAGCTCCAGCACGCGCCGTGCTTTTTGCAGGCGATCCACGGTGATCGCGACTTCGGGCGAGGTGACGCGGCGCAGCAGTTCTGCACGATTCAGGTCGCCCAGCCGCAGCAGCATGTCGTGCACGCCGTCCATGCTGCGCGCTCGGTAGTCATCGGCCAGCATCTGCAGCTGCTCTTCGGTTTCCTCGATGGCGTTCGGGTCCAGCAGTTCACGCAGGTCGGCATCGCCCAGCAGTTCACGCAACTGCTCCTGATTGATAGAGAGCGCCTGAGCACGCCGCTCGGCCAGTGGCGCATCGCCGTCGTAGATGTAGTTCGCAACGTAGCTGAACAGGAGCGCGGAAGCAAAGGGCGATGGCGTACGCGCATCGACGGTGTGTACCCGGATCTGCCGCGATGCAATGCTGCGCAGGATTTCCGACAGTGCGGGCATGTCGAAGACGTCGCGCAGGCACTCGCGATACGCCTCCAGCAGCATGGGAAATTCGGGGTAGCGCGCGGCCACGCTCAGCAGGTCATACGCACGTTTGCGCTGCTGCCACAGCGGTGTGCGGCCATCCGCGCGACGACGCGGCAACAGCAAGGCGCGCGCGGCAGCCTCGCGGAACTTCGCGGCAAACAACGCTGTCGATCCAAGCTGGCGCTGTACGGAATCCGCAGCCTCCTGCGCCTCCGGGAAGAACTGGTCGACGTCCGGCGCGCCATCGCTCTCGGGAAAGCGAACGACGAAACCGTCTTCGCTCCACATGGTCTCCACGTCGGCGTGGCCAGCGGCGCGGATGCGCCCCTGCACCGCCATGGCCCATGGCGCGTGGATGCGCGAACCAAACGGCGTCATCACGCAGACGCGCCAGTCGCCCAGCTCATCGCGCACACGCTCGACCACGATGGTGCGATCATCCGGCACCTGTTCCGTCGCGACCTCCTGGTCGGCCAGGTAGCGCATGACATTTTCTGCGGCGGTTGCGTCCAGATCGTGTTCGCGGATGAGCCGTGTCAGCGCTGCGGAGCGCGGCAGTTCACGCAGCTCGCGCACCAGTGCACCGATGCGGCGGCCAAACTCTAATGGTCGGCCAGCCTGATCGCCGTGCCAGAACGGCATCTTACCGGGTTCCCCGGGAGCGGGAGAAACCAGCACCCGGTCATGCGTAATTTCATCGATGCGCCACGTGCTTGCGCCCAGGATGAAGGTCTCGCCATTGCGCGCTTCAAAGACCATCTCTTCATCCAGTTCGCCGACGCGAATGGGCTTGGACCGCTCGCCCGAAAGGAAGACCCCGTACAAACCGCGATCGGGAATCGTTCCGCCGTTCAGAACCGCAATCTTCTTCACGCCCTGGCGTGGTGTCAGCCAGCCCTTCGTGCGATCCCACGTAATGCGCGGTCGCAGCTCACCAAACTCATCCGATGGGTAGCGACCTGCCAGCATGTCGAGCACACCATCGAAGATCTGCGTGCTAATACCCGCGTAGCCGCTGCACGAACGCACAATGCCCAGCAGCGCGTCATAGCTCAGGCCGGGCGACTCGTCTTCATCGCTGCGGTGCTTTGCGGAACGGCGTGCCGCGTCCTCCTGTGACAGCGGCGGATGCGCGATGATGGCCACCACCTGCTGCGCCAGCACGTCCAGCGCGTTGCGGAGGAAGCGTGTGCTCTCCACGTGGCCCTCATGCATGGCACGTGTCACGGCGGCGCATGCGATCAGGTCGGCACGGTACTTTGGAAAGATGATGCCCTTCGACGGCGCGCCCACCTGATGGCCTGCACGGCCAATGCGCTGCATGCCGCTGGCGACCGATGGCGGAGCCTCGATCTGAATAACGAGATCGACCGCACCCATGTCGATGCCAAGCTCGAGCGACGAGGTGGCGACTAGCGCGCGAATGTGCCCAGCCTTCAGCAACTCTTCAATCTCGCTGCGCTGCGATGCGGCCAGCGAGCCGTGATGGGCGCGCGCAATCTGCTCACCTGCAAGCTCGTTAATGGCACCCGCCAGCCGCTCTGCAATGCGCCGCGCGTTGACGAACAGGATGGTGGACTGGTGCTGCTTGATGATATCGAGCAGCCGCGGATGGATGCTCTGCCAGATGCTGGTGCGCTTGGGCCCCTGCGAGGCCGGGCCACTGGGCGTGTCCTGAATTTCGCCCAGCTTGGCCATGTCTTCGACTGGCACTTCGACCGTTAGTTCCAGCCGCTTGCGCGCGCCTGCGTTGACGATCGTCACGGGACGGTAGCGAACGCCTGCGATCTCTCCTGCGACCACCTGCGCAGACGCGTCTTCTCCGAGTGCCAGCGCGGTGTCGCCGGCCTGCTCTGCGACGCTTGCGGCAACCTGGATCTTCGGCGTCTTGTAGCTCCTCGGGGCCGGACCAGCATCGGCGTTCTCCTCGGCTTCTGATTCCAGCATCTCCGGCTGCACAGGGGCCGCGAGCTGCGTCACCTTGGCCACCGTGGGCTGCACCGTGCCGTCGGCTCCGCCCAGGAAACGTGCGACTTCTTCCAGCGGACGCTGCGTGGCAGACAGGCCGATGCGCTGCACCTTGCGACCGGTCAGCGCTTCCAATCGCTCCAACGACAAAGCCATGTGCGCGCCGCGCTTGCTCGGAACCAGTGCATGAATTTCGTCAATGATGACCGTCTCAACCGTGCGCAGCGCCTCGCCCGCGTTCGAGGTCAGCAGCAGGTACAGCGACTCCGGCGTGGTAATCAGGATCTCGCCGGGGTGCTTCGCAAACCGCGCACGGTCGGCGGTGGAGGTGTCGCCCGTGCGCACGCTGATCTCGGTTTTATGCGTCGGTACGCCTCGACGCTGGGCCATGTTCGCGATGCCCTGCAGGGGCGAACGCAGGTTTCGCTCCACGTCCACCGCAAGCGCCTTCAGGGGCGAGATGTAGACGACGCGTACGCCCACGCCATCGGGCAGCGCCGTACTCTTCGGCTCCTTCTTCCTGCCTTTGGTACGCTTGGCGGGTTTCGGCTCTGCGGTTGGCGCAACAAAGGCCCGTGGCTGCAACATCAACCGGTCCAGGCACCATAGAAAGGCAGTCAGTGTTTTGCCCGTGCCGGTAGGCGCCAGGATCAGCGTGGAATCGCCACGCGCAATGGCCGGCCAGCCTTCGCGTTGCGGCTGCGTAGGGCCTTCGAACACGGCGCGGAACCACTCCGCCGTCACCGGGTGAAAACGCTCCAGAACGGCATCGCCGCCGTCGACCAACGCGGCGGCGTCCATGATCTGCAGGGTCGCTGTGACGCCTTGGGACTGGTCAGCCGCGCCTGTGATTGCAGCCGCTTCGACCGGCGCTGCGGTCTTTCGCTTGGTCCGGGCTGGTTTGGTGTCGTTCGACATGCGTCCGTGGCGTTCCTTGTCGCTGCCATTTGGATGCGTACCCACGAAGAGTCGCCGCATAGCTTGCGCGGGCTGTGTGGCAGGTTTAGCCTCAGCAAACCATGACGTCACAAACACCCCGCTACGAAATCGACAGCGCGCGTATTGAACAGTTACGCGCCGCGGCTTCCGAGATTGCTCACCGCGCTTATGCGCCGTATAGCCACTTTTTTGTGGGTGCTGCTTTGCTGCTGGAAAGCGACGAGATGGTTACTGGTTGCAACGTGGAAAATGCCAGCTATCGGCTTACCTGCTGCGCGGAACAGACCGCGGTGGCGCGAGCAGTGGCGGAGTATGGACCGGCGATTCGCATCGTCGCTGTTGCCGTTGCGAACGCCAACCCACAGGCCGCCTGCCAGCCGTGCGGTGCCTGCCGACAGACGCTTGCCGAGTTCGCAGCGGGTGACTGCCGCATCTTCTATCCGGAAGCAGATGGAAGACTCGCCGAATGTACCCTTGCAGACCTGCTGCCTGCGTCCTTCGCCAAGTTCACCGCGCTAAGCGGAAATGAATCGCGATGAAAGACGCAGCAGCTGCCTTCCACCCCGTAGACACCATCCTGCACAAACGCGACGGGCACGAACTGCCTGACGCGGAAATCAGAAGCTTCGTCACCGGCATCGTGACAGGTGAGATCACCGAGGCGCGCATTGCATCCTTGCTGATGGCGATCTTCCAGCGTGGCCTGTCCTCGCGTGAACTGGCCACGCTGACCGACGCCATGCGCCGCAGCGGCGAGGTGTTCGGAGCGCGATCGCTTGGCAAATATACGGTCGACAAACACTCCACGGGCGGCGTTGGCGACAAGAGTTCCCTGCTGATTGCACCCATCGTCGCAGCGGCCGGACTGGCCGACCCCATGATCAGCGGGCGATCGCTGGGCCACACCGGCGGCACGCTCGACAAGCTGGAAACAATCCCCGGCTTCAACACGCAACTTTCACTCGAACGCTTCGGTGAAGTGATCGCGCAATGCGGTTTCAGCATGATCGGGCAAACCAAAAATCTCGTTCCGGCAGACCGCATCTTGTACGCCCTGCGCGACCATACGGGCACAGTGGAGTCGCCCTACCTGATTACCGCAAGCATTATGAGCAAAAAGCTGGCGGAAGACCTGGATGGACTGGTGCTGGATGTGAAGACGGGTTCCGGCGCCTTCATGAAAACGTATGAGGACAGCGAACACCTGGCGCGGCTAATGGTGGCCACAGGCGAAGCAAACGGCACCCGCACAGTCGCACTGCTGACCGCGATGGACGAGCCTTTGGGCCGCTTTGCCGGCAACTGGGTCGAGGTGTGGGAGTGCATCGACATTCTGCAGGGCCGCGAACATCCACTGTCTGCCGACCTGATTGAACTGTCGGTCGTGCTGGCCGGATGGATGCTGCACCTCGGCGAAATTTCAGACACACCCGAAGCTGGCAAGGCACAGGCACTGCACCTGCTACGCAGCGGTGCGGCCTATGATCGCTGGCTGCAGATGGTGCTCCTGCAGGGCGGCGATCCGGCACCGTTCGACGATCCCGCCGCGTTCCACAAGCCCGCAGCAACCCGCATTCTGCGCGCAGAACAGGAAGGCTACCTGGCCAGCATGGACTGCACCGAAGTCGGGTGGGCCGTGCAGCGCCTGGGTGCCGGGCGAGAAGTTCCGGGCGGTCCCGTGGCAGCGCACGCAGGCATCGAAACGCACGTCAAGCTCGGTGACCACATCGTTGCGGGTCAGCCGATGGTGACACTTTTTACGGAAGATCCTGCGCTGCTGGACACTCCGGAACGCATGCTGCGCGACACGCTGCAAATCGCGGACAAACCACCCGCTCGACAGCCGCTTGTCCGCAAGATCATCACTGCCGCTGATCGATAGCGCGGCAGCATTGTTGCGGTGTTCCTACACATCGCTGAATCCTCGGCATCGAAGCCCTCATCATTTCAATGGTTGTCGAAGTATCAAAGGGATGGTGAAGTCATGGGCAAACTGGACGGCAAGATCGCGCTGGTAACAGGCGGCAACAGCGGTATTGGGTTGGCAACGGCAAAGCGCTTCGTAGCAGAAGGCGCGTATGTGTACATCACCGGACGGCGACAGTCCAGCCTGGATGATGCCGTAAAGGAGATCGGCAGCAACGTCACCGCGGTGCAGGGTGATGTTGCAAACCTGGATGATCTGGACAAGCTGTTTGCGCAGATCAAGCAGGAAAAGGGCACGCTGGATGTACTGTTTGCAAACGCCGGCTTTGGCACCTTCATCACCTTGGGCAACTACACGGAAGAGCATTTCGATAGCATCTTCAACACCAACGTGAAGGGACTTGTCTTTACAGTGCAGAAGGCACTGCCGCTGCTGCCGGATGGCGCGACCGTGATCCTGAACGCTTCCATCGTGTCCGTGAAGGGCTTCCCTGCCTTCGGCGTCTATAACGCTACCAAGGCGGCCGTACGGTCCTTTGCGCGCACATGGACCAACGAACTGAAGGATCGCAAGATCCGCGTCAACGTAGTAAGCCCCGGACCGATCAACACGCCTGCAATCTCTGCTATCACGGGCAATGATCCTGCAGCCGAGGAAGCCTTCAAGGCACAGATGTCAGCAGGCGTGCCGCTGGGCCGCATGGGCGAGTCGGACGAGATTGCCAAAGCCGTCGTGTTCCTTGCATCGGACGACAGCAGCTACGTCGCTGGCGTCGAATTGTTTGTCGACGGCGGCTTCGTGGCCGTCTAACGAAGTCCTGCCAAGGTGCAGGGTGGTCCTACAAGGCTGCTCTGCACCGGCAGAGACACAGACACACGGAAACTTCTTTCCGTAGGTGCATGACACTCTTCCGCGGCGAATGGCGGCACTTGCACCCAACGCCGCATCACAAGTGTCCATGGCATTTCGCTTTGGCAGAAAGAAGCAGCAGGCACCCGAGCAGGCTGAGGACAGCACCAGTCAAAAGGCCCTGGAGCGGCCCAGCGCCGAAGAGATCTACCGGCAGGTGTTGCGCAACGCGCGGGATGAGCTAAAGCGCTCCACCGCCTCGCTGGCCATCTCGGGCTTTGCCGGGGGCACGTTTATGGGCCTGTCCGCACTTGGCGTTGCGCTGGCGCTGTCCATGCTGGGTACCGGTCCCATTGCTTCCTTTTGCGCTCGCATGTTCTACCCGCTTGGCTTCATCGTGGTCATTGTCGGTCGGGCACAGCTGTTCACAGAAAACACGCTGTACCCGGTGGCCCTGGTGCTGGCGGAAAAGAAGCACGTCTGGAAGACCCTGCGTTTGTGGAGCATTGTGCTGCCCACCAACATGCTGGGCGCGCTCGCCTTCGCCTGCCTGGCCAGCTACACCGACGCACTCAATCCGCACGTCCGCAATGCGCTGGTACAACTGGGCCTGGATGCCACGACGCCTTCCATCTCCACCATTTTCTGGAGCGGTGTTATGGGCGGCTGGATCATCGCCATGATGGCCTGGCTTGTCTCCGCGTCGCATTCCATTACCGGCTCGGTCGCGCTGATCTGGATGCTGACCTTTGTCGTGGGCCTGGGCGGCTTTGCACACTGCATCGCGACCAGCGGCGAAGTTCTGACAGCTGTGTTAACCCACCACACGCGCTGGATCCATTACTTCACCTGGTTTGTGCCGGCCGTTAGCGGTAACATCTGCGGCGGCATCGGCATGGTCACCATCCTGGAGTATGGACAGGTGATCTACGGCGGTCACGCCGACAGCGGCAACCAGCAGCCGCCAATGTAACTTGATCGAAGATCGGAATGGGGGCAGGTAGGCCCGCGGCTAAATCCGATACACTCGTCTGCACGCACCCATTTGCAAAAGGGAGGGCCGTAGATTTGGCCCGCTTTACCGGTCTTATAGGACTTGTCGTACTTCTGGCTGTGGCCTACGCACTGTCCACGGATCGCAAGGCTATCCGCTGGCGCACGGTTGCGTGGGGCCTTAGCCTGCAGGTGTTCTTTGCCTTCCTGGTCATCCGGTGGAGCTTTGGGCAAAAGATCCTGAAGGCGGGGGCAGACGCGGTGTCTGGGCTGCTGGCGCACTCGGTTGATGGCTCCTCCATGGTCTTCGGCAGTCTTGGAACGCCGACCAGTCCGTTAAACGTCTTTGCCTTCGCGGTGCTGCCGACGATCATCTTCGTCTCCGCATTGTTTGCCGTGCTGTACCACCTGGGCATCATGCAGTTCGTGATCCGCGGCATGGCGTGGCTGATGCAGCGCACCATGGGCACCTCCGGGGCCGAATCCACCAATGTCGCCGCGTCGATCTTCATGGGCCAGACCGAAGCGCCACTGACGATCCGTCCTTTTTTGAATGGGGCGACGCGCTCAGAATTAATGACGATCATGACCAGCGGGATGGCGCACGTTTCCGGCGGCATCATGGCGGCGTACATTTCATTCGGCATCCGCGCACAGGACCTGTTGAGCGCTGTGATTATGACCGCGCCCGGCACCATCCTGATTGCGAAAATGCTGGTGCCGGAAACCGAAGTGCCGGAAACCATGGGCACCGTCCACATCAAGAGCGCAGATGAGCACCGCGACGAAAACCTCGTCGGTGCCATCGCTCGCGGCACGATTGACGGCGGCAAGCTGGCTTTCAACGTTGCCATCATGCTCATCAGTTTCCTGGCGCTGGTCGGCCTGTTGAACGGCATCCTGACCGGCATTCACAATCTCATCGGCGTGCACAACGTCAGCGGGCACAACGTCAGCTTTCCATCGACGCTGAACTCCATCCTGGGCTTCTTCTGCGCGCCCATCGCGTGGATGATCGGCATCCCGTGGCACGACGCGCCCACCGTCGGCAATCTGATCGGCACCCGCGCGGTGCTGAACGAGTTCATCGCCTACACCGACCTGGGCAGGTTGGCCAATGCACACGCCATCTCGACGCGAACGCTGGCCATCGCCACCTTCGCCCTGTGCGGCTTCGCGAATATCGGTTCGGTAGGCATGCAAATTGGCGGCATCGGCGCACTGATCCCGGATCGCCGCAATGAACTGGCAAAGCTAGGCATGCGTGCCCTGCTGGCCGGCACCATCGCCAACCTGATGAGCGCGGCTATTGTCAGCATGCTTCTAAAGTAAGTTTCTGCACGCATTGGTATTCTGAAGCCGCCCATGACCGACCTCTACGCACGTGCACGCGCCGCCGCAGACTTCCTTGTTACAAAGACGAAGCACCAACCGCGTCTCGGCATCATCCTCGGCTCTGGCCTGGGTGACTTTGCCGACCAGGTGCAGGATGCCGTCGCGATACCTTACGCGGACATTCCATATTTTCCGCAATCGACAGTGGAAGGCCATAGCGGACGTCTGGTGCTGGGCACCATTGCCGGTGTACCCGTCGCAGTCATGCAGGGCCGCGTGCATGCGTACGAGGGCTACCGCATGGATGAGGTCACCTTCCCCACGCGCGTACTCGGCCTGCTGGGCGTCCAGATGTTGATCGTCACCAATGCAGCGGGCGGTATCCGCGCCGACTTCGCACCGGGCTCCATCGTCGGCATCAGCGATCACATCAACCTGACCGGCACCAACGCCGCACTTGGCCCCAACGAGGCCCGCTTTGCGGTCGCACCCGGCAGCGGCATGCGCTTCTTCGACATGAGTACCGCCTACGCCTCAAAGCTGCTGGCGCTCGCACAGGCGGAAGCAGCCGCACAGGGCTGGACGATGCAAACCGGCGTCTACCTTGCCGTGCTGGGTCCAAGTTACGAAACGCCCGCGGAGATCCGCGCGTTCCGCACCCTGGGCGCGGACCTGGTCGGCATGAGCACCGTGCACGAGGTGATCGTGGCGCGCCACATGGGCATGGAAGTGCTGGGCCTGTCACTGGTGACGAACGCCGCCGCCGGTGTCAGCAGCGAAACAATCAACCACCTGGAAGTGATGGAAACCGGTGCCCGAGTGGCCGAGCGCTTCGCTTCCCTGCTGCTGGCCGTGGTTCCGCAGATCGCACCGGGTGACACAGCCGCATGAGCCAGCAGTTGACGCTGGCTGGTATCGTCCGGCCTACCGTACTCGGCGTGGGCGGCTGCTCAGGCTCTGGCAAGACGACGCTGGCGCGCGAACTCGCCGATCAACTGAACGCGACGCTCTTCCCGCTCGACTTCTACTACCGTGACCTGGCGCACCTGTCAGCAGAGCAGCGCAACCGGTATAACTTTGACCATCCCGAGTCGCTGGAGCACGACCTGATCGTGGACCACGTGCAGGACCTGCGCGATGGCCGCGGCATCAACCGCCCAACCTACGACTTCAGCACGCACTCGCGCGTGGCCGGTGTGACCGAACACATTGAGCCGCAGGGCTTTCTGATTGTGGAAGGCATCCTTGCGCTGCATTACGCGGATCTTCTGCCGCTATACGACTTCACCGTGTACGTGGACGCGCCGCACGAGGTCTGCCTGATGCGACGCATCCATCGCGATACCCGCGAACGCGGCCGCACAGAAGCCAGTGTGCGCGAGCAGTTTGAACTGCACGCAAAACCCATGGCCGACACCTACGTGGTGCCCAGTCGCAACGCCGCCGACGTGACCGTGCTGGGAACCGAAGCGCTGGACTGGTCGATTGAGCTCGTTCTGGCGGGCCTGCACAAACGCGGTCTGCTGCGGGACAGCCATGCTACGCAGTAGCAGCTTGCTGCTTAGCGCGTGCTACACAATCACTGGCGTATTCGCCAGGCCCGCAAGCCCAAAGACCGCGCGATAGTGCGCGACCAGCTCAGGCGGTCCGCTTGCCTTCTCGTAGTTGTCAGAGAGTTTCACAGCGCGCCGGCCATTCGCGGACGTCAGTTTGCAAACCAGCGAGATGGGTGCAAGCGTGTCTTCTGCACGCGGATGGCACTGGCGAAAGTCGTTCGTCAGCAGCGTTCCCCAACCGGAGGAAAACCGTATGCGCCGGTAGGCGCGCCACTTGCGTGCGTCGTGGAAGGCTGCGGCGCTGCGAAAATCCCGCGCGCTGACGCCGGGCTGTATGGTGCCTGAAAAGTACGCGTGCAGACTCAGGATCTCCTGCGCATCCAGTCCGTCACTCGCAATAATGAGCTTGTTGCGTGGATCTTTTCCACGCCGCTGCAGCCATGCAATGTACTCGTCACCGGCGACGAAGGGGTCCTTTGAATCGATGCGCTGGCCGGTCCAGTCCGCGACCCAGTCGGGTGCGCCCTCAAGAAACTGCGTTGTGCCGTAGGTGTCGGGCAGCATGACGCGCAGCGACCCGCCATAGGTCTGCTGCCACAGCTCCAGGATGCGGTACTGCGCGGCCTTCAACTCTTCATCGCTGTTGGCAACCGCCGCCAGCGCCATGGGCAGTTCATGCGCATTCGTACCGATGGCCTCAAGATCGTGTTTGTAGGCGAGGTAGGTGTTGCTGGTGCCGGTAAACGCGGTCCCAAGTTCGGCATGCATCGCTTCCACCACAAACTCCTGCCACAGAAACGAGTGACGGCGACGCGTGCCAAAATCCGCGACGGCAAGGCCCGGTACGTCGCGCAGACTCTCGATCTTGCCCCAGAGCCGCGACTTGGCACGGGCGTACAGGATGTCGAGTTCGAACTCACTCATATCCTTCAGGGCGGCGCGCGTCTTCAGTTCATTCAGGATGCAGAGGGCGTAAATCTCCCACATGGTGACCGCGACCCACTCGCCTTCAAAGCTAAGCTCAAACTGGCCGTCGCGCTCTGACAGTTCGAAGTCCGACAGGCAGAATTCGTGTTCCAGCCAATCCAGAAACGCCGGTTCGAAGATGCCGCGGGTGCCATAGAACGTGTTGCCGGCGAGCCAGATCATCTCAGACCGGCGAAACCGCAGCCGCTTCACATGCTCAAACTGCGCGAGGACGGCCTCGCGCGGCACCATCTCGCCCAGGCGGAACTTCGCCGTACGATTGTGCAGGCCAAAGCTGACGCGCGTGCCGCGAAAATGCTTCCAGATGAACTGCAACATGAGCAGCTTGTAGAAATCCGTGTCCAGCAACGACCGCACGATTGGGTCCAGGTCCCAGTTGTGATTGTGCGCCCGCTCAGAGAAGTTGATGATCATGCTGCCGTTAGCCTACCAAGTCTGCCTTTCCTTGCCACAGCAAACGTGTGCCCTGCGATCTGCTGGTATTCCGTTTGCAAACCGATCTACCATGGTGCCGGAAGGATTCCGAATCATGTCACAGCGCTTCAGCCGTCGTCGTTTTGCACAACTTGGGGGTGCCGCGGCAGCAGCCGCTGTCACGCTTCCCGTCTCACTTTCCGCAGCCTCTGCGTCGGAATCAGGCCAACCTGATCAAAAGGGCGCAAACAGCTTCCCGGCAGGTTTCCTTTGGGGGTCTGCAACGGCGTCGTACCAGGTAGAAGGTGCGGTGAAAGAAGATGGCCGCGGACCCAGCATCTGGGACACGTTCTCGCATACCGCAGGCAAAACGCACAACGGCGACACGGGCGACATGTCCACCGACAGCTACCACCGCTATCCGGAAGACATCGCGCTCATGAAGGCACTGGGCCTGAAGACCTGCCGCTTCTCCGTGGCGTGGTCGCGCATCTTCCCGACGGGAACGGGTCAGCCCAACCAGCGCGGCATCGACCACTACCGCAAATTTGCCGATGCTCTGCGCGCTGCAGGCATTGAGCCGTACTGCACGCTGTACCACTGGGACCTGCCGCAACCGCTGGAAGACAGGGGCGGCTGGCAGAACCGCGACACCGCACAGGCCTTTGCAGACTACGCCGGCTACACCGTCGCGCAGCTTGGCAGCAGCGTATCCCACTACATGACCATGAACGAGATCAGCACGTTCATCGACCTCGGCTACGGCAACGGCATCCACGCGCCCGGCCTGAGGTTGAGCCCGGGTAAGCTGGCGCAGGCCAGGCACCACGCGGTGCTGGGTCACGGGCTCGCCGTGCAGGCTATCCGTGCAAAGGCGCGGCCAGGCACAAAAGTCGGTTCGGCAGAAAACCTGTCAGCCATTACGCCGGTTTTTGATTCACCGGAGCATGTAGCCGCGGCGCGCACCGCCATGTTGGAAGAAAATGCAGGCTACCTGAGCGTGATGCGCACGGGTCGCTACACCGACGCGTACCTGCAAAAGCTGGGTGCAGACGCACCGAAATTTACCCCGGCAGAGATGAAGGCAGTAGGCAGCCCGCTCGACTTTCAAGGCATTAACATCTACACGCCAACCTATGTCCGCGCTGCCGGGAACGCACTTGGCTACGAGGTGGTGCCGAACCCGTCGTCGTACCCGCACATGTTCAGCCCCTGGTTGAGTATTGGGCCAGAGGCGCTGTACTGGGCACCGAAGCTCGCGGCAGAAGTCTTCAAAATCAACGAAATGTACATCACGGAGAATGGCTGCTCGTCTGACGACAAGGTCGCCGCCGACGGGCACGTCTACGACACCGATCGCGTCATGTACCTGAAGAACTACCTGACACACCTGCAGCGTGCGACGCGCGAAGGAGTTCCTGTGAAGGGCTACTTTTGCTGGAGCCTGCTGGATAACTACGAATGGGCCGATGGGTATGACAAGCGCTTCGGCATTACCTATGTCGACTTCGCCACGCAGAAACGCACGCCCAAGTTGAGCAGCGACTTCTATCGCAACGTCATCGCAAAAAACGCGGTCTAGTGCACGACGTGCGACCACCAAGCCTGACTGGACACGGTCAGGCTTTTTGCTGCGTTCTCTCATGAGTACAGGACAAGCACCCTTGACACCTCGATGGATGACAAGTAAAGTTTGCTTGTCATTAGATATGGGGACGCCCAGTCGATGCCTTGGAGGATGTCATGCTCTTTTGCGATTCAAAAACCAACGCCGCAAAGCGCCGCTATCTGCAGGGTTCATTCGGTGTCATGGTGTCTTATTTGGGATTTGTCGCCTCTTCCCGGTTAGCCGTTAACCGGTGGCATCCGCAGGGCTGGCACCTTTACCTTGCGGCAGCGCTGCCAACCATCCCAATCCTTTGTTTCGCCTACATCGTGGGCAGGTACCTGCGCGAGGAACACGACGAATATCAACGCGATCTTCAGATTCGAGGCATGCTGTGGGGATCGGCCGTGGTACTTTCCATCACAGTCTTTGCCAGTTTTTTGCGTGGGTTTGGGTGGGGAGGTTCGCTGCCTCCGTTTACGGAATTCATTGTCTTCTGGATCGTCGCAGGTGCCGTGAAGATGGCCTACTCCTTCAGCAATCGAGGGGCCAGCGATGCATAATCGACTGCGCGATCTGCGTACAGACCGCGGATGGTCGCAGGCGTACCTGGCAGAGCAGCTTGAGGTCTCGCGGCAGTCCGTCAACGCGATTGAAACCGGCAAGTACGATCCGTCGCTGCCGCTGGCTTTTCGCATTGCGCGTGTGTTCAGTTTGCCCATCGAAAAGATCTTCCAGGACAAGGCCGCGAAGTAGACCGAACAAGGGCAAGTAATTGGGCCCGCCAGCCAGCTGACGGGCCCAACTGCGAAAGGTAGTGATCTAGGCGGCTACGTTTTTCAAGCTGGCCATGTCGATGACAAAACGAAAGCGGACTTCTTCATCCTCAATCTTGTCGTAGGCGTCGTTGACGTCCTGGATTGCAATCATCTGCACGTCAGGCGTCACGTTGTGTTCTGCGCAGAAGTCGAGCACGTCCTGCGTTTCCTTGATGCTGCCGATCAGCGACCCACCCACGGTGTTGCGGCGGCTGGCCAATTCCATGTTGTTAAACGGTTCCAACTTCTCAAGTGCGCCCACGATAATCAGCGACGCATTCCGCTTCAGCAGCGGCACAAACGGCGTCAGGTCACTCTTCTCCGGAATGGTGCTCAGGATGAAGTCGAAGCTGTTTTTGTGCTGTTTCAACGCGGCTTCATCGCTCTCCAGCACAGCGGAAACGCCCAGGCGAGCGGCTTCTTCCAGCTTTTCCTTCTTGCGGGTAAACAGAACCACCTCGGCACCCATGGCCTTCGCAAGCTTCGCCGCCATGTCGCCCAGGCCGCCAAAGCCCAGGATGCCGACTTTGCTGCCCGCCTTCACGCCCCAGTGCCGCATGGGTGAAAAGGTCGTGACGCCGGCACAAAGAATGGGTGCGACCTTCTCAATCGGCAGGCTCGAAGGGATGCGTAGAACGAAGTCTTCCGGCACGACGACCGACGTGGAGTAGCCGCCATAGGTGTTGTCGCGACCGTAATGATTCTCGCCGTCCGGCGACTTCTTGGACGGGATCATCGGTCCGTTGTAGGTAGCCAGCCAGCTGTTGGGGCCTTCGCAGTAATTTTCTTCGCCCACGCGGCAGGGCTCGCAGGAGCGGCAGCTATCAATCATGCAGCCCACGCCAACCAGATCGCCCACCTTGTGCAGGGTAACCGCACTGCCCGTCGACTTTACGCGGCCAACCACCTCGTGGCCAGGCATGCACGGGTACACGGTATTTGCCCATTCGTTCTTGACCTGGTGAATGTCAGAGTGGCAGACGCCGCAGTACAGCACTTCTATTTCGACTTCGTTCGGCCCGGGGTCTTCCCGCTCGAACTCCATGGGCTTCAGGCTGCTGAACGAATGCTTTGCGGCGTAACCGATTGCTTGTATCACTTTGTTTATTCCTCTTCCAGTTCAGATGCCGTTTCAGAAGGATTCGTATGGGCGGCGCTGGTCGGCACACAAAACCCATGGCCTGTCGAAACTCGGAAAGTTCACACAACAGGTCCTACATGGGCTAGAGCAGCGCGATAAAATAGAGCTTGACATGCCAACGAAACAAGAACTTCTTCAAACGCCCATCCAGCACATCGACATCAAGCAGCACAACGTTGTCGCACTGGTCGATGCCATGGCAACCATGGCTTATTCCTCGCGCGACCTGGCTCGTGCGGCTTCGATCTACGACATGATGCTGCGCGATACTGAGTGCGGCGTGATTCTTTGTCTGGCCGGCTCGCTGATTTCGGCTGGCATGCAGAAGATCATCGTCGACCTGATGCGCAACCACATGGTCGACGCCATCGTTTCGACAGGCGCGAACATCGTCGACCAGGACTTTTTCGAAGCGCTCGGCTACAAACACTACGTTGCGGGTGAAGAGTACAAGTACGGCGGCGGTGACGCAGAACTGCGCGAGATGATGATCGACCGCATCTACGACACCTTCATCGACGAAGAAGAGCTGCGCATCTGCGATGAGACGACCGAGAAGATCATCAACAGCATGACGCCCGCTGCCTACTCCTCGCGCGAGTACATCCGCGAAATGGGCAAGTACCTGCAGGCGAACGGACGCACGCCGAAGAATGGCAATCCAGACTCGATCGTGCTGGCAGCGTATGAGCTGGACATCCCAATCTTCTGCCCGGCTTTCTCGGACTGCTCGTTTGGCTTCGGCATCGTGGCCCACCAGCATGCACGCAAGGGCAAGACGGTCTGCTCCATCGACTCTGGCAAGGACTTCTACGAACTGACCCAGTTGAAGATCGAGAACCCGACCACCGGCCTGTTGATGATTGGCGGCGGTGTTCCCAAGAACTTTGCGCAGGACATCGTCGTCGCCGCCGACATCCTGGGCGTGGAAGCGTCCATGCACAAGTACGCCATCCAGATCACGGTGGCCGATGCGCGTGACGGTGCGCTCTCCGGTTCGACGTTGAAGGAAGCCAGTTCCTGGGGCAAGGTCGACCTGAACTACGAGCAGATGGTCTACAGCGAAGCGACCATCGCATTCCCGCTGATTGCCGGGTACGCCTTTCACAAGGGTGGCGCAGCAGCCCGCACGGGCAAGCACTTCGCGCAGGTGCTGGAGCCCGTCACAGCGTAGTTCGCACTCACCACAGCAAAGCCGGCCTCGCACTGTTGCGAGGCCGGCTTTGCTGTGCCTTGAGGTCTCTACAACGGCATCCAGTTACACTTTGCAAATGGCAGACGCGAACAATGTTCAACACCATCTAGACAAACTGCAGAGTGCTGCGGAAGACCTTTCCACCAGCCGCACCATGGACGACGAGCAGCGGGCGGAGGCCAAGTCCACAGCGCACCAGCTTGCACACGCGTTGGACCAGGCAGAGCACCCCGAAGCCGCGGCGAAAGCGTACGAGGTGATTGCGACGCTGGACCACGAAGGCCTGCCGCAGCCCGAGCGACTGCAGCAGCAGGTAGAGGTTTTGGCTGCGCTGCTGAACGGCTAACGCGCGGACGCAACCCCCTGCGGCAGCTACCATCCAACAGCCATGCACCTTCTTCTTGTCTGGCTTCTCAGCGCGCTTGCACTGATCGTTGCAGCGTACGTTCTGCCCTCGGTCGAGATCGAAAGTTTCGGGACGGCAATGATCGCGGCAGCGCTGATCGGCCTGCTGAATGCGACTCTCGGCTTCTTGCTGCGCCTGATCGTGTTCCCGCTGACGTGGCTGGTTCCGGGCCTTGTGTACCTGGTTTGCGACGCCATCATGATCTACATTGTGTCGCGTTTCCTGCGTGGCTTTGCGGTGCGGAACTTCACGGCTGCGTTCCTTTGTGCGCTCGTCGTTGCGGTGGTCAATATCCTGCTTGGCTCGTTGCTCTAAAAACCGAACGGCAGCAGCTAACATTGAGTTGAGATGGATCCGCAGGCAGGCCAGGACAACCCGGACGAAGCGCCAGGAATAGCGACAGACACCAGCGGCTTCGGCCCACTGCGCATCCCGCTGTTCCGCGATCGCTGGATAGCCTCCACCGTTTCCGGCGTGGGTACGTGGATGCAGGACACCGCGGCCACCTGGCTGATGACCGCCCTGACCGGTTCGCCACTGCTGATTGCGCTGATGCAAACCGCAGCCAGCCTGCCTGTGCTGCTGTTTGGCTTGTTCGCTGGCGCCACTGCCGACATTTTCGAGCGGCGTCGCCTGCTGATGTTCTGGCAGGCGTGGCAGATGGTCGCCGTCGGCCTGATGGCGATCCTGGCACTTCTGGGCGTCATCGGACCGGTCGCGCTGCTGGCGTTGACCTTCCTGATGAACATCGGGTCCGCGATGAACAACCCGGCCTGGCAGGCGATTGTGCCGGAACTGGTGCCGCAGGCAGAGCTGCCCAACGCAGTGTCACTCGCCGCCGCAAGCAACAACCTGGCGCGGGCCGTTGGACCTGCACTGGGCGGCCTGATGGTTGCAGCCTTTGTGAAGGCCGCAACCGGTGCGGGATGGGTCTTCGCGTTGAACGCTGGCAGCTTCGCCGCCGTCATCTTCGTGTTGTACGTCTGGAAGCGCAAGCCGCTGTTCAAAAGCGCGTTGCCCGCGGAACGCATCATGGGATCGGTCGAGACCGGCCTGCGTTTCATCCGCTACGCTCCAGCGTTGCAGGCTGTCTTCCTGCGGGCTTTTCTGTTTACCTTTTCAGTCGCTGCCGTCTGGTCGCTGCTGTCGTTGATTGCGCGGCGCGAGTTTGCGCACTCCACCATCTCCGGAGCGATGGGCTACGGCATCCTGAACGGATCGCTTGGCCTTGGCGCGGTCGTGGCCGCAGTACTGCTGGCGCGGGTTCGCGCCCGCTTCTCGTCAGACATCATTCTGGCGGTGGCCAGTGTGCAGTACATCGCAACGCTGCTGGTGCTGGCGTTTGTCCACAACGTCTGGCTCGACGTGCTGTTCCTGATCGCGGGCGGATTTGCATGGACATCCACCATGTCCACGCTGAACGTCAACGTACAGTTGTCATCGCCCGGCTGGGTGCAGGCGCGTGCCCTGGGCATGTACCAGATGGTCTTTCAGGGTGGCCTGGCGCTCGGCTCCGTTGTGTGGGGTTATGTGGCGGAACACACTTCTGTCACCGTTGCCATGACCAGCAGCGCTGCCTTGATGGCAGTGTGCCTTCCGCTGACGCTGCGTCTGCACGTACTGCGTGGCGCGCCGCCGGACCTGTCGCCCTACCAGTGGAAGCGGCCCGTGCCGCACCTGCAACTGGAGCCTGCTCCCGAGGACGGTCCGGTCCGCGTCCTCATCGACTACACCGTGCCGGTCGAGCGCTACAACGAGTTCGTCAAGGCCATCCACAAGCTGCGGGACGTGCGACTGCGCAGCGGCGCCATTCGTTGGGGAGTCTTCCGCGACAGCAACAATCCCGAACGCCTGGAAGAAAGCTTCGTCATGGAAAGCTGGCTGGACTACCTGCGCAGCCGCGAACGCATGACCACGCAGGATTCCGAGTTGCTACAGGCCGTGCGCGGCATCCACAAGGCGGACGACCTGCCCCGTGTAACCCACCAGGTCTACGCCAAAGAGGTTACGGAACAGAGCTGACTACCAGCCCTCGAGCACGATCTTGCCGAGGGAGCGGCCGCTCTCAATCCATGCATGGGCCGTCTTCAGGTTGGCCGCGTTGATGGTGCCGTAGTTGCCGGTGATCGTCGTTCGCAGCGTTCCCAGGTCGACCAGCTTTGCGACCTCCGTTAAAGAATCATGCTGCCGCAGGATGTCCGGCGTTTCGAAGTAGCTACGCGTAAACATGAACTCCCAGCAGATGCTGCCGGATTTTCGCTTCAGCGGACGTGCATCGACCGGCTTCTGCGGGTCATCGATAATGCCGATTTTGCCCTGAGGCGCCAGCAGCTCTGCGATGCCGGGGTAATGGGTGTCCGTCGCGCTCAGCAGGGCGATATATTCCACCTCGCCCAGACCCAGCTCCTGCATCTGCGTGCGAATGTCACGATGATGATCGATGACGTAATGCGCGCCAAGGTACTGACACCACTCCGTCGTTTCCGGACGTGAGGCGGTGGCGACCACGGTGAGCGGCGTCAGGTGAGACGCAAGCTGAATGAGCATGGAGCCCACGCCACCGGCTGCTCCGATGATGAGGATCGACCCCTTGCGCGGGGCGTTGTAGGTGACGCGGCGGTCTGCGCCGAAGCGGTCGAAGAGCAGCTCCCACGCCGTCAGCGAGGTCAGCGGCATGGCCGCGGCCTCGGCAAACGTGAGCGACTTTGGTTTGTGCGCCACGATGCGTTCATCCACGGTGTGGAACTGCGCGTTTGCACCCTGTCGCGCGATGCAGCCTGCGTAGAACACCTCGTCACCCTTTTTGAACAGCGACGTCAGTTTACCCACGCCGACCACCACACCGGCGCAGTCCCAACCCAGCACTTTATAGTCGCTGCCTTCATCTGGCTTCATGACTTTGCGTTGCTTGGTATCGACGGGATTAACGGAGATGGCCTTTACCTCGACCAACAGATCCCGATCACGGGGCACTGGCGTCGGCAATTCCAGGTCCAGCAAGGCTTCCGGGACTTCGATGGGGAGCGGCGTCTTGTATCCAACGGCCTTCATGCGTCGAGTGTATCGAAGGAATCACCCCCCACTTCCCTTTGTCTTTTGCAAACAGCAACCAAGGGCGCGGAGACCTTCGCCAGAAACAGCAAAGACCGGCGAAATGCCGGTCTTTGCTGTCATTTCTTAGCAACTACCGCAGCGCGTACTCGATCAGTGCTTTCTCTTCCAGCTCATGCGCCTTGGCTGAACCAGTTGCGGGGCTGGCGGCTGCCGACCGCTTGATGCTGAGCACACGGCGTCCACCAGCGTTGCGCTTCAGCAGCGGCAGCACAAAGGTCAGCGCGCCCATGTTGGCTGGCTCTTCCTGTACCCAGACGATTTCTTCCGCCGTAGGGTACTGTGCCAGCGCGGCTTCGATTGCCTCGTTCGGCCACGGGTATAGCTGCTCCACGAACACGATCGCAGTGGAGTAGTCGCCACGCTTTGCGCGCTCAACGCGCAGGTTGTGGCCGATTTTACCGGAGCAGACGAGGATGCGCTTTGGATCCTTCGCCTCAGTGTCCGGCAGCACCGGCAGGAAGCGCTCGACGCCAAAGCTGGCAATGGTGGAACTGGCATCAGGGTGCCGCAACATGCTTTTGGGCGTGAATACGATCAGCGGCTTGCGGTATGCCGACAGCGCCTGGCGACGCAGCAGGTGGAAATACTGCGCTGCGTTCGAAGGCTGCGCGACAATCATGTTGTCGGTGGCGCAAGATTGCAGGTAGCGTTCGATGCGTGCGGAGGAGTGCTCCGGACCCTGGCCTTCATAGCCGTGCGGCAACAGCAGGACAACACCGGAGTACAGCCCCCATTTGGCCTCGCCCGCTGCAATGAACTGGTCGATGATGATCTGCGCGCCGTTGGCAAAGTCGCCAAACTGCGCTTCCCATAGGGTCAGCGTCTCCGGGTAATCGCGCGAGTAGCCATACTCGAAGCCAAGCACCGCGGCCTCGCTCAGCATGCTGTTGTAAGCCTCGAACCGGCCCTGCTGCGGACCCATAGCCTGCAGCGGCGACCATCGCTTCTCCGTCTCGGTATCCGTAAAGAACGAGTGACGCTGGTTAAACGTGCCGCGCTGCGAGTCCTGTCCGGAGAGGCGGACCGGCGTGCCCTTCTCAAGCAGCGACGCATACGCAATCAGCTCGGCGGTGCCGTAATCGAACAGCTTGTTGCCCGCACCCATTTCGTCGCGCTGTTTCAGCAGCGTCTTGATCTTGGGATGGAGATTGAAACCTTCCGGGGTTGACGTAATCTTCGCGGTAAGTCGCTTGATCTCATCTGCCGGTAAGCCCGTAATCGCGGGGTCCAGCGCAGGCAGGTAGCCGCCTTTGTAGTTGTTCCAGTATGCCGGCAGCTCGCTCAGAACGGGCGGATGTTCCGCCTCCTTGCCAAGTGCCTGGTCGGCCAGGAATCCGTCGGAAATCTGCTTGATCTCGGCGCTTGCATCCACGCCCAACCGCTGCGCGTAGCTCTTGTACAGCGGAGCCGTCTCCTTTACGCGAGCGTACCGGCGCGGCTGCGTCACGGTAGGGTCATCCACTTCGGAATGGCCGTGGCGACGGTAGCCGATCAGGTCCACAACCACGTCTGAGGCAAAGGTCGCACGATATTCTGCGGCAATGGTGGCTACGCGAACCACGGCGTCCGGGTCTTCTGCGTTCACGTGGAAGATTGGAATCGGCAGGCGCTTCGCCATATCCGTCGAGAACCGGGATGAGTTTGACTCTAGCGGCTCTGCCGTGAAGCCCAACAGATTGTTCACCACAATCTGGATCGTGCCGCCGACGGTGTAACCGTTGATGGTAGCCAGCACCAGCGTCTCAGCCCAGATCCCTTGACCCGCAAAAGCAGCATCGCCATGAATCAGGATCGGTAGCACCTTCTTCGGGCCGTCCGCACCCAGACGCACCTGTCGGGCACGTGCGCGACCCATCACAACCGGATCCGCAGCCTCAAGGTGCGACGGGTTGGAAGCCAGGTGCAGTGCTACGGTCTTGCCGGTGGGCGAGGTGTACGTGCCGGTTGCGCCTTGGTGGTACTTCACATCGCCGCCACCCAGGTGGCTGCGCGGGTCAACATCCTCAAACTTCGTGAAAATGTCGGCAGCAGAACGGCCCACGGTATTCACCATGACGTTAAGGCGACCACGGTGGCTCATGCCGAAGTTGCAGCGCTCTACCCCATGAGTCGCGCTAACCTCAAAGACGCGATCCAGAAATGGGATCAGGGCGGTCAGGCCCTCCAGCGAAAACCGCTTGGTACCCAGGTAACGCTGTTGAATGGTGGCTTCAAACAGGTCGGCTTTGATCAGCCCGGTCAGGGTGTGCGCCTGCTGGGCTTGGGTCTCGACAGGCAACTGCTCCATCTTTCCCTGCAGCCACTCCCGCTTCTCCGGCGAGGCGATGTGAGAAAACTCCAGCGCAATGTTGCCGCAGTAGTAGCGGCGCGCCTCTTCGGCGATGCTGTCGGAACCTTCGGGCAAATCGATCGGAAAGGGCTCAGCCGGCAGGTACTGCTTCAGAGGGTCGAGGGTCGCCTGCAAATAGCCCCAGCGGCGGAAAATCTCAAATACCTCGGTGCGTAGCTGCTGGTTGTCACCTGTCTCTGCCGGGGTGATCGCTGCCACTGTCTGTTCGCTTGCCTTGCCGCCCGCTTTTGCCTTGTTCGCCATGCTTCCTCTATGACTTCCAAGGATAGTCCTTTGGCTTCACCCATGACAGAAAGCTTTGTTTTTACCGCAAAATGAACCGTTCGATATTCGAACTTTTTTGCCGCGCTTGCCATATGTCAGGCAGAGAGGAACAACACCAGGCACCATTCTGGCGTCACACACAAAGAAGCGAAGATACGGCGAACAGGAGAAGCACCATGGAACGCACTGTGGAATTGGACAAGCCCGTCCTCACCGATGAAAGCGCAGAGGCGCTGCGTACCGCAACGGAGCGCGCTGAACGTGCCGAGGCGGAGCTCGCAAAACTGAAGTCCCACGGCGCTGCGCCCGTAACATCTGCGACGCACACGGATGCGGCAGCAGTCACGACTGAGGATCTAAAGCAGCCACCCTCCCCCAACACAGCGGCCAACGCGCCTGAGGGCTATCCGCAGGCTTCCGCGGAACGTGGTGCTGCAGAAGTGGAAGGCCATCTGGGCGGCGAGGAAGAACTGCGCAAGGATCCCATGATGGCGCACCTGCTCGACTCATTGAATGCAGGCACGGACGTGGGGCACTACGGTCGGCTGGTTTTCGCGATGGTCGCAAGACACTTCCTGCCGCACGAAGAAGTGCTGGCCTACCTGACCAAGGATCGCGACTTCAACGACGACCAGGCAGCGGCCATGTTGCACCAGGTGGAAGGCCGCGACTACAGCCCGCCACGCCGTGAGCGTTTGATGGAGTGGCAGCGCGAGCAGGAGTTTCAGTTCCTGGACGCAGCCGACCCTGATAGTGGCAATCTGTACCGCAACCTGAAGTTTCCGGATGCGATCTACCAGCACATTGGTCACTACCAGGAACACAAGTCCTAGCCAATCAATCCAATTGATGAAGTGGCACTACCTTGATGAAGGTAAGTGCCACTTTTTGGCTCGTAACAGGACCTAGGCACCTTGGCTGCGGGCACGTCGGCGTGCAAGCCATCACTTCCGTACCGCGGGGGTAAGAGTGCCGCGCAACCTTTGTATACCTTGCAAAGATGCAGCTAAGAGAGCGCCGGCGCGGCTACATCAACTTCTGGAATGTCTGGTTGCAACGGCAGGAAAAGGCTGAAGACGGTTCCGCCTCGCTCAATGCCATCCCGCCCTGCTATGTGGCTACGAATCGTGAGTGAACCATGATGCTTCGCTACGATGCCGTGGGAAATCCAAAGGCCCAGGCCGGTTCCGTGGATGCCCTTGGTTGTATAGAACGGTTCGAAGAGGCGTCGCAGGGTCTCTGGCGTCATGCCATGTCCTTCGTCGGCCACCACGATGCGCACCCCCGGTGCACCGGTGCGCCAGTTGATGGACGCATGGCTTCGAACGCGCAGCACGCCTTTGCCTCGCATGGCGTCAATGGCGTTGCCGACCAGATTGTTCAGCACCTGTCGAATGTCGCCTTCGTAGCAACTGAAGCGTGGCTCACCGCGGTACTCCGTTTGCAGGGTAACGATGGCATTCACCATGCGGCCCTGGTAGAGAGCCAAAACAGGCTCAAGCAGCTCCTGCGGCGAGACAGAACGTGGACGTGTCGACTGCCTATGAAAACGTAGAGTTTGGCCCGCAATCTGCGAGACACGCGCCAGTTCCTGCGCGGCCATGTCCAGGTACGAACGCACCGAGTCACTGACCTGCTCCCCGGCAGCCAGGTACAGTAGATTGGTCACAGACTCCAGAGGATTATTGATCTCATGAGAAATAGAAGCAGCTAACCTGCCTACCGCTGCCAGCTTTTCGCTTTGAATGAGAGCTGCTTCAGCCTTCTTCTGCGAACGCAGGTCGGTAATAAAAACGGCGACCTCCTCTCTGTCTGACGTGGACGAGGAAGGGATGCAGACGGCGCCGACCAGCAGCGGCACTTCAGTACCATCACTCGCGAGATAGGCTTTTTGATATGCCTCGGCAGTGCCACCTGTACGCAACTGCTCTACGGCCCTGGCGTCTGCCTCGGCGTACTCTGCCGGGGTTAAATCATCCAGCCGGATACGACCTGCCTGCAGGTCATGCTGGGTGTAGCCCAGCAGTCCCAGCAGGGTCGGATTCATGTAGGACAATCCGCCATTCAGATCGCCAATGGCGATGCCGACGCTAGCCTGCTCGATCAACAGGCGGAACCGCTCTTCACTGCGGCGCAGGATCTTCGCCGCGCGTTTCTCCTCGTCAACATCCGTCACGGCAACGACGCCACCCGTGACTAAACCCGCGTCATCCAGGATGGGCGCGGCAGAGAGCCGTACCCATGCCTTGCTGCCGTCCCCCCGCTGGTAAAGGTAATCTTCCGCGCTAATGGCAAGGCCCGTCTTCATGGCTCGCGCCAGCGGATACTCTGCCCCCTGCACCTGCCGTCCATCCTCGTGAAACGAGACCCACCGGCTGTAGCTCTCTACGTCTTGAGCGGGCCAGGTGGGATGTCGCAGGATCTGCTCAATCATGCGGTTGCCCAGCACAACCTCACCACTCGCCTTGGCGAGCAGAATTCCGACCGGCATGTTATCCACAACGGCGCGCAGGGCGTCCTGCTCTGCACGCAACTGGGCGGCCGCCTTGTCCAGTGCGTCCAGCGCACTGCGTACCTCGTACTGCCGGCCACGAGCGCGAACGGCTGCGCGCACACTGCTGATCAGCGTTGCCATTCGGATGGGACGTTCCAGCAGCACGGGCGACCGCAGAGCCTGCCAGTCATGTTCCATGCGCCGGGTGCGCTCCGTCTCCCGGCCACTGGTGGTGAGGATCAGGACAGGCAGGTCGGACCAGGAGGCCTGGCTGGCAAGGTATCCACTCAGGAAGCCGATCAGCGTCGGGGTCAGAGACTCCTCCGTGACCAACAGCGGACCCAGTCGCTCATCGCTGCGGTCGTGTAGGAATGTTTGCAGATTCTTACAGCCCTCGGCAGCAATACCTGCCTGGGTCAGTGCGTCGACCAGCATGGCTGCATCTCTGCCAATGGGTGCGACGATGCGAACGACCAGGCTCAACGGCTCCGCCTCGACCCTTCGCGGTCGTTACAGGGCATTGTCGTGGTCTCCCTCGCGCACGATCAGCGTGGCGTCCGCGTCCTCGCGCAGAACGGTAGGCACACCAGTCAGAATCCCCTGGAAGCCACGCAGTGGCTCGCCCAATTGGATACCATTCGCGCTGAAATGCACCTCCCGCAACGACCGTTCATGGGGACCGACACGCTGCTTCAATACGGAGATCACCTGCCGAATGGAGCCGCGCACTTCGAAATAACGCAGCAGCACCACGGTGTCCGCTAAGTAGCTCACGTCCATCTGCGACTGCATGTTGCCCATTAAGCCTTGCAGGGCAAGAATCAGGATGGTAACAACGCCCTTCTGGTTCAAGTAAGCAAGCAGTTCATGCAATTGAAGGATGATGTCGCGCTCGTCCGGCATGGAGTTCAGCAGGCCGTTCAGACTGTCGATCACGACAACGCGCGTGTCTTTCTCCTCGACGTCAGAACGGATCTGTGCGATGAATTCGCCGGGGGACATCTCAGCCGGGTCCACCTGCAACATCGCAAGGGTGCCGTTCGCCAGCGTCGTGTCCACGTCCATTCCCAGGGCGCAGGCGCGCTCCCTAGCAGTTCGCAGCACCTCGTCAAAGGCGTACACAATGGCCCGATCGCCCCGCACCGCCGCTGCATACGCAAACTGCATCGCAATCGTCGATTTCCCGGAACCCGCCGGCCCGGTCATCAGGGTAGCCGACCCGCGTGCGATGCCGCCGCCGAACATGGCGTCCAGGTCGGCATTCCCACTCTGCACCTGTTCGGTTGCAAAGGGCTGGCCGTGTTCCGCTGCGACCAACCGGGGGTAGATGACCAGACCACCATGCTGGATGGTGTAGTCGTGAAACCCCTCGCGAAACGCCGACCCGCGCAGCTTGACGATCTCTGCTCGACGCCGCGTCGCACCGTAGGAGCGGGGCAGCTTTTCCAGCCGGATGACGCCGTGCGCTATGCTTTGCAGCTGCAAATCCTTCGATTGGCCCGTTAGATCGTCCAGCAGCAGCACCGTGGTACGGCGACCCGCAAAGAACTGCTTCAACGCCAGCAACTGTCTGCGATATCGCATGGAATCAGAGGCCAGCAAACGCAGCTCCGACAGCGAATCGATAACCAGGCGATCCGGATTCAGACGCTCGATCTCAGCTGTCAGGCGTTGAATGGTACTCGCCAGTTCGATTTCACTGGGGTGGAAGACGGTGTACTGCTGTTCGGCGCTAAAGCTTGCTTCTTCCGGCACGAACTCAGCAATCGGGATCAGATCCGTAGACCAGCCGTGCGAACGCGCGGAGTTCTGTAACTCCAAAGCTGGCTCTGACAGCGTCACATACAGCGACTTCTCCCCAGCGAGCATCCCGGCCATGACAAACTGCATGGCCAGCGTCGTTTTGCCGGTCCCGGGGTCACCCTCAAGTAAATACATCTGGCCGGCGGGCAGGCCGCCCGACAGGATGTCGTCAAGTCCGGAGACCCCTGTAGAAAGCCTTTGCACTTCGTACGCAGTTGACATGGCACTTTAGAATAACGCGCCAGCAGGGCGATTCCAGCATTCAAGGATATCGGTGCCTGTGCCATCAAATTGACCCGACCCATTGTGACCCGGATAGAAGTAGCAGCGCCTCAGAACCGAAAAGTCGGATGCCTAAATGGAGCTCTGTGTGCAGTCAAATGGACGTTGATACTGCTTCACTCAGTACACCTTGCTGCCAACAAACAAAGCCCGGCTCAAAGCCGGGCTTTTCCGAATTCTTCCATTAACGATCTTTGGAAGCCTGCAGCTTTTCTTCTGCAACACGGATCTCAGACTGTGCATAGTCATACTTGTCCGGGTCGTCGCCCGCTTCGTTCCAGTCTTTCTGCGCAGTATCCAGTTGCTGCTGCGCCTGACTGGCGTCAATCTCTTCAGGCTTCATCGCGGTCTCAGCCAGCACGGTGACACGCTCCGGAAGCACCTCGACAAATCCCCAGGCGACGAAGAACTTCGCGTCACCGGACTTGCCGCCATGCAGCCGCACCTCACCGGCACCCAGTTCGGCCAGCAGCGGAGCTGCACCGTAAAGCGCTTCCAGATAGCCGGAGCGCGCAGGCAATTCGATTGCATCCGCAGTGGTGTCGATCAGCACACGGTCAGGCGTCACGATGCGGATTGCGAGTTGGCCGGAGCCTGTTGTTTCGTCTGCCATGATCTATATCTTCCGTTGTTAACGCGGGTTCTAGTAAAGCCCGTCCTGCAAGGTGCGGGACGGGTGTACCAGCAACAGTTCTTACGCGTTCGCCTTCATCTTCTCGGCTGCTTCCAACACTTCCTCGATGCCGCCCTTCATGTAGAAGGCCTGCTCGGGTATGTCGTCATGCTTGCCCTCGATGATCTCCTTGAAGGACCGCACTGTGTCTGCAACCTTAACGTACTTGCCGGGGTTGCCGGTGAAGACTTCTGCAACGTGGAAGGGCTGCGAGAGGAATCGCTGCACCTTACGCGCACGGAACACCGTAAGCTTGTCATCCTCAGACAGTTCATCGATACCAAGGATGGCGATAATATCCTGCAGATCCTTGTAGCGCTGCAGAATCCCCTTGACCGATTGCGCGACGTTGTAATGTTCTTCGCCAACGATTCGGGGGGACAGGATGCGCGACGTGGATGCGAGCGGATCGACGGCTGGATAAATACCGATCTCTGTCAGGGCGCGGTTCAGCACGGTGGTTGCATCCAGGTGGGCGAAGGTCGTCGCCGGAGCCGGATCGGTCAAGTCGTCGGCGGGCACATAAA
>JBPBQP010000018.1:0-47147 GCA_050954745.1 Janthinobacterium lividum | reverse complement strand
CCGTTGCCGGGGAGGGTAACACCGTTGAGCGCCGCCCCACGGTCTGCGGCGGTGTTGCCGTCAGACTGACCGTTCAGCTGGAACTTCATGACATCGCCCCACGGCTTGTCGATGGCACCGTAGACCTTCTCGGTCTCGTCTGCGGCGTCGGCGAGCATGGCGGCTGCCGCCTTCGGGTTGCGCAGTCCACGCGGCGTGGTAAGCGGCTCGTCAAGCTTGTACGGCACTGCGAAGTTCTTCTGTGCCGCCGCTGTCGTCATACCGACGCTGGGTCCGATGAACTTCTGCGCCCAGGTGTAGAACAGCAGGGCACCGCGCGAGTTCGCTTCCGCCTGGCGATCCCACGTCTTCAGCACCGCTGCGGCCTGCCTAGCACGGGGCGATCCAAATTGATCGGTCGCCGCGAGCAGGTCATCCAGAACGCGATCTGCCATCTCCATGCGCGTTGAAAACTTTTTTTGCAGCAGCATGTCGAAGCTGATCTTCTGGTTTTCGCTCAACATGCGCAGGGCCCGGTCGGAACGGAAGAGCGGGAAGTAGGAAGAGATATAAGCCGGGTAAGCCGTGCGGTCGATCATCGCCGGCCATGCCGCGTCCCACGGCGGTTCGTTCGAGTTCTGCACGTAGCCGCTGGCGGGATCGACCTGTTTTGGCAGTTCGTCGTAGCTGAGGATGCCGTGTGGCAGCAGGCTGCTGCTGGACCCATCGACCGGTTGCTGCCAGGTAGCCCAGTCACCGGTGCGGCGGGGCACATTGGCATTGAACAGGTACTCGATATGGCCGTCGCGGTCCGCGTACAGGATGTTGTACATGGGCACTTCCAGCCGCCGCAGCTGCGCCTGGTACTCCGCGAGGTTGTGCGAGGTATCCATCTTCCAGTACTGCTCCAGGAAGAATGGCTTGTCCAATCCTGCAGCCAGCAGTGCGATGGGCTTGCCCTCGTCGCGACGGATGACGGGGCCGTGCACGGACTTCTGCACCTGCACGATCTCCGTCGTCAGCGTGCCGTCCTTCTGCTTGACGCGGAAGGGGTACTGCGCCGTCCCGTACTGTTTCACCGCCCCATCCAGCAGGTAGCCACCGCCCTGCTCGGTCAGGCTGTATTGCAGCGCGCCGTTGTTAGTGTTCACGGTGTTGGTGATGGCGACGTAATCTGAAAAGCAGAAGCGAAGGACCGGCAGGCCGATCTGCGTGGCACCGTACAGGTTGATGCCGGGCGCGGAAAGCTGCACTTCGAAATAGCTCTGTTCGCCGCCCATGGCCAGATGCGGATTCATCAGCAGCATGGCGTTGCCGCTGGTGGTGCGTGACGGCGCAATCGCCCATCCGTTCGAGCCGTCCTGCATGTCCATGTTGTCCGGCGCAAAGGGAGACTCGGCTCGTGTCAGCGCTGCCGTGGCGGTCGCACGGGGTTCCATCAGCTGCCGTCCGGCGACAAACTCAAAGTTTACGAAGTGCTCAGCATGCTGAATCACGTCGAGTGCGGAGATGGGCAGCACCTGCTTTGCCTCTGCGCTCAGCTTGTCCGGATGCGCCTTGCCGTAGGCGTTGATGCCCGCGGCAAAGGCTTCCAGGTAGCCGCGAAACTCCGGCGTCTGCTGCGCCAGCCAAACCTGTGCGCGCTGCGGCACTTCGTTCAGCAGCACCCAGCGGTCGGTTTTCAGGTTGCAGTCACCTTCGCCCGCGCCGTAGATCTCGCTCGACTTGCCGCGACTGCCCGCCATGACGTGCATCAACAAGTCACCGTGCGCCTCCGTTTGCGCATAGCCGTAGAGGTAAAACATGTCACGAGTGGTCTTGCCGAAGATGTGCGGCACGCCCCACTTGTCCCACAGGATTTCAGAGCCATGCTGCGGCTTGTACGCGGGCTGTGCGGTTGCGGGCAGCGCAGAGAGCAACAGGGAAGTGCAGGCAACAGCCGAAAAAATGACGCGGCGCAGGGGCATGTGGCTCCTCGTAGGTCAGCTTAGATTTTTGGGTACCTGCGCAGACTAACACCAGGCCGGTGCGTAAGCGCTAGACGCGTTCGAGCACGTCAATCTCTGAGACCACCGTGGCGGCCTCGCTCTCGAGCATGTCGCGCTGGGTGGCATAATCCTCCGCGGGATACTTGCCGGCCTTGTACTCGAAATTTAGGTCACGCAGATTGGCATAGACCATGTCGCGACGCTCGCGCAAAAAGTCGAGCCGCGTGTTCGCTGACTGCACAAACGGGTTTTTTTCAGGCCAGAAGGTGTAAGCAAACAGCACCATCAGCAGTACGCCGCCAGCGGCAAGTCCCATGGTTAGAACTCCGTTTCGCGGCGAATACGATCGCGCATGTCGTTTGAGTCCTGACTGTTCAGGGTCATTCCGGGTGCGCCAGCGGCGGTCAGCATGTGCTGGCCCTTCCATTTGCGGATGAGCAGCGCCGTGCCGACGGTCGCCAGCAGAAACACGACAATGGGGACGATCCACGCGGCATTGTCGAAGCCGCCACGAATCGGTGCCGCAAGCACTGTCGGACCGTACTTGGCGACGAAATAATTGAAGATGCTGGTGTCGGTGCCACCGCTGGAGACCTGCGTGCGCAGCTCTTTAATCATGCCGTCCGAGTTCGGACAGCCGACATGGTTGCACTCCAGCAGGATCTGGCCGCAACCGCAGGTGCAGACCATTTTGTGGCCAAGGTTCGAGAACTTCGCCGTCGTGTCCCCAGCGCCGATGGTAGCCAGGACAAAGGTAAACAGCAGCACCATCTGCAGGGTGCGGTTCTTTAGCAGAACTGCGAGGCCAGACATCAATCGCCCCCTACAGTCTGCAGTTCAGGCTGAGGCACGACTGGCAGCGATTTGCCGAGTAGCGCAGGGCGCAGGCTTGGTGCGAGTGCCAGGAATGTGCCAGCCACCACGATAGCGACGCCGATCCATATCCATGACACCAGTGGATTCAGAAAGACCTTGATGATGGGACGATTTGTGTCCGGATTGCGGCCTTCGAAGACCACATACAGATCGCGCAGCAGCGTTGAGTGGATGGCAACGATAGTCGAAGTGGTTTGCGCGGCCGTGTAGAAGCGGCGCTCCGGTGCCATCTGCGTCAGCAGCTTGTTGCCCCGGTACACATCGAGCAGTGCAAAGTCTGTGTCGTAGTTGGCGTTGGAATCCTGCGTGTAGCTCTTGCAGACCAGCTTGTAGTTACCAATGGCAATGGAGTCGCCAAAACCCATTTCCAGTTCGCGTGCCTGGTTGAACGCAGAACCCGCGAGACCTGCGAACAGGGCGACAATGCCGAAGTGAACCAGGTAGCCGCCATAGCGCCGGTTGTTCCGCATGGTAAGCATAAAAGCCGCGGCGGGCAGGCTTTTGCCAGTCTGGGTCTGCACGACGTGGGCACCACGCAGAAACTCTGACAGAATGGCTGTCATCACACCCGCGCCGATGGAGAAGCAAACCAGGGCATAGAGTTGGCCTTCGAGGTCCGATTCGGGCGCCTTCCACGGGCGCAGACCGCTGATCATCAGGATAGCCGCACTGCCCAGCACCGCGACGCACGGCAGGATGAAGTTCCGGCGGATCGACCGCAGGGAAGTGGCGCGCCACGCCAGCAGCGGACCAACGCCAGTCAGCACCAGCAGGAACAAGCCGATGGGCACAGCCACCCTATTAAAAAAGGGTGCCCCCATCGTGACTTTGGACCCCTGCACGTACTCGCTTAGAACAGGGAAGAGCGTTCCAAACAGCACGGTGAAACACGCGACCAGAAGCACCAGGTTGTTGAACAGGAACGAGCTTTCACGAGACACAATCGACTGCAGTTTGTGCTCGCTGGTCAGGTGCTTGCTCTGCTTAAAGAAGGTGAACAGGCAAACCGCGAAGGTGAGGCAAAGGAAGGTCGTAAACCAGTTGCCAATGGAGCTCTGCGCAAAGGCGTGCACGCTGCTCACAATGCCAGAGCGCGTCAGAAGCGTGCCGAGGATAGTGAGCATGAACGTCATGAAGATCAGCCAGACATTCCACTTCTTCATCATGCCGCGCTTTTCCTGCATCATGACCGAGTGCAGAAAAGCAGTCGCCGTCAGCCATGGCAGGAACGATGCGTTTTCAACCGGATCCCAGCCCCAGTAGCCGCCCCAACCCAACACGGCGTATGCCCAGTGCATGCCTAACGAGATGCCAACGGTTAGGAACAGCCAGGTGACGAGCGTCCAACGGCGGGTGATGCGGATCCACTTTTCGCCGGGGTACTTCATCATCAGTGCGCCGAGCGCGAAGGCAAACGGCACGGAGAAGCCTACGTAACCCAGGTACAGCATGGGTGGGTGGATGACCATCTCGGGGTACTGCAGAAGAGGATTAAGGCCATTCCCATCCAGCGGGATGACACCCTTGGTCAACGAAAACGGCTCCGCCGCAAAGTTCAGCAACGCTAGGAAGAACACCTGCGGCGCTGCCAGGATCGTCGAAGCGTAGGCAAACAGACGGACATCTTCGCGGTGCCGCAGACGGAGCACAAACCCGTAAGCAGCTAGCAAAAAGGCCCAAAGCAGCAGGGAGCCTTCCTGCCCGCTCCACAGCGCGCTGAACTTGTAAGCCGGGTTCAGCGCAATGTTTGTATGTTCGCGGATGTATTCGACGGAAAAATCGTTCGTGTACGAAGCCCAAACCAGCGCAAAAGCAGCCGCTGCGACCGCAACGAAACTTGCAATGCCGGCGCGACGAGCGGTCTCGCTGAGCCGTTCTGGCGAAATACGCAGCTGCATACCGCGTGCCGTTGCAAAAAGCGCAAAGCTGCCAGCCAGCAGGGTATAGGCGCACAGGCAGAAAGCCAATAGAAGCGCAAAGGTGCCGAAAGTGGGCATGGGATGTGACATGGTTTACGCAGCCGCCAGACGTAGTGACATTTTCGCAGGCACAGGGACGGGAAGCAAACCCGAGCATGCCATGGTGGCGACTACCGCACAGCCTGGCATTCAGCTTTCACTAACTACGGGCTCTTCTCGCTCGACCGCTTGGTGCAGCATGGCGCTTACCGACGCCAGCAGGTGGTCTGGCATGAGCGGTTTCACGCGAAAACTGACATTCAGGTCACTGTATTCCTCTTCTGCTTCTTCCATGCCGCTGATGACCAGCACCGGCATCAGCGGATGCAACTTACGCATCTCTCGAACAAAAGTAGAGCCATTCATTTCAGGCATGATGTGATCCGTGATGACCAGATCGATCTCGGAAAGGAAATCCTGCTCCTGAAATTGCTGCAGGGCGCGCCGCGGGTTAAGCACAGGAATCACAAAGTAGCCGGAACGCTTCAGGATGGTCTGTCGCGTGGCGGCCTGGATCGCATTATCGTCAATCAGCAAAATGGTAGCTTGCATGGGGCGAAAAGTCTCCAGACGCGAGTCACAGGGATACGAAGGAAAACCTCCGATCGATTCGTGCAAAGGATTTTAGATGCAGGGGCTTGTCACGAGGAAGCCTGAGCACGACTCTGCCCATCAGGCCTGGCCTGATGGGCAGAGTCGTGCACAACGTTCCACGTCATGCTGCGAAAGCGGGCTGGTAACGCCAGCCCAGCAGCAGAGCAGCCTAGACCTGGGTGCCCGCGCCGGGAGCTGTCTCTGACTTCTCGACGGCAGGCTTCTTCGCTGGACGGAGGAGAGGGAAGAGGATCACGTCGCGGATGGAGCGGGACCCGGTCAGTAGCATGGTGAGCCGGTCGATGCCGATGCCTTCGCCGCCGGTGGGTGGCATGCCGTAGGCCAGGGCGCGCACGTAGTCTGCGTCCATGTCGTTGGCTTCGTCGTCGCCCTTGTTCTTCTGCTCCATTTGCGCTTCGAAGCGACGTAGCTGGTCTTCAGGGTCGTTCAACTCGCTGAAGGCATTCCCCACTTCAAAGCCGCCGATGTAGAACTCGAAGCGCTCGACCCAGTCGGGTTCGTCGGGCTTCACCTTGCTGAGGGGGGAGACGGCTAGGGGGAAGTCGTAGATGATTGTTGGTTGGATTAGGTGTTGTTCGGCTACAGCTTCGAATAGGTCTGCAATCAGCTTGCCGAATGGCTCATTTGTACCTTCTTCAGCTTGGTAGTACTGACAACAAAATCCAGCAGTATCCGCCTTCTCCTCAAGCTCAACGGTTACAAAGCCGCGCCAGATGTCCGCAACATCTGAGCTGAAAGCGCGGAATGCGTCATTAGACATGAAGTCCGCCCGAGTAGGAATCCGCTTTAATTGGTTTGGCCACCACTTAATGATCGCCTCGACCATGCTTAGCCGTTCCCACTTACAAAGATCAATCTGCACCATCTCACCGGTGCGCGGACCCTTGGGCAGTGGAAAGTCAATAAGCGTTGTCCCGTTCACCTCGTTCGCCACGAACTTCACCAGTTCTTCCGTCAGGTCCATCAGGTCGTGGTAGTTGGCGTAGGCCTGGTAGAACTCCAGCATGGTGAACTCGGGGTTGTGCTGGGTGCTGATGCCCTCGTTGCGGAAATTGCGGTTGATCTCGTAGACGCGGTCCATGCCGCCCACCACCAGCCGCTTCAGGTACAGCTCCGGCGCAATGCGCAGGAACAGGTCCATGTCCATGCTGTTGTGGTGCGTGGTGAAGGGCTTGGCAGCCGCGCCGCCTGCCACGGGCTGCATCATGGGGGTTTCCACTTCGATGTAGCCGCGGCTGTCGAAGAAGGTGCGGAGGGCCTTCAGGATCTGAGCGCGCTTGATAAAGACTTCGCGTGCAGGCAGACGCTTCATGCCTGCGGTTGCTGCGGCGATGGCTTCGGGGTCGGAGTTGTCCTCGGCAGACTCAGCAGCGGATGGAGCAGCAGCATCCTCGCCGTTGTCCATGAACAAGTCGACGTAGCGCTGCCGGTAGCGCAGTTCAATGTCGGTCAGGCCGTGAAACTTGTCGGGAAGCGCGAGCATGGACTTTGCCAGGAAGGTGAGCAGAACGACATGCAGCGTCAGTTCGCCGGTGCGGGTCCGGAAAAGGTAGCCGGTCACGCCGATGTGGTCGCCCAGATCCAGCAGCTTATAGAGTTCGAAGGCACGCTCGCCCACATCGTCCTTGCGGACGTAGATTTGCAGGCGCGACCCGTTGGCCTGCAGCACGGCGAAACCTGCCTTGCCCTGACGGCGATGCGCCATGACACGGCCCGCAAGGGTGGCGTCGACGCGGTCGGCTTCGAGCGCCTCGCCGGCGACATCGGCAAAGTCGCGCAGGATGGCGGGGACTTCATGCGTGGTGCGAAAGCTATTGGGGTAGGTGGCTTCCAGCGGCTTCAGGCCAGCTTCGACGCCCAATTCACCAATGCGCTTCAGCTTGTCCTGGCGCAGCTTGTACTGCTCTTCTTCAAAATCGGATGCAAACAACGAACGGCCTCATTCCCTGGCTGGTAGAAGCCCAGTATAGAAGCCGTTCGCGTCCGTTTTCTATGGTGCGTGCGGCCTAGGTGGCCTTGCGCTGGAAGTTGGTCTTTTTGTGCCCGGCCGCGGTGTTGCCCTTGGTGTTGGTGTTGCCGCTGCTGAACGACTGTTTGCTGCCGCCGTTCTTTTGCGCCTCAAGCTTTTCGCGCATGGCCTGCAGCTTTTGCGCCTTGGGGTTCAGGCCGCCGATCTTCGGCTTTGCGGGTGTGGTGCCTTCCGTTGTCATCGCTTTTGATCCTCTCGCGTATGCCAGGCTGCTGTGGCAAACGCCTGTCTGCCTGATTTTACTGCGACAGCGCCCAGCCTGGCGGGCGCTGCGTCAGATACGGCTGCGTGGTGTAATAGTGCTGCGATGAGCGACGAAAACAGCACGCCCGGCAGACCAAAGGGCACCCTGGGAGACCTGGTCAAGGCCGAATCCATGATCCAGCTGGCCATAGCGCTGCCGCTGGGATGCGTTGTGGGCTGGTTCCTGGGCAGCTTGGTCGATTACCACTTCGGCACGAAGTTTTGGGGCGTGGTCGGCATCCTCATCGGCGCGGCAGGGGGCTTTATCAAAATCTATACGACGGCTGCAAAGTACATGAAAGATCCGGAATAGTGGCGTTCGAAGAGGGAACGACACTCGGTAACTTTACCGATGCCGACGCAGCGGGCGTCATCGAAGGCGCGGTCAAGCTGGTGGTCATGCTGGCGGTCGTGGGTGTCGCGATCAGCTGGTGGAAGGCTGGTTGGCAGTCGGCGCTGCTGCTGCTGGTGGGTGCCGCTATCAGCGCTACCGGCCTTTGGGAGTGGCGACGCCTGATGACCGCGCTGATGGTGCGCATGGAACCCGCGGAAGGAGAGCACCTGGCGGGCGCGAAACGGCCCTCCATTGGCTTCGCTTTGGCCGGGTTCTTTCTCCGTTTGTTCGTGGTGGTGAGTGTGCTCTATGTTAGCCTTAAGTATCTGAACGGCTCAGTATTGGCGCTTGCCGCGGGCCTTGCCATGGGTGTAGTTGCACTCACGGTAGAGGGGTTGCGGCTGTTGCGGAACGGCACGATCTAAGGGTTGGCTTACGCCAGTCACGGTCTCCGAAGCAGCCGTTCAGCAAGAAAGAATTATGCCGGAACAACTTGCTTTTACAAGATTTCTGAATGCGCATTTCCACGGACCCGTGGATAGCCTATTAGCTGCGGTGCACGTCCACGTTGTGCGTCCCGATGCACCTATTTCCAACGCCGTTGCGATGGAACTGATTGTCGTCATTCTGATGCTGCTGTATTTTGTAGCCGTGCGCGTCACGCTGAGCGTTGATAAGCCGGGCGCAGTGCAGCATTCCGCCGAGATGGTGCACGAATTCGTCTCAGAGCAAAGCGAAAGCATCGTCGGCCATGGGTACGAAAAGTTTGTGGGCTACCTTTCGACGCTGGCGCTGTTCATCCTTTTGATGAACCTGATTGGCCTCGTCCCTGGACTGGAGTCACCGACGTCGAACGTGGTCGTGCCGCTGGGCGTTGCTCTGGTCACCTTTATCTACTACCACTACCACGGCATCCGTTCCAACGGTGCTGGCTATATCAAGCAGTTCCTCGGGCCCGTCTGGTGGCTGTCACCGCTGATGTTCCTGATTGAAGTGGTGTCGCATGTTGCGCGTGTGCTATCGCTGACTGTCCGTTTATACGCGAACATGTTCGCGGGCGACCTGGTTACGCTGGCGTTCTTCTCGCTGGTGCCGATCGGCGTCCCGCTCATTTTCCTGTCGCTGCACCTTGGCGTTTCGATCATTCAGACGTACGTGTTCATGCTGCTGGCGACGATCTACCTCAGCCTGGCCGTATCGCACGAGCACTAGAGTGCAGCTCTCGGTGAGAGCCAAAGTTTGACGTGCTTCGGCTAGCCTTCGCCGCGCACGGGGTACCATCCGCGTGAGCGTGAGGGGGTCAGCACGGTGAACCTCAACCACCCACTGGCGCGGTCATTTTAGAAGGCAGGAGCAAGACCGATGAAGAACCTGAAGTACTTTCTTATGACGCTGGCCGCGCTGATGATCGCAACGCCCGTATTCGCACAGGATGGTGGCGCCGCCTCACAGGCTGGCCTCATCTCGATCGCCGCCGGCATCGGCATGGCCATTGCAGCCGGCCTTTGCGGCCTGGCACAGGGTAAGGCAACGGCCTCCGCTGCTGAAGCGCTGGCGCGGAACCCGGGCGCACGCCCTGGCATTTTCACCTTCCTGATTCTTGGCCTGGCCTTCATCGAATCGCTTGCACTGTTCACCTTTGTGATCATCTTCATCAAGGTCGGCAAGTAAGCTCTGCCTAGGCTTTTAAGCAAGAGTAATGCCCTCGCGAAAGCGAGGGCATTACTCTTTTGGTGAGCATCTCTCAGGCGAACGTGACCACACTACTGCCCCAGTTCAGACTGTCCCACATGTTCCCGGAGCGCTCCAGCACGGCCCAGCTTTCCGAATAAAAGCCGCCGCCGGATGACCGAAGCCCAACGACCGCAAGTGCTCCTCCCGCGGCGTAGGCGACGCGACTGACCCTCCACAGCGTGGTCGAACCATCAAAGAAGAGACGGTAACGTGAAGACACGGCACGCCTTTTCTTCTCCAAGTCTTTGGAATACACATTGCCGCCCGGATAGAGCGCTTCGAACTGCTCAACTAAGGAATCGTTAAGCAGCCGATGCGGGAAGCTGAACACAGCATGATCCGAGACGGGTCGAGCGGCAAGTAGAAGGCCCTGATTGTAGGCGGCAGCGAGTTCTCGAGCCTCTGCAAGGCGAGTGGCAGGAGGCAGCAGATAGGGAAGCTCCACCTGGTGCGCCGCCTTCTGTATCGGGGTGGGCGGCACGGCCAGCACGGTCATGGGACCTGTGTCGAAGGTCTTGGTAGCAATCAGAAGGGGACGTTCGCCCAGGCGTTTCGCTTGCGCTCGCAGAACCGTCGCGAGGACATCGAGTTCGTTGTTCGGCATGGATTGCGACTGCAGCGTCTGGGTCTCAAAAGCAACTCCGATGCATAAAGAAACAGCAGACGTGATCACTGTCCGTCGATTCCATTGCATAGAGCTGCCCTCGCTCAGACGCATGAGCAGGTTCGGTTTAGCGAAGTGCCGCCGGATCGTAAGCAGCGGTTTTCGTCGCGGTTCCAGCGGGTGCGGTGGCAATGCCCGCAGTTTGCGCCATGGATAACACACGTCCTGGTGCCACGCCTAGCAACAACGTCGCGAGGGCTGCGGCTGCCAGCGCGATGTATGCGGGCACGTTCGCCTTTTCACGCATGAGGTAGGCATCCGCTTGCGCCGGGGAACCGACAGTAGATACGTCCGACACGCCGGCACTCGCCGGGGAGTAGATCCGCACAATGAGTCGCAGGTAGTAGAAGCAGGCGACGCCCGAGTTAAGTAGTCCAATGATCGCCAGGGTGATGTGTCCAGTATGGATGACAGCGGTGAAGACGTAAAACTTGCCGAAGAAGCCCGCGGTAAACGGGATGCCGATCATCGATAGTAGGAAGAAACTGAGTGCTGCACCCAGCACGGGGTGGCGCTGCGCAAGCCCGGCATAGTCCTCACCCGTGCGCAGTCGCTCTTCGCGTCCGCTGACCAGCGTGATGACGATGAAGGCGCCCACGTTCATCGCCGCATAGCTCGCGGAGTAGAAAGCCACGGCGGCAATGCCGTCGGTTGGAAGAGCAGTGAACGCCGCGATCAGGTAGCCCGCGTGAGCAATGGAGGAGTACGCCAGCATGCGCTTCACGTCGCGCTGCAGGAGGGCACCCAGGTTGCCGATGCACATGGAAAGCACGGAAATTACCGCGAGTAAAATCTGCCAGCGTGGCTGGAAGATCGCATAACCCGAGAACAGGATGCGTAACAGGACGGCAAAAGCCGCGGCCTTGGGTGCTGTCGACATGAAACCGACCACCGGCGGTGGAGCGCCCTGGTAGACGTCCGGCGTCCAAACATGGAAGGGTGCTGCAGAGACCTTGAAGCCGATGCCAATGATGATCATTGCAATTGCGAGGACGGCCAGCGTCGGAGTAGAGGTCGTTGCGAGCGACGCGGCAACCACGGTCAAATTCGTCGATCCGGTTGCACCAAAGGTCAGCGCGATGCCGTACAGGAAGAATGCTGTTGCGAACGAGCCAAGCAGAAAGTACTTCAGCGAACTCTCCGCAGAGGTTGCGTTTCCCTTGCGGAAGCCAGCCATGATGTAAGTAGCGATCGATGAGATCTCAAGGCCAACAAAGACCATGAGCAGCTCGGTCGAGCAGCACATCAGCATCATGCCCACGGTGCCAAAACAGACCAGCGCATAGTACTCGCCTGCGTACGAGTGACCGCCTCCGAAGAAGTCCAGTGAACTCAGCAGGGTTGCAGCCGCAACCAGGCCGATAAGCACCTGGAAGAACACCGAGTAGCTATCGACACGTATTGAGCTGCTGAACGCGGTCATAATGCCGAGGTGCAGCTGCCAAAGGCTGAGACCAGTGGCAACCAGGGTCCCGGCGGCGGCGAACCAACCCAGTGGGCGGCGTGAGCGGGCGGCAGGCATGACTGGTTCCAGCAGCATAATGAGGACGCCGACCACGGTCAGTACGTACTCTGGCAGTAGGGCGAGAAGGTTGTTGGAGACGGTTTCCATTAGCGAACCTCTCCTGAAGGACGGGTCTCGTTGGTTGCTCCGACGATTGACCCCGCCGCGCGCTCGAAATGGATGGTGCTTACACGTGCATGCCCGACGCTGGTCGCTGCCGAGTCTGCATATGCGTAGTGCGATCCAAGCTGATCCAGCGTCTGTGTGAAGAAGGGCGAAGCCACTCCCATGAATAGGAAAAGCGCGACCAGGGGCCAGATGGCAAGGTGCTCACGAGTAGTCATGTCCCAGCTACGACGCTCGGCAGAGCCGCGTCCAAGGTCAGCGTAGAAGACCCTCTGGATCATGGTGAGCAGGTACGCTGCCGAGAAGATGACGCCTGTCGTGGCGATCGTCGTCCAGAGCATGGGATGCCGTGAGAGCAGTGTCTGGGCTGAGCCGGAGAGGATCAGGAACTCACCCACGAAGCTGTTCAGCATAGGGAGACCAACATTGGAGAGGGCAGTGACCACAAACAGTGTGACCATCCAGGGCAGTTTGCCAGCCAAGCCACCGAGTTCTCGCATATCGTAGGTGCCATAGCGCTCGTAGAGGAAGCCCATCAGTAGGAACAACGCCCCGCCCGAGATGCCGTGATTGAGGATCTGATACATGCCGCCATCAAGCCCGTTCACTGTGAAGGTGAAGATGCCCAGTGTGCAAAATGATAGGTGGCCCAGCGTTGAGTAAGCCGCCATGCGCTTCAAGTCGTCCTGCACGAGTGCCGTGCACGCGCCGTAGACGATGCCGATGGCACCCAGGATGATCATGAGCGGTGCAATGCGGTGGGACTGCTCCGGAAAAATGCCAAAGGAAAAGCGGAGTATCGAATACAGTCCCAGCTTCCCGGCGAGCACCATGACGGCTGCTGTCGGCGCTTCGCTGATGGCGTCCGTCAACCAGCCATGCAGTGGGAACACGGGGACCTTCACTGCGAAAGCGAACAGAAATGCAAGCGAAGCCAGCCACATGGCAGCGGACGAGCCCGGTATCGCGTGTGCTGCCGCCAGGGTCATCAAAGTCGGCAGTTGAAAGGTACCGGTAGCCGTGTAGACCCACAGAATGCCGACCAGCAGCAGCGCGGACGGGATAAAGGCGTATAGGAAATACTTGATGGCTGCACGTTTGCGGTTTTCGGTGCGGCCAAAGGTCGCGATGAGAATCGTCATCGGAACCAGTGCGAGCTCAAAGAAGGCGTAATACAGGAATAGGTCCAACGCCGCGAACACACCTAACATCGCGACCTGCTGCAACAAAAAGAGCGTGTAAAACAGTTTGCGCCGAGAACTGATTGCGTTCCAGGAGGCCAGCACACCCAGCGGCGCAAGCAGGCCCGAAAGGACGATCAGCCACATGGAGAGTCCGTCCACGCCAACGTGGTAGCGAATCAACGGCGATGGAATCCAGATGCGGTTTTGTTCAAACGCAAAATTTGCAGCACGAAGGCAGGGTGCGCCAGCAGCGCAATGCAAAGCATTGCTAAACGACTGTGCCTCGCGGAAGTGTGCGGGCATATGCAGAGTTAGGCCAAAGGTAATCAGCGTTACAACCAGGGCTGCCCACTGCTGTATGCGGCCACGGTCGGGCAGCATCGCCAGAACGACGGCGCCTACCAAGGGTGTCAGCAGGATCAGCGAAAGAATAATGCCGTTCAGTTGATTCATGGCGTCCTATCGATGCTCGAAGAGGTTGATCGGCAGATGCTGAACGAGCGTCGAGTGCCTTGCGAGTGAGGTATAGGTCATCAGCAAAATGACAGCGGCCGCGCCACCAGCCAGCCAACCCGCATAGGAGCGGATGTTGCCGGACTGCATACGCCGTGTTCCATCCCCGGCAGACCTGGTTAGGAATGCTGCGAAGTTGCCAGTGCCGTCTACAAGCCCGGAATCGATCAAACCCATGAGCAGTAGGCGTGAGGCGACCATGAGCGGAGTGACAATGACGGCCTGATAGAGTTCGTCAACGTAGTATTTTGCGGCGACCAGACGGTATGCACCACTGTTTGCAGCACGCGCGCCAAGCGTCCCGGGCCGCTTGTAATAGAAAACGTACGCAGCAAAGAACCCAAGTGCCGCTGTGACCAGCGAGATGGCTGCCAGGCCAAGCTCAAGAGTGTGCGAAACCTGGTCAGCATTCACCGCATTCTCCGGTGACGTAGTCAACGCAAATACAGGATCAAGGAAATGCTCAAAGTGGTTTGATCCTGCAAGTGCTTGCGGCACACCGACCCATCCTCCAACAACGGAAAGGATGGCCAGAATCATAAGAGGCAGCAGCATGACTAGTGGTGATTCGTGGACGCCGTGTGCGTGTGCCTGGCCTTCATCATGTTCGTTTTCACCGGCATGTAGCTGCCCGAGATGATGTTCGTCGAAGCGCTCAGCACCGAAGAACGTCTTGAACCATAGTCGAAACATATAGAACGACGTCATCCCTGCAGTCAGCAGGCCAACGGCCCACAGAAGAATGCCGAGGTGGTTTGGTGATGAGAACGTTCGGTAGAGGATCTCATCTTTGGAGAAGAAGCCAGCGAAGGGCCAAATACCCGCGATGGCAAAGACACCAGCCGTCATCGTCCAAAAGGTGACAGGGATGCGCTTTCGCAGGCCGCCCATAACGCGCATATCCTGCTCACCAGAAAGTGCATGGATGACGGAACCCGCTGCGAGGAACAACAGTGCCTTGAAGAAGGCGTGCGTCATCAGGTGGAAGACGGCGGCAGAGTAAGCCGCAACGCCGCACCCGAGGAACATGTAACCAAGCTGCGAGATGGTGGAGTACGCCAGCACGCGCTTGATGTCGTGCTGCACCATGCCGATGCTGGCTGCGAACAGCGCTGTGACCGCGCCGATGACCGCGACCACGCCAAGGGCGAACGGCGATCGGTCGAACAGCACATGAGAGCGCGCAACCAGGTACACACCTGCCGTTACCATGGTGGCCGCATGGATCAGCGCGGACACAGGCGTGGGGCCTTCCATGGCGTCCGGCAACCAGACGTAAAGGGGAATCTGCGCAGACTTACCGGCGGCGCCGACAACCAGCAGAAGGGCGATGGCGGTCAGAAAGCCACCATGCAGTTCCGGATGATGGTTAATTGCTGAAAAGATCTGCACAAAGCTCAGCGTGCCGAAGTGGTTAATCAGCAAGAAAATGGCCAGCAGGAAGCCGAAGTCACCTACGCGGTTGACTACGAATGCCTTTCGGCCAGCATCGTTCGCTGCGGGCTTCTTCCAGTAAAAGCCGATCAGCAGGTAGGACGCTAGGCCAACGCCTTCCCAGCCGACAAATAGCAGCAGGAAGCTTTCCGCCAGGACGAGTACCAGCATGAAGAACATGAACAGGTTCAGGTAGGCGAAGAAACGCCAGTAGCCATCTTCATGCGCCATGTATCCGATGGAATAAAGGTGGATCAGGAAGCCCACGCCAGTGATGACGCTGAGCATGATCAGCGTCAAATGATCGACAGTGAACGCGAAGCGGACGACAAAGTTGGAAGTTTCGATCCATGGCTGCGAGTTTGCGGTGATCTGCAGCACATCGTGCGACAGCATGAATCGCCACAGGCCTGCAACCCAGATGGCAGGCAGCAGGGTGAACAGAAGCGCGATGCCTGCCACAGCGTTGCGCGAGAGACGCCGCCCCAGTGTGCCATTGAGCAGGAAGCCTGCAAAAGGGAAGAGCGGGATGAGCCAGAGTGTGTGTTCGACGTTCATACGAAACCCGGTCTCCGCCTAGTTCTTCATCAGGTTCATGCTGTCCACGTCAAGGGTCTGACGCGTGCGGAAGATGGCGATAATAATGGCCAGGCCCACGGCCGCTTCTGCCGCCGCCACCACCATTACAAAGAAGACAAAGATCTGCCCCTGCACGGCTTTGTGTACATGCGAGAAAGCCACAAAGGTAAGGTTCACCGCGTTCAGCATCAATTCAATCGACATGAAGACGGTGATGATGTTGCGCTTAATCAGGAACGCGCCAATACCGATTGAAAAGAGGATCGCAGCCAGCACCAGGTAGTACGAGATAGGCACCATTAGGAGTCCTTCCGGGCAAGTACCACCGCGCCAAGAATGGCGACAAGGATCAGAATGGAAGTCACCTCGAAGGGCAGCAGCAGGTCAGTGAACAGCACACGGCTAATTTCCGTCATATTCGACACGCCATTGTTCAGGCGACCGCCCAGCGTGGCGTAACCGAGAGAATGCTCATGCAGGAAGGTGTAGGACAGCACGCCTGCGATGCAGAGCACGCCTGGGATACCGACGAAGTAAGCGACCTTTGAGCCGCGCGTACGAACTTCCTCGCCTGCATTGAGCAGCATAATGACGAAAGTGAACAGCACCATAATGGCGCCGGAATAGACGATTACCTGCGCCGCTGCCAGGAACTCCGCACCCAGCGTCCAATAAATAACCGCGAGCGAAAGCATCACCACGACCAGAGAGAGCGCAGAGTTGATGGGCGAACGCTGTAACAGCAGGTTCACCGCGCCCAACACGCAAAGGGCCGCAAAGATGAAAAAGAGTGCTAGTTGCATCGTTCCTGCAGGTCCTTACCTTGACTAAAGCGGTGGGCGGTACGTCCGATTGTAAACGCTGCGGGCGGCATCAGCCGTGAAAGGCAAGTACAAGGCTCGTGATGAGGATGTTGGCCATCGCCAGCGGCAGCAGCCATTTCCAACCAAAACTCATCAATTGGTCGTAGCGGAAACGCGGCAGCGTAGACCGAACCCAGATATACAGGAAGATGAATGCGAAGATCTTGAGCACGAACCACAGGATTGGGAAGATCGCTGTCAGGAAGCGGCCACCGAAATCTGCAGGCAGCAAGTTCCCGAGCGGAGAGGACGCACCACCGAAAAACATGAGAGTTGCGACGCATGCAACAGTGATCATGTTTGCGTATTCAGCCATGAAGAACATTGCGAACTTCATCGACGAGTACTCGGTGTGATAGCCGGCTACCAGTTCTGACTCGGCTTCAGGAAGGTCGAAAGGGGCGCGATTGGTCTCGGCATAAGCAGCCATCAAGTAAATAAAAAATCCGAAGAACTGGGGCAGAATGTTCCAGCTGAGAGCGCCGTGGTGCGCCTGCGAACCAACGATGTCACGCATGCGGAGCGAACCTGCCCGCAGAACGACACCTACAAGGGACAGGCCAAGCGCGAGCTCGTATGAGATGACCTGGGCTGAGGCGCGTAGCGACCCCAACAGCGAATACTTGTTGTTCGACGACCAGCCCGACAGTGCAATGCCGTAGACGCCGATTGAAGTGACGCCCAGCACGACCAGCAGACCGATGTTGATGTCGGAAATCTCGAACAGGCTCACGCCGCGATAGGTGAACAGACCGCCGAACGGTACGACCGCGATCGACACAAGCGCCGACGCGAGTGCAATCACCGGGGCGATGACAAACAGGGGACGCTCTACCGCCAGTGGCATCAGGTCCTCTTTGAGGAAGAGCTTTGCGCCGTCTACCAGGGGTTGCAGCAGGCCAAACGGCCCGACACGGCTGGGTCCCCAACGGTTCTGGATCAGGCCGAGCAGCTTGCGCTCCAGCAGCACGGTGTAGGCCACCGCCGTCAGCGTGATCACAAGTACGACCACAATCTTGAGCATGGTCAAGAGGAGAAAGATCTGAAAGTTTGAGAGATTCATCGCGTCGTTCTTGTCCTGTCTCTAAAGCAATCAGTCTGCCGGGATGCCGGCAGGTTCGTGGCTGTACTTGTCGGCAAGCTCTGCCAGTTTGAGCGAGTAACGGCCCAGCGTGCCAGAGGTAAACAGGGTATCGTCGGCGGGCAGAACCAGGTCGCGGCGCGTGCCTTCAATCTGCACCAGGTCGGCGGGCGCGGCTGGTGCAAGGTGTTGATCGTTGCCGCTCAGCAGTTGCAGGCGGAGCAGGTCATAGCCCGGTACCAGCCGCTGAATCTCGTCCAGGACCGCAAAGGGGTCGAAGGGCGAAAGCTTTATCTCGAGATTGTTCGAAGTAAGCCATACCGCATGACGATCGGCCTCGCCCGATTGTGCGCCGCGTGTCTGGCCCAGGTCGGCCCGAATGCCGTTGGCCTGTGTGCCTTTGCCGAATGGTACAAGCTTGCGGATGTCCGCGCCCACCTTGTCGGCGACGCGCACAATCAGCTCCAGGTCGGTGCGAACACCGGCGCGGTCGGAAGCTTTCTTCACCAGTTGCAGGTCACCGTAGCTATTGGTCACGGAACCTGACTTCTCGTACAAGTTGGCGGACGGGAAGATGACGTCAGCAAGCTGTGCCGTCTCGGTCAGGAACATGTCATGCACCACGACAAAGGTGTTCGCCAGCGTGGCAGGGTCAACCGCGTAGCGAGCGACCGGATTTGCATTCACCACGTACAGGGCGCCAAGTGTGCCAGCCTGCGCAGCGTCAAAGATGCCCACCATATCAAGGCCGGGCGTGTCTGAGAAGCGCTCACCGTACTCGTTCGCGAAATCATGCGAACCCTGCAGCGGCTGGTAGCCGGGCAGCATGTCCGGCAGCAGGCCCATGTCTGCCGCGCCGTGTGCGTTGACGTAGTCGCTCAGCAGCGCGAACTTGGCATTGGGCAGGGACAGGCCGAACTCGATCAGCTTGCGCAGATCGCTTCCGCGTAGCTCGGAACCGATCAGGATCAGCAGGGAGGACTCCGCTTTCAGAGCGTCGCGGAACTTGCTAAGACCTTCGCTGTCGTTGGCTGCCGCAGAGGCCGCTGCCTCGTCACCTGCCAGATAGTTGGCGACGGCACCGTAGCCGAAAGGGGCGATTTCGAGGAATGCTTTTGCCTGTCGACGCAATTTGATAGGTGCGTGGTTCGCCACGTATAAACGCGCATTATTCAGTCGGACGTTGGTACGCAGGTTCCACGCTGTCAGCGGTGCTTCGTTCGTCGGATCACCGCCGACCAGCAGAATGGCTGGTGCCTTCTCGTTGTCATGCTGCGACGCGAAGCGATCGCGGTGACCGCTAAGGGACGCGGCAAACGTGACGTAATCTGCTGTGCGGTGGTGATCGATGTTGTTGGTGCCCAGGACGGACCGCGCGAACTTCTGCAGCAGGTACGCCTCTTCGTTGGTCAGGCGATTGCCACCAACGACGCCTATGCTGTTGCCGCCGCGAGCATCCCGAATCTCACGCAGGCGAGTGCCGGCAAAAGTCAGCGCCTCATCCCACGACACGGGCTTGAAGCTGCCGTTCGCCTGCTTCAGCATGGGCTGCGTAATGCGCTCCGGCGAGTTCGCAAAATCAAAGCCGTAGCGGCCCTTGTTGCAAAGAAAATCGCCGTTGATGCCGCTCTTATCCCGGTTGTCACCGCGCACGATCTCGGAGCCGTCCGTCGTTGCGCGCACACCCAGTGTGGTCTTGCAACCGTCACCGCAGTGCGTGCAAACGGTGGCGACGTGGTTCATCTCCCACGGGCGGGTCTTGTAGCGGTAGGTGTCGCTGGTCAGCGCGCCCACAGGGCATACGTCGATGCACATGCCGCATTCTTCGCAGTCCAGGTGCTGCAGGCCGTCTTCACTCTGCGACGCAGGAATATTTGGTGCAATGACTGCCGACGATCCACGGTTCTGGATGCCTAGCGCGAATACATCCATACCTTCGCCGCACATGCGAACGCAGCGGTAACAAAGGATGCAGCGCGGACGATCAAAGTAGACGGTCGGTGACCACTGCTGCTCTTCGCGGTGGTTCTTCGGCTCGGTGTAGAAGCTTTCGGCCGCGCCGTACTTGAAGGTCATGTCCTGCAGTTCGCACTGACCGCCGGCATCGCATACAGGACAGTCAAGCGGATGGTTGCCGAGCAGCAGTTGCAGCGTAGCCTTCCGTGCCTGCGCGATTTCGGGCGTCTCGCTTTGCACGACCATGCCTTCCGCAACCGGCGTGGTGCATGCCGTTTGTAGCTTTGGCATCTTTTCAATGCGGACGACGCACATGCGGCACGCCGCCTGCAGCGACAGACCGGGGTAGTAGCAGAACGCAGGGATCTGGATGCCGTTCGCCTTGCAGGCGTCGATCAGCAGGGTGCCTGCGGCTGCGGTAATCTTCTGGCCGTCTACGGTAAGCGTTACATCTGGCATTCGTAGTCCTTCATGCTGCGGAGGCGTGTGGCCCCGATGAATAGTTCGCTTCTAATGAGCCGCGCCGATCAGTTCTTCCGTTGTGATGAAGTTCTTCTCGGTACGCGCACCGCCGAGGTACCCCTCGAACTCGTGCCGGAACTTTTTGATAAAGGCCAGCGTCGGCATCGCAGCGGCATCGCCCAACGGGCAAAAGGTGCGGCCCATCATGTTCTCGGCGAGATATTGAATGTTGTTGATGTCTTTTACATTACCGCCGCCGTTGTAGAAACGCGTCAGGGTCTTCTTCAGCCAGTCCGTCCCTTCGCGGCAGGGAATGCACCAGCCGCAGGATTCGTGCTGGTAAAACTTGATGACGCGCAGCGCAAACTCCACCATGCTGACCGTCTCGTCCAGTACGACGATGCCGCCGGAGCCGAGCATCGTGCCCGCCTTACCCATTTGGTCGAAGTCCAGACCGACTTCCAACTCGTCTGCGGTAAGTACAGGACAGGATGACCCGCCAGGAACGACGGCCTTGAGCTTACGACCGCCCTTCACCCCCCCGGCAACCTCGTAGATGGCCTTCTTCAGGCTGTAGCCCATGGGCAACTCGTAGATGCCAGGCCGTTCCACCATGCCGCTGATGCCGAACAGGCGTGTACCACCATTGCGTTCGCTGCCAATTTTGGCGTAGTTCTCGCCACCCATCAACAGGATGTGTGGTGCACTCGCGATGGTCTCGGCATTATTGATGACAGTGGGTCCGCCATACAGCCCGACTACGGCTGGGAAGGGAGGCTTGATGCGTGGAATACCGCGCTTGCCCTCAAGCGACTCCATCAGCGCCGACTCTTCACCCACCTCGTATGCACCGGCACCGGTCTGCGTGACGATGTCGAAATCAAGACCTTCTTTGCCGAAGATGTTCTTACCCAGAAAACCCTTCGCGTAAGCGTCGGCAACGGCTTTTTCGACAATCTTCAGCAGGTAGCGATACTCACCACGCAGGTAAATGAAGCCCATCTTCGCGCCGATCGCCAGACCGGCGATCATGGTGCCCTCGATGATGGCATGCGGATCGTGCAGGAAGATCATGTGATCTTTGCAGGTTCCCGGCTCAGACTCATCGCCGTTGACCAGGACGTATTTTGGCTTTTCGCTGACCTTCGGTACGAAGGACCACTTCAAACCGGTTGGGAACCCTGCACCGCCACGTCCTCGCAGACCGCTGGCCTTCATCTCCGCGATCACCCACTCCGGGCCGCTCTCGACGGCACGCTGCACGGCCTTGTAGCCGTCCAGTTCGATATAGCGGTCAATGTTGGCCGCCCCCTTGCCAAAGCGGCTGGACAGGATCTTGACTTCATCGGGATGTGACACGAGGGTAGGCATTACTTCACGTCCTCTCCGCGACCGGCGGCGTAGTCGTCCAGAATGTTGTCGACCTTGAGGGTCGTTAGATTTTCATGGAAGTCGTAGTTCACCTGCATAGCAGGTGCCCAGCAGCAGGCGCCAATGCATTCGACTTCTTCGAGCGAGAACTGGCCATCGCGCGTAACTTCCTTGTGACCAATGCCCAGCTTGGCCTTGCAGTGGTCCAGGATTTCATAGCCGCCGACCAGCATGCACGAGATGTTGGTGCACACCTGAATGTTGAACTTGCCAGCCGGCACGGTACGGAGCATGGAGTAGTACGAAAGTACGCCGCGCACGTCCAGCTCGAGCAGATCGAGCCGCTGCGCGATCTCGGTCACGACCGCGTCGGACACATAGCCCACTTCGTCCTGCGCATAAAGCAGCATGGGAACAAGCGCCGAGCGCTTCAATGGGTAAAGCGTGACGAGTCGATCGAAGCGCTCAGCGGTTGCTGGCGTGAAGATGCTGTTCGTAACAGTGCTCACGCATTGATTATCTCCGATGCAAGCCGTTCTGCGAGCAGGTCCATCTCATCTTCGTCATCACCCACACGCGCTCGTCCGTTTACCGTTAAAGCAAACGGGTGCGTGGTACCGTCGGGGGCTACGTAGAGTTCGGGTGTGAACCGGATGGAGCGCTGGCCAAAACGCACCAGGACTTCGGCGTCTGACACCTCAACCACCGCATGCTGGTCCTTACCCAAGCCGTGCACCGCTGCATAGGAGCGCAGCAGGGATGCCCATGAGGTCCAGAGTTCACGCTGTAACTGTGGCGTCAATGCGCGTCCTGCGGCAGGTTGGCGGCCGGCGAAACCTGCACATCGGGTGTGTCGACATGGCTCTGTGTCTCTTCTGCAGACTCCTCGGTCAGCAGGTTCCAACTGTCAAAGCTACCGTTCATCCCAGCAGCGGTATGCACCATGTCCGCAACGAAGTCCTCACGAACGACGTCGCGAATACTGCGTTTCACGCCCACGCGAATGTGGAATCGCCCATCCGGCTTGTACTCCGGTTGCTGCAACACGCGGGTGCCCTTCGCGAAGAGCGCTTTGCTGATGGCCTTTGCGCAGTCTTCTTCCGGCGAAGAGAAGCTAAGCACAAGGCTGCGCGTGATTTCCACGTTGTACTGGCCCTGCAGCAATTCCTGCATACGCGTGGTGTTACTTGCGAGTTGTTCCTCGAGATTGGCTTTTGCGCTGGCGTCTGACATGCGGAACCTCTCTTCACCTGGTTGGATGCAGTGGAGATGATGAGAGTGACTGTAGGTTAGGCAGTCGGAGCAGAGTCGATCTCTTCGAAGATGTCCACGATGGCCAGGCGAACCGGCGTGCCAGGGATGGTGAAGGCATCTTCGAGCATGGGGAGAGCACCGCCGCTCATGGCATCGATCGTCCACGCCTCGCGTGTGTCCGGATCGATGATCCAGATGTGCACGACGCCCATGGTTCGGTAGTCCTGCACGCGGGTCACCATGTGTTGCAGGCGATCCTGTGGCGAAAGAACTTCAATACAGGCTACGGGTGGTTTGCTTGGGACCGGCACAATCGGCTCAGAAGCGGGGATGACACAAACATCGGGAATGCGGTAGCGCGTCGAGGAGACCTGCAGGCGAAGCTCCGTAACGGAGCGTAATCCCCAATCTTTCCGATTCATTGAGAAGATGAGCGCGATGGCTTTCTGCACGAGCCCATGCGTCTGTTCGCCCAAGTTGCGCTCCTCGATCTCGCCATCGACATAATCACGGTCAGGGCGGTAGACCGTGTGCAGATACTCGCTGATCGGGATGCGAACGGCCGTTGCCATGTCGCTAGTATCGTCTTCGGCTTCGCGCTCGTAAATAGAAACACGCCGGACAGGCCTCACCTTGGCTCTATCCGGCGTTTGCTTTGGACAGGCTAGCGGTCGATTTCGCCCAGCACAATGTCAATCGAGCCGATGACGGCAACCACGTCACCCAGCAGCTTGCCCTTGCACATGGTCTCGAGCGCCTGCAGTGTCGCATAGCTTGGGTTGCGCATGTGGCAGCGCAGTGGCTTGGCCGTGCCGTCGCTAACGACGTAGTAACCCATCACACCGCGCGGCGATTCTACGGTCTGGAACACTTCGCCTGCCGGAACGCCGAAGCCTTCCGTGACGATCTTGAAGTGATGGATGAGGGACTCCATCTGCGTCTTCATCTGCTCGCGGTCTGGCAAGACAATCTTGGGCGCGTCGGCCACGATGCGGCCTTCGGGCATACGATCAAGTGCCTGCTGTGCGATCTTGACCGACTCGTACATTTCTTCCATGCGGATCGTGTAACGCGCCCAGACGTCGCCATCCTGCGAGATCGGCACCTTGAACTGGTACTTTTCATAGCCAGAGTAGGGCATGTCGCGACGCAAATCCCAATCCACACCGGAGGCGCGCAGCGGCGGTCCTGTCACGCCCAGGCGGATCGCGTCCGCTGCCGAAAGGTGGCCGACATTCTTCAGCCGGGAGTACCAGATGGGATTGCCGGTCAGCAAACCCTCGTACTCGGCGATCTTGGACGGCATGATCTTCAGAAACTTCTGCACACGCGAGAACCAGTCAATCGGCGGCTCAACCGAGAGGCCGCCGATGCGGAAGTAGCTGGTCATCATTCGCTGGCCGGATACGGCTTCAAACAGGCGCAACAGCTCTTCGCGTTCGCGAAAGCAGTACAGGAAGACGGTCAGCGCGCCGATGTCCATGGCATGCGTGCCTAGCCACACCAGGTGGGACTGCAGGCGCGTCAATTCATTCAGCAGCACGCGAATGGTCTGCGCGCGCTCCGGAATCTCGAGCTGCAGCAGCTTTTCGACCGCCAGACAGTAACAAAGGTTGTTGCACATCGGCGATAGGTAGTCGATACGATCTGTGAGCGGTACTACCTGCTGGTAGAACTTGGCCTCGGCGGTTTTCTCGATACCGGTGTGCAGGTAGCCGATGTCAGGAGCCATGGAAACGACGGTTTCACCATCAATCTCAAGCACAAGGCGCAGTACGCCGTGGGTCGACGGGTGTTGCGGCCCCATGTTCAGGATCATGGTCTGATCTTTTGAGGGGTCTTTGGAATGGCGGGCGGCGTCTGCAATGACGTCGTCAATGCCTGGGTTGACCATGTCTGGTGCGGCAACAGGGGACATATTGCAAACCCTCCCGGGCTTTACTTCAGTTGCGTTCTACTTATTCGGCGTGCTTGGAAGGGATGAGCGCGGTGCTAGCGATAGCCTTCGACGGGGTAGTCTTTGCGCAGCGGATGGCCCTTCCAGTCGGTCGGCATCATGATGCGCGTCAGGTTCGGATGGCCGATAAAGCGAATGCCAAAGAGGTCGAACACTTCGCGCTCATAGAAGTTCGCCGAAGGCCAGACGGAGGTGATGGATTCAACCGAAGGATCGTCGCCTTCCAGCAGAACCGCCAGCCGAACGCGCTGCTTCATCGCCATGCTAACGATGTGATAGCTCATCTGGAAGCGAGGCTCGCTGGGATACCAGTCGACCGCTGTGCAATCTTCAAAGAAGTTGTAGCCGGCAGCCTGGACGGCCGCCGCAGCCGCGACGATGTTTGAGGCGTCGATCGTCACCGTCAGTTCGTTGCGATCAAACTTCGCTTTAAGCGCCATGCCAGCCAACGCAACCATGGCCGCATTATCGGGCATGGCTCCACGGACGGCCTCGAGGGTAAGAAGTGCGTCAGCCATTAGAGATCCGCCTTATCGTCAGCCCAGTCCAGAACGCCCTTTTTCCAGGCGTAAAACAATCCCACGGCCACAAAGGCCAGATACACCAACATCTCCCAGAAGCCGAAGAAGCGCGATCCGGTGATCGCTGGCAGCTGGCGAAAGATCACCGCCCACGGCAGCATGAAGACTGCTTCCACATCAAACAGGATGAATAGCATGGCGACCATGTAGAAGCGCACGGAAAAACGGCCACGTGCATCGCCAATGGGCTCCATGCCGCACTCGTACGCGCCCGCCTTGACCTTGCTCTGTCGTTTCTTGCCGATAAAAAACGAGGCGCCGACCATGCCGCCCGCAAGACCGACGGCAACCAGCAACTGCAGCGCAAGCGGCAGGTAGTTCCAGGTGTAAGGATGACTCGGGTTCATGGGTTCCTTTAGGTGCGGTCTGCTGTGATTTTAGAACGGCGGCCGCGCGAAGGGAATCACACTGGTGCTGGAACGGGACTTTCCTGTACCGGCTACACATTCCTGTGGGTCTTTTGCAACCCAATGGCGTAACGCCGACCGCCGCAGACTAGCGGAAGAGGCGCAGGTACCAGTCCAAAAACGATTCGCCCACCAACGCAGTAAGCAAGCCACCGGCGGCAAGAAACGAGCCGAAGGGGAGACGAGTGACACCGGAGGCACGACGTCGTGCTAACTGGACCACACCATAGACCGAAGCAAAAAGTGTGCCCAGGAAGAATGAAAGCATTGCAGGTGCAAAGCCTAGAAATGCGGCGATCATAGCCAGCAGCTTTGCATCGCCGAGTCCCATGCCGTCGCGTTTACGCACCGCCTTGTAGATGGCCCGAATCGTAAATAACAGCAGGAAGCACACAATGATAGCCAGCAGGCGTCCGTACACCAGGTGCTCTGGACCTGTCAGAAAGATGTTCCCTGTACTGCGACCGGATCCTGCAGCATTCAGGTTGATCTTTCGCTGAAGCACCAGGTTGAACTCGTCTTCTCTTAGAAACATGGCGTCGCTGCCGACCAGAAAAAAACCAAGCATCATGCCGGGGATTGTTAGCGCATCCGGCAGTCGCTGTTGACGCCAGTCGATGACTGCAAGGCCGATGAGGAAGAAGCCCAGGCCACAGAACGCAAATTGGTGGATGAAAAGCCGGAAGGCTGCATCGGTCCAAAGGACAGCGTCTGCCAAGGGCAGAGAGCCAAGCAGGAACCAGACTCCTGTGACAAGCTCGATTGCGGGGTACCGCCAGCCGATGCGTGCGCCGCAACTGCGACACCTGCCCCGAAGCATCAGGTAGCTAAGCACCGGAATGTCGTCGAACCACCGTATGCCCATGCCGCACGATTCGCAGTGTGACGCAGGCGAAACGATGGACTCACCGCGAGGCAGGCGATCAATGCAGACATTTAAAAAGCTGCCGCACAACAGGCCGATGAACAGGCCAAAAAGGCCGACAACTGGAAGCAGATGCACTCGCCTAGTATAGAAGCGCTAACCCATCCCGGAAGGCGTTTCGGTCACAGCGACAGACATTGCGGATGCTTTCTGTGTGGCAGAAATCGACGCTCGGCCCGGGCTTGCATGCGGAACGTCTCCGGCGTACTGTCTTTCTTACACGGGAAAGGAGGATGATCCAGCCTATGAAATCTGACAGTTATTTGTGTGGTTCAACAGTACGTGAGGTGACTGAGGCTTAGAGCGTCCGCTCTAAACCTGGCATTTCGCTGACAGCGCACGATCAGTCGGCAACTTCCGCTGAGGCCCTCCGGAGTATGGACGCCTCAAGTCAATCTCAACAGTTCACCGATGCAAACGGCTCGTGTCCTAACCGACACGGGCCGTTTGCTCTTTCGGCGGCAGGTGTGCCACAGGTTTTAGAATGGAAGTCATGGAACCGCTCGTAATTGCAGGCAAGGCTTTTCAGTCGCGGCTGATCGTAGGCACAGGCAAGTATCACGATGGCGCTGAGACGCGTGAAGCCATTGAAGCCTCAGGCGCGGAGATGGTCACGGTCGCAGTGCGCCGGGTAAATCTGGATCGTTCTAAGGAGTCACTGCTGGACTTCATCGATCCGCAGCGCTACTTCCTGCTGCCAAATACCGCCGGCTGCTATACCGGTGAAGAAGCGATCCGCGCCGCACGCCTGGGCCGTGAGGTCGGCATCTCCGACTGGGTGAAGATCGAGGTCATTGGCGACAAGCGGACGCTCTACCCCGATGTGGCAGGGACGCTGTTTGCAACCGAGGTCCTTGTCAAGGAAGGGTTTACCGTCCTGCCCTATACCTCTGATGACATTGTGTTTGCACGGCGACTGATCGATGCGGGCGCCGCAGCGATCATGCCGCTTGGCGCGCCCATCGGTTCTGGCCTTGGCCTGCAGAATCTTGCCAATCTCCGCATTCTGCGCGAGATGATCACCGAGGTGCCGCTGATTGTAGATGCAGGTGTCGGCACGGCCAGTGACGCCGCTATTGCAATGGAAATGGGTTTCGACGCCGTACTGATGAATACCGCGATTGCTGAGGCCGCGAAGCCGGTTCTGATGGCCGAAGCAATGGGGAATGCCGTTCTCGCCGGGCGACAGGCATTTCTTGCGGGCAGAATGCCCAGGCGGCTCTACGCCTCAGCCAGCTCACCGCTGGAAGGTGTTTCGCGCTAAACCAAATGTCGGCTTGCCCGCTGCCGGGCGGCAGTCAGATCCTGCATCTCCAAGGTTGGTCTGCTTCGTCTTACTATCCGGGCCATGCCGTAGGCCGTGATCGCCACCAGGATTGGTTCAATCGGCTGGCGGTAGTCCATGGAGGCGTGTGTCACGTAGTAGGGAATTGGGAAGATCAGCAGTGTCAGCAGGTAGGGCGCGGCCAGCCTTCGGTTTGTGCGAAAGAGAAGCCAGATACCAGTGATCATCAACAAGGTCAATGCAATGCAGAACGGTACATTCGGCACGTCCAGCGCCTCATCCTGCAGGTAAGCATGCGAGAAGCTCCAGTAGCCGGTCCAAAAGCGCACCACCCGCCGCGCGCTGACCATGGCAAACGCTGCGGGTTGCGTCCTTAAACGCTCCATGGAGAGAGTTTTTTTGCGAAGCATGTAGCCCGTTTCGCCAAGCCGCTGGTACTGCTGCATCTCCACCGCACTGCTGGCGGGATGGGTCCAGTTTGGGTTGGTATGACTGGTATCACCGGCGTTGCCCGCGTAGAACTCTCCCCAGAAGCCGTCGCGCATCAGGACGGGCTGGTGCATGACGCGCAGGTTGCGCACCGTCCAGGGCAATAAGGTGAGCAGAAGGACGCCGAGGCTCACTAGCATCGGCATACCCACAACGCCACCACGGCGGAAGCGCAACCACAGTGCATAACCCAATAGCACTGGTATCAGACTGAGTACAGATGGGTTGGACAGCGCAGCCAGACCCGCCAGCAGACCGAAGACTGCCCACCACCGCACCCGCATGGCAGGCAGCCTGGTCGTCGCCAGAAAAAAGCAGCACGCGAACAGCAGCGATGTAAGCGCACAGTCCCACAGGTAAACAGCGGAGTAGTACACCGCGTAGGGATAGAGTGCCCACACCCATGCTGCCGAACGTGCCGTGCGAAATCCAAAGGCATCGCGCATGCCGAAGAAAATTACTGCACATGTCACAGATGAGAACAGTGCATTCAGAGACAGCGCCGCAAACGCCGCAGCGTTCGTATAAAGACCAAAGGCCTTGAAGATGCCCGCCAGCAGCAAAGGATAGAGAGGACAAACCAGTGCCGTGGGACCCGTCTGCGGGAAGAACGGTGAGCTGAAGCCACGGCCAAGGGCAAGGCTCCGTGCGGTCCATCCCATCTCCGCACCAAATTGCTCGAAGTGGTCAGAGAGGGGCAGGTTCTTGTAGCTCAACCAGACAAAAACGAGCCGCAGAAGCATCGCGACACCCACAATCGGCACGATGGTGCGAAAAGTCTGCCGTGGATCGTTAACGCTGTGATGGATGCTCGCTGTGGTGGGTTGTAGATCGACAGGAAGCGAGGTGGTCGTTGCCAGAAGCTTGCTCCAGTCCGCGGGTGCGTTGCCCATGCCCGATACTTTGAGCGCAGGGTCGTGGGAACACGTTGGTCACGCTTCGCCACATACCCTGAGACGTTGCACCATGGCAACGGAGTACCGTGAAGGTGCCTAACGCAGGAAGACGCCCAGTTCGTTCGCTGCGGCGCGCAGGTATGGCAAGAAGTTGGTCTGCATTTCCATCATGGGCATACGGGGAGCGTGGCCGCTCAGGTTCACCGTGGCGATTACCTTGCCGCTGGGTGCGTACACCGGCACTGCCATCGAGCGCAGGCCGACTTCGTACTCCTGATCGCATACCGCATAACCGTTGCGGCGCACATTGCGCAGCAGCATCCGCAGCTTCTCAACTGTGTTTACGGTGCGCGGGGTATAGGACTTCAACTCCACGCGCGCAAGGTAGCGCTCTACCTCATCCGCTGGCTGCGATGCGATAAGTACGCGGCCCATGCTGGTGCAAAAGGCCGGTAGCCTGCTGCCGATGTGCAGGTCTACGCTCATCAGACGCTGTACCTGGGTGCGTGCGATGTAGACGATTTCGTCGCCATCCAGGGTCGCTACAGAGAAGCTCTCGTTCAGCTTGTTGCTTAGCCGTTCAAGGATGGGCTGCGCGGCGCTTGAAAGCGTGTTGCTTACCGTATAGGTGTGGCTCAGCGTCAGCATTTTGGGCCGCAGAGAGTAGCGTTGCGCATCTTCTGACCCTACGTAGCCCAGCTTCGACAGGGTATACAGGCAGCGTCGCACGGCGGCTCGGCTCAAGCCGGTTTTGACGCTCAGCTGTGAAATGGTCATCTGCGGACTTTGCTGGGTAAACGTCTCCAGCACGGTCAGGCCGCGGGCCAGTGACGTCATGAAATTGGCGTCGCCCGTGTATATCTCCAGCGCCTTGGCTGGAGAAACCTTGCCGGCTGACGCGGGAAAGGACGGTTCGGCGGAAAGCGTCGCTGCGGTTGCCATGGACTCACCTCTCGACTGCGTGCGAATAACGCCCTTTCAGGCGATAAACGCACTCACAGTGTATGACGCCTACGCGGCCTCTTCAACGCGGAACTTTTCCTGCATCTTCGGTCCTGCTGTAATCACGGGCAAAATCTGTGCGCATCTGCGAAGAAACAACCGGCATCTACAACGCCATAGAATGGAGAGCATGATGAGTTCGTTCGATTTGCAGGTTTCCCTACCCTCCGCGCTGGAATCCGCCGTTGCAGCAACCGCCGCCGCATGGCAAACCGGGGACAAGATGGGTCGGCTCTGGAAGCACGATGCAGCCCTTTGGACTTCTGGTCAGGGCGGTGACGATGAATCCAAATGGCTGGGCTGGCTCGACATCGTAGAGCGCCAGCAGGTTGACCTGCAGTCGTTTGCCACTCTGCGTGCGGATATTCAGCAGGCGGGCTTTACCCATGCGTTGCTGCTGGGCATGGGCGGATCGTCGCTTGGACCTGAGGTGCTGGCCTTTACCTATGGGCAGCAGCCAGGCTTTCCAAAGCTCCATATTGTGGACTCGACCGACCCCGCACAGGTAGCCGCCGCACGTGCCGCCGTGGACCTGAAGAAGACGGTCTGCATCGTCTCCTCCAAGTCCGGTTCAACACTGGAACCGAACATCCTCAAGGACTACTTCTTCAGCGAGATGCAGAAGGAAGTGGGCGCAGGTGAAGCTGGCAAGCACTTCATCGCCGTGACCGACCCCGGTTCAAAGATGGAGCAGGTCGCGAAGGCTGACGGCTTCCGCCATATCTTCTACGGTGACAAGACCATCGGTGGCCGCTTCTCCGTGCTGTCGAACTTTGGTATTGTGCCCGCCGTTGTTGCGGGTCTGGACGTTCCGCACTTTTTGGCTGAGGCCAAGCGTGGCGTGGATGCGGCGCATACTGCACAGATCGCCAGCAATCCCGGTGCGCTGCTTGGCGTCATCCTGGGCGAAGCGCACAACGCAGGTCATGACAAGCTGACGTTCTTCACCTCGCACGCCATCTTCGATATGGGTGCATGGCTGGAGCAGTTGATTGCGGAATCGACCGGCAAGCTTGGCAAGGGCATCACGCCCGTCGATCGCGAACCGGCCGGTCCGCCGAGCGTCTACGGCAACGACCGCGTCTTCGCGTACATTCGCTTGACCACCGCAGATAACGCAGCGCAGGATGCTGCGGTAGCCCAGTTGGCCGCTGCCGGACACCCCGTGGTGCGGTTCGATATTGATGATGTGTACGAGATCCCCGCGATTATGTACCTGTGGGAGATTGCCGTCGCAGTGGCCGGTTCGGTCATCGGCATCAACACCTTCAACCAGCCTGACGTGGAAGCGGCCAAAATCGAAACGCGCAAGCTGACGGACGAGTACACCGAAACGGGCAAGTTGGCCGAGCACGAGCCCATCCTGGACGTCGACGGTGTAAAGCTGTACGCAGACGAGACCTACGGCCTGACCTTGAAGACCACCGCCTCAAGCCAGTCTCTCGTGGACTACCTGAAGGCGCACTTGGCGCAGATCAAGCCGCACGACTACTTCGCGACGCTCGCTTACATTCAGATGACGGACGCGCACGAGGAGACGATCCAGCGCTTCCGCATGATGGTGCGCGACAACAAAAAGGTCGCGACCTGCCTGGGCTTTGGGCCGCGCTTTCTGCACTCGACCGGCCAGGACTACAAGGGCGGCCCAAACACCGGCGTCTTCCTGCAGATTACCGCGGATCACGAAACCGACCTGGCTATCCCGAACGCAAAATACACCTTCGGCGTTGTGATCGATGCGCAGGCTGCTGGCGATTTGGCTGTGCTGCAGCAGCGCGGACGCCGTGCGCTGCGCGTTCACTTGGGGCCGGACGTCGCGAAGGGACTGAATACGCTGGGTATTGCGATCACCACTGCTTTGGCATAAGTCGTCAACAACGTGAAGGGCCGCATCTCTTAGGATGCGGCCCTTTTTTTTGTGATCCTGAGAAGATCGAGCGATTCCGCCACTTTCCGAACCGGCAACCAACCTCTAATTTTTCGCGAAGAACCCAGAACCTACATCCCACCGCAAAATCGCGGAGGGGGTCCTTCAGTCGATTCGCTCAGTCCGATGACCAGGTCATAACACACCGCGAACCCTACAGAGCTGCGAGCACATCCTCCGGCTCAGGCCGTACTCGGAAGTCGGCATGTGCTTCGGCAAAGCGTACTGTCCCCGACGGGTCAATGACAAACGTCGCGGGCAGCGGCAGCTTCCACACGCTGTCATCCGGCGGTGCCATCACGTTCTTGCCACTGTTGATGAATGGAATGTTCACCAGGATGGACCTGTAGTACTGCTGCATGACCGGCGACACGGAAAACGCAACATGAAACTGCTCGGCCAGCGCACAGTTCGCGTCCTGCAGGATGGGGTAGGGAATGCCATGCTGCTGCACGGCAAAATCGCTCTGCCGCAAGGTTTGTGGTGAAACCGCCACAAACAGGGCACCACTCTGGCGAATGCGGGGATACAGGTCACGCCACATTTCCAGTTCGGTGACGCAGTAAGGATCCCAGCGACCGCGGAAGAACTTCACGATCAACGGGCCAAGTGCCAGCAGGTCGCTCGACTGGATCTGTTTGCCGGAGATGGCGTCTGGCAGCGAAAACTCGGGTGCGACCGAACCGACGGGGAGAACCCGGTCTTCAATGCCGGAAGCGAACAGCTCGGAGATGGAGTCTTCGCTGATGGCGAGCCGTTCCGCTTGCACCAGTTTGCGGGTATTTTGCGTGATTTCGTCGAGTTGGGTTTGCAGCGGCATCTACTTCATTTTCGCAGATGCCGCCTGCTGTCGGTGGACGAAACGACCTACATGCCAGCCATCGTGGTGTCATGGCACTGCATTGCCTTCGCAGCCGCTGCCTTCTTCACCACGGGCGAGTAGAGCACAGCCTTCGGCTTAGCCGTGCGCGCGGGAGTCTTGTTGATCTTCGTCAACTCTGCCGTCAGCCGTGCAAAGCCCTCCTGGCGTGCTTTGGTGTTGCCTTCCACTGTGTTTGTTGGATCGACTCCGGCGCGCATAAAGCCGTGGCCGGCGCCGTCGTACGTCACTGGCTCATAGGTCTTGCCGGCAGCCTTCATCGCGGTAATGGTGGCCGGAATGGTCGCGTCAATGCGGGCATCGTTGCCGCCGTAGAAGCCGTAAACGGGCGCGCTGATGTTCGCCATGTCAGCATCTGTGGGTGGCGGGCCGTAGAAGACGAACGCCGCGCTCAGATCCTTGCGGTGCGTTGCAAAGGCGAAGCTCTTACCGCCGCCCCAGCAGAAGCCGACCGAGGCAAACTTGCCATTCGCCGCAGGCACCACGCGGATGTAGTCCGCCGCCGCGTCCAGATCGGCCAGTACTTCAGCCGCGTCCAGGCCGCTGACCGCCTTCGTGACCTGGTCCTGGGAGGCGTAGCTGTCGGTGCCACCGCCGTTGGGCCCCTTGCCGCTCAGCACGTCCGGCGCGATGACAACGTAGCCCGCGGCCGCAAGGTCATCCGCCATCGATTTGGCCCACGCACTCAGCCCGAAAATCTCCGGGATCAGCACGATGCTGGTCGCCTTCGACTTCACCTCGGGATAGACAACGAACGCCTGGATGTCGCGGCCCGCAGCCTTCAGCGTGACGTACTCGTGGTGGCGGGGTGAGGCGTCCAGGCGCTTCAAGGCCCAGTCCTGCGCGTGCAGTGCGGAAGCGGCGCAGAACAGCAGAGCGGCGGCGAAGGTCTTTGACAGGCTTGATCTCATGCCGAACAGTCTACGGACGCGACCGCACCCCATGCAAGCGTTTCCGGCCACGCACACACTTACCCACGTGCGCCATGTCACAAACTGCTTGAAGTGGCATCCTTATCGCACGGCAACGCAGGTTAGCAGCCGAGCAGCCAGACAAGCCCGGCAAGAAGAGAGAGCATAACAAGCGCTTAGCCGTGCCTGTAAGAGGGAACGAAAGCGAGCTGCCAAACGTAAGACCTTGCAGGCAAGAAAGCAGACCCAGATTGACATTGCAGGCATCGCACTCCCACTCGCAGCCAAACTACACAGGGCTGATACTCGGCATGCTGGCCACGCTCCTAATCTCGCTCAGCATCCACGTGGTCATGTTGCAGGTGTTGCGTGTTCCTTTTCCCGACTTTGCAGGGGCGAGTGTTTGGCTGAAGTTGTTGAATCTGGACCTCGCACTGTTCGCACTGACTGTCTTTCTTACAGCCGCACAGCCGAGACTGGGTAGCTTCTCAAAGGTCGCGCAGTGCCTCATCGTCTTCCTTCTGTACGCCATGTTGAAGGAGTCGTTTCGTAGCGTCCTAATGAACGGAGTCGTGACGACCGCGTGGCGCTTCGACCTCGTCGCCGGCCTGCCAAGTCTCGCTTATTCACTGGTGATGAGCACTCTGCTCGTATTGCTTACGCCGTTGCTACGTACTCTTTGGGTCCGGATTGCTGCTGCTGCCGCACTCGCAGGCATCGCGACGTTCGCCCTGCGACCGGCGTTGGGCATACTTTTCGCTCCTGCGATGAAAGCGGTGGAGCAGTTGGACCACCCGGAGGTCTACGGCTTCCCGTATGGGTGGCACGTGCTCGTACCGTCCTACCTGACCTTCGCCGAACCGGTAATCGCCTGCATGGTCATAGCCGTGCTTGTATGGGAAAGGCTGAGCACAAAGCCAGGTCTACGCGTGCTTCAGTTTTGCCTGCTGATTGTGTCGCTTCGGGGCATGCTGTTGCCCACATTTCTCTACAGCTTCTACAGCAAAGAAAAGCTGCTGCTGGCGATGGTGAGCGAAAGCCAGTTCCTGTTCGAATCGCTTGCACTTGCTGGCTTCACGGCGCTGGTGTGGCAGCTTTTTGGACGAACGCAGCGCACCCTCCTGCCCACGACGAGCGCGTAAACGAACGAGTGCAGGGAGTACCGACTCGTCACTTCAGACTTTGTGGTTTCCGAGTCGCCACACCCAGGTCTGAACACTTACTATGCAAGGCCTGAAGGTGAGCGCAGATGGTCGTCCAGTTGAACGGAATCAGCGGACACATTGTGCCGTCATCCAGGACAACGTTTGATTATGGCTATAAGAGGCATACCAAAGCTGGTACGCCAGTGTGTCAGCCCTGGCTTTGCATTAGTAGTCTGTAGCTGAGATAAGTGGGCGGCACCACTTGCAGGTCTAGCGTCCGAAGCCGCCGCGATTCATGCCGCCCATCTGGCTCATCAGCCGACGCTGCATTTTGCCGCCGCCTGCGCCCATGCCCTTGAACATTTTGCGCATCTGGCTGTACTGCTTCAGCAGCTGGTTCACATCGGCCACGGTGACTCCGCTGCCTGCGGCGATGCGTTTGCGGCGGGAGCCGTTGATGATCTCGTGGTCGGCGCGTTCCTTCGCCGTCATGGAGTTGATGATCGACTCCACGCGCGTCAGTTGGCCCTCATCCACGTGTTCGGCCGCCTGCTGCAGGCCCTGAAAAGGGCCGACGCTGGGCAGCATCTTCAGGATGGATTGCATGGAACCGAGCTTCTTGATCTGCCGCAGTTGATCGCGAAAGTCTTCGAGTGAAAAGCCGTCGCCGCTCAGGGCTTTCTTCGCGAAGTCTTCGGCCTTGCCGCGATCGAGCTTTTCTTCCGCGCGCTCCAGCAGCGTGGCGATGTCGCCCATGCCCATGATGCGCGAGACGATGCGGTCCGGGTGAAAGGGTTCGAACGCGTCGGGCTTTTCGCCGGTGCCCAGGAACTTGACGGGCGCGCCGGTGACGTTGCGGATGGAAAGTGCCGCGCCGCCGCGTGCATCGCCGTCCATCTTGGTCAGAATGACGCCGGTAATGCCGAGCTGCTTGTGAAAGGCGTCGGCGGAGTTCACGGCGTCCTGCCCGGTCATGGCGTCGGCCACGAACAGGATTTCGCTCGGGTTCAGCAGCGCCTTGAGGCTGCTCATCTCGGCCATGAGCGCTTCATCGATGCCAAGGCGACCGGCGGTGTCGACGATCAGGACGTCGTTGCCGAAGTTGCGTGCTTCCCGCAGCGCTTCCTTCGCCAGTCGCTCTACGAGCGGGGTACCGGCTTCTTCCTCGGCACTTTTGCCGATGTAGATCTGCGCGCCCACGGCCTTGGCCACGATGGCAAGCTGCTCGCGCGCGGCCGGGCGGTAGACGTCGACCGACACCAGCATGGGGCGGTGTCCACCCTTTTTCAGCCACGCCGCCAGCTTGCCGCTGGTGGTGGTTTTGCCGGAACCCTGCAGCCCGGCCATCAGGATGACGGTGGGCGGTTGCGAGGCGAACTTGAAGCGCGCGGTGTCCTTGCCCAGCGTTTCGACCAGTTCGTCGTGCACGATCTTGACGATCTGTTCGGTGGGCGAAAGCGCGGTGGCAACCTGGGTGCCCAGCGCCTTTTCGCGGATGTGCTCGATGGTCGACTTGACCACGTTCAGGTTGACGTCCGACTCCAGCAGGGCCAGGCGAATTTCGCGCAGCGCTTCCGAGATGTTCTCGTCCGTGATGGTGCCCTGACCGCGAAGGTTCTTAAAGGTGCGCTGCAGCTTTTCCTGAAGGTTTTCAAACATGGCTTGTCGCATCCAAGTTTAGCAGTGAGGACGTATGCCGACTGAAGCTGTAGAGCCGTGGCTGCGAGGAACGCACACCGACCTGGATCCGATGCGCCGCGCGGTGCTACATGCGCTGGAGCTGGCTCGCGAAGACGTGGTGCGCTGGTGCGGCCCTCTGGATGCCGAGGCCCTGGAAACCGAGGCGCTTGGCCTGCCGTCCGCCGCCTTTCAGATGCGGCACATCGCGCGCAGCCTCGATCGGCTAATGACCTACGCGGAGGGCGACTCACTTACCGACGCTCAGTTGTCGGCCCTGCGCGACGAGCGGCTACCTGCAGCGGGTGTGTTAGCAGAGTTTGAAGAGGGCATCGGGGGCGCCATCGAGCGTCTATTGTGCTTCCATCCATCGCAGTTCGCCGAGGCGAGACATGTGGGCCGCGACTGCTTGTCGACGACCGTCGCCGGTCTGCTCATCCACATTGCGGAACATACCCAGCGTCACGTGGGGCAGGCAATCACCACGGCGAAGGTAGTTGCCGCGTTGCGTGAGTCGCAGGGCAGCTAGGCGCATTGTTACGATGAAGGGCATGCAGAAGCCATCGTCCACACTATCCATCGGGGAAGCGTTTGCAGAGGTCGTCGCCCTGATGGCGAGGCTACGAGGCCCCGGCGGCTGTCCGTGGGATCGCGAACAGACGCTCGATTCCATCAAGCCGCATACGCTCGAAGAGACCTACGAGGTCTTCGACGCCATCGACCGCCGCGCCTACCCGGATCTGCGTGACGAACTCGGCGACCTGCTTCTGCAGGTCATCTTCTACGCGCAGATCGCGGCAGACGAACAGCACTTCAACATGGAAGAGGTCGTGCGAGGCCTGAGCGCGAAGCTAGTCCGTCGCCATCCCCACATCTTTGCGGACGCCGTCGCCCATACTTCCTCAGACGTGAACGAGACCTGGGAGCGCGTCAAGCAGACGGAGCGAGCAGGGAAGCCCGCAGGCGAACGAGGCCTGCTGGCAGACGTGCCACGCTTTGTGCCCGCGTTGGTTGAGGCGCGCAAACTTGGCTCCAAAGCAGCCAAGGTGGGCTTCGACTGGCCCGACGTCGACGGCCTGTTCGACAAGGTGCAGGAGGAAGTCGCGGAGGTTCGCGCCGAACTGACCGACGACCCCGACGCCGCCAGGGTCGAAGAGGAGATGGGCGACCTCTTCTTCGTCCTTACCAACCTGTCGCGCCATCTGCAGGTCGATCCCGAACAGGCGCTGAAGAAGGCCAATGCAAAATTTCGCCGTCGCTTCCACGCGATGGAAGTTGCCGCAAACGGTCCCATGCAGGCTTTATCGCTCGACCAGATGGAAGACCTTTGGAGCGCAGCGAAGCGGGCGGAGAAGACGGCTTGAATGAACCCGAGATCAGGCTGCTGACCACCTTCGCGGAGTACGACGCCTGCGTCGACCTGCAACAGCAGACGTGGCAGTACTCCGCCGGTGAGTCGCTGCCGCGCCGCGTCTTCTTTCTGGCAGAAAAGCTGGGCGGCCACGTGTTGGGCGCGTTCGACAGTGACCGGCTTGTCTCGTTCAACCTTGGCCTGCCCGCGCAGCGAAGTGGGATCGGCTACATCCATTCGCAGATGCTGGCAGTGCAACCGGAGTTCCGCAACAGCGGTCTGGGCCGCCGCATGAAACTGTTTCAGCGCGATCTCGCGATGGCGCAGGGGATCAACCTGATCGAATGGACCTACGATCCGCTGGAGATCAAGAACAGCTTCTTCAATCTGGCGCGTCTTGGTGCGATTAGCCGGCGTTACCAGCCTGACTTCTACGGACCGTCGTCGTCGCCGCTGCAAGGTGGACTGCCTACAGACCGGCTTTACGCCGAGTGGTGGCTTAGGACCGAACGGACGGAGGGAATTCTGCGTAGTGAACCCGCGTTGGAAGAGGTCCTCGCGCGCGTGGCCGTCCCCGCTCAGGTCTACGAATGGAAGGCCAGGCGCGACCCACGCGCGCGGCGGGCGCAAGACACCGTCCGCGCCGCATTACAAAGCCACTTCACCGCAGGTCTCGCGGCCATCGGTTATGAACGCCTGCCGGATGGTACCGGCCAATTCCTGCTCGGCCAGCTACCCGCCGACGCCGCACAGAACAGCATGGAGAAACCATGAAGATTGACGCTATCACCCTGCGCGAGATCCGGATGCCGCTGGTGCATCCCTTCGTCACCAGCTTTGGAAAGACCACGGAACGCCGCATCCTGCTGATCGAACTGCGGGCGGAGGGCCTGACTGCATGGGGCGAATGCGTAGCCGGCGAGCACCCCTACTTCTCCGACGAAATGATTGACACAGCATGGCTCATCACCGAACACGAGCTTGCGCCACGGCTGCTGGGCAGGGAAGTCGAGAGCGGCCGTGTCGTGCCGGACCTGTTGCTACAGGTGCGCGGACATCGCATGGCCAAGGCTGCGCTCGAAAATGCTGTCTGGGATCTGGAGGCGCAGGTCAAAGGCGTTTCGCTGTCGAAGTTGCTCGGTGGAACACGCGAGACCATCGCCTGCGGCGTTTCCATCGGCATGCAGCCAACGATGGAGCAGCAACTTGAAAAAGTAGCAACCGAGGTGAATGCAGGCTACCAGCGCATCAAGCTGAAGTGTCAGCCCGGCTACGACTCGAACATGTTTGCCGCTGTGCGCGAGCGCTGGCCTAATATTCTACTAAGCTGCGACGCCAACTCTGCCTACCAGTTGCGCGACGCCGACCACATCGCAAGCTGGGATGAGTTCAACCTGCTCATGATCGAGCAGCCGCTCTGGTACGACGACTTCTACTTCCATGCGCAGCTGCAGAAGCAGATCAGGACAGACATCTGCCTGGACGAGTGCATTCGAAACCGGCGGGATGCGCAGGCGGCGCTCGACCTTGGGTCAGGCCGGATTCTGAATATAAAGGTGGGTCGCGTGGGCGGCTTTACCGAAGCCACAGCCATTCACGACCTGGCGTTGCAGCGCGGCGTGCCGGTATGGTGTGGTGGCATGCTTGAGAGCGGCATCGGTCGGGCACACAACATCGCGCTTTCAAGCCTGCCCGGATTTACCTTGCCCGGCGATGTTTCAGCCTCGAACCGCTACTGGACAGAGGACATCATCGATCCGGAAGTGACCGTCAGCACAACCGGCACCATTTCCGTACCAAAGGCTCCGGGCCGCGGCTTCCAGGTGCGGACAGAACGGGTTGAGGCGTTGACCGTTCGCCGACAGCAGCTACCCGCCTAGTTGGTCAGGGCGCCGGGAGGCAGTTGCAGGGAGAATAGGTCTGGTTGCGCCTCTTCGACCTGAGCCTTGTTTAGTGTTCGTTTGCGAGAGGGTGTTGTCACCACAGCCACCATTTCCATGCTGGCTATGGCGGCGCGTGGGACATACAGTCGCTGGGTATTGCCACGGATGTCGGGTGGAATCAGGTAGACCCCACGATCCTCCGCCCAGCCGTCGGCAAAGCTGCTGTCGAGCGCTGCCAGTCCCTCCAGCAAGTCGCCGTCACGCAGGCCTAAACGCAGCCAGAGCCCTTCGGTCCTGGGGCGGCCGAGGAACGTCTTGCGGGAGAGCCGCTCAGGGTTGGCGTTGTCGGATGTATTGAAATCGCGAACGTAGCAGACATACTTCACGTCGGCGAGCGGTATCGATTGCACCCGTCCGCTCAGATCCAGCAGCCCCAGCGCGTCTGCGCTACCCGCAGGCAGAAGGTCTCCGGCGGGTAGATAGCCCCACAACGGGCCGGGAGAGAAGCGTCGGAGGACAACTTTTTTTAGACTGGTGGACACGCTGCACCTCAGGGTTGATGAAGGCGATGCAGCGCCGTCACGGGCTTTTGATCCACAGAAAACGGTACAACTCTACTAAAAAGAGTAGCGAAGCTGCACCCTCTGTGCTACACTCACATTTTGTGCCGGGGCTCCAAAAGTAACCTAAACCTTTGATTTTGCGCTGCTTACCGGCACCGCTTGGCGCGTGTTTCGGCCTCGCACCACAGACTGGAACGGTACATGGCTGATTATATCTATCTGCTTGAAACGCGTCTGTCGCCTGCGCAGCAGCGCGCCATTGGCGTCATCCGCGGCATCGCCCGCGAGAACGAACTCACGGTCTTTCTAACTGGTGGCGCGGTTCGCGACCTGACAGGTGGCGGCTCCGTCCGTGACCTTGACCTGACCGTTCAGGGTGAAGTGTCGAAGCTGAAAGCGCCGCTGCAACAAGCCGGTGCCGAGCTTTATGGTGAGAACGCTGCGGCACAGCAACTTTTCCTGGTCATGCAGGGTGGCGTTCGTGTTGAGTTGTCTTCGGCCATGAGCGTGTCCTACCCGCAGCCGGGTAAGCCAACGTTTCAGCCGGCAACGCTCTCTGAGGACCTTCGCACACGCGATTTCACAGCGAATGCTATGGCAATTTCGCTCAATGAAGGCTCTTACGGCTTGCTGATGGATCCCTTGAACGGCGTCGCTGACATCGAAAACCGCGAGCTTCGTCTTGTGAGCAACTACGGTTTCATTGAAGATCCTTCCCGTCTAATTCGTGCCGCACGCCTCTCTTCACGCCTTGGCTGGCAGATGGAAGAACGCACCCGTCAGCGCTACGACACCGCAAAGGAAGAGGGCTACATCTCGGCGCTCGCGGACTGGAACCGTGGTTATGAGCTGGAAGAAATTTTCCACGAAGAGGATCCAGTACGCATTTTGCGGGCGCTGGAAGCAGAAGGCTGGATGGAGACATTGTTCCCAGCTCTGACGTCGGCCAAGGCCAACACGGCCGCACTCAACGACCTCGCCGAGCGCCAGGGTCAATTACAAACACAGGGGATCCTCGCGCAGTCCGCGGCGCTGGCATTCCCGCTCGTTGCTGCAAAGCTTTCTGCCACCGAGCTGGCGGCACTGAAGCAGGCGCTGGTCCGCCCGGGCTTTGTAGACGAGATCAATAGCCTCGAGACTCGCACCCGCGACTTCGCCACACGTTTCGCTTCAAAGGAAGCAAGCAGTCCGTCAGCTGCCTGGAAATTGCTGCACAGCACAGAACCAAACCTTGTCCTGTCGATGTCCTATGGCAGCAAAACACCCTCGGTGCAGTCGCGCCTCAAGACCTTCCTGACCGACTCGCCCACCGCGCGGCAGCGTATCCCGTACGTGCAGATGCAGGAGATGAGAATCCTCTCCGATCTCGAAGGCTATGGTGAACTGGTCGAAAAGGTTTTCTTTGAGTTGATGGACGGGAAGTTGTCCACGCCCGAGGAGCTCAAGGCATTTCTTGAGCCGTACTCGCCCCCAGCACCGCCGCCGCCAGTCAACCTTCGGCGCGCTCGTGCAAAGAAGGAGGCTCGTCCAAGCCGCGCCAAGAGCAAAAAGGCAGTGGCCGCCGAAGCTACCGTTGCGGAAGAAGAGGAAGCAGCAGGCGTTGCTACCGGCCTGATGGAAGTCGACACGCTCACTGGCCCGGATCGGGGCGCAGAACCATCGCCAGACGTGCCCCTTGAAGGCAAGGTCGCACCAGAACCGACCACGATCAAAGCCCGGGTGAAGAAGTCTGGTGCCGAAGCAGCAGCGGCAAAGACAGACGAGCAGCCAAGACAGGTCATTGTCGTCACGGCGCCTGCAAAGACAAAGGCGCTGCAATCGTCTGCCGCCAAAAAGACAGCTTCAGAAACTCCGGCCCAGAAGGTTGTGGTTGTGCCGCCCACCGCAGCGGCAAAGAAGACGCCTGCAGCGGTCGAGTCGAAGCCTGCGCCCAAAGCACCTGCTAAGCAGGTGATCGAGGTCGCGGCACCAGTGGTCAAACCCGTTAGTCGGCCGCCTTCGAAAGCTGTTGACGCCAAGAAGCCTGCGGGATCGGGAAAGGTCGCACCCGCAAAGGCGGTCGACTCTGAAAAAGTTGAGGCTTCCGCGGCTAAGAAAGTGGCTGCCAAGACGGCGGAACCCGCCGGCAAGCCTGCCTCAGCCAAACCTGCGCCAACAACGGAGGCTGCAAAGGCGGTACCGGTAAAGACCGTTGCTGCCAAGAAGGCACCTTCAAAAAAGACGGTCCCACGCCGTTAGGTGGAAATGTACCTAAGACGCACCTATGAGCGGGTTTCTTCAATCCATGTATGACAGGCACCCACTGGCGGCCGAAGCTGTGGGCCGCCAGTGGGTGTTCATTCCTTACGATCGATTGAACGACCGTCTGTCCATGCTCGCGGATCGGCCAGACGCTGGATTAATCCTGATTGAGTCGCACGCCAAGGGGCGGAACCGCCCATACCATCGCAAGAAAGTGATTCTGGTGCTTTCGAGCCAGCGGCACTTCGCTCTGGAGCAGCTGGCAAAAGGCAGGCAGGTCATATACCTGAATGCACCGGAAAGCTTCGGTGAGCAGCTTCGATCCGCGCAGGATCGATTCGGCATTCCCACAATCCTGACCAGCCCACCGGCCGAGCGTGAGCTTCGCAAGGATCTCGAGGCGGCTGAGGCGCAGGGACTTCGGCTGCACTATGAGCCGGATAGCGCATGGCTTTCGACCCAGGGTGACTGGGACCACGTCTTTGGCAAAGCCGGACGCGGACGACAGTACCTTATGGAGCGGTTCTACCGGCACATGCGCCAGACCAGTCGGCTGTTGATGGAGCCGGACGGCAGCTTCTCTGGCGGCAAACTCTCCTTTGACGAGCAGAATCGCGAGCGGTATCGCGGCCAGGTGCCCGTTCCGGACCGACCATCCTTCCCACCGGACGCGATCACGGTCGAGGTCATGGAGATGATCGATCGCCTGACGCCGGACACACTGGGCAGTGCCGATGGCTTCGATCTGCCGGTGACGGCTGACGATGTGGCCACTCTCTGGGGCTTTGTTTTGCGGAGATTGCTCCCATTTTTCGGACCCTATGAAGATGCCATGCACTCGGACGAACCTGTGCTGTTTCATTCGGCAATGTCCGCACTCCTGAACTTGAGCCGTTTGCTGCCGGGCGAATTAGTTCACGAGGTGGAGGGACAGTACAAGGCAGGCAGAATTCCCCTGGCAAGTGCCGAAGGCTTTATCCGTCAGGTACTTGGCTGGCGAGAGTTCGTCCGGCACCTTCACACAGCGACCGATGGCTTCCGGACCCTGCAACAACGTCCTGACCCGGCAAGCAACCGAGCTGCGAACCAGTACAGCCACATGCTGGTCAAGGAAATCAATCCTGCAGCACCGGATCTACCAGCGACTCCATCAGCATTGGAAGCGCACCTACCCTTGCCGCCGGTCTATTGGGGCCAGCGATCGGGCATGTTTTGCATGGACATCGTGGTCGCGCAAGTGATGGCTACTGGCTGGTCGCACCACATTACCCGGCTAATGATCCTCTCGAACCTTGCGGTGTTGTGCGGATTTTCGCCGAGGGAACTGACTGACTGGTTTTGGGTCAGCTATATCGACGCATATGACTGGGTGGTCGAGACCAACGTGCTCGGTATGGCGACCTTCGCGGACGGCGGGCTGACCGCGACCAAGCCGTATGTCTCGGGCGCCGCGTACATCAACCGGATGAGTAACTACTGCGGCAAATGCGCCCTGGATCCGAAGAAGTCGACCGGCCCAGGTTCCTGCCCGTTCACGTCGTTGTACTGGTCATTTCTGGAGCGTCACAGCGATCTTTTGGCGTCCAACCAGCGCATGCGTATGCCGTACAGCACGCTCAACAAGAAGGCCGCAAGGGAGCGAGTGGCGCTTCGAGACCGTGCAGAACAGGCGATCGAGCAGTTGCAACGCGGCGAAGTTATTACCTAGCTGCCAAGTCGCAGTTCCGGTCAAAGCAGAAATCGGTTCGTTTCACGCTCTACCCCAATGCTTGTGGCGGAGCCGTGCCCGGCAACCACGACAGTTTCATCCGGCAGCGACAGCAGCTTTTCGCGGATCGACCGCAGAATCAATTGTTCGTCTCCGCCGGGCAGGTCTGCGCGGCCAACGCCGCCACGGAAGAGGGTGTCGCCCGCCAGTACCACGTGGCTCTCACGAAAGTAGAGAGATATGCTGCCTTCCGTGTGGCCGGGGGTGTGTAGCACGTGGCCAGCTTCCGTACCCACGATCAGACGCGTACCTTCTTCCGCGCTTGCGTCTGGTGGTTTTACGGCGGGGACTGCAACGCCCATCCAGGCTGCCTGTTGTTCCATCCAGCTCAGCTGGAACACGTCCGCCTGGTGGTACAGGATGGGCGCGCCGGTTTGCTCTGAAAGCAGGGCGGCACCCGCAATGTGGTCCAGATGAGCGTGCGTCACGACGATCTGGCGCAGCTTCAGGCTGTGTTGCGCCAGGAATGCAGAGATTCTGACCAGATCGCCGCCTGGGTCGACCACTGTTGCGTCATGCAAAGCCAGGTCATACAAAATTGAGCAATTGCACTGGAGCGGGCCAACCGGAAACGTCTCGCGTTGCATGTTCACTCCATGACAAAGGGCGCAGGATAGCCCGCGCCCTCCGTAGTGCCGAACTGTGCTTACTTCTTCGGTGTTGTTTGCTGATGCTTCGTGCCAGACAACACAGAGCGATCACGGTTGCGTGACATCAGGACTGTCAGGCTGATCGACGTTACCATGAACAGGACTGCGGACCAGCTGGTAAGACGCGTAAGCAGATTGGCAGCTCCACGCGGTCCAAAGGCAGTCTGTGAACCCTGACCGCCAAAGGCACCAGCCAGGTCGGCACTTTTGCCCTGCTGCAATAGAACGACACCGATCAGGAAAAGACAGATGACAATGTGAAGAATTACAAGAAGGACGATCAGTGCATTCATGCGGATACCCGGGCTTTGCGCGTGCCAATGCGGAATAACAATAGACAGGAAGTGTTTACCCGTAACAATCTAAGTGTAACACTGTAGGTAGAGGCCGAAGGCTCATGCAAGCAGTAGGGCCATGCATCACGCGGGCTCAAACGCTTGTACATCTCCCCAGCGATGCGACCCTGCAGCGCTCGATACGTATAGAGGTTTGACTTGAAGAAAGCGCTTATTACAGGTGTTACCGGCCAGGATGGTGCGTATCTCGCACAACTGCTGCTGGAAAAGGGTTACGAGGTTCACGGCATCAAACGCCGCTCGTCGCTGTTCAACACAGCCCGCATCGACCACATTTATGAGGATCCGCACAACCCCGAGCCAAAGTTCTTCCTGCACTACGGTGACATGACAGACTCGTCTTCGCTGATTCGCATTATGGAAAAGGTAAAGCCGGACGAGGTCTATAACCTTGCCGCACAGAGCCACGTGCAGGTTTCGTTCGAAGAGCCGGAGTACACCGCGAACTCGGACGCGTTGGGCGTGCTGCGTTTGCTCGAAGCGATACGCATCCTTGGCCTGACGCACAAGACTCGCTTCTATCAGGCGTCCACGTCAGAACTGTATGGCCTGGTGCAAGAGATTCCACAGCGCGAAACGACGCCGTTTTATCCGCGTTCGCCCTACGCGGTGGCCAAGATGTACGGCTACTGGATTGTCGTGAACTACCGTGAGGCCTACGGCATGTTTGCGTGCAATGGCATCCTGTTCAATCACGAAAGCCCCATGCGCGGTGAGACTTTTGTGACTCGTAAGATCACACGCGGACTCGCCCGCATCAAGGTCGGCCTGCAGGACAGGTTGTACATGGGCAACATCGATGCCAAGCGCGACTGGGGACATGCCCGCGACTATGTAGAGATGCAGTGGCGCATGCTGCAGTGTGACAAGCCGCAGGACTTCGTCATCGCCACGGGCCAGCAGTACAGCGTGCGCGAGTTCATCAATCGCTGCGCTGAAAAGCTGGAACTGAACCTGACTTGGCAGGGTAGCGGCGTAGAAGAAAAAGCCTTCGACAAGGATGGCAACGTGGTCATCTCGATCGATCCGCGCTACTTCCGCCCGACCGAAGTGGAAACGCTGCTGGGTGATCCGACCAAAGCTAAGAACGAGCTTGGATGGACACCCACGACCACCTTTGAGGGCCTTGTTTCCGAGATGGTGGAGGCTGACCTGAAGAGCGCGCAGCGTGATGCGTTGGTACGAAAGCACGGCTTCGACGCCTACAACGTTCGCGAGACCTAGAGCGCTCTGTTGTAAACCTCACCTCCTTCCTTCATGAGTCCTGCGAAGTCTTGGCTTGGCTGCTGGATGGAGGTGGGAGGTAAACTGGCGGCTTTAGCTACAAGACCAGGTCTTCGTAGCTAAAGCCGCTTTTCCAAGTAACAATGCATGTTCTACCTCAGCGGCTAAAGCTGCAAAAAAGAAGCGGAGTCGATCTATGTCCGAAAGCGCCAACGTAACTGCCTTCATGGAAAAGGACGCTGCGATCTACATCGCGGGCCATCGCGGCCTGGTTGGTTCTGC
>JBPBQP010000017.1:0-47860 GCA_050954745.1 Janthinobacterium lividum | reverse complement strand
GGGGCCGGAGACGCGAACGTCGACCGAGCGGAGACCGTGATCGCGAGCCGCAGTGGCTGCGTTCATGGCAGCCTGCTGCGCTGCAAACGGGGTACCCTTACGTGAACCACGGAAGCCGAGCGAGCCCGAGCTTTTCCAGGAGAGCGTATTGCCCTGCTGATCCGTGATGGTCACAATGGTGTTGTTAAACGTCGCCTGAATGAAGACGAGGCCGTAGGGAACATTCTTGCGTTCCCGCTTCTTAAACTTCTTGCCCTTACCGGTCTTGCCGGCTGCACTGCTCTGCTGCTTAGCCATTATTTAGTCGCCTTCTTCTTGCCGGCAACTGTGCCCTTGCGCGGGCCCTTACGTGTGCGGGCGTTCGTGTGGGTACGCTGACCGCGCACTGGCAGGCTGCGGCGATGACGCAGGCCGCGGTAGCTCTGGATTTCAATCAGGCGCTTGATGTTAAGTCCGATTTCCTTGCGGAGATCGCCCTCAATGCCACCTTCCTGATCGATTGCACTACGAATCAGATTCAGCTCATCCTCGTCCAAGGTTTGGACTTTGCGAAGGGGATCAATGTTTGCCTTTGCAAGGATGCGCAGCGCACGGGTGTCCCCGATGCCGTAGATGTAGGTGAGGCCGATGCGTGCCTGCTTGTTGTTGGGCACATCGACGCCGGCAATACGTGCCATGTTGTCTTCCTCTTACTTCCTTGTTCTGGCGCTGTCGCCAGTACGGTTTGGCGGAGTTCCCCGGGGTTCATCGCAAGCCTTTACTTCGGCTAACTCGCCCTGGAAGACCACTCCCTTGCGGGAGCTTGTGAGGTTCCGCGTGTTTCCTGTTTACAGCGGGGAGACGAACTACCCCTGACGCTGCTTGTGCTTTGCGATCTCGCAGATGACCCGAACGACACCCTTACGGTGGACGATCTGGCACTTATCGCAAATACGCTTCACTGATGCTCGTACCTTCATTGCTTCCTCATAACTTCAACTGGAATCGACGTGGGTCGTTTCCGGTTGATGTGCTGTATCGCGACTTACTTGTAGCGATACACAATCCGCCCACGGTTTAGATCATATGGGCTCAACTCAATGGCGACGCGGTCACCTGGCAGAATACGAATGAAGTTTTTGCGCATGCGGCCAGAGACATGGGCCAGCACCTGGTGCTTGTTCTCCATCTCCACCTTGAACATGGCATTGGGCAGAGTCTCGACGACCACGGCCATCACTTCAATTGCATCTTCTTTCGGCAAACTATCTCCTCATAACCTACGAACTACAAACTCTATCTCGCTGATTCGTTCAGCGTGTCAGCACTAACGGGCCATCTTTCGTTACCGCGACCGTGTGCTCAAAATGCGCGCTCAGACTGCCGTCGACTGTGACCGCTGTCCAACCGTCTTTCAAAACCTTTACATCTGCGGAACCAGCATTGATCATGGGCTCGATTGCCAGCACCATGCCTGCCCTCAACTTCGTGCCCTTGCCCCGTTTACCAAAGTTCGGCACCTGCGGATCTTCATGCATGCTCTTGCCGATGCCGTGCCCAACAAAATCTCGAACGACGCCGTACCCTTCGCCCTCGCACATCTCCTGCACGGTGGCGCCAATATCTCCAACCGTTCCACCCACATGAACTGCCTGAATGGCGCGCTCAAGGGACGCCTTCGTGACGTCAAGCAGCTTGCGTGTCGCGGGGCTCAATTGGCCTACGGCGTACGTTTCAGCGGCATCGGAGTAATAGCCGTCCAGAATGACGCCGCAATCGACGGAGACAATATCGCCGTCCTTCAGCACGGTGGCCTTAGAGGGAATACCGTGAATCACTTCGTGGTTCACCGACGTGCACAGGCAGGCCGGGTAGTCGTTATAACCTTTGAACGCTGGCTTCGCGCCCAGTTCCTTGATCGTCGCCTCAGCAACGGTCTCGAGGTCTAGTGTCGTTGCTCCGGGCTTCACCGCCGCTTCCACCGCTCGGTGAACCTTGCGGAGGATGGCTCCGCTGGCGCGCATCTTCTCAATCTCCTGCGGTGTTTTGAGTGCAATTGCCATCGGCCTGCCTACATTGCTCCTTGCCGCAGCCGTTTAAGCGCTGCCGCAATATTCTCTGTCACCTGTTCGACAGCCTGCTCACCATCCACAACCTCAAAGCGCTGCTGATCGCGATAGTGCGCGACAACCGGTGCCGTAAGCTCGTCGAATGCCTTCATCCGCTCGGTAAAGACTTCTTCGGAATCGTCGGGCCGCTGTACCAGAGCCTCGCCACTCACGTCGCAACGTCCTGGAACGACGGGTGGATTGGTATAGATGTTATAGATCCGCTTGGAGGCAGGGCCTGTACGACGCCCGGTAATACGACGCAACAACTCATCATATCGAACTTCGATGGAGACCGCAATGACGGGGAGGTGTTGTGCACCTGCATGACCCGCCTTAGCGAGAAAACTGTCCAACCACTTTGCCTGTCCCAGCGTGCGCGGATAACCATCCAGAATGTAGCCACGGCTTGCGTCTGGCTCGCTGAGCCGATGCTCGATCATCTCGTTCACGATCTCGTCCGGGACGAGAGTTCCCGCAGCCACGAGTCCACTGAACCGGACACCGACAGGCGTCTTCTGGCGAATATTCTCGCGGATTAAATCTCCGGTGGATACCTGGGGGATTCCCCAGGCATCCATCAGAATCTGAGCCTGCGTTCCCTTACCAACGCCTGGTGCACCCAACAGCAGCACCGGGCCAGGCACAAAGTTTGCATCAGCGAATACCGTCACGCGCGCTTACCAACTCCGCCGACCGCGTGTGCGGCCGCTTTTCGGGGTGAAGCCGTCGTAGTGGCGCATAATCAGTTGCGACTCAACCTGCTGCACGGTGTCCATCGCGACGCCGACCACGATGAGCAAGGAAGTTCCACCGAAGTAGAAGTTCACACCGAGGCCATTCGTCAGCCAGCTTGGGAGCCGATCAAACACTCCACCGATGAGCCAAAGATGGTTGAGATGAATGCCCGAAATAAGCATCTGCGGAATGAGCTGGATGATGATCAAATAAATCGCACCAACGAGAGTAATCCTGGTCAGGATGTCGTTGATGAAATCACTCGTCCGTCGGCCAGGACGAATTCCTGGGATAAAGCCGCCGTACTTGCGAAGGTTGTCGGCGATATCGTCTGGGCGAAAGACAATCGAAATGTAGAAGTATGCGAAGAAGATGATTGCTGCCGCTGACAGCACCTGGTACCAGGGTTCGCCGGGCTTTAACCCGTCTGCAATCGTCCGGAAGAATGTGTGATTCTGCACAAACTGGGTATTCGCAAATAGCAGCGGGGCCGATAGGATCGAACTGGCAAAGATCACCGGCATGACGCCGCCAGAGTTTACCTTCAATGGCAGGTGTGTCGACTGGCCACCCATCATCTTGCGGCCCACGATACGCTTGGCGTATTGCACTGGAATTCGGCGTTCTGAACGCTCGACATAAACGATGAAGGCAACGACCGCGACCATGGCAACAACCAGAATGGCAACGGCAACAGGTGTGAAGCCTCCCCAGGCACCATCACGTGCTTTCTGGTAGAGGTCGTAAATGCCGTTCGGCAGGCCGGCCACGATGCCAGTGAAGATCAGCAGCGACATACCGTTGCCGATACCACGCTCTGTAATCTGCTCCCCGAGCCACATGATGAACGCGGTTCCGGTCGTCAAGGTGAGAACGCACATGGCTATGAACGACTTGGTGCCGATGGTGACCATGGGCTGGCTCGAATTAACGAGTGTCACCGCAATCGCGAAAGATTGCACGATGGCAAGCAGAACTGTCACATAACGGGTCCACTGCGTGATCTTCCGACGGCCCACTTCGCCTTCCTTCTGCAGCTTGGCAAGCGGTTCGTAGATCACCGTCAGCAACTGGAAAATGATCGACGCGGTGATATACGGCATAATGCCGAGCGCAAAGACCGTAAGCTTGCGCAAGGACCCGCCCGTGAACAGGTCGACCAAGCCCAGTGAGGATCCAGCGTTTTGCGCGAAGTATTGCGTCAACAGGTCTGCATTGATGCCGGGCGTTGGAATGTGACCGCCGAGCCGATATACCGCCAGCATACCGAGCGTGAACAGCACGCGAGTGCGAAGCTCTGGAATGCGAAAGATATTGGAAATCTTGTCGAACATCAGGTAGGTCTAACCATTCCGGGGCGAGGCCCCATAGAACTGTCTTCCTCGTTAAGGCCAAGCCTTGTTCCCCAAGTTAGGGAATCGCAGAACGTCGGCGGCATCACCATGTTAGACACCGGCAAAGGTCCAACCCTAGGGCTGGACCTTTCAACACGCCTCTATAGCCAATGTACGCTGTAACAACACATTAGGCTGCTGGTTCAGCGGGAACAGGTGCGGTACCGAGAACGATCGCCTTACCACCGGCCTTCTCGATATTCTCTTGCGCCTGCTTGGAGAACTTGTGTGCGTAGACCGTGACAGCAGTCGTGATTTCACCATTCGCCAAAACCTTGATCAACCCGCGTTTCTTCTTCAGCAGGCCAACTTCGCGCATGGTCTCGACGGTGAGTTCTGTCTGATTGTGTGTGGTTACAAACAACTCGATCGTGTCAAGACTTAAAACCTGATACTCGGTGCGAAAGATGTTCGTGAAGCCACGCTTCGGCAGGCGGCGGTGAAGGGGCATCTGGCCGCCCTCAAAGCCACGCATCATACGCGAACCAGAACGCGACCGCTGACCGTCATGGCCACGAGTGGACGTCTTACCCATGCCCGACCCCATACCACGGCCGACACGCTTCTTGTTGCTGTTTGCTCCCTTGGGTGCACCAAGGTTCGAAAGATTTAAGGCCATAACTGTTTCCTCGCTAACGCCGGAAGGAATCCGACTCGCATTTCCGCTCTCGCGGTAGCCTTGGCGGTTACCTCACCAAGGTGTTCGGTGCCCTGGAAAGGGCACGGTTGATAATTAAGCTACAACACGAACCAGATGCGGGATCACCGCAATCATGCCGCGGATCGACGGCGTGTCTTCCCGCTCCACGATCTGGTTGAGGCGAGTAAACCCAAGGCCCTTTACGACCAGCTTATGCTTCACTGGCGTGGCAATCTTGGAACGGAAGTACTGAATCTTGATCTTGCCTACTGCTTCTGCCATTATCCAACTCCTCACCACTGCTGATCTCCTTAACAAAGAGACCCGAGCGCCTACAGCTCTGAAACATCCTTGCCACGAAGTGCAGCTACCTGGGCCTTGTCACGAAGTTGTGCCAGCGCGTCGAAAGTCGCCTTGATCACGTTGTGCGGGTTCGCACTGCCGAGCGACTTTGTCAGCACATTCTGAACACCGACTGAGGTCATCACAGCGCGGACAGCTCCGCCCGCGATGATTCCGGTACCTTCGGGTGCCGGCTTCAGTAGCACCTGGCCAGAACCAAAGCGGCCCAGCACCTGATGAGGAATAGTCGTAGCCGTCATATTCACACGATGCAGGTTCTTCTTGGCTGACTCGATTCCCTTGCGGATCGCCTGCGGCACTTCTTTTGCCTTGCCACTGCCGTAGCCAACAATGCCCTGCTCCGCATCGCCGATGACGACCAGCGCGGCAAACGACATATTCTTACCACCCTTGACGACCTTTGTGACGCGGTTAATTGCGACAACCTGATCCTTCAAGTTCAACTTATTTGCGTCGATCTTCTTGCCAGCTAGCATCTGCTTGCTCCCTCTTGACCTACCAGCGCACCGCGCCTGCTCCCTACGCCGTTATTAGAACTCGAGCCCTGCTTCACGTGCCGCATCGGCTAGAGCCTTGATGCGACCGTGATACAGATAACCACCACGGTCGAATACGACCCGAGTGACGCCCTTGTCTTTCGCACGTTCTGCGATCAGCTTACCTACCGATGCCGCTGCATCGATGTTGCCGCCGGACCTCTTCTCATCGCCTTTTTTGATCAGGGTCGAAGCAGATGCGAGCGTGGTTGCGGACGCGTCATCAATGACCTGCGCATAGATATGGTTGAGCGAACGGAATACGTTGAGCCGGGGACGCGCTGCCGTGCCGGAGACCTTGGCGCGGACGCGTGCATGAACGCGCTTACGGATAGTGCCGCGCTGTGTTGCTGTAATCATTTTGTTCCTTCCCTACGGGCGCAACCACCCTGTGGCCGCGTTCGGTTCGGTGAGTGCCGCCAACAAGTACGGCACCTCGGATGGCCTCACTTCGAAGTACAGCGAGGACGTTTGACGGAGCCCGGGGAGGTAAACCCCGGGCATTGACTTTATTTAGACCCGGTCTTGCCGACCTTCTTCTTCAACTTCTCATCGGAGTAACGCACGCCCTTGTTCTTGTAAGGATCCGGCTTACGCAGTGAGCGCATGTCTGCCGCAACCTGACCGACCTTCTGGCGATCAATGCCGGAGATTGTCAGGTGCGTCTGCTTTGGGTCAATCGTAACTTCGATTCCTGTCGGCAAGGGGAATTCGATCAGGTGGGAGTAGCCAAGCGTGAAGACTACCTCACCCTTGCTCTTCAGCTCTGCACGGTAGCCGATACCGACAATATCCAGATCTTTCTTCCAGCCGTTGGTCACACCTTCGACTGCATTAAAGATCAGGGCGCGCGCCAAGCCATGCATGGCTTTCTGCGAATCGTTATCGCGCACCGCATGCAGTTCGCCTTCTCTTTGCTCGAGTCGGATGCCCGTCGGGAGCAGTGCATTGACCTTGCCCTTGGGGCCTTCTACTTCCACAATGTTACCTTTCACGGTGTACTTGACCGTGGGCGGCATGGGAATGGGCTTTAGACCGATACGTGACATGCGTTAGTCCTTGTGGCTTGCGAGTCCCGGATAGCCACGAGGGCGATCCGTTCCACTGCAGCCGGGCGGCTTGCGCCGGTTGATCTCTTTTGTTTTGGTTTTTTCGAGTAAGGAGCTAGAACTACCAGACGTGTGCAAGCACTTCGCCGCCAACGTTTTCCTTGCGGGCCGAGCGTCCAGTCATGACGCCCTTAGGTGTCGTGAGGATCGAGATACCAAGTCCACCCTGCACTCGGCGAATCTCGTCGCGACCAATGTATACGCGCGAGCCTGGCTTGGAGATGCGCTTCAGGTCAAGGATGGCGCACTCGCCCTCGGAACCGTACTTTAGATACACACGCAGAATGCGATGTCCTTCTTCTTCGGTAGCCTTGTAATTCGTGATGTACCCTTCCTCTTTCAGGATGCGGGCGATCTCGATCTTAAGGTTGGAAGCAGGTACATCCATTTTCTGGTGACGAGCGCGAATGGCGTTACGGACACGTGTGAGGAAGTCGGCTACTGGATCAGTGAGGTTCATGGTGTTCTCTCTACCTTCCGTTCCCTGCGGGCGAAGACACCGGCAGAACTGGCGAAGGATTTGGTTACATTGCCTAGTTGTTACTGCTTACCAGCTCGATTTTACAACGCCCGGGATCTCACCCTTAAGAGCCAAGCCCCGGAAGCAGAGACGGCAGATGCCGAACTTGCGGAGAAAGGCACGGGGACGGCCGCAGAGCTGGCAACGATTGTGTTGACGCGACTTGAACTTGGGCTTCTTCGCGTCCTTGACTGCTTTTGCTGTAGTGGACATGGTTTCCTTTACGAGTGCTGAGGCTATGCGCGGAAGGGCATGCCGAAATGCTTGAGGAGGACGCGCGCGGAGTTATCATCAGCCGCAGTAGTCACGATGGTCACATTCATGCCTTTGAGCTTTTCAACTTTGGAGTAGTCGATCTCAGGGAAAATGAGCTGATCGCGAAGACCTAACGTATAGTTACCACGTCCGTCGAAGCTCTTGCCGGAGACACCCTTAAAATCGCGAACTCGAGGAAGTGCAACCGAAATCAAACGGTCCAAAAATTCGAACATGGACTCGCCACGCAGTGTGACCATGGCGCCGATGGACTGGCCTTCACGCACTTTGAACTGTGCGATAGACTTCTTGGCCTTTGTCATCACGGGCTTCTGACCCGTGATTTGGGCCAAATCACTTACCAGGGGATCCAGAATCTTGTTGTTCTGCGTCGCCTCGCCGAGACCCATGTTGATAACGATCTTCTCGATACGCGGAACAGCCATGGTGTTCTTGAGTCCAAGTTCCTTCTGGACCGCCGCCTTCAACTCGTTTGTGTACTTCTCTCGTAACCTTGCCACAGTGTTTCTGCTTTCTCCACGGTTTCGGGGTGGATCCTGGATCCGTGTACCGCGACGTGGGGTGCTGCCGATTGGAATAACTTATACCGAGCGCTCTTACTTCTGTTTCGGTGCCGCCAAAACTTCGCCGGTCGTCTTGGCGAAGCGGACCTTCTTACCATCTTCCATGCGGCTGCCGACGCGGGTCGCCTTGCCGTTACCGTCAACGAGAGCCACGTTCGATACATGAACAGGAGACTCCTGCTCTGCGATCCCACCCTTGATGTTGCGCTGGGGGTTCGGCTTGACGTGCTTCTTCACCATGCCAACGCCCTGCACCAGGACCCGATTCTTCTCGGTGATGACGCGAAGGACGCGCCCGGTCTTACCTTTGTGCTTGCCTGCCAAAACAATGACTGTGTCGTTACGAAGAATGCCTGACATGCTGTTGCTCCTTATCCCTGCCAAGTCGGCAAAGGGCCTCTGCGATTACCTCCGCAGGTGAGGGTAGTTTAGCTCCGAACCCTTCCAGCAGATCGGGCGGCCTTATGTACGGTGACTCTCGGACCGGACTAACTAGATTACTTCCGGTGCCAACGAGACAATCTTGAGGAACTTTTTGTCGCGGAGTTCACGGGCGACAGGCCCGAACACACGGGTACCGACGGGCTCACCAGCGTCGTTGATCACGACCGCAGCATTTTGATCGAACCGGATGTAGGTGCCATCCTTGCGACGTGCCTCTTTGCGCATGCGAACGATGACTGCCTTCACGACCTTGCCCTTCTTGACCGTGCCGTCAGGTGAGGCTTCCTTTACGGCCGCCGTAACGACGTCACCCAAGCCTGCTTTCTTGCCAAGACCACCGCCAAGCGGAAGGATGACCTGAAGACGCCGTGCGCCGGAATTATCCGCGACGTCCAGAATAGTGCGCATTTGAACTGACATTTTTTCTCCTGACTTGCACTTTGAAGTGCAAGCCGGGGGCCGTGGCCCCTAAACCTTACAAAAACGGAACACATGAGAGGAACGACTGCAATGTCCGGCCGTTCGTCATGTTGAATCCTACAGGAACGCTTATTTGACTGCGGGCGTGGCTTCACTCATGGAAAGCGATGACCGCCGCACAATTTCTTCTAAATTCCAGCGCTTGAGCTTGCTCAGTGGCCGACTCTCACGGATGCGGACCTGGTCGCCGACACGCGCAGAGTTCTGCTCATCGTGGGCGTAGAACTTCTTATTCGACTTGACAACCCGCTTGTACTTCGGGTGTGCCTTGCGCATCTCGACCGACACCACGATGGTCTTGTCCATCTTCGTGGAAGTGACCAAGCCGATCTTTTCAGTGCGATGGCCAGTCTTCTCGACAACTTCCGTTGTTGCTGTTGCTTCCGCCATAGTTATGCCTTCGCCTTCCGTGTCTTCTTCACCGGGCTGGCACCAGCGACAGGGGCAGTCGCTTGACCCAGCACGCGCTGACGCGCCACTGTCTTGATGCGCGCAATATCCTTCTTCATTTCGCGCAGCTTGCTGATACCTTCGGTGTTGCCCAGACTCTTCTGAAAGCGGACGCGGAATAGCTGCTCGCCCGTCTGCGCTTCCTGGGTTTTCAACTCCGCGTCATTCATCTCGTGGATCTTGCTCAATTCCATGTTTCTCTCTCGGGCCGCGCTTCAAGCGCGGCGATCGTTCTGCCTATGCCGCTGCCGCAGCCTTCGGATCTATAGTCTTTGCACCGGGGCGCGCGACAAACACGGTCCGAAGCGGGAGCTTGCTGGAGGCGAGACGCATGGCCTCTTTAGCCACCTCGACGGTGACACCTTCCATCTCAAACAGGAGCTTGCCTGGGCGAACTACCGCAACCCAGTGGTCCAAAGCACCCTTACCAGAACCCATGCGAACTTCCGCCGGCTTCTTGGTGATGGGCTTGTCCGGGAAGATACGAAGCCAGACTTTGCCGCCACGCTTGATGTAACGCGTCATGGCGATGCGGCTTGCTTCGATCTGACGATCGGTGATGTAGCCACACTCAACAACCTTGAGGCCGTAATCGCCGAACGCCAGTTCGGAACCACGCCATGCCTTCCCGCGCATCTTGCCCTTTTGTTGTTTGCGGTACTTAACCTTCTTCGGCATCAACATAATTTGCTTCTCCTGCAACGGCCTTGGACCTTGCTACTAGGACCAGTCTCCGAGCGATTCCTGTTCTTAATGGATGGCGGCCAGCTCAAGCGAAACGCCCTTAAAGCACGTGCCTAGAACGCACCCGTGGAAGTTACAACGTCGCGACGCTTTTTCTGCTCGTAAATGTCGCCACGATAAACCCAGGTCTTGACACCAATGATGCCGTACGTCGTATGTGCTTCCGAGAAGCCGTAGTCGATGTCGGCACGCAGCGTGTGGAGCGGCAAACGTCCCTGCAGATACCACTCGGAGCGAGCGATTTCGTTGCCATTGAGCCGGCCCGAAACTCGAACCTTGATCCCCTTGCAACCGAAACGCAGCGCGGAGTCAACACTCTTCCGCATGGCCCGACGAAACGAAACCCTCTTCTCAAGCTGCAGAGCGATATTCTCTGAGACCAGCTGCGCATCCAGTTCTGGCTTGTTGACCTCAAGAATGTCGATGAACACCTCGCGGCTGGTGCGCTTCTGGATGTCGGCCTTCAGCTTATCGATCTCAGCACCCTTGCGACCGATGATGATACCGGGCCGGGCAGTGCGGATGATAAGACGAAGCTTGTTGCCTGGACGCTCGATCTCAACCGACGAGACCCCAGCCGCTTTCAGCTTTTCGCGTAGCTCGATCTTCAGCTTTACGTCTTCAACTAACAACTTGTCGTAACCGCGCTCAACAAACCAGCGCGACTTCCAAGGCTTGTTGATGCCTAGGCGGAACCCATACGGATGGACCTTCTGACCCATAACTTATCCCTTCACTTCGCGTCCGCACCTAAGGCGAACTTACTCAGTACGAGCTGTTTGCCGGATCTGGCCGGCACATACAGCAATGAACTTTACGCGGCAACCTTGCCCGCAGAGGTCTTCTTCGTAACACGCGGCTTGGTCGTACCGACAGCCGCCGTTTTACCATCACCGGAGCCATTACCCTGAGGTGCAGGAACCTTCTCGGTGATGGTCACGATAATGTGTGCGAGGCGACGCTGGTAGCGGAAGGCCCGGCCCATGGGGGCAGGGCGGATTCGCTTCATGCGGGGGCCTTCATTTGCGACCGCCATTTTAACGACGAGACGATCGACATCCAGATCGAAGCCCTGCTCCTGGCTGAGATAATTTGCATTCTGCAGGGCGGAACGCAGTGCCTTCTCAACGACGGGAGCAATGCGCTTCTTCGTGAACATCAAGGTGTTCAGGGCATTCTCAACCGACAAGCCCTTGATCATGTCGAGTACCAGCTTTGCCTTTTGCGGGCTGGTCCTTTGGAAGCGCGCTTCCGCGCGAAACTCCCTTACTGCGCTCTTCTCGGCTGTCTTCGCCATAGCTTCCTCAATCCGGCGGGCGGCTTACAGCCGTACCCGCGCTCACTTGCATGCACCGAAGTGCTTATTTACCCTTAGCGGTTTCAGCCTTGGCCGCATGACCCTTGAAGGTCCGCGTCAGCGAGAACTCGCCCAGCTTATGCCCAACCATGTTCTCCGTCACATAGACCGGAATGAACTTGCGGCCGTTGTGCACGGCAATGGTGTGCCCAACAAACTCTGGGAAGATGGTTGAGCGGCGAGACCAAGTCTTCACCACTTCCTTCTTGTTCGCTTCATTCAGAACCGAGACTTTGGTCATCAGGTGCGCGTCGATGAACGGGCCCTTCTTCGTAGAACGTGCCATCTTATCCTCTCGCTCCCTGAGTTATTTGCTACGACGGTTGACGATAAATACGTCCGTCCGTTTATTGTTGCGTGTCTTGTAACCACGGGTCGGCTGACCCCATGGTGTAACTGGATGGCGTCCACCCGAGGTCTTACCTTCACCACCACCATGCGGGTGATCGACAGGATTCATGGAGACACCACGGTTGGCAGGACGGATACCGCGCCAGCGGCTGGCACCAGCCTTACCGAGTGAGATATTTTCGTGATCCGTATTACCGACCTGACCAATGGTCGCCATGCAATCGACAAGAACTCGGCGCGTCTCGCCGGAGGGGAGCTTTAGCAGGGCGTACTCGCCTTCCTTAGCAACCAGCTGAGCGGAAGAGCCGGCGGAGCGAACCATCTGCGCGCCCTTGCCTGGCCGCAATTCCACATTGTGAACGGTGGTACCGGAAGGGATGTTCATCAGTGGCAGAGCGTTGCCGACCAAGATGTCAGCCTCTGGACCACTCATGATCTGCATGCCAACCTTAAGGCCGACAGGCTGAATGATGTAGCGCTTTTCACCATCCTTGTAGTTCACGAGGGCAATACGCGACGAGCGGTTGGGATCGTATTCGATGGTCGCTACTGTTGCAGGAATACCGTACTTGTCACGCTTGAAGTCGATGAGGCGGAGCTTCTGCTTGTGACCGCCACCCTGGTGACGCATGGTCATGCGACCACTTGAGTTACGGCCGCCGGTACGGGGCTTCACAGTAAGGAGCGGCTTGTATGGCTCGCTGGTCGTGATGTCCGAATTCACCAACTTCGATTGGAATCGTAGGGTAGGTGTAATCGGTCGGAAGGTTCTAATTGGCATTGCTAATCCTTACTCCGCATAGCTTGTCAGGCGCGCGGTTCTGTAGTTCGTTCCTTACAGGCTGTTGACGTACTCCGGCATCTTCTCGCCTGGCTGCAGGCGCACATACGCCTTCTTCCAGTCAGGCTTGTAGCCAGTGAACTTGCCGCGCCGACGCTCTTTGCCAAGGAAGTTGGCGGTGCGAACACCAGAGACCTTCACCTTGAACAGCGTTTCAACAGCCTGCTTGACTTCAATCTTTGTGGCGTCGCAGGCGACCTCGAACACTAGCGTGCCCTCGGTCTCCTTGGCGCCCATACCCTTCTCAGTGATGAGAGGGCGGCGGATGGTGGTGTAAAGGGTAGCCATTATGCGGCCTCCTGATCTGCGTTCAGCTTGGCAGCCAGCTTACGGCGTGAAACGTTCTTCTTCAGGACTTCCTGCAGCGTTTCGAGTGCAGACTGCGAGAAGATGGCATGCTCGTAACGAAGCAGGTCGTAGGGGTGGACTTCCGAGCTCAGAACCAACTCCACGCCATCGAGATTTCGTGACGCGAGGTAGAGATTTTCGGTAAGCTGCTGCCCAGTCTCTACCAGGAGCGCGGTCTTCTTCGCGTCCAGTTTGTCGAGCGCCTGACGGTACAACTTCGTCTTGGGCTCGGACACTTCGAGGCTTGACACGACCGTCAACTTCCCATCCTGAAGCTTGCTGGCAAGAGCGGAGCTCAGTGCACCCAGAAGCTTCTTCTTTGGAAACTGGTAATCGTACGAACGAGGCTGAGGTCCGTGGACCGTTCCTCCGTGACGCCAGATAGGTGAACGCACCGAACCAACGCGTGCGCGGCCTGTGCCCTTCTGCTTCCAAAGCTTCTTGCCGGAGCCGGACACAAGCTTTTTGTTCTTGGTTGCGGCGGTGCCTTGCCGAATGGAGGCCCTGTAATGCTTGACGGACTCCCAGAGAAGCGCCTTGTTGACCTCGACGCCAAAGACCTCGTCTGCGAGTTCAAGCTCGCCGACGATGTTGCCGCCCAAATCCACTACGTTAATCTTTGCCATGCTCTCGTCCTTCAGTGCCGTTCTATTGCGGCACCCTGAATCAATTTGTCACCCTGCGGTCAGGTGGACCGAAGTGCACCTCGCAGACGGTGCGACTACCACTGTGAGACTACTTCTTTTTGCTCGGTGCAGCCTTCTTGGAGGCCTTCAGCGGATCGAGCGTGCTGGCTCCGGCAAATCCACGACGCTCGCGCGGCGGATTCTTTGCCTTGGAGACCAGGATCGTTCCCTGGCGTGGTCCGGGTACTGCACCTTCGACTAGCAGCAGGTTGTCTTCCAGGTCGATGCCACGGATTCGCAGATTACGCACGGTGATCTGCGCGTCACCGAAGTGGCCGGGCATACGCTGACCTGGGAATACCCGTGACGGGAACGAAGAGGCACCAATGGAACCCTGTACCTGGAACATATGACCGTGCGACTTAGGACCGCCGCCAAATCCGTGCCGGCGAACAACGCCCGCAAACCCGCGGCCCTTGCTCTTGCCAATGATGTCGACGAAGCGTTCGCCGTCGAAGATGTCGACCATGACGCGATCACCAGCCTTCACGGCACCTTCGCCGTCAGCTGCACCGGAGGTGGTTTCGATGCTTACTTCGCGAATTTCGCGCACGGGAGGAGCGTCGCTCTTGGCAAAGTGACCCGTCATCGGCTTGTTGATCTTGGAAGCCGTGATGAACTCAACGAGACCAATCTGCGCTGCATCGTAACCGTCTTTAGCCTGAGTCTTAAGCTGCGTGATGACACAGGGGCCAACCTTGATCACGGTGACCGGATGAACTACACCGTTGTCATCGAAGATCTGGGTCATGCCGATTTTTTTACCTAGGATACCTGTTACTGCCATGGTGCATCTCCTCATCATGCCCGCCTGCGCAGGGCACTGCCGGTAGTTCTACCGAAAGATTTGGGTGTTACTTGGTGACGGTCTTGATCTCGACGTCGACGCCGGCGGGCAGGTCGAGCTTCATGAGCGCGTCCACCGTCTGCTGGGTCGGTTCAAGAATATCGATCAGCCGCTTATGCGTACGGATTTCGAACGCCTCACGGGACTTTTTGTCCACATGCGGGGAACGAAGCACGCAGTACTTGTTCTTCATCGTAGGAAGGGGGATTGGGCCAGCGACCTGTGCTCCGGTACGCTTTGCTGTCTCGACGATCTCACCAGTGGACTGGTCCAGAACGCGGTAGTCATACGCCTTCAGGCGAATGCGAATTCTCTGCTGTGCAGCCATTCTGTTCTACTCTCTTGTACGCAAAGATCTGCGAGATGCGGCTGGCCTTCAGACCAACCCTCTGAGTGTAACGAAGTTATCTGGTTGGTGCAACCCTGGCGTCATACATTCGGAAGAAAGATCATGTAAGTGGCATCTGGATATGTGTCGAATATCTGTTCGTGCCAAAACAAAAGGGATCTGCTATGCAGATCCCCTGCGATCGTTTGCTCCGTACCACTAGCGGGTGCATGCCTTACCGTCTGTGCTGCTGGTAAGTACCCGTGCAGCGGAAATAAGGTCGCGGCTGAAGCACCGGCCAAGTGTGTCGCGACTGACATAGCTGGCGGAACTGGCCGTAGGTCCGACCGACGACACGGCGCCGCTGGCGTTGAAGTTGAGGGTGTCACTGGCCTGTACCTGTTCCGTGACGCTGGTGCCATAGACTGGGAAGCCATTAAGACCCTGTATCTCGGTTGTGTTGGACTGCTGCTTCGAACTGACGATCTGCGCCGAAGTCCCGTCTGCGTTGAAGATGTAGGAGTAGTTCAACGTCAGCGGGAAGGCGATCTGCTTCTCGGACGTCTCCGTGAAGAACCCGTAGTCGGTGCTGGTCTTGGAAAGCACCGTGCTGGTCTGGACGACGTTCTGGATGTCGTTCGATCCCACGTTGACCGTTTGCGTATTGTTGAAGTCGACGCTCTGCTGGACAGTGGTGACAACGCGCCCCAGCGAGGTGTTGACGTAGCCCTTAACGGTGAAGGTACGGCCCGACACTACCGCTACCGTGCCGGTCGTATTACCGCTGCTGTCTGTTTTGAGATTTTCTGTGACCTTGGGGGTGGGCGCTGCGCTCAACGTGTCCTGCAGCAGGCCGCCGCCGGTTACGGCGCGGAAAGGATCGGTGTACAGCAACAGGTTCGCAGTCGCCAGAAAGTAGCTGTTTGCGTTGAACACGCTGACGCCGATGGTATGTGTCGCACCATCGCTTAGCACACCTGCAAAGGGTGTCAGATCGACGCGGTAAGGCTTGAAATTGAGCGTCTCGACGCCAACAATCGGCTGCCACAGGTAGGGGTCAATGCCACCGGTGTAGATCCACGGATACACCGGCGCTACGCCCGCGGGCTTGCCATCAATGGTGATTTCTGTCTCGCGAAAGCCTGTGCCACCGCAGCTTTGCAGAGCGCCGGAAACGTCATTCGGAACGCAAAGGTACCAGAACTCATCACCGGACTGGCTCTGCGCAATGACATCCAGGTAGGCCTTCGTCGTATTGCGCGGAGCCGTAATGGTTGCGGTGACCTGGCTGGCTGTGGTGTCGAGCTCGTAGGGGCTGTTTACGCCGCTTACGGGGATGACAACCGCTGGCGTTACGGGAGCGGGGTCGCGAAAGCTGGAAGGATAAAACAGCAGCTTCGCCGTACCGTAAATCACACCGGTATAGGTGGAATTGACGATGTTGTAGACCACGGCCTGACCGGTCTGCGCAGACTTGAGCAGGGCCGACAGGTCGGTCACGTCGCGCTCAACATGCCAGGAAGGGCTGAGGGTGCTGCGCGGCTCTGCCGTGGTGCCGTAGTAGATGTTGGCGTTGCCAAGATACAGCGATGCGGTGCGGTCAAACTGGCGACCGGCGGTCACGGTAAAGTCGACCGTAAGGACCACCTTTGACCAGCGCCCGGTGCAGCCCGTTGGGGGCGCGTACGTCAGCGGCTTGGTGCTGTAATCGGCGAACGCAAGGTTTTCGTAAAGTGTCACGGTGCAGGGCGTGGTGGACGGCCGCGCAATGGGTGGTTCTGCCGTAGCCGGGTTGGACGAACCCACAACCGGCGTCGTTGAAACAGGTACAACCTGCGCGCCTGCGGCGACCAGTGATGCACCCAGCAATGCCGCGCCAACGCGCAGACAAACAGATTTGAAGCCGCCCATAAAGTCTCTCCTGAAGAAGTGTGCAAAGCATATCAGGGAGGCTTGGGAGGACGCATTCAAGGCGTGAAACACCGCGCCAGTGAGCCCTGCCTCAAGGGCTTAATGTCTGTGGATTTATTTGGGCATTGGCATGGACATGACCACGCCCGTGCCTCGCTCCGTAAACCAGAGTGTGTCACCCGCAGGCTCTACGCCGGTGGGCGTTTTCAGTCCTTCTTTGAGCACGATGACGTGCGCACGATCGCCGGTCACCTGCAGTGTGGTGATCTTGCCGCTGCCGTTCTCTGCTACGAACAGTCTTCCATTCGCGGCACGCATGCCGTCCAGCCCCTTCACAGGCTGGTCCATCCAGATGTCTTCCGGCGCACCTGCCTTCCCTGCCACAACAGGGATGCGGTACAGCTTGTTAAAAACAACGCTGTTCACGTACAGGGTGCCATCCAGAAACGTAATGCCGTCGATGCCGTTGAGCAGGCGATGGTCTGAGAATAATTCTGCAGTCGCGGCTCCAGCAGCCAGCCGATAAATGCGGGCGGTAGCCGTATCGCTGATGTACAGCGCCTTGTCCGGCCCCAGTGCAAAGTCATTGCAGGTAGTGTTGTCGCCGGGCAGGTTCCAGCGCATCTTGGGTGCACCCGTTTTCAGGTCGAAGCCGCGTAGCGCGGTGTGGCGCTGGACCCGCTCGCTGTTGGGTGCTGCTGTCAGCTGGCACGTCCAAAGCGTATTGGTCGCCGGATCTGCCAGCATGCCGAAGAAGAACGTCCCGGGCCCTTCCTCACTGGCGTCAATGAACTTCTCAGCCGTGGTTGCGCCTGGCTGCACGCGGTACACAAAGGGTGAACTGGCGCTGCCCACAATGAGTACGCCACCGGGTGCAACTGTCATGCTCTCTGGCTGTGACTTCGCGTCACCAATCAGGATCTCACTGGCGTACATGCGGGAAGCAAAACCGAGGGAAAGACTCAGGGCGGCAAGGCCGAGGGCGCGGCAAACAGGCATGGTTCACTCCATACAGCGGCAATGAGAGATGGGATGGTTGGCACGCTGCGTCGACCGCTGCGCGAATCGCGATTAGTATATGGGAGCGATCCTGCAGGCTACGATCAGGGGCGCAAAAAGGCCGAACGTTAAAACCGGCAACGCCTGCGCGCACAAGCAAAGGGGCACAGCCTAAGCTGTGCCCCTTCAAGAACAAGTTCGTTTGCAGAACTACTTTTCCCGACCCTGTACCTTCGCAATGATCTCTTCCGAGACACTGCGCGGCGCTTCTTCATACTGCGAGAACTGCATGGAGAAGTTGCCGCGGCCCTGGGTGGAACCACGCAGGTTGGTGGCGTAGCCGAACATGGTGCTGAGCGGTACGGTGGCCTTGATGGCTTGTACACCGCCAACCATTTCCATGCCTTCGATGCGTCCGCGGCGGCTGTTCAGGTCGCCGATGACAGTTCCCATGTAGTCCTCGGGAACGGTTACTTCGACGGCCATGACAGGCTCCAGTAGAACCGGCTTGGCCTTGCGAGCGGCTTCCTTGAACGCCATGGATCCTGCAATCTTGAAAGCCATTTCATTCGAGTCGACGTCGTGGTAGCTTCCGTCATACAGCGAGACCTTGATGTCCACCATCTCGTAGCCCGCGAGCACACCGCCGGCCATTGCTTCCTGAATGCCCTGGTCGATTGGCTTGACGTACTCCTTCGGAATGGAACCACCCTTGGTGTCGTTGGTGAACAGGTAGCCCTTGCCGGTTTCGTTCGGCTCGATGCGGATCTTCGCGTGACCGTAGTTACCCGAACCACCCGACTGGCGAATGTACTTGCCTTCGGCCTCGGAGTTGTTGCGAATCGTTTCGCGGTAGTTTACCTGCGGCTTACCGACGTTCGCTTCTACCTTGTGCTCGCGCATCATGCGGTCGACGATGATCTCAAGATGCAACTCGCCCATGCCGGAGATGATGGTCTGACCATTGGTCTGGTCCGTACGGACGCGGAAGGTTGGATCTTCCTGCGCCAGCTTGGCCAGCGCCATGCCCATCTTTTCCTGGTCCGCTTTGGTCTTCGGCTCCACCGCAACCTCGATCACCGGCTCTGGAAAGTCGATGGATTCGAGCACGATTGGCGATTTGTCGGAGCAGATGGTATCGCCCGTGACAAGGTTCTTGAGGCCCACCGCAGCGCAGATGTCACCGGCCAGGATCTCCGTGATTTCTTCACGCTTGTTCGCATGCATCTTCAGCAGGCGACCGATGCGCTCCGTCTTGCGGGTACGCGGGTTCAGAACCGAATCGCCGGTCTTCAGCGTGCCGGAGTAATTACGAATAAAAATCAACTGGCCGACGAACGGGTCAGTCATGATCTTGAAACCAAGGGCGGAGAAAGGCTCGTTGTCGTCCGGCTTGCGGACCAATTCCTTCTCCATATCTTCCGGGTCGTGGCCGATCATGGGAGGAATGTCGAGCGGGCTGGGCAGGTAATCGACCACTGCGTCGAGCAGCGTCTGCACGCCCTTGTTCTTGAAGGACGAACCCATCAGAACGGGGAAGATCTTCATGGCAATGGTCGCCTTGCGGATCGCCGTCTTCAGTTCATCGATGGTTGGCTCTTCGCCTTCCAGGAACTTCTCAAGCAGCACGTCGTCCGAGTCCGCGACTGCCTCGATGAGCTGCTGGCGGAAGGCCTTTGCCTTCTCCATCAGGTCAGCGGGAATCTCTTCCACGTCGTACTTTGCGCCCATGGTTTCGTCGTGCCACAGGATCGCCTTCATCTCGACCAGGTCGACCACACCGGCAAACTTCGCCTCTGCGCCGATGGCGATCTGGATGAGCACAGCATTTGCGCCGAGACGTTCACGGATGGTGCCCGTGGAGTACTCCGCATCGCCGCCGGCCTTGTCCATTTTGTTAATGAAGCAGATACGGGGAACCTTGTACTTGGTGGCCTGGCGCCACACCGTCTCCGACTGGGGCTGCACACCGGCAACCGCATCGAAGCAGGCGACCGCGCCGTCAAGCACGCGCAGCGAACGCTCCACCTCGGCCGTGAAGTCCACGTGGCCGGGGGTGTCGATGATGTTGATGCGATAGTTGTTCCACGTGCAGGTGGTTGCGGCGGAGGTGATAGTGATGCCGCGCTCCTGCTCCTGCTCCATCCAGTCCATGGTGGCGGTGCCTTCATGCACTTCACCGATACGGTGGTTGACGCCGGTATAGAACAGGATTCGCTCGGTGGTGGTGGTTTTACCGGCGTCGATGTGGGCCATGATGCCGATGTTGCGGCATTTGTCGAGTGTGATAGTGCGTGCCACGGAGTTTGTCTCTTCCCCGGAAATACCTTCCGGCGTCTCTTCGCAGGTTCAGGAGTAAGCCAGACCGCCTGACTTACTCCTGAGTTCTGCTACCAGTTATGACTTACTTTGCAAAGGAGTTACAGAACTACCAGCGGTAATGAGCAAAGGCCTTGTTGGCCTCGGCCATGCGGTGAACGTCTTCCTTCTTCTTCATCGCGGCGCCACGGCCGTTTGCAGCATCTAGCAGTTCCGCTGTCAATTTGTCGACCATGCCCTTTTCGCCACGCGAACGTCCAAAACTCACCAGCCAGCGGATTGCCAAGGAGGTGCGGCGTTCCGGGTTAACTTCGATCGGCACCTGGTAGTTGGCACCGCCAACGCGGCGGCTCTTCACTTCCAGCAGGGGCTTCACGTTCTCAACAGCCTTCTTGAAAAGCTTCAGGGCTTCGTCGCCACCCTTGGACTCGAGGTTCGTCATGCTCTCGTAGAAGATCTTCTGTGCAGTCGACTTCTTGCCGCCCCACATCATGCTGTTGACGAACTTGGTAACAAGGGTGGACCCGTACACGGGATCCGGCGCAACCTCGCGCTTGGCGATATGACCTTTTCTAGGCATTACTCTCTCTTCTTCCTCCAGCGCCGTGACTTCTCAAGCGGCTGGACCTGGAATTCTATGTTGCTGGCTTCCCGCTAACGAGCAGGAAACGACAACTACTTGGCGACAACCTTGGGACGCTTTGCACCGTACTTTGAGCGGCTCTGCTTGCGCTTGGCCACACCGACGGAGTCAAGGGTTCCACGCACGATGTGGTAACGCACACCGGGTAGATCCTTCACACGGCCGCCGCGGATCAGCACGATGGAGTGCTCCTGCAGATTGTGGCCTTCACCCGGGATGTACGAGGTGACTTCGATGCCATTGGTCAGGCGAACGCGTGCAACCTTGCGCAGGGCCGAGTTGGGCTTCTTGGGTGTCTGGGTGTACACACGGGTGCACACGCCGCGGCGCTGCGGCGATCCCTGCAATGCCGGGCTGGCCGTCTTGTAGTTCGGCGCAGTACGGCCCTTCTTCACGAGCTGATGAAACGTAGGCACGGTAACTCCCTAAAACTCAACTTACTTGGATCAGCAGGGCTGACTTTTCTACTCGCCAAACCTGCCGGTAATCTTCTGGGCTTTTGCAGATACCAGATTCATCTGGACATTTACTTGGCCGGCTTTCACTCCGCGCGACCGTGAAACGGTGAGCGGAGCGACAAACCCTCTGTTGGTACACTGAAACGAGTGAGTTTCAGCGGTCGCAGTCTGTGGCTGAAGCGAACCGGCCCCACTGCAATGACTGCAGCTAACCGAACCCTATGAGCGTAGCAACTCCCAGGCCACGCGTCAACGTTGCCCACCTAAAGAGTGGGCCCCGCGGCGGGCAGGAACAAGCTGAAAACCGTTCCCGAACGCCCAGGCAGCTGCGATGTGCGCACGCTTAACCTGCCCCTGTGCCGGGCGACGATTTCGGCGCTGATCCAAAGACCCAGGCCCGTTCCGCCAACGCCCTTGGTCGTGAAAAATGGCTCAAAGACCTTCGCGAGCGTCGCGGAAGACATGCCCTTTCCACTGTCGGCAACTGTGAGCACAATTCCCTGCTCTCCGGTTTGCCAATCCCGCGCGTCGCGACTGCGCAGTTCCAACCGACCCGGAACCCCGTTCATGGCATCAATGGCGTTACCCACCAGATTGCTCAAAACCTGCCGAATTTCACCCTCCAGGCAAAGCACCTGTTGCGTCGCGCGCATGCGCTGTACCAGTTGGACCCGCGCGTTGGACATGCGGCCGCCGTAAAGATGCAGCACCGATTCCAGCAACATCTCGGCGCCGACCGCCGCCGCGCGCGATGGCTGCTTGTGGAACCGTAGTGTCTGGCTGGCAATCGCCGAAACGCGGCGCAATTCCTGATCGGCCATGGCGAGGTACGTGTCGACCTCTTCTGACCCTGGTGTAGCCCTGGCCAGGTAGAGCAGGTTGGTAATGGCCTCCAGTGGGTTATTGATCTCGTGTGCAATGGAGGCGGAGAGGCGTCCGACCGCCGCCAGCTTCTCGTTCTGAATCAGCGCCTGTTCTGCCTTCTTTGTGTCAGTGATGTCATTGCCCATGGCGACGACGCCGGCGATGCTGCCGTTTGGCTCACGCAGCGGCTGGCAGGTGAAGTCGATCAGGCGATCCTCAAGTTCAGAATCGTGAAAGCGCTTGATGGTGAACTTCGCGTCCCGTATCTGGACCGTTTCACCGCTTTTGAAGACGCGATCCAGAAGGTCCATATAACCCTGGTCAACGGCCTCGGGTAGGGCGTCTGCCACCGTGCGGTTCATCACGTCACGATCTCCCACCAGCTTCAGGTAGAGAGAATTGACCATTGTGATGCGGTGCTGTGGGCCTTCCATAAGTGCGAAAAAGACGGGTGCCTGCTGGATCATCAACAGGAGCCGTGTGCGTTCCGCGTGCATTTCCTGGTAAGACCGTTCCAGCTCTGCCTGCTTGGCACGCAAGGCAGCGTCGGACCGGGCGCGTTCGACTTCTGCCTCGCGCTGCGGTGTCACATCTTTGCTGATGTTCAGGATCCCTGCGACTCTGCCGTCCAGACCAAAGACGGGGTTATAGCTGTAATCCCACCAGACGTCCTGCACTACGCCATTCCGCAGTACCGGGATTAACTCCTCGGCGTGATCGGTTGCAATACCGGTGCGAAAGACGCCGTCCACTTCTTCACCTACAAAGCGCCATGCGTCTGCCCAGAACTCTGCCGCAGGCTTGCCCAGCGCCTCAGGGTGGCGATCCATGTAGATGGGCGCCCAAAGGTCGTTGTAGATCAGGACGCGTTCAGGTCCCCACAGCACCTGTACCGGGTAACGCAAGGCCAGTACCATGTTCACGGTGCTGGTTAGAACCGCATCCCACGCTGCCAGTGCGCCGAGGGGTGTGTTTTCCCACTGGAAGCTGCGTATACGCGACGCCATGTCACCTGAGCCCAGGATCCTGTCCGCTCCCTTCGGCAATGACGTTGGCAAGCTCATAGCCGGTTGGATGCGGAGTCCGCAGGCGGTGGAATGGACGGGATCAGCACGATGTTCATCTGCTAGCCTTTGCCATGCGCATTTCTCTTTTGCTTGCCGCCGGCATGACCGTAGCCACCGCTTTTCCCGTAGTTGCGCAACGGCCGGGTGCCGAATCGACCAACGTCTTCACTCCCGAAATGAAACTGTTCAGCAATCCAGACCCGCGTATCGCGGCGTTTGAGCAGGCCCAGCGTGCAGGAACGCCCACGCGCGGCATCGGTGCGGTGGAGCTTTCGCCGGACGGCAAGCAGATCGCATGGATGATCGGTGCGGCTCCTGCAGCAGGCCGGCGCGGCCCCATGGAGCTGCACATCGGCCCGGCCAACGCGCCGGAAAGCGCCAGTCCCGCGATTTCTGCCGGGCAGGGTTGCTCTGCAGGCTCTCCCCGCTGGTCGCCGAATGGCACGTCCCTGGCGTTTGTTGGCACCTGCGCCGACCATCAGCCACAGCTGTACCTGCGCGAAAACGGCGGTACGGTGAAGCAGCTGACCCACATCAAGGGTGAGATGACCTCGCCGGAATGGGCACCAGACGGCAGCTCCATCGCTTTTTTGTACGTCAAGGACGCGACCCGTTCTGCTGGTGCGCTGGCCGCGATGAAACCGCCCGCAGGTGTGATCGGCCAGGACGGTGTCGAGATTCAGTGGGTCGCCGCTGCCAATGCGAAGACCGGCGAACTTAGCGTCCTGACACCCGAGACGTTACATGTGTACGAGTTCGACTGGGCACCCGACGCCAAGCACCTGGCCTTTGTGGCGGCCAACCCGCCGGGAGAAAACACCTGGTGGATCGCGCAGATGTATACCGTCCCCACGGGTCAGCCCGGTGCTGCAAAGAGCATCCTGAACCCGGTCACGACGGACGGTTCACTGCACGGCCTTCAGATCGCCGTGCCCCGCTACTCCCCCGACGGCAAAAACATCGCATTCATCGGTGGCTTGATGAGCGATCAGGGTTCGACCGGCGGCGACATTTACCTGATGGGCGCGGACGGCAGCAGCCTGCAGAACCTGACGGCCGGTCGCAAGTCCACCCCGGTCTACCTGGCCTGGGCCGATCCGGAGCACATCCTGTTCAGTGAAGACCAGCCGGGTAAGTCGCACCTTGGTGTCCTGGGGACCAACGGTAAGGAAGTGCTTTCTGCGTGGACCGAAGCGCAATCCATTGGCAACGGTCGCGCGTCCATGTCTTTTTCCTTCGCACCCGCGGCAAAGAAGATTGCTTTCACTTCTGCCGGGCCAGCCCACGGGGTAGAGGTGTACGTCGGTGACATTCGCGGCATACGCGCGGTGACGAAGCTGAATGAACAGGCGACCCCTGCAAAGTCGCAGACCGTGTCACTGGAATGGACCAGCGACAGCTACAAGGTGCAGGGCTGGCTGACGCTGCCGGAGAACTACGACGCCTCGAAGAAGTACCCGCTGATCGTCAGCGTGCACGGCGGTCCCTCGGCTGAAGTTGGACCGGGCAACGCCGGAGGCGGCAATGGCCTGATGGCGCACCTGGGCTATTTTGTGCTGTCGGCGAATCCACGCGGATCGTTCGGTCAGGGCGAGGCGTTTGTGCAGGCCAACCGCAAGGACTTCGGCTACGGCGACCTGCGCGACATTCTGAAGGGCGTCGACGCGTCTGAGGCGAAATACTCTATCGACGACAAGCGCGTCGGGCTGACGGGCTGGAGCTACGGCGGTTTCATGAGCATGTTCGCCATCACGCAGACGCATCGCTTCCGCGCGGCAGTGGCGGGTGCGGGCATCAGCGACTGGCAGAGCTACTACGGCGAAAACTCCATTGACCAGTGGATGGTGCCTTTCTTCGGCGCCACCGTGTATGAGGATCCCGCCGTCTACGCGAAGAGTTCGGCGATCAACTTCATCGGCAACGTCACCACGCCGGAGCTGATCCTGGTGGGCGACCGGGACGGCGAATGCCCGGCCCCGCAGAGCTACGAGATGTGGCACGCGCTAAAGGCCAAGGGCGTCAAAACCGAGCTGGTCGTGTACCCCAATGAGGGTCACGGCTTCGTCAATCCACAGCACATCGAGGACCGCACCGCACGTACCGTGGCCTGGTTTGAAGACAACATGAAGTAAACGAGGCTGCATATGGGACTGTCTGCAGGCTGGCTACTTTTGCTTGGTGGTTGTTTAGGAGCAGTTAGGACGTCGACTGCCAAGACCTTTTCGTGGGCCAACGATGTTGACATTCACATCGCGAACGAAGAACGAGAACACCCAATGACTCGCGGCAAGAGATCGGTATTGGTCATACTGTGCCTCACAGCAGCAATCATTGGCGCAGTAATGATCCAACGTAGGCATGAGTGGAACCCGTTCAAGCCAACTACAACTTTGCAAGACGACAATGTTGTAGTTGGCCGGTTCCGTTTGGCCCCTCAAGCCATTTGTCGCCTGCTTAGTCGCGCCACTTGATATTGCAACCGAGGCTCGGGATCTGCGGCGCAACCGGTGGTTTGCCTGCCAGCAAGGCTTCGATTGCCAGACGCAGATCGGAGCCACGTGCGGCCTGGTGGATGCGCTCGTCTTTCACCACGCCGTTTCTGGCGTCACTTTCCCGATAGGGGCGGGTAGCGTCGAACTGTGCGTGGTAAACCAGCTCCAATGACTTGTTGAACAGGTACAGGTCTGGCGTGCAGGCGGCGTGAAACTCGCGCGCGGTTTCCTGCGAGGGATCAGCCAGGTACGGCAGGCCGTTGCTCCCGATCTGCGGCCAGCCCAGACGTTCTGCCTGCGCGCGCATGTGTTCCGGCGCGTCCTCGGGCACCGTGACGCCATCATTGGAACAGATGGCGACCGTGGCGATGCGGTCCGCGTACTGGCCTGCCACGGCACTGAAGGCTGCTTCCATGTGCTGCACGAAGGGGCAGTGAACACTTAGAAAGGCGACCAGCAGCCCCTTGCGGCCCGCGGCATCGTCGATGCCGCCGAAGATATCGTCTCGGCCCAAGCCCTTGCCCGTGACCACGTCGGTGAGTTCAAACGCCGGGCAGGTGGTGCCCAGCGGCAGATCCTGGTTGGAAGGTGTGCGTGCCATGGTTCGATCATAGCGACTGCTCGCACAGCCGACCTCCATCGCGCTGCGTCGCCGCGCAAAGTAGAATCGAAGACATGATTAAGGGTTTAACAGTGGTAAAGCCGGTCGCCTCGGCGGCGGTATGGGAGCGCGTTTCCGCCCTGTTCGCGGAGCTGGGCTTTGAGCCGGGTAAGGGCTGGCAGGACGAGCACGGCAAGGGTGCGGCATTCCTGGCGCCTCTGGGCAATGCGGAGTTTGTGACGGGCCGCGCACCCGCCGTACCAGAGTTACTGGTCGAGGTCACGTCGCTGGACGTGGTGCATGGCACGGTCAAGCGCTGGCTGGGTGCGGACGTACGCACTGAGGATCTCGCATCGCGCCTGGGCGAGATCGAAGACACGCACTGGAAGTCGCGCATGTTCATTGTGGCGGTCGACAGTGACCTGCAGTTTGGTTTCTGGGAACGGACGGACGTGTATGCAGGTCGGCCGATCGCCCTGGAAGGCGACCTGTCGGCTGCTGACATGCGCTTTGGCATCGTCGTCGCGCGCTGGAATGCCGTGATCACGGATCGCCTGTTGCAGGGTTCGCTGGACGCTATTTTGCGGTCTGGCGGCACGAAGGGTGGCATCGATATTGTGCGCGTTCCGGGTGCATGGGAAGTACCTGCGGCGGCCCGCATGATGGCCGACCTGAAAGACGCCGACGGCAAGCGCAAGTACGACGCGATCATCACGCTGGGCTGCCTGCTGCGCGGCGAGACCGCCCACTACGAGGCGATTTACAACGAGGCCGCACGCGGCATTGGCCAGAGCCAACAGGACACTGGCGTGCCCCATGCCTTCGGCGTGCTGACCTGCGAAACACTGGAGCAGGCGCTGAATCGCGCCGGTGTGAAGGCTGGGAACAAGGGTTTCGAGGCGGCCGCAGCAGCCATCGAGATGGTCAGCATCGCGCGCAAACTGGGACACAGTGCGGCCGGCGATCACGAAGGCAGTGGAACAGCCGCCGCGAAGCAGGCAGAGCTCGACGTCGCAGCTGCGTCACAGGAAGTGGGTAGCTAGTGGCGGCAGGAACAAGGCGTAAGGCGCGCGAACTTGCCATGCAGATGCTCTACCAGTCAGACCTTGGCAAGCAGACTGCAGCCGAAGTGAAGCGGGTGTTCTGGCAGAGCCGCACGGACGATGACGGCCAACAGACGGTCGACATGGAGACCCAGAGCTTTGCGGAAGATCTCTTCCGCGTAGCAATGGAGCGCTCGGAAGAAGTGGACGACCTGATTGAGCACCACGCGCAGAACTGGCGACTGCACCGCATGGCGGCCGTCGACCGCAATCTGCTGCGCATGGCAGTGGCAGAGATGATCGGCTTCAAAAACACACCCTACCCCATCATCATCAACGAGGCACTTGAGATCGCTCGCCGTTTCGCCGCACCCGAAAGCATCACGTTTCTGAATGGCGTATTGGACGCGATTGCGCGTAGCGTCCTTGAGAAGCGTCTGGCCTAGGCTGCGTCCATGAAAAGCAAAAGGGGATGAGCAACGGCTCATCCCCTTTCTTGCGGCTTCGACTCTGCTATTGGTTGGTGACGCTGCGCGGGTACTGAACGATCAGGTTCGGTGTCGCAAAGCTGTTGCCGGAGTTGCTGGGCAGCTTCGGTGCAATCTGGCTTGTGTCGGTCAGGGTGCTGCGCGTGATCAGGTGAACCTGATTGTCGCCGGATGTACCCGTGAAGAAAATCTTGTTGTCCGACGAAAACACGCCATTGACCGGCGCGGTAGCACCGGCAGCAAGCTTTACCGACTGCTGCGTGCCTGCACCGGAGGCAGCGGGAACATAGGCCGGGAGGACTGCGCCCGAGATCGCGGTCGCGGTGGGCAGGTAGGTGGTGAAAGCCACGCTCGAGTCCGATGCCGGGAAGATGCCGGTGACAGCCGTGGTGGTCACACCGGTCAGCGTTGCGGTATTCACAACGGTTCCGAAGGTGGGGGCAATACCGCTCTCGGGGCAGTCGCCGCTGGGTAGCACGTTCGTGAACGTCCTCGTACCGGCGGTGCCGTCGTTCGCGGTTGAACCGGCAAACGTAACGTCGTTCACGATGGGCGTTCCGCCGCTGGTTGCGAGCCGTACATTCAGAATGTGCCGACCGTCATTGGTTGCAGCAACGCGATCTCCGACAGCAGCAGACACGGTTGTGGAAGATGCCTGCGGATAGAAGATCGTCGGGCTGCCTGTGCTGTTTGGGCAGTAGGAACGGCCGTTGATGGCCGTTGTACCGCCGACAAACGCGCCCACGGACGGCACCGCGACGGCTACGTCATTCGCGCCGGTGGCCGAGAGGTCGTAGCTCTGCCAACTGGTAAATATGGAGTAGACCAGCAGGTGATTGTCTGCCGTGGTGACGTACAGCGTGCTGCCGTCTGGCGTGAATGCGGCACGTGTTCCTATGCCGGTGAAAGTAGACGTAATCGCCGGCGTCGCAGAGTTATAGAGCGTGATCTGCTGGCGAGTGGGGTCCGAAATCACAACGGTGTTGCTGTCTGGGGACACTGCCAGCACCGTGCCCTGCAGGGCGATATTGGTCGTACTCAGGCTGTTCGTGGATGTGTTGTACGTCATCAGCGCCTGGGGTGATCCCATGAAGATGGTGGCACCATTCTGCGAGATGATCATCGAGTTCGGCGTATACGGCAGACGCGTCGGTGATGGCACAACCCCGTTCGTCAGATCGACCGGTACCAGGTAAATGGAGTCGGTGCTGCCGATCCAAAGCCGTGTGCTGTTGCTGCCGGGTGTCGTGGACACGATGGTGTTCGAGCTGACCGGTTTGCCCGTGCCCTGCAGGCCAACGTTGCCGTAGGGCGACGGGTTGCAGGTGGGCGGCAGGCAGAAGGCGGTAATGGCAGCTGCACCTGGAAAGACAGGCGTAATGCCGGCCGAAGACACGGGAATGGAAACGGGCGTCGTCGAGGTAAAGGTCAACGCAAGACCCGTGACCTGGTTGCCCTGTGTGTCAAACACCGTTGCCGTAAGCGGCTCGGTGTTGTTCGGATTCACTGAGACCGAACCGTTTACGGTATTCGGCGTCGTGATGGTGATGCTCTTTGGCGGGCACACGGAGATCAGGCCGGCAGTCGATGTCGAGTTCGCAATGGTAGCCGTCACGACCGTCGTCCCAGGGGCCAGAGCTGTCGCGACACCACTGGTGTTCTCGATGGTTACCAGGCCACCGGTCTGCGCGGTGAAGTTCGCGTGACCCGCACTGTAGGTAATGTTCTGTCCGTTTGCGAAGAAGCGAGCCACCAACAGGCGGCTCTGATTGAACGAAATGCAGCTGTTTGGAACGTAGGCAGGCGCGGTAGTGGTTGCCGTCGCCGTGTACTGGGCGCAGCTGGTGGCAGGGTCGTTCACGCAGTCGGTCGATGCGGATCCGAGTGTGATTGACGTAATTTGCGGGTGAACATACACCAGCACCTTGTTGCTGTTGGCACCGTTGCCGGAAGCGGTCAGCTCTGCGACGCCCGCGATGTTAGTGGCATTGCAAAAGGTGTAGTCCGGCACGCCCGATGCATTATTCCGGTTCCACGTACCCGCACACAGCGCGCCCGTGGAGGGATTCACGTCTGCCACAGCCGGCGAAAGGGGGCTGGTCGGGTTGGTGGTGCTGTATTTGTAATTCGCTACCGAAACCGTGCTGTTCCGGCAATCCAGCGCCGTGGGCGTGGTGACAGACGCTGTCTGGGCAAAGCCAAGGCTAAGACCGCCGACGGTTGGCTGCAGCGTGATGCTCTGCGCGTCGCCAATGCGGGGTCCGTTCGCGCCGTTGCAATAGGCACTGGTGCTGACGCCTTTAGAGCAGCCGGAAAGGGACACGCCTACGGGAAGCGCACACAGGAAAAAGAGAGCAACGGCAAGGATACGGCGCAAATAAACCTCCCCGCAACACGGCACTGCATGTGGTGCGGTCTCTACAAGGGACGGGATTCGCCCTGAAATGTCTTACGCCTCAGTGTAAATGAGTGGACCACGACCTGCCTCTGGAATGACTTCGCCACTTGCCTTCCCCGTCCTTGGCGCCCGCGTGTATCCTCACTGTCACGATGACGCACGCACGGCACACGTCCCTTCTGGCTTGCACCACGCTCGCCCTCCTGTCCAGCTTTGCCCTTGCCCAGCAGCCTGCGCCGCAGGCCGGCGCAGCGAAGCCCACGCACGAAGACACCGAGTTCTACAAGCCGGTGCCGCCCGTGGTAACGCCCGCGGCCACGCTCGCCCAAGCCCCGTCTGACGCGGTCGTGCTGTTCGACGGCAAGGACCTGTCGCAATGGGTCAGCGCAAAAGACAAGTCGCCAGCCGACTGGAATGTCACCGACGGTGTCATGACCGTGAAAAAGGGCGGCGGCGGCAACATTGAGACGAAGCAGGCCTTCAAGGACTACCAGCTACACCTGGAGTGGAAGATTCCTGCCAGCATTACCGGCGAGGGTCAGGGCCGGGGCAACAGTGGCGTCTTCCTGGCGTCGACCGGCACCGGCGATGCCGGGTACGAGCTGCAGATCATGGACTCGTACAACAACCCCACCTACACCAACGGCATGCTGGGCAGCCTGTACAAGCAGGCCGTGCCGCTGGCCAACGCCGCACGCAAACCGGGCGAGTGGTCCAGCTATGACATTGTGTGGACGGCACCACGATTCAACGGCGACGGCACCGTCAAGACGCCTGCTTTTGCCACCGTGTTGCTGAACGGCGTCCTGGTGGAGAACCACTTCGCGCTGAAAGGACAGACGCTGTACGTCGGCCAGCCTTTCTACCAGGCCTATGACACCGCGCCCATCAAGCTGCAGGCGCACGGCGACAAGAGCGAACCCATCAGCTTCCGCAACATCTGGATTCGCAGCGTCAAGCCGTGGGACGTGGAACCCAGCAAGTAATTTTGCTTTGGAGCAATACAAAGGGCCGGCGATGTTTCCCGGCCCTTTGTGTTGTCCGCTGCGAGGTTAAGCACGGTCCTTCAGCTTCATTGCTTCCGGGTCCCAGTGCACGGCGGTCGCCTTTTCAAGGCTCAACATGGCCAGCAGTGCGGCACCCGCCGCACGGTAGCCAAAGGTGGCATCTTCAATGGGCTGCTGACGAGTCCGAACCGAGTTGAAGAAATTGTGGAAGTGGTCCACGACATCGTCGTAGCCGCGGGGTGCCTTGTAAGTCTCAATCGAGGTGCCGGTCAGCGCGGCGTTGCGCTGTTTGTCGTCCTCCGGGTACTTGGCCGCGTAGTCCTTGCGCAGTTGCCGCTGCATGGCGTTGGTGAAGCTGCCGATGCTCTGCCCCGGGCCTTTTTCGCGCGGCACACGGTTCAGGATCACGCTGTTTCCGGTGATCTCCATGGTGCCTTCGCTGCCGGTGAAGGTGAAGCCTTCGCCCTCTTCGCCACCGTCGACAAAGTTCACGCGTAGCTCCAGGTTCCAGTCGCCGTAGTCGAACAGGCCCATCAGAACGTCCGGCACATCGCGATGGTCGTTCCAGAAACGCAGACCGCCCGTCGCATACGCCTTGGTGGGACCGTGTGAGCCCGTGATGAAGTGGGTACCGGTAAACAGGTGGACGAACAGGTCGCCCGCCACGCCAGTGCCGTAATCCTTGTATTTGCGCCACTGGAAGAAGCGTTCCGGATCCCAGGAATGCTTGGGTGCGGAGCCCTCGAAACGCGGCCAGTCGCAGGTCTGCGTGTTGGCGTCGTCTGGAACCGTGTATTCCCAAGCACCCTGCGCACTGTTGCGGTCCCAGTGTGCCTGTACCATGTTCAGCTTGCCGATGGCACCGGACTCAAACAGCTCCTTCGCCTTGGCATAGATGATGGACGAAACCCGCTGCGAACCCACCTGCAGAATGCGCCCGGTTTTGCGCGCGCCCTCGATCATCAGCGGGCCGTCGGCGTACTCGTGGATCATGGGCTTTTCGCAGTAGACGTCCTTGCCCGCGTTCATCGCATCCAGGGCCACCTGGCGATGCCAGTGATCGGGCGTGGCGATGATGACTGCATCCACATCCTTGCGCGCCAGAATTTCTTTGTAGTCGCGCGTGGTCTGGATATCGGCCCCGAAGACTTCCTTGCAGTGCTCCAGGCGACCGTTGTAGCAGTCCACGGCAGCCACCAGCTTGGTGCCGGGGGTCAGCAGAGCGCCACGCGTGATGCTTTGGCCACGACCGCCCGCGCCGATGAGTGCGACGTTGATCTGGTCGTTTGGACCGATGCGACGCGCAGGCTCCTGCGCCCATGGCGAGCGCAGCGGGATTTGGGTGGCAGCGGCAGTCAGGCCAGCCGTTCGAAGGAAGTTTCTGCGATTCACGCTCATCAATGGCTCCACAGCAAAGTTGCCGTCATTTTAAGCGATGGTCGCTACACCATGCCCACTTTCCAGTATGACCGTGGCCACGGCAAGATCACGGCTATGCGAAAGGCTCAGGTGAATGGCGGTCACACCCATGGCCTGTGCACGCTCGGCGGCGCGGCCGTGCAGCAGCAACGTGGGGCGGCCGCCCGGCAGGTGCGTCACCTCCAGCTCGCGCCAGCTGACACCCTTGGCAATGCCGGTACCCAGCGCCTTTGCACCGGCCTCTTTCGCGGCAAATCGGGCGGCCAGGCTTTCTGCCGCGTTGTGCCGTTTGCGCTGGCAGTAGGCAATTTCGCGGTCGGTAAAAACGCGGTGCAGAAAGCGGTCCCCAAAGCGGTCCACAGCTTGTTGAACGCGTTCAATTTCAGTCAGATCCGTACCTGTGCCAACGATCAATGCCTGCCCTTTCCGCACACCGTCGTGCAAACCCCGCGCTTCGTACCGGTCAGGATATCCAGTCGCGGAACAGTACATCCTTTGTACGCCACGCCCGCCGATAAACGGTCTGTGAACGAAGACGAGCTCCAAACCGAACTGCAGGTCTCCAGCTACACCTACCTTGACCGCGCCACGCTGCTTCCTGACCTGGGCGCCGCAATCGACAACGCGGGCGGATGGTTGTTGGATCGTCGCCAGGTGTCAGCAAACGCAGTTGAGATGGCCCTCGAAGTCCAGCAGCAATGCCTGCCGGAAGTCTACGGCGCGATGCTCAGCAGCGGTCTTGAACTGACCCGGGAAAGTCATCGCATGCTGGCCGAACGGTGCAACTGCTGCAATTACCTGCCACAGCGGCGTGGCGTTTCTTCCATTGTGACCGTCCGCATCGAGGTGCAGTTCCTGTCTGACCCACAGCACGCAACGGATGTTTCCCATCGTATGTCGCTGCGCCCAGCCACGGCGTAAGCGGCGGCGCGGTAGACTGGACGGGTCCATGCCACCCATCATCGTCGCTCGCCAACTCGGCAAAACCTACCGCTCCGGCAAGATTGAAACTCACGCCCTGCGCGATGCCACCTTCACGGTCGACCGCGGCGAGTTTGTCGCCATCGTGGGGCCGTCCGGCTCTGGAAAGTCGACCCTGTTCTATCTGCTGGGTGGCCTGACGCGGGCCAGCGGTGGCTCGGTCACCATTGACGGCGTGGACTTCAGCAGCCTTTCGGATGCGGAGCGAACCCGCAAGCGCGGCGAAAAGATCGGCTTTGTGTTCCAGCGTTTCAATTTGCTGCCCACGCTGACCGCGCGCGGCAACATCGAACTGGCACACAGCATTGCAGACAATGGCAAGCCGCTGGACAAGGCTTTCTTGCAGCAGCTGGCAGAACTTCTGCGTATCGATATGCGGTTGGACAGTCGGCCCAGCGAACTTTCAGGCGGCGAACAGCAGCGCGTTGCCATTGCTCGCGCGCTCATTACGCGGCCTGCAATCATCCTGGCGGACGAGCCGACCGGCAACCTGGACACGGAAAACTCTGACTCCGTGCTGGAGATGCTGCGCCACGCGGCGAAAGAGCTGGGCCAGACCGTGCTGATGATCACGCACAACCCTGAAGCCGCCGCCATTGCGGACCGAACCGTGTACGTTCGTGACGGCCGCCTGCACGAAACGCCGCCACCGCCACGCGAACCGAAAAAAGCGCTCATCAGCAGCCTGCTCGGCGGGTAACTGCAGGTCTGCAGGGATGAACTTAAGATTGGCCGCGGCGCAGATGCGCTGCGGCCAATCTTTTCTGCCTACTTGGTGAAGGAGTAAGTCACCGTGATCGTGGTGTCCACCGCCGTCGGTTGCCCATTCAACAGGTAAGGTTTGTAGGTCCACTGGTGCACCGCATCCAAGGCAGATTTTGAAAGCATCTCGTCCGGTGAACTAATCACTGAAAGCTGCTCGATGCTCCCCTGTTCGCCGATGATGGCATGAAGCAGGACGGCTCCCTGAATCTTCTTTTCCTTTGCCTCTGCCGGGTAAATCGGGGCTTCCCTATGGGTGACATTGCCCGACATCACAGCTGGCGAAACCTTCACAGGCTGCTCCGCTACGGCGTCTGCTGCCTCCACCGGCAGCACTGGAATCACATTCCGCGCAACCATGCGATTCGCCTGCTCGATCTGCCGCTGGAACGCACCGGAGCGAATCTGTTCTAACGCCTGTGCCTGCTGCTGCTTCGCATCGCGCAGAATGGCTTCCATGTGCGGCACGTCGATTCGGCTGGCGTCTTCGATCTCCTTCCTGAAACCGGGCGAAGCCAGCCTCTCGCGCAACTGCTCCAGGTCTCGCTGCTGCTGTTCCATGCGGGCCTTCCACTCGGGTGAGTTGAGCAGGTCTGTCTGCACCTTGAGGTCTGCCAGTTGCACCTGAAGCGTCGACAGATCGACGACGGGATGAACGCTTTGCCGGGAGCGATCCACGTCGGCAATCGCCTGCTCTGCCATCGCAGCGATGCCGCGGGCCGTGGTGATCCTGCGGCGATCGTCGTTGTTCGTAGCCTTCTGTTCCGCCTCCGTCAATGCACGGCGTGCCTGCTGCAGCTGTTCCCTGGCGTGGTCGCCGCTGAGTAACCGCGCGCCGTTGTCTGTTGTCGAGGACTGAAGCGAGCGCTCGCCCGCAAGCGCCGGTCGCACCTGCAACAGGCCTGCAGCCAACACCGCCGCCGCGCACACCGACACACACGCAACTGCGCGCAGCGCGCGACTCCCACGACCTTCTTCAGGACGATTTTCGATCAGCTTCTGCATACGTTCCTCCATGGCTCCACTGCCGTTGAACAGCTCCAGGGTTGCGCCGAACAGGCCGTTGCTGAAGAAGTTCAGCACGCGATGTTCCGCAGGTTGGTACCCAATGCGCTCCGCAATGTGGAGCAGAGCATGCGCATACGCCACGCTCGAGCCCAGGCTGGCCGCGGCCCGTGCATCGCACGCCATCTCGCGCGTCTGCCGGATCTGCCGCGCTGTCCACCACCCTGCCGGGTGAAAACAAAGCGGCAGCAACAGCAGCGAACACAGCGCGTGCATGGCCGGGTCGTGCCGCTCCAAATGTGCCACTTCATGCAGCAGCACGGCTTCCATCTCGGGGCCGTCCAGCAGGAGCGCAGCTTTCGTTGGCAGCAGAAGCACCGGCCGCAGAACCCCTGCCAGGGCAGGCCCAGCAATCGCATCGCTGCTGCGCACCTCGGGTACGGCAAGCCCCGTCTGTGCGCATCGCTTCCGCAACAGCGCCGAAAAAGCGTCCTGCAAGGGCAGCGCGGAGGACGCACGCACAATGCCTCGCACGCGGCGCCAGGCGGTAAGCAGCCGCAACAGGAAGATCACGGCAAACAGCAGGTAAACGCCCGCAACGCCACGCGCCCAGGCCGGCGGCACCGTCAGGAAGAAAGGCACAAGTCCACGCTGCCGACTGAAATGCCGGCGCAGCAGCCGCTGCCAGGCTGCCTCGCGCTGCATGGCGGGCACCATCGGGTCATAGGCCGCATCGTCAAAGCGGATGCTTACCTGTGTGCCGTCACGCGCTGCCTGCGCCGCAGCATGGCGCGCGTTCACCGTAGAAAACAGCGGCAGCACCACGCACAGCACCAGCGTTGCCACCCAGACGACATGTGCCGCCCGCACTGCGGGCCTGCCGAGCCGAACCGCAAACCATGCCGCCAGCGCAAGCAGTGGCACCTGCCAAAGCGCGTGCAGGGCGAACTGTGCAACGGCTTGCTCCACAGCAACCAGGGTGGCGCTCATCGTGTTTCCGCCTTTGCCTTGCGACCGCCGTCTGTCGCTTTCACGCTGGCAGACTCTGCCGCCTGCAGTGCTTTGCGGGCTCGCTGCAGGTCTTCGGCTGCTACGTGGCCGGAGTCGACCATGGCCAGCAGCATGGCTTCCGCCGATCCTCCAAACATGCGTTTCAGAAGATCGCCTATCGCAGAACCCGCCGCCCGTTCCCGCGATACCGCGGCGCGATAGCGATAGGCGCGGCCTTCCGCCGTCCGCTTCACCTTGCCCTTGCGCAGCAGCACCTGCAACATGGTCTGCACCGTGTTGTAGGCCAGGTCGCCTTCCATCTGCGGCAGCACTTCGGTGGCGGTGCTTGGCCCGGCAGACCACAACACCTGCATGATCTGCAGCTCAAGCGGTGTAAGGCCTTCGCGGCTGGCGGGCTTGGTGGTTCCTGGTGACATACTCAACCTCCTAATTGCTTAGGAGATCAGCATCTGCCGCTCCGCGACCTTTGTCAACTAAATCTTTAGGAGTAAATAGCGTACCTGCCAACGGCAAAGGACCGGGGAGTCGCCCCGGTCCTTTGCCTGACACGTGTTCCTAACCGCTACCAGAGAACGCCCTGAACCGGTTGCAACGCCTCCGGCAGCGAACGCTCACCCAGCGCCTGCCTCAGGTTGATCTCGATGGTGCGCGACATGGACGATAGCGGAATGTCGTAGATGGTGTTTTCGAACGGGTCTTCCAAATCGCGGCCAATCTTGTCGAGCGCAATAAAGATGAAACCGACCAGGGTCGAACCCAGCGGCGTGAACCATCCCATGTTCAGCACCAGACCCAGCGGCAACAGCAGGCAGTACATCCTCGTAAACAGTTGCGGAAAGAAGGCGTACTGCTTCGGCATGGGCGTGTTCTTGATGCGTTCCGAGCCGCCCTGCAGGTCTGCCAGATCGTTCAGCGTGCTGTCCAGAGCGGACCATTGCAGACTGTCGATCCAGTCACTTTCCAACGCCTGACGGACCAGATCACCCTGCCAGATCTGAATGGCAAAAGGAATATTCTTCTGCCCTGCCAGCGCCATCAGGTCTTCTTCCGTTAGCAAGCCGTGCAGTTCATCGAGGGGTGGCTGGCCGCGCAGTTGCTGCCGCAGTGCATGCACCCAGGCAATCTGCAGCAGCACCATGCGGCACTGCAGGGTGCGCACGGCTTCCCGATCCGCTTCTTTCTGTGGCGCGATGGATGACAGCACCTGGCGCGCCCAGGAACGAGAGTTGTTGACGATGCCGCCCCACAGCGTGCGCGCCTCCCACCAGCGACCGTAACTGCTGTTGTTGCGGAAGGCCACGATGAGGCCGATGGCGGACCCGAACAGCGCCAGCGGAATGTGCGGCAGCGCGACCCACTTCCAGCCCGCCACCTGGAACAGCAGCACAATGGCTGCGTCGTACAGGAACAGAAGCAGCAGGGGCAGACCGACATAGGCAAGCAGGCGGCGCAACTGCGGCGAGTGGGGAACGATCATGCTGAGGGCTCCGCGGGCTGGCCGGCCGCCGCAAGGTCACGGACCGACACAAAGCGATGGTTCTCTGCGTTGAAGATGCGGACGTCGCCCGAGGCAATGTCGTAGACCCATCCAGATACGCTTAGTACGCCACGCGCAAGGGCAGCCGCAACCGAGGGGTGAGTGCGCAGGTGGTTCATCTGCATCCAGACATTCTGCTCGGTCATGGTTTGCAGGGAAGGAGGACCGCCATCGATCGTTGCGGCTACACGCTTTGCGGCGTCTGCGTTGCGCAGCCAGTGCTTCACAGTTGGCATCTCGTCGAGGGCGCCAGCGTCAGCCAGGATGCCTTTCATGGCACCGCAGTCGGTGTGGCCGCAAATCACAGCGTGCTGCACACCCAGCGCATCCACCGCGTATTCAATGGCTGAACTGACACCACCGATCATGTCTCCGTAGGGCGGCACCATGTTGCCGACGTTGCGAGTCACAAACAGCTCACCGCCTTTGCTTTGCGTCAGCAGTTCAGGATCGACGCGGGAATCTGCGCAGGTAATCAACAGGGTGTGAGGCTTCTGCGGATGCGTTGCCGCATACTCGAACACTTCACGCCGGGACGGGTAGACCTCTTTCTGAAATTTCAGAATGCCTTCGGTCAACCGCTCTAGCGTCTCATCCTTTTTTTCAGCCATGTACAAGATCTCCGTGGAATGGTTCCAATGAATCTATACGTAAGAATGCATGGCGTTGGGATGAAGAATCTGAGCATCCGCCAGATTTTCTTTCCGCGCGAACCGATCCTTCCGGAAAGTAGCAACACCTCGGGGCGTTTCGGGGTCTAAGCGAAGGACGAGCGGGTGGCGAGTTCACCTGCCGGAACAGTCCCGTTCTGCAACCAAGGAGATCCACAACGATGTCTGACGCCCCTGAGCTCTTCCCGACCGCAACCACACAGGATCGCCGCGAAGACGCCACGCGGAAGACGCTTGACCGCAGGCGCTTCCTGACCGCTGCGGGTGTTGTCGGTACCGTAGCCGCTGGGGCCGCCGTGCTGGGTTGCAGTGACGCCACCCTGCCTTACGTCGACGCCGCCGGTCAGGCTGAGGTGGATGTTCTCAACTTCGCGCTCAACCTCGAATATCTCGAAGCGACCTTTTACAGCTACATTGTGACCGGTAAGGATCTGGACAGCAGCCTGACCGGCGGCGGGCCCGCACCAACCGGCACCCCGAGCCAGATCACCTTTCCCAATCAACAGGTAAATGACTTGTTTGCCGAGATCTATTTCGACGAGGCATCGCATGTGAGTGCCCTCCGCACAGCCCTGGGTCAGCTTGCCGTGGCTCGTCCACAAATCAACCTGGCAGCGCTGGCGGCCATCTCTGCCTCAAATTACCTGCAGCACGCACGGCTATTTGAGGATGTGGGCGTCACCGCGTATGCGGGCGCCGCAGCCAGCCTGACCGGCAACAATGTGACCGCAGCCGCGCAGATTTTAGCTGTCGAGGGGTTTCATACCGGGGCCTTGCGTCTGCTGGCGATCCAGTTAGGAGCTGCCTACCCAACCAATCTGGCAGGGTATGTGCCCGCCGACGGCTACGATGTGAAGCCAGCTGACCCCGGTACTGTTGCTCTTTCTACAGCTGGACCCACCACCACAAACGGCGGCTTCTTTGCCACTTTGGCAAACGGAACCACGGGCCAAAGTAATAGTTCCCTGGGATTTGCTTATCAGCGCACGGCTTCGCAGGTATTGTCGATTGTGTATGGCAGCGCGGTGACGGGAACGGCGAAAGGTGCTTTTTTCCCGAATGGCGTCAACGGTAACATCAAGACCGTCTAGCCGAGCCGAGCTTTCGCGATCTCCGATCCAATTGCAAGAAAGGTCCAAGTCCTCCATTTTGAAGCTCCAAGTTGCTGCAACCCTGTCCCTTTGCATGTTCCTGCCTCTGGCAGGCTGTCGCACCGCGCCGACGACGGCTCCAGCAGTCGACGATCGTCAGCAAATCGACGACGCTCGTCGCGACCTGGCACGTATCCCGCCGCCCTCCAAAAATCTGTACATGAACGTCAGTGACATTAACGAGTGGCAGAATCCCTCGTTGACCGTGCAGGAGAAGATGATCTCGCTGCACGTACTGATGCCGGACAGCAACCCGTCAGACCTGGGCAAAGGCACCATGCTGCGGCCGGAAGCGGCACGCCGCCAGATCATGACCATCGACCCCTCGCGCCTGGCCGAGGCGCTGAACTCGATCCCGAAGGAAGCATGGCCCTATGGCCGCGTCGTCGCTATCGAGGAGGCACGCGATGCTCCGAGTGAGGCCCTGCCACAGCTGCGCCGCACCATTGAGAAAGCCATTGACACCATGCAGAACATCGGCGTCGTGGCAGACGAGTGGAGCAATAACAAGCCTGTCGGGGTCCGCTAGGCTTACCGACAGGCCTGTTTTCTGACTGCGAAGATGCTAGCGGCTGGCGACCACCGGGCCCGCATCATTCAGTGTTGTGGTCAGATATTTGTGCGGGTTAACAGCGACATCCTTCAGTCGGACTTCGTAGTGAACGTGCGCGCCGGTTGAACGACCGGTCATGCCGACGTAGCCGATGATCTGGCCACGCACCACTTCATCACCTGCTGACACATGGAAACCGGACATGTGCGCGTACAGGGTATGAACGCCGCCACCGTGATCCAGCACAACTTCTTTGCCATACCCGTTGCCAACCGCAGCAGACAACACAGTCGCGTCCGCCGTGGCGCGAATCGGTGTGCCATACGGGGCGGAGATGTCGACGCCTTTGTGAAACTCACCCTCGCCCGCCCCCAGAATCGGGTCTTCGCGAGCCCCAAAGGGCGAGGTAATTGGCCCCGTGACCGGCCAAAGCGTCGGCATGTTGCCCGTCATCAAATCCGGTCCAAGCTGCCCGCCAAGATGCGAACGCAATAGCTCACTGTTGATGGAGCGGGTTGCGGTGCCGTCAAACGCCTTGTTACGCAGGGCGTAAAAGTCAGCAAGTGACTTGTAGTACGTAGCGTTCGTGAAGTTTGCATCGGCCGGGGTGTCCACGATCTGCGAACCGGGCTGAACGCCTGCAGACTTCCCGCGGTGGAAGCTTTTGCCCAGGAGTTCAACGCTGCCCTGGGCACCGCCTGCGAGGCCACGAGCGGTAAACCCGTACAGCGCGGAAACTTCGCTGGCCAGCGCTCCCAAGGAGGCGGCCTGCACTTCCTTCTCGTGCTCGCGCTTTTCCAGCCGCATGTAATCGCCGCGCAGGGCGTCATGCTCGCGCCGCAGCTGGTTGAAGCGCTCTGTCTTCAACAACATGCGGGAGTACGAGCCAGCCAGGCCAGCCATGGTAAACAGGCCGATCAAGGCGGCCCCGGCCACAATCCAAACCAGGTGCAGTGGTACCGGCAAGCGGCGCAACGAGCCATCCTGCTCACGCGAAACAACGACAAGATAGAAGTTCTTCTTCAAACCGTTCCTTCTATGGGTGCTGCATAATGCGATTCGCGCTATTGATTGCGATGTCGCATTGCTGGCCCCAGCAGTCCCAAGTCTAACCGTTTGTGTGTCTCTGTGGGACACCGGAGCGCCAGGCGCCATGTCACAGTTCTGTCACGGCGCCCTCGACTGGTGCATACTACGCGGCGACCAGCTTGTACCCTAGGGTGGTGGCAGGCCTGGGCGAGCTAAGGTTGATTCGGCAAGTGCGAACCCGCGTAGGCGGCGGGGTTGGCCGTGTGCGGCTCGGCATTGGTGACGACTGCGCGGTGTTGCGCCCACCCGCAGGGCACGATTTGCTGGTGACCACCGACTTCTCGCTGGAAGGTCGGCATTTCCGCCGCGACTGGCATTCGCCCGAGTCTGTCGGCCATCGCTGCCTGGCGAGAGGCCTGAGCGACCTGGCCGCCATGGGAGCACGCCCGCTGGCGTCCTTCCTTTCCCTAGCCCTTCCTGCAGGCTTCACGAAGCGAGTCGCCGGGCGGGGGTGGGTCGACGGCTTCTTTGATGGGCTGCTGGCCCTGGCTGAAAAAACGGGCACACCTCTGGCGGGCGGCGATACAGCTACGGCTCCCGACGGGGCGATCCTGGCCGACATTGTGCTGCTTGGCTCTGCACCACGCGGCACGGAATTGCGCAGAAGTGGTGCGCGCCCGGGCGACCTGCTCTACGTAACCGGGGCATTAGGCGGTGCGGCGGCGGAGCTGGAGGAACTCGCAGCCAGCCCGAAGACCTTCCGCAAGATACTGGATGGCCCAGATCGCCCACATCTGTTCCCTGCACCGAGACTGAGGGCCGGAGAGCGTCTGCGTCGTGCCCGGCTGGCGACCTCTGCCATGGACCTGAGCGACGGTCTTTCGACCGATCTGCGGCACCTGTGCAAGGAATCGGGTGTGGGTGCAGTCGTTGACGCATCGTCGGTGCCTTTCCACCTGCTGTTGCAGCGGAAAACGGCAGCGCAGGCTCTGGACCTGGCCCTCCACGGCGGCGAAGACTACGAGCTGCTGTTTACGGCACGTCCGGGAACTCGTATGCCACGAACAGTAGCGGGAGTCGCGGTGACGCGCCTTGGCCGGATCACCCGCAGCCTCGATATTCTGCTGGCAACCGATGGCAAGACAAGCCCCCTACAAGCCAGGGGATGGGAGCATGCACTTTGACTGCACAACCTCAGGACGCATTTCCGCACAGCTGGCAGGCGCGCGTGCTGCCTGGTGCTCCCCTCATCGCTCCGGCGCGGCAGTTTGTCTTTCCACTGGCGGTTCCGGGCGAAGAAGACGCGCTGGCTCGCGGTGCCCTTTGGCTTGAGGTCAGGCCTGCGGTGGGCGGCATCTTTCTGGCGCAGTGCGCTCTGGGCTTTGCGGGTGGGGGCGTCTCTACCGGCGTGTGGCCGACGCCACGTCCAGAAGACGTTCTGGCCATCGCGGGCGGGTACGCCTACCTGATCCCGACCGGGGAACCGGAACGCACCGAGCTGCTGCCCCTACGCCCCGTGGTGTCCGTGCATGTGGCTGACGATCCGGGCGCGCTGGTGCTGGTCGGCTTCCATACGGTCACCGTCCTCACCGCAGATGCGGCCTGGACGAGCCCGCGCCTGAGCTGGGAGGGCGTCGCCGTCACCGGCATTCGAGAGGGCGTCCTGCACGGTACGGGATGGCACATGCAGTCGGACCGCGAACTGCCGTTTGCGCTCGATCTGCGTACACGGGAACTGACCGGCGGCGGTTTTCTGCCCTAGGCCGTCGTTGCGGTGCGTGCGTAGAACGACAGTGCGGCATCGCCCTGCAGCAGCGTGCGGGTGCGGTGCAGGTCGCCGTATTCATCCAGCAGGGGCTGCTTGCGTGTGTGCTCCGCAATAACCAGCGCATTTGGGTGCAGCAACGCGCCTTCCCCCAGCGCGGCGAGCGTGCGGCGATACTCATCCGCTTCTTCATACGGCGGGTCCAGAAAGACGATGTCCAGCAGCGCATCGGCAGCACGCAACCGCTTCAGCAGCGATGCGGTACCAGCGGCCTCAATCTGAAACCCGGCCGACACTCCCAGCGCGCGCAAATTGGCGCGGATGGCCGCAAGTGCGGGTGCATGTTTTTCCGCAAAGAAGACCTCTGCAGCACCTCGGGAAACCGCTTCGATGCCCACCGCGCCAGATCCGGCATACAGATCGGCAAACTGTGCGCCTGCAACCCGTGTGCCCAGCACGTTGAACAAGGTTTCCCGCAGCCGGTCGCTGGTGGGTCGGGTGGCCGTGCCCCTGGGAGCCTGCAAGGGTCGCGATCGGAAGGTGCCGGCTATGACGCGCATTCGAGGGAGAGAATACATGGTTTGGCGCGACCGGCTCCCGAATACAATCAGGATCATGCGTGGTTGGTCACTTTCCCTGGGGACGTACTTCGGAGTGGAGGTGCGGCTGCACGCCCTGACCGTGCTGCTGCTGCCCGCCATCATGGTGGCGTCGTCAGCTACAAATGGTGCTGCCTTCCGCGGATTTGCGCTGTGGCTGCTGCTGCTGGCTGCCGTGCTGGTGCGCGAGACGGGCCGAACCATCGCCCTGGCCGCTGCTGGTGTGCCCGTAAACCGCCTCGTGCTGCTGCCGACCGGGGCCGTTCCGCCGGGAGAGGAAGCCGCAACCAGCCTTTCTGAGACCACCGAGCGTCTTCTGTCGCTGGCTGGGCCTCTGTCGAACTTTTTTGCCGGGCTGACCATGGCCCTGCTGATGTACACCGCGACGCCGCACATCAACCTGTTTGAACGGCCATGGTTCGGGCCTGCACATCTGCTGCGCGCGGCCATCTGGGCGCAGGTGCTGCTGGGCGGCCTGAACCTGCTGCCCGCCCTGCCGCTGGATGCCGGCTTGATGCTGCGCCGCCAGCTCGCGCGTGTACGCGGCCAGGCTGCGGCAGCTCGGGCGACTGCAGGCATCAGCCAGGGCACCGCGCTTCTGCTGGTAGTGCTGGGTGCGGCCATGGCGAATGTCTGGGTGGCTCTGATGGGCTTTTCCGTGCTGCTAAGCAGCCGTGGCGAGGCAGTCACCGCACTGGCATCGACCGCAGCCGAAAAGGTCACGGTAGCCGAGGTCATGCTGCGTGAGTTCACCACGCTCTCAGCCTCTGACACGCTGGAAGACGCACTGAAGATCAGCGTGCCGTCGTTGCAGGATGTCTTTCCCGTCGTCCGTGGGCCGCTGCTGGTCGGCGCGGTGAGCCGTGAAGCGCTGATGACCGCCCTGCGCACCGACCGCAACAGCTACGTGCAGAGCGTGATGATCCGTACCGTGGAATCCGTCGCACCGGACGACCTGCTGATCCCGACCCTGCAGCGCGTGCAGCGCAGCAAGGGCGCACAGTTTCTGCCGGTGGTGGTTGATGAGCGGCTGGTCGGCATCCTTACCCCGGGCAATCTGTCGCAGTCCATGGCCGTGCTGGGCCGCACACGCCGCCTGCTGAACCTTGCAGGTGGACGTGGCTGATTCCGCAGGTTCCGTGCCCGACCCGCCACTTACACCCGGCCTGTACCTTGTGGCCACGCCCATCGGCAACCTGGAAGACATGACCCTGCGCGCGCTGCGGGTGCTGCGGTCAGTCGACCGCATTGCCTGTGAAGACACCCGTCAGACCGGCAAACTGCTGCACCACTACGGCATCGACAAGCCGACCGTCAGCTACCACTTGCACAATGAACGTGGGCGGGCAGAAGAGCTGGTTGCGCAGCTGCGCGAAGGCGCGCGCATCGCCGTGGTCAGCGACGCGGGAATGCCCGGCATTGCCGATCCAGGGGAGGAGATCGTCCGCCTGGCCGCCGAGGCAGGCATTCCCGTGTTCGCTATTCCCGGTGCCAACGCAGCCCTAAGCGCGCTGACCGCCAGTGGCCTGCCCACGGAACGCTTCGCCTTCCGCGGCTTTCTGCCCTCCAAACCGGGCGAACGCCGCACTGCGTTGGAAACGGTTTTGTCCGAAATGAGGACGGCTGCGGAACCCGCGACGCAAATCTTCTACGAGACACCCCACCGCATCGTCGACGCACTGGCGGACGTTGCCGTAGTCTTCGGGTCCGGACACCGCGTAGTCTTGGGGCGCGAACTGACCAAGCTGCACGAAGAATTTCTGCGCGGCTCTGCGGCAGAGGTTCACGCCACCCTATCCGCACGAGACAGCGTCCGGGGTGAGATGGTACTGCTGCTATCCGGCCAGCTGGCGGCGGAGGCAGCAGAAGGCAAAGTCACCCTGTCGCAAGGGGTTCGCGCTCTGATCAAGTCTGGCCTAGACGAGAAAGATGCGCTGAAGCAGGTAGCCCGGGAACGCGGCATGGGCAAAAGCGAAGCCTACCGGGAATGGCAGCGGACCCGCGGCAAAGCGTAGTTGGCACTGAGTCATCGCCTCGTTCACCAAGGTGGCCTTAGCAATGAGATAGCGCATGGCGCGGCTTTGGCCGCAGGGATTCAACTTCGGCGTACCCGCTAGAGATCGTTCGCCCCGTCGGTTCCGCTACCGGTTACAGTTGCCGAACGCTGCAAGGGATCCGCCGTGCGGTGCGCCTGCCCAAGGTGTGTCTCGCGCCCCTTGACGCGGTCGTACATATAGCTGTCGCTGGTCGTACCCAGGCTCTCGTTGTAGAGCATGGTGGTGCCAGCGGCTTCATCCAGCTCTTCTGAAAACTGGTGCAGCGCGCGCAGGTGGTCGGCGGTAGCCACGATCTCAAGCTTGGGCGTCTTCAGGAACTTCTGGTAGCCCTTGTCGACTAGCCGTGCGATCTGGCCATTCAGTACGAAACCTACCTTCGTGACGATTTCAGCAGGCGCAGGCTGCGGAATGATCTTCTCGCTGACGGCTGGCGATGGCGCGATCTCAGCCGCGCAGCCGTATTTTGACACGCGGTACGCACCGGCAACGCGAGCCCCGCCTGCACCCTCTCCTGCGGCGGCAACATCAAACTTCTGCGCGCCAAGGCTTGAGAGAACGTCGTTAAACGTGTGCTTCGCGACTTTCTTTTTCCAGAACATTTCGGTGGCCGCCTTTTCAAGTTTGCGCGGGGTCCGGTAAAAACACCGGCAGTTGCAACCGCTAAGATTACTTTCGCACATCAAGAACCGGCACGGCGCGGGACACGCAGGGGTTTAGAACGCATGGGAACAGCGGCAGTTGCAACACAAAAGCTGGGGCACACGATTATTGAGCGCATCGGCAACACGCCCATGCTGCGGCTGGATCGCATCGTTTCGCACCTGCCCGGCATTACCCTGCTAGCTAAGGCAGAGTTCGACAACCCTGGCGGCTCCATCAAGGACCGCGCTGCCTCGTCTATCGTGACGGCAGCCATGGCTGCGGGCGAACTCGGCGACATGCAGCCCGAACGCTCCCTGCTGGATGCCACCAGCGGCAACACTGGCATCTCGTACGCCATGCTGGGTGCGGCGCTGCAGTTCCCGGTGACGCTCTGCGTACCCGCCAGTGCCAGCCCCGAACGCAAGAAGATGCTGCATGTCTACGGCGCGGAAGTCATCTTCACGCCAGCCGGCGACGGCTCGGACGGCGCCATTCGCAAAGTCCGCGAGCTGTACGAGGCCGCTCCTGAGAAGTACTTCTACGCCGACCAGTACGGCAACGACAACAACTGGAAAGCGCACTACCGCACGACGGCCAATGAGATCTGGCAACAAACCGACGGCACCGTGACGCACTTCATCGCGGCCATGGGCACCAGCGGCACCTTCATGGGAACCACGCGCAGGCTACGCGAGTTGAACCCCGCGGTCCAGTGCATCTCCATGCAGCCCGACTCGCCCTTTACGGGTCTGGAAGGGCTGAAGCACATGCCAACCGCCATTGTGCCGCCCATCTACGACCCGGCATTGGCCGACCGCAACATTTGGGCCGAGACTGAGCCGGCCTACGCCATGTGCAAGCGGCTCGGTCGCGAAGAAGGCCTGTTAGTCGGTGTCTCCGCAGGTGCCAACGTGACGACCGCCCTGCAGATTGCGGAGGAAGAGTACGCCGCCGGACGTGAGGCCGTGATCGTCACCATCCTGTGCGACGGTGCGGAGAAGTACCTGAGTGAGCGCTTCTGGATGGAAGACTAGACTGGTGCCAACGATGCTGAAGCTGACGCAAGCCGACTACGAAGCACTCCGCGCGCACGGCGAGGAGACCTACCCGCACGAGTGTTGCGGCATCCTGCTGGGCCATGCGGGCGAATCGAACGAGGTCGTAGAACTGATGCGTGCAGGCAATACCCGCATCGACTCCGCGCATAATCGTTACCACATTGCTCCGGGTGAACTCATCGCCGCGCAGCGCATCGGCCGCAAGAAGGGCCTCGACATCGTTGGTTT
>JBPBQP010000016.1:0-99919 GCA_050954745.1 Janthinobacterium lividum | reverse complement strand
ATACGGCTCCCAAATCGCCACGAAGCGCTGCTGCCAACGGTGTGATGCTTGCGCCGTCTGCCTGTAGCGCTCGGCCCAGCCACTCCCAGCCGTCCGGGTGCAGCAACACCAGGTGCTCGCCGGGCTGCTGCCGCAGGTCTTCATAGCGCATGGTGGGCACGGTGGTGAAGTGCTGCATGTGGGTGGCGGTCAGCGCGCCCGTGTCGTGGTTCAGCCAGTGCAGTTCCTCGTCGCGCGAGTACAGCAGCACCATGCGGCTGCGGAGGCCCTTCGGTAGATACGGGGTCACCTCGTCAAAGTAGCCGAGGTTCTGCACGTAAATGCGGGTGTCTGGTGCGCCAGGCAAAGGTTGGTTTGGGCTCAGGGAAGCCAGAAAGGCGTTGCGTTTTACGCTCTCCTCGTGGACACGCGTTGACCCTGCCGCGGCAACCGCCACCAGCAGCACCGCCACGATGGCACCGTACACCCGGCGTGAACGGTACAGCGGTGCCAATGCAATCGCGATCAGAACGGCGATGCTGACCATAGCGGGCAGCACATACCGCACCTCAATGGAGTGCGTTACAAACCGCGCCAGCAGAAAGCCGAAGAAGGGCATTGCCGCCAGCACCACCAGGAAGACGCGCTCCGCTGGCAGCGCTCGATCATGCTCACGAAAGTGCCGCCACAGCGCACACAGCAGCAGCAGTGACAATGCAACCAGAACCGCTCCTAAAAGGTGTTGCACGGCGATGGAATAGTTCGTGTAGTTAACGAACAGTGCGCGGTAAGACTGCGTCACCGCATGCAGGCCCACGCCGCCCGCGTTGTAGTAATGCTTGCGAAACTCTCCCGCGGCTTTCTGAAACGGCAGGGCAAACACGATGCCTGCCGACCCGACGGCAACAGCGACCACCACCGGCCAATCGATGTTGAGGCGTCGAACTGCGCGTGATCGTTCGGCCGTTCGATACAGTTCTGCGGCGTACAACGGCATCAGCAGCAGCACGGCAAAGTAGTGCGTGTTCAACGCCAGCGCAAGCGCGGCGGCAAGGGTCAGCAGGGCGCCGGTGCGCGGCTGCGAAACGTTACGTACAGAGCGTTGCCAGGCCAGCAACAGCAACGCAGAAAGTCCCAGCAAAAGGCCGTAGGGGCGTGCCTCCACTGCGTAGAACAACGTAGCGGTCAGCGCCGGTACGAGCGCTGCAATGACGGCGGCATGTCGGCCTGCCAGCCTGCCAGCCACGGCAGAGATACATACCTGCATTAGCAGGTAGCCCAGCAGCGACGGCAACCGGATAGCGAACGCCGTGGCCCCCAGAACGCTGACCGAAGCATGGCCCAGCAGGTGGTAAAACAGTGGGTCCAGCGAGATGGGAAAATGCCGCTGCACCTGCACCAGTTCCGCTATGGAGCGAACACTATCAGTCTGCAGAACAAAGATCTCGTCCTGGTCCAGCGGCTTGAAATGTCCCCACAGCAGAATGATGGATGCCGTCAGCAGCAGCACGGCGAACAGTGCCGGCAGCGAGCTTCGCCAGCTCGCATGCTCTGTCTGTGAAGCCACTGTCATGCGGGGCCGCGACCGTGCGGCCACACGGTCAACGTTGCAGGCGGTACGTGTAGCAGGCTGATCGGCGCTGTTATAGGCGCAGAGGTCGTTGCCGGGGGCAGCGTCGGCGTGAAGAACTGTTCCAGCCGCGGCATGCGTATGAACAACAGCAGCCCCATGAGTAAAGCGGTCGCTGTAAAAGATGCCATCAGCAGCGGTTCGCGGTACAGCTTTTCAGGGTTCTGCACGGCGCTTTGCGGCTTGAAGGCGGTGTTCAAGTAAATCGCCATGGTGAGCGCAACCAGGGGAAAGCCCAGGATCAGCTCCAGCCGGTACCGGATGATGAACGCACCCAGGAATAGCATGGCCGTCGACGCATAAAACATCACCGACACCAGCAGCAGTTCTGGCGTGTACCGCTTGAATGAGGCGCGGTAGCTGCCTGCCACGGTGCGGTCGCCAATCTCGTTTAGTTCGCTGTAACGCTTCAGGCCCATGAAGTAGCAACCGATCATCCAATACGCCACCAGCAGCGAAACCGGCGGTACCAACAAGCTGGTTACGGCGTACCAGCCCAGCAGCATGCGTAGCGGGTTGTTAATAGACTCCGTCAGCACGTCCAGATAAGGCACGTCCTTGGTGCGAATGGGTGGAAAGTTGTACAGGCAGCCCATGATCCAAAGCGCCAGCGCGGTCAGGGTAAACAGCTTGCCGATGAACACGAGACCAATGGCAAGGCCCGCCAGCATCATGGCCAGCCACTGTACGTAGGCCGCGCCGGTGTGTACGACGCCGCGTGCGGCTGGGCGGTTTTTCTTGATGGGGTGCAGCCGGTCGTAGGGCGCATCCAGAACTTCGTTGATCACGTAGTTGCTGCAGGCCACCAGCGTAATCGCAACAAAGGCCCATACCAGTGTGACGATCAGGTGGCGGTTCATCAGCCCGGGATACGAGCTAAGCGGCACAATGACGCCCGGCAGCACAAACAGGTTTTTGATGGAGTGGTCGAGCCGCGCAATCTGGAGATGAGCACGCATCCGTTCTGCAAGCGAGACCGTGGACGTGCCAGATTCGTTCCGCATGCTGCAAGCTCCATTTGCTCACGTGTCGCGAGAAATTCAGGCTACCATTCGACCGTCGCAAAACATCGCCCTGCGGGAAGAGGCGACCTCATCTGCGCCTCCCAGGCCTACTTCAGGATGCTGGTCAGCGGTCCACCATCCATGCCGGTCTGCGGCAGACCCAGGATCTGCGCAATGGTGGGCGCAACATTCAAAACGGAGATGGCGGGCTGCTGACCAACGGGCCGTATCGCGGCTCCGCTGGCAATGAAGATCTGCTGCATCAGCGGGCGTGTGTTCGGGTAGCCGTGTGCGCCGGTCTGCTGCTCTGGCTGCGTGGAGACGCGCTCGTCGAACTTCCAGTCTTCCTTCGCGTACACAAGGACGTCCGGCGCGGTCTGGTTCGCACTCGGCAAGGGCCAGCCCTGCGATGCGGCCTCAGCGGGGGTCGGTACGGAGTCGGTCGCGGGACTCGCCGCAAAGGCGGCGCGAATCTTCGCGTCCAGCGCGGGGTTCGCGTGCGCCTCGTAGATGTAGGCAGCACCGCCTTCGGCCAGCGCCGTCGCCTGATTGGGCGTGATGCCTGCCGCAAGCAGGATTGCGTTGGGGTCGGCGGCGTGGTGCACGCTCGACTGGCCGTGATCGCTGACGATCAGGAACGTCGTGCGCGCCATGTCGCCTGCTTCGCGCACGGCGTCTATGACTTCTTTCACGCGGTCATCCAGAAAGGCCGCGGTCGTCGCGCCGGCGGGCGTGCCGTAGCCGTAGGTGTGTTCGTTGCCGTCCAGCGCCAGCAGATGGAGCAGCACCAGGTTTGGGTGATGGTGCTTGATCGCGTAGGTCGCGCCGCGCGTGTACAGGCGGTCGCGATAGGGCTGCGAGGGGCCGTGGTTGAAGTCGCGCAGATCCTCTGCGGTCAGGCTGCCATCGGCGAGCATTTCCTTCAGCAGCGGGCTTGTGGCATCGGGCTGCTCAAAGAAGCTCCAGTCGATACCCTTCGCATGTTCGACGGCGACCCAGTCCATCTCGGCGGTGACCAGGCCTGCGTCATGCGCTTCGTCGTAGACGGTCGGCACGCGGACCAGCGCGGTCTTCTCCGCGTGGAACTCTACATGCGGCATCTTGCCGTTGCGAATGTCGGTGATCTGCCCGTTGGCGATCAGGCCGTGCTTCGCCGGGGTCACACCGGTGACCATCGCGGTGTGGTTCGGCCAGGTGACGGTCGGGTTCACCGGCTGCATGGACGTGGCGTAGGCACCGCTTTGCATCAGCGCGTGCAGCGTGGGTACCGGCAGCTTCGGATCGGCCAGCAGCGACGCGCCAAAGGCATCCAGGCTGATGACGACAACCATCGGCTTGCGTTGTGCCGGGGTTTGCGCGGATGCCGAACCGCACAACGTGGTGACTGCCAGCAAGCCCGCAGCGAACCTGATCTTCATGGGTGTCGATGTCTCCAGAACGAGCGTAAGACGGGTGTGTGTCGCGCAGGTCAACAAACGTTTAGCCCATCATGTTGCGGGGCCGAGCGATTACACCGCGTCGCTCATCGGGCCCGCCAGCGGGTCGGTCATCATGGGCCGGCGCGTCGAAGCAAAGCCGTAAAACGCGATAAAGATGTAGCAGACAGCTGGAATCAGAAAGGCTCGCTGGTAGCCGACGTGATCCGCTACCTTGCCATACAGATAGGGCAGGATCGCGCCGCCGACAATAGCCTGCACCATGAGGCTGGATCCCTTGCTGGTAAGCTCGCCCAGGCCCGTCAGGCCCAGCGCAAAAATGCTGGGGAACATGATGCTGTTGAAGAAACCCACGGCCAGAATGGTGTACATCGCGACCGGTCCGGTGGTCATCATGCTGGCAATCACCAGCAGAAAAGCAACCGCGGCGGCAAAGCCCAGCAGCGTTCCGGTGCGAACTTTCTGCAACACGACCGATCCGATGAAGCGGCCGATCATTGCGCCGCCCCAGTAGTAGGGCACGAAGCCAGCAGCCGCAATGGCAGAGAGCGCACCAATTTCTGGCCGTTCAAAATAATTGATCAGGAAGCTGCCGATGCAGACCTCGGCACCCACATAGACAAAGATGCCCGCCGCACCCATCAGCAACCACTTTTGCTTCCACACGCTGCCGCCATACCCGGCAATGGGCCGCAGGTCCACGGTCAGATGTTCGCGGTTATCCAGTCGAACCAGAGACAGCAAACCTGCCAGCAGCAGCAGAATACCGGTGATGACCAGGTACGGCATCGTCACCGTGGACGCCTCGTAGGCACGGTACGCGTTCAGTTGCGTTGCCGAAAGCCGCTGCACTTCCGCGGCGGTCAGGGCTGCGCCCCCGGCCAGAATGGTGGCGCGGCCGATGTAAGGCGCAATGGTCGTACCCAGCGAATTAAGAGCCTGCGAAAGATTCAGGCGGCTGGAAGAGGTGTCGCCGGGTCCGATGCTTGCAACAAACGGGTTAGCTGAAACCTGCAGGCAGGTAATACCCGCGGCCAGCACCACCTGCGCGCCCAGAAACAGTGGATACGACGCAAGGTGCGCAGCCGGAATGAACAGTACCGCGCCCGCCGCCGCCACCAGCAAGCCGACCACCATGGTTTGCTTGTAGCCGCGATATTCCACCAGCTTGCCGGCCGGTATCGCAAACAGGAAATAGGAACCAAAAAAAGCAGTCTGGATCAGCGCCGATTCCGCAATTGTCAGCGCAAAGATCGACTTCAAATGCGGTATCAGGATGTCGTTCATGCAGGTCAAAAACCCCCACATAAAGAACAGCGTGGTCGCAATGGACATGGCCCGGTAGTCCGTCTGCGTACGGTTGTTGTAGCTGAGGCTTGCGGGCGAAGACATAATGGCCATGGGTGATCACTCCCGGCAGGTGTTCTCCAGCCGTATCTCTGCAGGGTAGCGCGTACGGCGCTGCAGAGTCACGCGAAAGCCAATCTGTGTGCTTTGTGTCGAGCTCACGACCACCTGCCAACTTCTGCATCTCACCTGAAACATGTCTCCAATGCAGGTTTGTCGATGAAGTCGATTTCGGTAGGTGAGAAGATTTCCCGTGTCCGTGAGTACCGTTGGCTAAACAGCGCCGCTCTGTTGCTGTTTCTTGCCGGGTTGCTTGCAGGGGCCCTGTCCATTGCACTGGTTGCTGCCAGCCGCCGCCAAATGGCAGAGCAGAATAGCGTCGTTGTGGCCGCGGAAAAACTGCTCTCAAGCATGAAGGACCTCGAAACGGGCTATCGTGGCTACGCCCTGACCGGTGAAGACGACTACCTGCAGCCCTACCGCCTGGCGGAACAGACCGTCCCGGGTGAACTGGCAGCGTTGCACGCTACGCCGCAGCAGCTGGCACAGTTGTCTGACCTCATTGCGGCGAAGCACTCTTTCGCACAGCGCGTCATTGAGGAGCGCCAGGCCGCAGGCAGGGAAGGTGCCAGCGAGGTGACCCTGACCGGTGAGGGCAAGCGCAGCATGGACGGCATCCGCTCCGTGCTCGATGGCGTCAACGCCGACGCCCATACCCGGATCAACAGGATCGACCAGCGGGAGTCCCTCTGGCTTCCAGCTTTGGAATTGATCTCTGGCATCAGCCTGCCACTGTCATTTTTGGCGGTGTCCATTGTGGCGCTCATCCGCCGCAGGCGGGAACGTGCCGGCACGGCGCTGCTGGAACGCGTGTTGAACCATGCGCCCATGGGCTTCGGCCTGGTTGACCAGAACCTGCGCATTCGGCATGCGAACCAGGCCTTTATCGCACTGGCTACCGGTAAACATTCCTCGGCGGCGACCGGGATGCTTTGGGACCTGTTGCCGGGCATGCGCCCCCAGCTTGAGCCTGCCCTTCGCGACGTGTTGCAGCATGGCAAGGCATCGACCATCGACGTGGTGCTGGCGGGCAAGTCAGAAGAAGACGTGCGCAACCTGCGCTTCGGTCTGTTTCCCCTGCCCGACGAACACGTACCGGGCAAACATGCTGGTGCGGGCCTCGTCATTGACGACGTCACCGCCGAACAGCTCTCACAAGACCGCTTGAGAACCAGCGAAGAGCGCTACCGTCGCTTGATTGAAAGCAGTGCGTCCATCATCTGGACCACGACCTCTGACGGCGAACTGCGGGGCGAGCAGGCCAGCTGGACACGCTTTACCGGCCAGGTGCCTTCCCAGTTCGAGCACTATGGCTGGCTCGATGCCGTGCACCCGGACGACCGTGCGACGTCGGCGTCGGCCTGGTCCACCGCGGTTAGTCATAACAGCCTCTATTCGATTGAAATGCGTGTGCTGCGCGCCGATGGCGAGTGGCGCACCATGCAGGCTCGTGCCGTGCCGCTGCTTTCACAGGGCTCAACGCGCGAGTGGGTCGGCACGCACACCGACATCACAGAGCAGAAAAAAGCCGAGGAAGAACTCAACCTCGCAAAGGAATCGGCAGAGGCTGCGAACCGCGCCAAGAGCCAGTTCCTCGCGAACATGAGTCACGAGCTGCGGACGCCCCTGTCGGCTGTCATCGGCTACAGCGAACTGCTGGAAGAGGAGATGGAGGACCGCGGTGAAACGGAAACACTCGCCGATGTGCAGAAGATCCAAAGCAACGCGCGACACCTGCTGTCGCTGATCAACGACGTGCTCGACCTGTCAAAGATTGAAGCCGACCGCATGACGACCTACGCGGAAGAGTTCGATGCAACCCAGCTGCTGCAGGACGTCGGCAACACCATGAAGGGCCTGGTCGAGCAGAAGGGAAACGAACTCGTGCTCGACTACCCGGACGACCTGGGCACCATGAATACCGACCAGGTCAAGCTGCGGCAATGCCTGTTCAACCTGGTCAGCAATGCCGCCAAGTTTACCGAAAAAGGCCGGATTACTGTGCACGGACGGCGCGACGGCGACCGCATGATGTTCAGCGTGTCTGACACCGGCATCGGCATGACGCCGGAACAAACGGCAAAGCTGTTCGAACGCTTTGCGCAGGCCGACGTGTCCACCACGCGCAAGTACGGTGGCACCGGCCTGGGGCTGGCCATCACGCGCGCATTCTGCCGCTTGCTGGGCGGCGATATCGAGGTGCAAAGCACCTCTGGTCAGGGCTCGGAATTCATCATCCGCATTCCTGCCACGCTGCCGGAAGAAAGCAGGCAGGAAGACGTCGACCAGTCCAGCATCGACCAGAGCAAGCACCTGGTCCTGGTGATCGATGACGACCCCGCGCAGCGCGAACTGCTGCGCCGCTTTCTGGAGCGAGAGGGCTTTGCTGTTCGGCTGGCCTCCGACGGCAAGTCTGGACTTGAGCTGGCGCGGGAGCTGGTGCCTCGTGCCATCCTGCTCGACGTGATGATGCCGCAGATGGACGGCTGGAGCGTGCTCGCCGAACTGAAGAAAGAACCCGCGCTCGAACGCATACCGGTCGTTATGGTTACGTTTGTGAACGAACCGGGTCTGAGTAACTTCCTGGGCGCGGCAGACACCGTTCTGAAGCCGGTGGAGTGGGACCGCCTGAAGACCGTCATGGAGCAGTTCCGTGGTGAACCCGGCGACCTGCTCGTCGTAGACGATGACGCGGATACCCGCGCCCGGCTGCGTGCCATCTTTGAGCGGCAGGGCTGGACTGTGTCTGAAGCCAGCAACGGTCAGGAGGCGCTGAACACCGTTGCGCACGCCGCGCCGCAGATTATTCTGCTGGACCTGACCATGCCCGTCATGGACGGCTTTACCTTCCTGCACCTGCTGCGGGAACGGCCCGGCTGTGCCGATATTCCGGTCATCGTACTGACAGGCCGCTTGCTGGACGAGAAAGAAAAGCAGCAGCTTGAAAGCGCTGACCGCGTTCTGACCAAGGGCGAAACCAATTTGCGGCAACTGGCTGGTGAACTGCGTGCGCTTACGCCTCATCTGCACGGCCACTCGCCGGAAGCCGAAAGCGGCCCAACCCAACCAGGCGAAGTTCCTTCGCTTTGAAGATCTGGAGAAGTCCATGCAGCTGTTGTTAGTGGAAGACCATGAAGAACTTTGGGACTTTCTGTCCCGCCGACTCAAACGAAGGGGCTTCGAAGTGACCGTCGCGACCGATGGTCAGCAGGGCCTGGATAAGGCTCGCGAGCTACACCCGGACATCATGCTGCTGGACATGAACCTGCCGATCGTAGACGGCTGGACCGTGGCTCGTACGCTGCGGGCGGACGCCGCCACGGCAACCATCCCGATCATCGCGCTGACGGCGCACGCCATGTCCGGCGATCGCCAGAAGGCGCTGGACGCAGGCTGCAGCGACTACCACCCAAAGCCAGTCGACTTTGCGCAGTTACTTACACAGATTGATGCGTTGATCGCAGCAAACAAGCCTGCATGACGAACCCAGTAGCTGATCTTCAAAATGGCAGCCCGGATGCCGCGACGACGGAGGACGCGTCGAAAGCACTGCTGGCCTTTGCCGAGGATGCAACGGCCGGGCGGCTGAGCTTTGAGGGTGCGGATGTGTCACTGGAGGCCGTCGCTGACACCGTACGCCAATCTGCCATGTGGGACGTGACTTGCGGCGGCCTTCGGCTTGCCGGACGCAGCTTCGCCGGGGCCAGCCTTCGTCGCGCGAACCTGAGCGGTGCCAACCTGAGCGGTGCAGACCTGTCGAAGGTAGAAGGTGGAGGCTTAAACCTCACCTCAACCAGCCTGGAAGGTGCGAACCTGGCAGGTGCCGACCTGATTGGGGCCATCTTCCATCACGCCAACGGTGGCGAAGCCAATTTCACCGGGGCGCTGCTGGAAGATGCGAAATTTCAGGGGAGCAGCCTGCGCTTTGCCAGGTTTACGGACAGCATTCTGGATGGGGCGGACCTGTCCGGGGCCGACCTGTGGGGTGTGCGCCTGGATGGTGCCACGGCAGAGCGTGCGAACTTTGAGGGCGCGCTGCTGGATGAATCGTCCATGGAAGGGGTGGAGATGCCCGGCGCAAACCTGTCAGGAGCCACCCTGCGGCGCGCAAAGCTGTCCCGGGCCGTGCTGCGCGACACAAACCTGCGCAACGTCGTGCTGGACGGCGCCGACCTGTCGCACGCCGACCTGACACGAGCCACCCTGCCCAATGTTTCCCTGGCCACCTGCAAGCTGACTCACGCGCGTTTTGCCGGGGCATGGCTCGACCGCACACGCATGCAGGCTGACTCGCTGGGCGGAATGGTGGGGGAGGAGGCGTCGGGCAATCTGGACGGTGCCATCGACAGCTACCTGGTGCTCGAGCAAAACTTCCGCTCCCTTGGCAAGCGTGAGGATGAAAGCTGGTGTTACCGGCGGCGCAGGCGCGTACAAAAGCAGTTGTACCGCAGGCGCTGTGTGGAGCTGTTGAAGCGGCGCGAGATTGTGCCGTCGCTTGGCATGGGAGCCCGCTACATGGCAGACGTGGGCGCGGAATGGCTCTGCGACTACGGGGACAGCGTAAGTCGGGTGCTGCGGGCCATCCTTACCACGATGGTGGTCTTCGCCGTTCTGTACTGGGTGACAGGCTGCTTGAAGACGCGTGAGGGTTACGCTTCCGTGCGTGCGCACGCCTGGGTGGACTACCTGCTCTTCAGCCTGGATTCCATGACCACGGTAGGAACATCAGAGGTGGCATTGCGAACCGCGAGCCAGCTCGGCACTTTGCTCTCCAGCCTGCAGACCGCCCTTGGAACCATCCTTCTGGGCCTGTTCGGCTTTGTGCTTGGCGGACGAATTCGCAATTAAGAGCCAGGTTTGTCTTGGGAGCTGCGACAGCTTGGCGCTTTCCCGCGTGTTGCCCGGCACCCCGTCTGAACCGGCCAGGAAACGCCGCGACTGTGACAGATATTGACCTCACCGCAACAAAGCGACGCTTCCAGACGGAGATAATTGCGCTAATCGCCGATTTCAGGAGTTCCACCGTTGCGCTTTTCCCGTCTCGTACCATTCTCCCTTGCAGCTTCCGCCGTTCTGGTCCTGCCACTTTCCAGCTTTGCGCAGTTTGACTCCGCGTCTGTCATTGGCTTCGTTCGCGATGCAGGCGGCGCCGCCATTCCCAATGCAAACGTGACGCTGACCAACGTAGAAACCGGCATCCACTTCGACACCAAGGCTGACGGGGAAGGCAAGTTCGAGTTCACCAGCATCAAGATCGGCGACTACAAGGTAACGTCTGCTGCGCCCGGGTTTTCCGGCTTCTCCAGCGAGAACTTCTCGCTGACGGTGAATGCCCGCCAGCGTGTCGACGTCAGCCTGAAGAACGGCAGTACCAGCGAAACTGTCACCGTCACCAGCGCAGCGTCGCTGCTGGAGACAGAGAACAGCTCGCACAGCCAGCTGGTGGGCACTCGCGAGGTGGAGAACCTGCCGTTGAACGGCCGCTCGTACGCCGACCTGACACTGCTTTCGACTGGCGTCCGCAAGTCTGCTCTCGAAAATAATGGAACCACCACTAGCCGTGAGGGTTCGTTCAACGTGAACGGTCTGCGTTCCGCATTCAACAACTTCATGCTGGACGGCCTGGATAACAACAACTACGGCACTTCCAACCAGGGCTTCGCGAACGAGAACATTGCGCCTTCACCGGATGCGGTCGACGAGTTCCGCGTCGAGACCAACAATTACTCCGCAGAGTTTGGCCGCAACATTGGCGCGGTCATCAACGCTGCTGTCCGTCGCGGGACCAATCAGTTTCATGGTCGGGCGTGGGACTACGTCCGCAACACCATGTTCAACGCCTCAGGGCCATTTCTGGCGCCCGGCACCACCAAGCCAAAGTTCATTCGCAACCAGTTTGGCGGCACCCTGGGTGGTCCCATCTGGAAGGACCATACCTTCTTCTTCGGTGATTACGAGGCAGTGCGGCAGATCTTCAATAATGCGTCCGTAACCTCCGTCGTGCCCACAGCGAACCAGCGCAACGGCCTGTTCTACCTGAACGACGACCCGAGCAACCCCGGCAACGCCATTCCCCTGCGCGACCCCATCACCGGCCGCACCTTCCTTGGCAGCATCCCGCAGGCGCAGTGGACCACATTGGCCCGCAACGTGTTCGCAGCACTGCCCGCTCCAACAGCATCCGGCGCGTCGGCCCTCGCCGGCAACCTGTCGATCTCGCCCCGCGGCATCATCAACGATGACAAGGGCGACTTCCGCCTGGACCATACCTTCAACCAGAAGCTGTCTATTTTTGCGCGTTACAGCCAGCATCGCGGCTACATTTTTGACCCGCCGGGCATCACGGGCATTGCGGGCGGCAATAGCAACGGTAATGTCACCCTGCGGAACAAGAACATCGCGGGCGGCGTCACCTGGGCCATTACGCCCACGCAGTTGCTGGATGCGCGCTTTGGCTGGTCGCGCAACATCGGTCAGAAGTTCCCCGTGGGTGTAGGTCAGCAGTCCCTGCTGGTGCAGAGCGGCATCACCGATGGTCTGCCGACTGACCCGCGTATCGTGCGCTCGTTGAACGCCCAGTCGGTTACGGGCTACTCGCAGTTCGGTGCGCAGTCGTCCAATCCGCAGTTCCAGAACCCGATGATCTTCAACCCCAAGATTAACTACACGTTGCTGAAGGGCAGGCACAGCGTCAAGATTGGGTATGAGTTCCAGGAAGTTCACACGGAACTGAACGACTTCAATCCCAGCTACGGCCAAGACAACTATGCGGGTACCTACGCGGCCAACGGTAGTCCTGTAAACACTGCGATTTCTGCCGGTGCGCCGACGCTTGCCGCACAGTTGCAGCAGGCTCGCAACCTTACGGACTTCCTGTTTGGCAACCGTTCGTCGTACGCGCTGACGACTTATGCCATCGTGAATCTGCGGCAGCGCTACCAGTTCATGTACGTGCAGGATGACTTTAAGCTGTCGCCAAACTTCACCGTGAACGCCGGTCTGCGTTACGAGCTGGTGACGCCGCAGTGGGAGCGTGACAACAAGCTCGCCAACTTTGATCCGGCGACGAAGACGCTTGTGCAGGCACATAACGGCAGCATTGCAGACCGTGCACAGGTCAACACACCCACCAACAACGTCGGCCCGCGCGTTGGCTTCGCCTACCAGATGTCGCCGAAGACGGTGATGCGCGGCGGCTACGGCATTGGCTATACGCAGTGGAACCGTGCCGGTGGTGAGAATAACCTGACCTACAACGGCCCCAACGTGGTGAACGCGAATATCTCGCAGGTGGCACCCACCGCCGCCGCCCTCTGCACCAACGACACGCAGCTGCAGTCTGCCTGCTTCCGCCAGACGCAGCAGGGTTATAGCAACGTGCTGACCTCGGCTGCCTACTTCAACCCGGCGAATGTCACCTCACGCTACATCCCGAAGAATTTCAAGACGGGCTACCTGCAGAGCTACTTTTACGGCTTCCAGCAGGACATGGGTGGTGGATGGCTGATGGACCTGAGCTATGTCGGCAACAAGGGCACGCATCTGCAAACCCTGGCCGACTATAACCAGGCAACGCCCTGCGTAGCTGGCGTCACCTCAGCCACCTGCGGAACGCTCGCCTCACGCCGCCCGGTGCAGGGCTTTGGCAGCATCGAAATCGCGTATGGCGGTGCCTCAACCAATTACAACTCGATGCAGTTCAAGGTGGAAAAACGCACCAGGCAGGGCTTGTACCTGCTGAATTCGTTCACGTGGAGCCGCGACTTCGACATCGCCGGTGGACACCTGGAAACAGCCAATGGCGACAACAGCCGCGTGAACTACGCCAACCCCAGCGCGGATTACGGCCCGTCCGGCTACGATCAGCCGCTGGCCGACACGCTTGCCGTGGTGTATGACCTGCCGTACGGCCATAACCGCCGCTTCGGCGCGGGCAGCAACAATCTGGTGAACGAGGTGCTGGGTGGGTGGCAGATCACGCTGATCAACAACATGACCAGCGGCGCACCCATCAATATCAACTACTCGCTGTCAAGCAGCTCCCCGCTCTATGTGACGGACCTGGTAACCTACCGCCCCAACCGCAACCTGGGTGTGCCGCTGTACGGCACGCGCACCAAGACAGCGACGTCTGTCACGGGCGTCCTCAACCCCGGTGCATTTTCGCTGCCCACCACTGGCGCATGGGGGAATGCCTCCCGCAACTTGGGCCGGACCAACGCCTTCTATCAGGCTGATTTGGGCCTGCATAAGGCGTTCGCACTCTGGAGCAACACGTCCTTCTTTGACTTTCGCGCGGAGGCCTTTAATGTGTTGAACAAGGTGAACTATGCTGGTGCAAACAGCACCTTTGGCAGTTCAACTTTCGGTCAGATCACGACAGCCTACTCGCCTCGTCAGCTGCAGCTCGCAGGCAAGATCATCTTCTAACTCGGCGATCAATGACGTGCAGCAAAAAGGACCCGGCATGCCGGGTCCTTTCACTTTTGCCATTGTAAGAGGCTTACGCAACACCCTTGCCGCCGGTTGCGCCGAAGACTTCGCCGGTCAGGTAGCTGCCTTCCTGCGAAGCCAGCAGAACGTACAGCGGAGCAATTTCGACCGGCTGGCCGGGGCGCTTGAACGGTACGCCACTGCCCAGCTTCTCAACACTCTCGGGCGGCTGGCCGGTCGGCTGAATCGGCGTCCAGAACGGCCCGGGTGCAACCGCGTTGATGCGGATACCCTTCTCCATCAACTGAGGCACCATGCCCTTGGTAAACGCCACCAGCGCGGCCTTGGTCATGGCGTAATCGACGATGTTCTGGCTGGGATCGTAAGCCTGAATCGACACCGTGTTGATGATGGCGGCGCCCGGCTTCAGCAGCGGCATGGCTGCCTTGGTGATCATCACCGGCGCGTAGACATTGGTTTTAAAGACACGGTCGAACGCAGCCGAATCGATCTCGGTAAGCGTCTTGTGCGAAGACATGGTTCCGGCGTTGTTTACCAGGATGTCCAAACCGCCCAGCTGCGCCACCGCGTCGGTGACGATCTGCTTGCAGAAGGCTTCCTCGGCGATATCGCCCGGCAACGCAACGATCTTGACGCCTTCCTTTGCCATGACGGCGATCAAGTCCTGCGCGTCCGCTTCTTCGCTGGGCAGGTAACCAATCGCAACATCGGCACCCTCGCGGGCAAACGCGATCGCCACCGCGCGACCAATGCCGCTGTCGCCGCCGGTGATCAGCGCCTTACGACCCTTCAGCTTGCCGCTGCCGATATAGGTGGCCTCGCCGTTGTCTGGCTCCGGGTTCATCTTGTTCGCCAACCCGGGCTGTGCCTGGTGCTGGGCTTCAAAGGGTGGCTGGGGGTATTGGGTACGCGGGTCCTGCATCGTGTAACGATCTGACATGGTTGGGTAATTCTCCATCCAGTCAGATGCAGATTCCTGCGTGCATCGCCCATGCAGGCGTGGATGGGCGCGCAATCGACAGCCACAGGGAAGAAGATTGCGAGCAAGATCCACGTCCCGCAAGTGCCTGTGGAGCCGGCGCTACACGATCTCTTCGAGCGACTTTCCCTCTGCCGCAACACCCCACACGGCTTGCGCGAATCCTGCCGCCAGCATCACCGCTGCGGATGCCATAAAACCCCAAAAAATGGGTTCGCGAGCTCCACGGTTCAACAGCGCGCCAAAGATGGTCGGCCCAAGTACGCCCGCAAACAGCGTTCCAAAGCCGTAGAAAACTGCGATGGCAGACGCACGAATCTGCTGTGGGAACAGCTCACTGGTGCTTAGGTACGCCGACCCCGCCGCGTTGGCAGCAAAAAAGAACGCGACAGCCCACCACGCCACCTGGCTGTACATGGTCAGGCTACCGTGCAGGAACAACAGGTTCGAACCCAGCAGCGCCAGTCCCGCAAGGGCAAAGTTTATGGCGATCATGACCCGTCGGCCAACGGTATCGACCAGTTTCCCGAGTAGCAGAGGCCCAACAAAGTTGGTCACGGCAAGCGGCAGAAACAGCAGCCCCGCGCGTGACGCAGACATGCCATAGAACCGCAGCAGGATCAGCGACGACGAGAAGAATACCGAGTTGTAGAAGAACGATTGCGCCATCACCATGACCATGCAGAGCATGGCGCGGCCACGATAGCGCGGCTCGAGCAGCACGCCAAGGCTACGGATCGGATCTTTTTCCCGCCGCAGCACGCTGACGGTCCTGTGCTCCACGGGCAGTGGTCCAGATTCCGCCTCCACCTCGCGTTCTATGGTCTGAAGCACTTCTTCCGCTTCGGTGTCGCGCCGGTGCGTCAACAGCCAGCGAGGGCTCTCCGGAATATGCCGCCGCAGGTACAGCACGGCGGCCGCAATGGGCAGGCCTGACAGAAAAGCCAGCCGCCAGCCCAGCCGCAGGCCAAACATCCGATCTGACAGGAACCCGACGGCGATCAGCGAACCAAGAATGACGCCGACCCAAAAGCTGGACCCGATGAACAGGTTGACCCGCCCCCTTACCCGCGCCGGAATCAGTTCATCAATCGCGGAGTTAATGGCGGTGTACTCGCCGCCAATGCCCGCGCCGGTCAGCGTACGGCAAAGCATGAACGTCCACAGATTCCACGACAGGGCCGTGGCCGCGGTGGCGCACACGTAAAAAATCAGGGTCCACGTAAACAGCGATTTGCGCCCGTAGCGGTCGGCCAGGTAGCCAAATCCAAGCGCGCCCAGCACCGTGCCCAGCAGGTACCCAGTCGACGCCAAACCAAGCTGTGCATCAGAGAAATGCAGGGCCTGTGTCGACTTGAGCGCACCGGCAAGCGAACCACCCACGCCGCCCTCAAGCCCGTCCAGCAGAAACGTAATGCCTAGTGCAAAAGCCATGCGCAGGTGCCACCGACTCCACGGCAGACGATCAAGCCGTGGCGGAATGTCGGTAGTGACTTCATGCGGGTTGCTTAAAGTCGTGGCAGCCAAGTGGTCCCTTTCAACGCCTAAAGTGGAGCATCCCCGCCGTCACCGCGACAACCTTAGTAACGCGAAACCAGCCAGACGCCGCCCACCATCAGCAGCCCGCCGGCGATGCGCTGGGGCGAAGCCGCGTGCTGTTTGAAGCCGATCCATCCCATGTGATCCAGCAGGATGCTCACCAGGATGGTCGCGGTAATACTAAGTCCGGAGAACATGCCCGAGCCAAGTTTCTGCGCAAACATCAGCGCGACCAGCGTCGTGATGATCGAAAGTACACCGCCAGTCCAGGCCCACCAGGGCGCGGCATGCACCGCCTGCGTCGCCGGCAACGCCTGCCGCGCAAAAGCCTGGATAAGCATAATGCCCGCAAACCCACTCAGGTACACCCAGGCGGTCGTCCAGATAGGCTGCTGCCAGAACTTGAACAGTTCCGCGTTGGTACCCTGCAGGGGCGTCATCGCACCAGCAGCGATCGCTATCAAAATCACGAATAAAGTCATGCCTTTTAGGATGGGCGCACAGGCAGGCACTTACCTACGCGGCGCTTAAAGACGCGACGATCTTGGTCTGGAGTAGCCCTGGCGGCATACGTGTGAGCGAGGTGTAGAGCGAGTGGCGTGTGAAGTTTGCTACTTGTTCCGATCGCCTGGCGGATAGGCAAGAACAGCTTTCCGCGAAGGAGGAGTTCCTTGCCAGGAGTCGGCTGTACTTAGGAATAGTCAGTCTGCAGAGCAGCAAAGTTTTGGAGCACCGGGTGGGGATTGAACCCACGAATACTGGTTTTGCAGACCAGCGCGTTAGCCACTTCGCCACCGGTGCTCACAGCTGCAGGCTGGTCGGCCCGCAGCGATCCTGAAGTTCCTAGCTGGGCTGCGACGTGGTGCGCAGGTAGGGCTTTACGGTGGTGAACCCGGGAAAGCGCTTTTCTGCATCCTCGTTCGATACGCCCGCTGTAATGATGACGTCATCGCCCGGCTTCCAGTTGGCTGGCGTCGCCACGGGATACTTGGCGGTCAGCGTCATTGAGTCGAGCACGCGCAGAATCTCGTCGAAGTTCCGGCCCGTCGTCATGGGATAGGCCATGGTCAGCTTGATCTTCTTGTCTGGCCCGATGATGAAGACGGTACGCACCGGCGCGTTGTTGGCCGGGGTGCGACCTTCGCAGCTGTCGCCTGCGTCGCCGGGCAGCATGTCGTACAGCTTCGCCACCTTCAGCTCGTCGTCACCGATGACGGGAAAGTTCACCTGCGAACCGCTGACGTCCTTGATGTCCTGCGCCCAGCGGCTATGGTCGCTCAGCTTGTCGACGGACAGGCCCAGCACCTTGACGCCGCGGTTGGCAAACTGCTGCTCCAGCGTGGCGACGGCGCCCAGCTCCGTGGTGCAGACCGGGGTAAAGTCCTTCGGGTGCGAAAACAGCACAACCCAGCTGTCGCCAATCCACTCGTGAAAGTGGATCGTTCCCTGCGTGGTTTCGGCGGTAAAGTCTGGTGCAACGTCATTGATGCGGAGCGACATAAGCTGATTCCTTGCGCAAAAAGATCGGGTGCTGAACGACAAAACCCACCTTGAAAAGGTGGGCAGGGTGTTGCGAAAGCTGCGATGTGCTGCGGCGCGCTACGACCCTGCGACTACGCAGCGACAGCAGCGGAACGAAGTCAGGATGGATAGCATCGTCATCACCTGCAACAATATGCCGGAGGGTGCTAGATGTCAACGTGGTCAAGCAAAGGAAGAACTCTGAATTGGGCGCAGGTCGATGTGTTTGCGGAGCAGCCGCTTGAAGGCAACATGCTCGCCATCTTCACCGATGCAACCGGCCTCAGCGATGCGGAAATGCAGCAACTGGCACGGGAAACCAACCTCTCTGAAACTACCTTCATCCTGCCCGACGACTCGCAAACAGAGCAGGAACACGGCGTTCGCGTGCGCATTTTCACCGTGCTTGAAGAGCTGCCATTTGCTGGCCATCCCACGCTCGGAACCGCAGCCTGGCTGTGGGCGAACCATCCCGCGCTGCGCGGTTCCCAGGAAATTCGCCTCCGCCTGAACGTAGGCACCATCCCCGTTCGCTTTCGTCCGCCTGTTGCGGGCGAACATGGTGTCTTCGGCGAGATGCGTCAGCGCGATCCGGAGTTTGGCCCCACCATCGATCGCGGCGAGCTTGCACGGGCCTGCGGACTTCATCCAGACGATCTACTGGAAGCTCTTCCCCCGCAGGTGGTCAGCACGGGCCTGCCGTTCTGCATTCTGCCGCTTGCGTCGCTCGATGCGCTGGCGCGGCTCTCCGTCAACCAGCCGGCGCTGGCCCAGGTGCTGCAGGAGACCGGCGCAAAGCTGGTGTACGCCGTCGTGCAGCCGGCGGACGGTACCTGGCGTGCACGCATGCCGTTCTACGGAACCGACGACCCGGCTACCGGTTCAGCGGCGGGCTGCGCCATCAGCTACCTGGTGCATCACGGAGCAGTGGCTTCTGAGGAAAAGGTGGTCCTTTCGCAGGGAAACGAGGTACATCGTCCCAGCAGCCTGTTTGTGCGTGCCTCGTCCCGTTTTGGGCCAGTCACCAATGTGTTCGTCGGTGGCCGCACCATTCCCGTGGCAGCGGGACACTTTACGCTCCCGTAATGCAACTGCTTTCCACACGGATTGCACACCGCAAGTCATACAAAGGCATACGGTTCGCATGAACGGTGGATGAATGAGTCCTTAGAGGACGCTTATGTTCGCCTAAATTTCGCCCTTGCGCGATTCTGTGGCGGTCCTTACTTTTGGGAAGCGTTGGACACAGCATGTGACCGGCGCAGGACGTAGACGCAGCCCTGCTGCACCTTTTGTTTCAACCCAAGCTTTGCTTTACGCCTTCCCTCCGCGGCAGGTGGCAGCCCTTTGCTGCGCTTCAAAAAGTTTGCAACGCCAACATTTGCTGCACCCGGCTTCCGAGGTGCAGCCCAGCACGACCGCGCCCTTTCCCAGGGCCACTACCTATGGAGAACGCCACCACCATGCGTCCAAGAAAAGTAATTCTTTGTGTCGACGACAACGAACAGGTCCTTTCCGTCCGCAAATTTCTGCTGGAAACCCGCGGCTACCGTGTCCTGAGCGCAACCAGCGGCCACGAGGCGCTGGAGATCATCGAACAGCATGCCCCCGGCGAACTGTCGCTGCTGCTAAGCGACCTGCTGATGCCGCACATGGACGGCGTAGAACTGGTACGGCGCGCACGCGAGCTGCAGCCCTGCCTGCCGTCGCTGATGGTGTCTGGCACTGTGACCAGCTTTGAACGTGGCAGCGGCGCGGACGTCTTCCTGCCCAAGGGTGCTTGCTCGCCGGTGGAACTGCTGGAGCGTGTACGCGTTCTGGTCGCCCGCAAGCGCGGTCCGAAGAAGGCTGTGCAGCCCGCCGTGCCGGTATCTTCACTGGCAGCGCAGCACGCAATGGCATCTGCCGCCTAGGTGAAAGCAAATTGTTTCGTCATCCTGAGCGAAGTGCGCAGTCGAAGGATCTGCCTGCCTGCAGGCTGCCGTGCTGCTCCGGGAAAACAGCAGGTCCTTCGACTACGCTGCGCTCAGGATGACAACCGTCGGACCGGTACGCAAACAACCAAGACGACCCCAATCGCCTAGGCTTCCACCAGGCCATACCGCCGCTGCCAGTGCTGCTTCAACTGGGTACGAACGGTAGCCCGCTCCGCATCGGAAACGTCCTTTGTGCGCAGGTTGGCAAAGTCAGATGCTTCACTTTTGGCCAGTTCCAGCAGGCGACGGTCGCGAACCAGGTTCGCCACGCGAAAGTCCGGCATACCGGCCTGGCGCGTCCCGAAGAACTCACCCGGACCGCGCTGCTGCAGGTCCAATTCAGCCAGTTCAAAGCCGTTCTGGGTTGCGACCATAGCTTCCAGGCGCTGCTCGGCTTCCGGCGACACACGCCCGCCCGTCATCAGGATGCAGAAGCTCTTCGCACGCCCTCGGCCTACACGTCCGCGCAACTGGTGCATCTGGGCCAGGCCAAAGCGCTCCGCATGTTCAATGACCATGACCGATGCGTTCGGCACGTCTACGCCGACTTCAATCACGGTCGTGCAGATCAGCACATCCAGATCGCCACGCTTGAACTGCTGCATGATGATTTCTTTTTCGTCGGCGGGCAGGCGGCCGTGCAACAGGCCCAGGCGCAGGCCGTGCAGAGCGCCGTGGCGAAGGTCTTCATACATGTCGGTCGCGGCGCGCAGGGCTGGTTTGGTGATGTCGAGTTCGCCCTGCTTGCCCGCCTTCTTGTTCGCCGGTGCTTTTTTGGCGGCGGTCTTCTTTGCGGCTTTCTTGCCCGGTGCGGTCAGTGCGGCGTCCGGCTCGGGATCCTTCGGAAAGTCGAGCTCCGGCTGGTCGTCCTTTTCGCCCTCGATCACCGGGTAGACGACGTAAGCCTGCCTGCCCGCGGCGACCTGCTTGCGCACAAAGCCCCACACGTCGTCGGCGCGTTCATCACTGGTGCGCTTCGTCACGATGGGCGTGCGGCCCGGCGGCAGCTCGTCGATCACGCTGACCTCAAGGTCGCCATAGATTGTCAGTGCCAGCGTGCGCGGAATAGGCGTGGCCGTCATCACCAGCACGTCCGGATCGCCCGCGTCGGGCTTCTTCATCAGCGTGAAACGTTGCCGCACGCCAAAGCGATGCTGCTCATCCACGATGACCAGGCCCAGGTTCGCAAAGTCGACTTTTGTCTGGATCAGCGCCTGCGTGCCGATGATCAGTTCCGCGTCGCCGCGCGCGATGCGCGCGCGTGCGCGGCGCTTTTCCGCCTCTTCCAGCGAGCCGGTCAGCAGCGTCACCTTGTACTCGCGCGTGGACGGCTTCAGCAGCTTGCGGGCAGACAGGTAATGCTGCGTTGCAAGAATCTCGGTGGGTGCCATCAGCACGGCCTGGTAGCCGTTTTCAATCGCGACCAGAGCCGCTTCCAGCGCGACGATCGTTTTGCCGCTGCCTACATCGCCCTGCAGCAGGCGGCGCATGGGCTGCGGCTTGCGCATGTCCTCCACAATCTCGCCAAAGACGCGTTTCTGTGCGCCCGTCGGTCGAAAGGGAAGGATCTGCTTGATGGCCGCACGCACGTTTTCGTCCGCCACAAAGGCGATGCCAGCACGGTCGCGCATGCGTTTGCGCTTTAGTTCCAGGCCCAGTTCCAGGTAGAACAGTTCCTCAAAAATCAGCCGTGCGTGCGCGGGTGTGGTGAAGCCCTGCAGGTCGGCCATGCCGGTGCCCGCGGGTGGAAAATGCGCCTCGCGCAACGACTGCAGGCGCGCCGGCAAACCCAGCCGCCTGCGTAGCGACATGGGCACCGGATCAATCAGCGGCGGTCCGGCCTGCAGGTCGTCTAGCAGCCGCCACACTACCTGTCGCATCCATCGCGATCCCAGCTTTGCGCCCCATGGCGTGGTGCCGCCCAGCGACTCGTACACCGGCACAATGCGGCCAATCTCGAGCATGGGTGCGCCGTCGTGTTCCTCGCCCGGCTCCGGCAGAATTTCGAACTGCGGTTGAATCATCTTGAAGTTGCCGCTGGTCGATCGTGACGGCTCCAGCTTGCCGTACAGCGCCACGGCCTGGCCGGGCTTGAACTTGTCCTGCAGGTAGGTGCCGCGAAACCACATGGCCTTCAGCGTGCCCAGGCCCTGACCCACCGTCATCTCGAAGATGGGCATGGACTTTGCCCGCAGGATCGTCGTCCCGCGCACCTCGCCAATGACAGACGCCATCTCGCCCGCCTTCAACTCCGCCAGCGGCTTCGGGTGCAGGCGGTCTTCATAGCGAAAGGGCAGGTGGTACAGCAGGTCTTCGGCAGTTTCCACGCCACGCTTGCGCAGGGCTTCGGCATTCCGCGGACCCACGCCTTTGATCAAATTGACGGGCGTGGAAAGTTCGAGCATCTAGGCGATGCTACCAAGCTCGCCGCGTACGAGCAGCAGAGCCCGCAGAGTTCCCCTTATTTTCGTGACGGCATACATGCAGACTGGCGAATGTTTAGAGCCCCGCATCCAGGAAGCGAGAGGTGGCCTGCACAGGAGAAGGAGGAACCGAACCGCAGTGTGTGTGAAATGACTGGACTTTCCTTGTGACGAGCCTAGAATGCTCCCGAGGAGAGCAGGATGCCCACGGTCGTAGAGCAAATTGTGTCGCTAGGCAAGAAGGTTGACCCGTCCTTTGCAGAGGCAAGCTTTGGAGAGCTCCTTCCATTGATCAAGAAGTATGAGGCTCGCGGCCTGTCCGACATGACCTTCATGACGGCGCTTGACATGCAGAAAGCGCGGAACGGTATTCCCGCGCCACAGAAGTTGAAATATGCGCAGATCCTCACGGCCCTGGACACCTGGCTGGGCGGAAAAGGCTTCGGACCGGGGCAGTTCGACGGCAAGAAGCCTGGCTTCGCCTACAACGAGATGGTGGCCATTCCTGGCCGGGCACCCTTGAAGGTCATAGCGGAAGACTTCGCCAGCCAGCAGGATGTCCACGAAATCGTGGCGCACCTGAAGCTGATCTGCAAGATCGTCGCGGAAATGAATCAACGGCCTTCCGAGACGCCCTGGAATGAATGGTTCCCGAAACCGGCTTATTCCGAAGTCTGCTCATCACTCAAGAATCTCGATTCGTACTTGAACAGCAAATGCCAACTGATGACCTATCGCCAGCTCACCGTCGGCAAACGGTGCGACAACAGCGCGGTCAAAAAAGGCCTGGCCGGCCAGGTAGTTCCCAACATCGTCATGCCCGGATTTGAACGGGGCGACTTCCGAAAGGAAGGCGGCAATGTGCACGTTCAATCAGGGCTCAGGGTGTTCTTCGGTCCGCTCTACTTCTCGGTCAAAACCAATTACGATCCCATGTTGAAGACGGTCACTATTTACCGCTTCATGACCCACTTCCATGAGCTCACGCACAAGATTCTAAAGACGCTCGACAAGGTTTATGAGCTGGACAATTGCAAGAAGATCAAAGGCTCTGCCGATGCAGTGATGTGCGCCGATACCTGGGCGTACTACCTGACGGATTATGCTGGCAAAACGAACCAGCTTCCCGGTGAGGGAAAAAAGGTCAATTCGAAGATCGCAGGGATGGCCGCCAAATTCGGTGGCGTGTAATTCGGCGGCATATAGCTGGGGCTTACCCACGATGGGTGTTGCGAAGGAAGCGGGTGTTTGCCCGCTTCCTTCGTGTTGGTGAGTCAGGTGTCACGGCCGAACGGTTAAACCCCAGAGAACGGTCGTCCCGCACATCTGGCCAATGACAGACGCCATCTCGCCCGCCTTCAACTCTGCCAGCGGCTTGGGTGCAGGCGGTCTTCGTAGCGAAAGGGCAGGTGGTACGGCAGGTCTTCAGCGGTTGCAACACCGCGTTTCTTCAGCGCCTCCGCATTGCGCGGACCCACGCCCTTGATCAGGTTTTACCGGCGAGGACAGTTCAAGCATCTTTGTAATGCTCCCAAGTGACGAGGCAAAGCCCGTGCTCTGCAGACGATTGCCGTCACCCGAATCCTCATAAGTATGACGTGCCCTCCATGGCTGCCTTTATGCCCCGGGTTCCCCGATCCACGATCGCAAGGAACGCCTTGTTCGCTTTCCTGACATCGTGATTTCGCCCAAACACGCGATGCGCTTCAAGGAACGCCACCTCCCAGGTCGCGACAAGCAGCGTGGCTGCCAGATTAGCGGATGGATCCGGTTGCTTTCGATGCGCAGCTTTCGCTAACGCGCCTGCCAGCATGTCGGTCAACTCGTCACGTATTGCCCTCGCACGCGCCTTGAGCGCTTCGCTTTCCTGGATCGTCCGCATGAAGGACTCACTGCCCTCATCGAAAAAACGAACGTAAGGCAGTTGTTCTGTAATCGCGGCGTGGGCGAAGAGGCGTAGTGCTTCGAGAGGTGAAGTTCCGGCATCTCTCTTTTCCAGGGCGGCCCGCAGATCTTCGCGGCCTTCTTCATCAAGGTCGAAGAACATGTCTTCCTTGCGAGAGAAGTGGTTGAAGACGGTCATTCGGGCAACGTCCGCGGCGGTGGCAATCTCATCCACGGTCACTTTGTCGAAGCCCCGCTCGATGAAAAGACGCGATGCGGCGTCCGAAATTTTTTGGCGCGTCGCAAGGCGCTTTCGACTGCGGCGATCCGGGGCATCCATTGACACCGCCTCCTTGTAGAAGTGTATAGGGTATATAAATGTACTCAGTACATTTATGGAGATACTTCGATGACAGCTGATTTCAACTTGCAACAGAGCGATAACGCCTTACAACTGGAACGGAAAGTCTCAAGTGTCCTCATTGCAGGGGCGAGTTTTGCTGGGCTCACAACCGCCTTCTGGATGACGCGACTCGGTTACAAGGTTACCGTCGTCGAAATAGCGCAAGGCTTGAGGATGGGCGGGTCGCCGGTCGACCTCAAGGAACGCACCATCGACATCGTGAAGCGCATGGGCCTGCTTGAGAGCCTTCAGGCCAGCAGCCTGAAGGCGAAGTCGATCGACTTTGTGGATAGTAACGGCAAGTCGGCCGCATATTTACCAGCTCAGAGCGCCGACACGCAGGACTCGGTTTCAGAGTATGAGATCGAACGAGACACCCTTCTGCAGATGATGTTTGAAGCCGTGAAAGGTGAAGTTGAGTTCCTGTGGAGTGACTCCATTGCGCATCTTGAAGAGTCCGCAGATGAGGTTTCCGTGAGATTCAAAAGCGGAGTGCAGCGATCCTTCTCGTTGCTGTTTGGCTGCGACGGCAATCACTCGAGCGTGCGAAGGATGTGCTTCGGTGAGGAGTCAGCCTACTCCCATTTTCTTAAGAACTACTCCTCCATCACGATCGTAGACAAGCTGCTGATTGAAGAAGATACGGCGCAGATGTACAACGTGCCGGGCAAGGCCGTGATGCTCTCCGCGTACAACAACAAGACAGACATCATCTTCTGCTTCCGCTCCGAAGTCGAAATACCCTATGACTATCGCGATCAGCAGGAACAACGAGAAATCATTGTTAAGCAGTTCCGTGGCGAAGGCTGGAGGACACCTGAACTTCTGCAGGAAGCGGCCAGCAGCACGAATTTCTACTTCGACAAGTTTTGCCAGATCAGGATGCCGTCCTGGACCAAAGGCAGAGTAGCTTTGGTGGGCGATGCTGGCTACTGTGCTTCGCCCGCGGCAGGCATGGGAGGATCACTGGCCATTGTTGGCGGCAACGCCCTGGCTGAAGCATTTGCCAAGTACCCTGAAGACCTTGACGCTGCGTTTAAGGAGTACAACGACAGTTTGCGTCCATTCGTCGAAGAAGTTCAGGCGCACGCCGTCAACTTCGGGCTGGAGATGTTCGTCCCCAGGTCAGAGGAAGCTATTACAAAGCGGAATACCCAGTTCAACCTTGGCTGAACGCCGGGTAAGTCCTCAGAACGGGCTCGCCTCATCTCTGGTGTAGTCCCGAACATGTGCATGGGTGGTGTGGCGGCCAAAGCCGAGGGTACTCGCGGTGTCCTTTCATGCCTTACGTCTAGCAGATGCAGGAGCCGGTCGCCGCCGTTTGATCTGGCTCTGTGCCACGTTGTGTCGTTCACCAGGTTCCAACACGGCGTCAGTGATGCAACTTCAGGTCACGGTGAGCCTGTCAGGCACCAGCGCCCACCACTGCCTGTTCCGTCTGGCTGCGGCGGTCCAGTAAGGCGAAGAGCGCTGAGCGCAAAGCCATGTAGGCCCAACCGAGGAAGAAGGCCATGACTGCGGCAGAACTCAGGATGAGCACGTGGCGGACATCTGGCGGAAAGCCAGATGCGAACATGAGCGCCAGCCCGATGAAGTAGGCCGCAACGATGTGCAGCGGGGTCCATTCCATGAACGAAAGACCGGCAGCCACGACAAACACCATGAACGGAAACGTCGCCAGACCAAGCGTCGGCGTGAGGTGTGGCGCAAGCACGAGGAAGATGGCGCCCAGCACGATGCCCACCACCATCTGAAACAGGCCCTTGCCGGACTTTCGCGGCTCCGCCCCGAAGAGGAAGTAACAGGCCCAGCAAATGAAGACGGCCCAGGTGGGGACGTTGAGCACCTGCGGTGTGGTCAGCCAGGTGGCAAGACCGGCAAGGCCGCCAATCAGGAGTGCGTTTCCAATCTTCTTCATGGTCATGTCATTGCCTTTGCACGTTTGAGAGTTAGTCGGGAGGCGCGTCACGTCGAGGTGAGAGCATCCGGGTTCCCATCTTTTTAGGCCGCAGCTGACTGCATTTGTTCGGGTGGCGTACATAATACGCATCGAACTGGAAAGCGAACAAGGCAGCGTCTGCAGCGAACGCCGCACGGCACGTTACGACCAAGGCCAGCCTGGTGCCTGGACAGAGCCGTCCATTTAGACTCAGGGAAGGCCCGCCCTACTCATGTCCACAGTCGAACTCGATCACATCCGCAAAGTGTATGAAACCAAGGTCGCCGTGGAGGGCCTGTCGCTGCGCATTGAGCCGGGCACCATGTTCGGCCTGCTGGGGCCGAATGGCTCTGGCAAGACGTCGTCCATCCGCATGATGATCGGCATTACCGTGCCGGATTCGGGGTCGGTCAAGCTGTTCGGCAAGCCGTTTGAGCGCGACAGCCTGCAGCGCGTCGGCTACCTGCCGGAAGAGCGCGGTCTCTACAAGAAGATGAAGGTACTGGAGCAGATCAGCTTCATGGGCCAGTTGCGCGGGCTATCCGCCGCCGAGGCCGAGAAGCGCGGACGCGCCTGGGCTGACCGGCTGCAGATTACCGAGGCCCTGCCCAAGAAGACCGAAGAGCTGTCCAAGGGCATGCAGCAGAAAATCCAGTTCATCACCGCGCTGCTGCACGACCCGGAACTGATCATCATGGACGAGCCCTTCAGCGGCCTGGACCCCGTAAACGGTGCGCTGCTGCAGGACACCCTGCTGGAATTGCGCGCGGCGGGCAAAGCTATCCTGTTTTCGACCCATCGCATGGACCAGGTGGAGCGCATGTGCGACCACATTTCCCTGATTCACCGCGGGAAAGTGGTGTTGGAAGGCAGCATGCGCGATATCAAGAGCCAGTATCCGCAGAACCGTGTGGACATGGTCTACGAGGGCAGCAACAGCTTTTTGCAGAACCCCGTGGTGGAGTCGTTCAAGGAGTACGGCGGCATGGTCAACATCAAGCTGCGCGGTGCCCACCCGGACGCGCAGCCGCTGCTGACCGACGCCGTGGCAAACGGCACGCGCATCACGCGCTTTGAAGTGAAGGAACCCACGCTGGAAGAGATTTTCATCGAGCGTGTGGGAGGGTCTGTGGATGCGTAACATCTGGCTGATTGCACGCCGCGAGTACCTGGAGCGGGTTCGCACCAAGGGTTTCATGATCGCGACCATCCTGATTCCGCTGTTGATGGGCGGCGGCATTGCCGCGTCCATCCTGATCGCGAAACATGCCAAGTCCAGCTCACATATCGTCATCGTGACGCCCAGCATGCAGCTGGGTACCGATCTGGAAGCGCAACTGAAGCGTGACACCGACAACGGCATGCAGGTGAACCTGATCTCGCCGCCGTCGGCAAACACACGCGCGTCGCTGGACCGCGCCATCAAGAAGAAGGACATTGACGGCTACCTATGGCTGACGCCGGTCAAGGGCGCGCGTCCGCAGATCAGCTACAAGCAGGGGTCGTCCGCCGACCTGGCCACGCGTGACACGGTGCGTGACTCGCTGGACAAGGTACTGACGCGCGAACGCCTGATTCAGCAGGGTATGACCGCCAGTGACGTCGACAGTATGATGACGCCGGTCGAAATGAACGCCAGCGACACGGAGCAGGACAACACCACGGCAAACTTTGCCGGTGCCTACGTGCTTTTCTTCCTGATGTACCTGGTCATCATGCTGTACGGCATGAACGTGGCGCGGTCCATCATTGAAGAGAAGACGTCGCGCGTCTTTGAAGTGATGCTGGCCACGGTCAAGCCCTCGCAGATGATGGCAGGCAAGGTGATCGGCGTAGGGTCGGTCGGGCTGACGCAGGTGTCCATCTGGATGCTGGCTGCAGTGTTACTGACGGCCACGCCGATCATGTCGCACCTGCTTGGTGGCGGAACCCACATCAGCCTGTCAGTGCAGCAGGTGGGCTTGTTTATCGTCTACTTCCTGCTGGGCTACCTCTTGTACTCTGCCATGGCCGCGGCGCTGGGCGCGATGACCAACTCCGAGCAGGAACTGCAGCAGCTGAACATGTTCCTGGTCATGCCGCTGGCGGCCTGCATGGTTGCGCTGCCACTGGTATTGAACTCGCCGGGTAGCCTGCCGGCACGCATCCTGTCGTTCATCCCGTTCTGCACGCCGCTGCTCATGTACATGCGCATCTCGGTTTCGCCGGTGCCCTGGTACGAGATTGTGGGCTCCATCGCGCTGATGCTGGCGACGATCTATTGCGTGCTCTGGATTAGCAGCCGCATCTACCGGGTAGGCATCCTGATGTACGGCAAGCGTCCAACCCTGCCGGAGATTACGCGCTGGTTGAAGTACAGCTAGCGAAAACGCCTAGCGAATATCCAGTGCCACGATGCGGGCTGCGCCTGCGATGCCGTCGTCCACGTCCGTTTCCAACACCGCCTCAAAGTCGCGGTCACGGTTGCGGTAGCCGATGCGGCGCTCCAGCTCCTGCACCTGCGCCGGGTCTGCCAAAAACTCCCCAGCGGCGGCGGTACCGCTCATACCAATTCCCGCGACGACGACCACCACGCGCTCCAGCGAGGCACTGTGAATGCGTGCAATCAGTGCATAGTCCTGCTTGACGACGGTCACCTTGTCCTGCAGACGCACCTGCCACCGCCGGTCGCCGGGCGCGTTGGCATCGCGAATGTAGTACTCCTTCGCGTCGCTGCCTGCGAAGCGATACCGCAGCGGTTCCAGCAGTTTGAGCGTCCACTGGTTATCCAGGCCACCGATAAAGACGGTGGGCCCTTCGCGCAGATCGTTCAGGTTGGTTCCTACATTCAGTCGGACGCGTACGGGCCGGTGCTGCCGCTCAATGACCGATTCCAGCTTGGTCATGGCGACCACGTCGGAGTAGACGACGTTTTCGCCCAGCACCTGGTGGTTGAAGAAGGTTTCTCCCGCCGCCGGTGACGCCGTCCCCGGCACATCCAGCGCGTGGGCAATGGCTGCATTTGTTGTGGCCGCATCCCCGGCCTTGTTCTTCTGAAAGCTGATCGGCAGGCAAAAGGTGATGGGCCCGCTCTCCGCAAAGACTGGAGCCCACATGCGGTCCATGGAAGACGACAGAATAGTGGCACGCGCCAGCAACACGCCCGCGCACAAGAGGATGGCACACAGAGAACTATAGAGTGCCCAGGGAATCCAACGCCGTCTTGCCGACGGTGTTAGCAGTTCCGGCGTGGTGCGTTCGGGAATCTCTACCGGTTCGATGTGCGGTTCCGCGGGGGGCAGGTGGCTCTCCGGCTCTCGCGGGTCCAGGAATTCCGGGATGTAGGATCCGGGGTTGAGCTCGATCCGCAGCTCTGCGGTGTGAGCTTCCTCGTGGTAATACTGCGCAATTCGCTTGCGAATCTCGGCAATGGTGACGCGCACAATGGGGTCGGCTGCCGTGTCGTAGTCGACCGGCCGGCCAAATACCTCAATGCCCAGGGTACGTTCTTTCAGGGTGGCGCGATGCCCCAGCAGCGTCTGCTCGACGATGTAGCGGAGCAGCGCGGGGTAGCGTCGACTGTTTCTGAAGTGTACTGACAGCAGCAACCGGTCCAGCTGCTGACGGACCAGCGAGTCCCGTTCTTCTGACGAGGTGTAGTGCACCGGCGGTTCCTGTACGGGTGTAGACATGGCGCTTGGGGCCTGAAGTGCCAGACCGACCCAAAGCATAGGCGCACCAAACAGCTCTGCGCAACTCTTTACCTGGCTTTTACGTGCCGATAACGGCGGTTATTTTGGGTTTACCTGCTGTTCATACCCGATGAACCTGACGCGTGGTATGCCGCGTGAGTAGGAATCGGGGATTGGCAGACGACCCGCCCCGCGTGCCCCATTCCCAGGAATGCCGCCCGTATCAACCTTCTTCGAGTCACGGTAAGGACACCAACTTATGAACCGCAGTCACTTTTTAGGCCATCTGACGTCGCCGCGCAGCCTTGCGCAGGCAGCCGTCGTACTTTCCGTCCTGGGCAGCGCTACCCTCAGCCACGCCCAGCTCACCACCGCTGACATCGTCGGCACCGTAACCGATTCCACCGGGGCGGTGGTCGCAAACGCTCAGGTCGTCGCGAAAAACCTGGCGACCAACGTAAGCCGCACGGTTACCACCGGCAGCAGCGGCGACTATACCTTTAATCTGTTGCAGCCCGGACACTACAGTGTCACCGTCACCTCGCCGGGGTTCAAGGTGTCCAGCACGCCTGACCTGGCGATTGAAGCAGGTGACCGTGCCCGCAACGATACCCACCTGCAGCTCGGCAACACGTCAGAAACGGTCAGTGTCGAGGCTCAGACCCCCCTTCTGCAGTCTGAAAACGCGACGGTGAGCACGTCTGTGACGGCGCAGGCCGTGCAGGACCTGCCGCTGAATGGCCGTAACTATGTCCAGTTGGTGCAGCTGGTTCCTGGAGCGAACGAAGGCCCAGGCAATGGCCTGACCTCCGGCGGACGCCCGGACGATCGCCGGCAAAGCTCCAGCATCTCGGTCAATGGTCAGGATGACACCCTCAACAACTTCACCATCGACGGCTTCGACAACAACGAGCGCATCATCGGTACCAGCGGCGTTCGTCCCAACGTCGAAGGTGTGCAGGAGATCAGCGTTCAGACCAACAGCTACGCGCCGGAAGCAGGTCGTACGGCTGGTGGCGTCATCAACATCGTGACAAAGTCCGGTGGTAACCGCTTCCATGGCAGCGCGTACGAGTACTTCCGGAACGACATCTTCGATGCGCGACAGGTGCTGCAGACCACCGGCCGCCAGCCGGAGTTGCGTCAGAACCAGTTCGGTGCCAGCATCGGCGGACCCATTTTCAAGGACCGCACCTTCTTCTTTGGTGACTACGAGGGCCTGCGCCAGGTGAATGGCGTCACCTACACCAGCACCGTCCCGACGATCGACGAGTACAACAACATCAACAGTATCGGTGGCGGCTCCCCTGGGGCGCTGGTCATCGCGGGTAATGGAACGGCGGGTCGCACCATCGACCCCGTGGCGCTCAACTACCTGAAGCTGTTCCCAAAGCCGACCAATGCGAACCTGAATAACAACTACGTTGTCAGCCCGAACCGCACGGCCAGTAGCAATATCTTTGATGTTCGTATCGATCATCGTTTCAGCGCGAATGACCTCTTCTTTGGTCGCTACACCTACAACAAGGTCGACAGCACCATCCCCGCCGCGCTGGGAAATCAGAATGGCCTCGACATCTCTGGCGGACGCTATATTTTCGCTGGCCCGGCCAGCGACACGGCGCAGCAGTTTGCCTTTGATTACACCCATATCTTCAACGGGAATCTGCTGGTTGACCTGAAGGCGGGCTTCACGCGCATCAACAACCTGTCGCTGCCGCTGAATTACGGCAAAAACGCGGACACGCAGGTTGGCTTCGGCGCCAACATGAACTTTAACGCCGCCAGCAACGTCTTGACGCCCATCTCGTTCGGTCCGTTCAGCGACGTGGGTGACGGTGCTTACGTTCCCCTGCAGGACATCGACAATACCTTCCAGTACGCCGGAATCGTCAGCTACACCAAGGGCAATCACAACCTGAAGGCTGGCATCAGCTATATTCGCCGCCAGGCCCGCAACCTGCAGAGTGCCTTCCCCGCAGGGCAATACGGCTTTGGCCTGACTACCGACAACTGTGTTGCCGGAACGGGCTACAACAACGGAACGAGCGGCTGCAACACCACTGCAACCGCCAAGCAGCGTCAGGACAACAACCTGGCCAGTTCGCTGGTGGGTGCATTCACCTCGGCCAGCCGCAACTACAACCTGAACACGCCGGACTACCGCACCTTTGAGCCGAGTGCGTTTGCACAGGACAGCTGGAAGGCGACACCTAACCTCACCCTCATCTACGGGCTGCGGTACGACATCTTCACGCCCTTTACCGAGCGCCACAACTACATTTCAAACTTTGACTTCAACCAGGCACTGACGCTCAATCCTTCGAACGTAGGCCAGGCCTTGAAGCAGGCGAATGTGAACGGTGTAAACGGAAATGCCGGGATCGGCACCGATTACAGCAACGTCGCCCCTCGGGTAGGTTTCTCATACTCGCTGACACCGCAGACCGTGCTGCGCGGTGGCTATGGACTCAGCTTCTTCCCGGGTAACTACACCTCCAACGCGAATCTCAAGAACGCACCCAATGTCTCGGTGTACTCGCCAACCTGCATATCCACGGCGGCTTACCAGATCCAGACGGGCGTCGGCATTGCTTCGACCGCCATCAACCCCGATTGTGCCAACCCGACAATCGGCGGCGTGGGAACCTTTGACGCCGGTCTGCCGCTGCCTGCCGCGCAGAACATCAACAGCCCGGGACTTTCGTTCTCGGCGGAAGATCCGAAGTTCCGCTCCGCTCTCATTCAGCAGTTCAACCTGCAGGTGCAGCAGCAGTTCGGTGCAAACGTTCTCACGGTGGGTTACGTGGGCAACATCGGTCAGCACCTGCCGCAGACCATCAACGACATCAACATTCCTCGGCCAGGCAACTCCACCATTTCAGCGGCGCAGGGTGGTACCTCCAGTGCGCGTCCGCTGAGCGGTATCCTGCCTAACCTGAATGGCGTTGGCTTGATGGCCAGCGAGGGTATTTCAAATTACAGCGCCCTGCAGGTTTCCATGCAGCGCCGCTTCGTCAACGGCCTGTCGTTCGACGGTAACTACACATGGGGCCGTGCCGCCAGCGACAACGTCGGTTTCTCGCAGGAGGGCAATGAAGGTGCCTACAACGCGGACCCAACCCGCATTAAGCAGATCGACTATGGCATCGCGGAGAACGACATCCAAAACCGCTTTGCCCTGTCGCTGAACTATGCGCTGGCCGCAGGTCACCACTTCAACCACGCGTACCAGACCTTTGCCCTTGGCGGATGGCAAGTCAACACCATCACGGTGTGGCAGAGCGGCAAGCCATTCTCTATCCTGAACAGCAGCAACGCCGGCGGCTATGGCAACCGTGCGGTGCCGATCAACAATCCTGGGTCTGACCGCCCGAACCAGCTTCGCCCTGCCAACATCGCCGGCAACAAGCCCTTCAGCCAGTTCTTCGATACCACGGCGTTTGCACCGCAGGCACTGGGAACAATCGGTACAGCGCAGCGCAACTCGCTGTTTGGGCCGCACTTCCGCCACGCTGACGTGTCGCTGTTCAAGGACTTCCGGATCTTCGAAGGCGGTGCCCTACAGTTCCGTGCTGAGACCTTCAACGTCTCGAACACGCCCAGCTACCAGATCACACAGAACAGCGGCAACGTGCAGCTGGGGAACTCTGCCTTCGGTACGGTCACCAACGTGGACAGCAACTACACGCCGCGCCTGGTGCAGTTCGCGCTCAAACTCAACTTCTAAACCGCTTTACGACGTTGTAACGAACCGTTTCCAGGTTCCTCCATTCAAGCCGGTCAGCGAGGTTGCTGCCCGGCTTCTTTTTTGCCCGGAGGCCAACGCAGCGACGCACCCCGGCCGGTCTTCCTGCTGCACCGGGCCTGTACGATGGAATACACCGCAATGCCCACCACGTTGACCCAGACCACGACACCCGATTTCGGCCACTTCCAGCAGCTTGCAGCGGCCAGGCACACGCTCATTCCGGTATACCGCACCGTCACGGCAGACCTGGATACGCCGGTCTCCGTCTTTCTGCGCATCGCCGCGCAGGAGCCTGAGGCCTTCATGCTCGAGTCAGTGGAAGGCGGCGAGCGCATGGGCCGGTACACCTTTATCGGCATCCGCCCCTACAAGAAGCTGGTGTCACGCGGCACCGCTTTGGTCTCGACCCAGGGCAAGACTGTCCGCGAGTTTCAGGGCGACATCTTCGAAGAGTTGAAGCACGCCCTGAGCGAGCACACCCCCGCCCGCCTGCCCGGCCTGCCGCCCTTTACCGCCGGTGCCGTGGGCTTCTTTGCGTATGACGTGGTGCGCCAGATTGAGCGCCTGCCGTCCATCGCACTCGATGAACTCGGCGTGCCCGACGCATGCCTGATGTTCTTCGATGAGGTGCTTGCCTTCGACCACGTCAAGAAGGAAATCTTCCTGATCCTGACGGCCGACCTGACGCGCCAACCGGACGTGGATGCCGCCTATCGGCAGGCAAAGGAACGACTCGACCGCCTGGAGCGTGAACTTGCCGCACCACTGCCGCCCGTAGTCAAACAGCAGCCGCAGGGGCCGCTGGAGCTGACCTCGCGCACGCCGCGCGCGCACTACATGCAGGCCGTCGACCAGGTGAAGGAATACATCGCTGCGGGCGACATCTTCCAGTGCGTGCTGTCGCAGCGATTTGACTGCAAGCCGGGCGTCGATCCCTTTGAGATCTACCGCGCGCTGCGCATCGTCAATCCGTCGCCGTACATGTACTTTCTGCGCTTTCCCATGGCCGCACCCGGCAGTGCAGAGCCGACGCCCGCGCACATCGTGGGTTCCTCGCCAGAGCTGCTGGTGCGCGTGCACGACGGCAAAATTGAGTACCACCCCATCGCAGGCACGCGGCCACGCGGGGCCGATGAAGCCGCCGACCGGCAGCTGGAAGACGATCTGCTGCACGACGCCAAGGAAGTTGCAGAGCACGTGATGCTGGTCGACCTGGGCCGCAACGACGTGGGCCGCGTCAGCCAGTTCGGCTCTGTGAAGGTGCAGAAGCTGATGTTCGTCGAGCGCTATTCCCACGTCATGCACCTGGTCAGCGCGCTTGAGGGCCAACTGAAACAGGGCATGGCACCGGTCGACGCCTTTCGCTCCTGCTTTCCGGCGGGAACGCTCTCCGGCGCGCCGAAAATCCGCGCCATGGAGATCATCGAAGAGCTGGAACCGACCCGACGCGGCGTCTACGGCGGGTCTGTTTTCTATGCCGATTTTTCCGGCAATCTCGACAGCTGCATCGCCATCCGCACGCTCTTCATGCACGGCGAAAACGGCTACATCCAGGCGGGCGGCGGCGTCGTCGCAGACTCCGTGCCGGAAGCCGAGTTCGACGAAACCGTCAACAAATCCAAAGCCGTGGTGCGCGCGATCGAACGCGCCCGGGCCCGCTGAATCGCAGGACTTCTGATGACCGAAATACCAAGCCACGCAGCCTTTGATCTTTCCACCCTGTCCAGTGGCGACAGCTACAAGCTGATCGCCTCGCTGGTGATGCCGCGCCCCATCGCGTGGGTCACCTCGGTTGACGCGGCGGGCGTCGTGAATGCCGCGCCGTACTCCTTCTTCAACCTGGTGTCGGCAGACCCGCCGCTGGCCGCCATCGGCTTTTCCGCTGCGACGGATCGCGTCGGCAAGGACACGCTGGCCAACATCCGCACCACGGGCGAACTGGTCATCAACCTGGTGTCGGAAGAGCTTGCAGAAGCCATGAATGTCACGGCAGTGAATGCGCCGCGCGGTACCGACGAAACATCGCTGGCCCACCTGGAAATGGCGGCTTCCACGCAGGTGAAGCCGCCCCGCATTGCAAAGGCCCCGGTATCGCTGGAGTGCCGCACCTTCCAGATCATCGAACCCGGCGGCTCAAGCACCGTGCTGCTGGCAAAGGTGCTGCAGGTCCACGTGCGGGAAGATGCTTTTCTCAATCGCGAACGCCTGCACATCGACCCGAACGTGTTGCGACTGATCGGCAGGATGCACGGTGGCGGCGGCTACTGCAAGACGCGGGACCTGTTCGAACTGACTCGCCCCAGCTGGCCCCTGGACCCCAGCAAAGACTAGCGACTTTTCGACAGTCGGACGACCATGCCAACGGTGACGCCCATATTATTCGCCATGGTGGTGACCGGGATCTTTACCGGGGCGGGGTCGCCCGGTATCACCTGCAGGCTTGCTCGTTTTGACAGCCGGTAGCAAATGGCGAAGGCATCCACGTCAGAACCGTCGTCCGTGTTGAACTTCTGCGCACCCATCCGACGTGCCATGCCTGCGAGCGGGCTTGCTTCCAGCAGGCTGACGCCGGGTGCATCCGGCAGCCGAACGGTAGCCATGCTGAGTCGGGAAGGCTCCGGGCGGCGGAGCGCCGAGTGCAGCAGGACGTTCACAGAGAAGGCAGTGGAGACCCCGGGCATTTCAGGTAGACAATCGGCAATGCCTGCAGACTCAGGCCTCGCCTCAACGGCGGCAGCGGCCACGCGGATAGGTGAGACGGTTGGGTCTGCCGCAGCCAGCAGCACGGTTGCGTCTGCCGGGTGGTCCTTTTTGGCGGCATGCGCAAGGGCACAGCAGGCGAGCATGGAGAGCGTGAGGTAGAGCCTGAAAGTATGCACCTGTGTGTCCCTTCTACCGTTATCGACACCGCAGGGTTGCTCTTCAGCCGTATCCCATGCTGCTACAGCGTCAACAATTAGGAACGTGGGACTTCAACAAATGTTGCATCCGAAACCACTTTCCTGCTTGCACTTTGCGATGGTTCACGCAGTCGCGGCGAACCAGTAGACTTGAGAGGAGGCGCGCATGGTCTTCGTCCTGGATAACTACGACTCGTTCACCTACAACCTGGTGCAGTACATGGGCGAGCTGGGCGCGGAGATGGTCATTCGCCGTAATGACGAGCTGACGCCCGCTGAAATTGAAGCTCTGAACCCCGACCACATCCTGATCTCGCCCGGCCCCTGCACCCCGCAGGAGGCAGGTGTCTCCATCGACCTGATCCGCCACTACGCCGCAAAGGGCAAGCGCACGCCGATCCTTGGGGTATGTCTCGGCCACCAGGCGCTGGGCGCGGCCTTTGGCGGCAACGTAGTGCGCGCGGCGCGGCTGATGCACGGCAAAACCAGCCTGGTGCAGCATGACGGGCGCACGATTTTTGCAGGTCTGGAGCCGGACATGACCTGCACGCGCTACCACTCGCTGGTGGTTAGTCCCGACGGTCTGCCGGACGAACTGGAAGTTTCCGCACGTACGCAGGACCCGGAGGGCGAGGTCATCATGGGCCTGCGCCATCGTGAACTGCCCATCGAAGGCGTGCAGTTCCACCCGGAAAGCGTCCTGACGGGCAACGGCAAACAGCTGATCCAGAACTTCCTGAAGCTGTGACCATGCGCCTTCGCAACGCCTTCTGCCTCGCCGCCCTGTCGTTGCCGATTGCCGCGTGCGCGCAGCAGGGCCTGGGATCGTTAAAGACAGAGGGCGCAGAGATCGCGGGCACGGTCACCGTCAGCGGAGGGCGCGCCGTCATCGGCAACAGCGGCTCGGTCGAAGCAAAGCTCGACACGGCAGAAATTTCGCTGACGCGCGGTGGCTCGGTCAGGGTGTGTATGGGTTCGTCTGCGCGGATCTCTCAGCCTGCGGTCGATGTTGCGAAACCACCCCTGCTGATGGCCTTGAATCGCGGCAGCATGGAAGTAAAAACGACCGGGCAGAAGAACGACGTCATCCTGACCCCGGATTTTCGTTTCCAGGTGTCGGACAGCGCTCCGCTGGACCTGTACATTCGCCTGGTAGCCAATGGCGATACCTGCGTCGACAACTCCGGCAAGGACGCGCCCATGATTCATGCCACGGAGGCATTTGGGACCGGGGCGTATTTCATACGGCCCGGCCAGCGCGTGCTGTTTGAACACGGCAGCCTGGGCGAAGTGGTGGACCATGAGACGAGCAGCTGCGGCTGCCCGAAAACGGAACCCCTGGTGCTGGCCGGCAAGGGCAAACGCGGCGACGGCAAGGTGACGGAGACGGCAAAGAAGAACCCCTTCCCCGAGGCGGTAAGCCAAGGCCTGCAGCAGCCTACCGTGCCCCAGGCCGCACCTGACCAGACGCATGTGCAGGTGTCCACCACGTTGAATTACAACGGCACGGCCAATACTGTTTCAGGCCCGCCGGGTGAGATCACCGGGGCCTCGCCGGTTCCCGCGGAAAGTACTGCACCGACGGCAGCCCCTACAGCGACATCCGCAACACCAGTATCCGCGACCAGCCAGCCGCCGCAGCGGTCAAAGCGCATCGCAGGCACACCAGCCACCGTCGAAGATGCCGCGCCACCACCCGCCGGGCCTAACCCGTTCCGTGCGATCGGCCACTTCTTCCGGCGGCTCTTCGGCGGGAAATAAACCACCGCTACACGCTACAATCGGTGTGCAGACCGGGCGCTGCAGATCGTTCGCAGCCCTCGCTCACCAGCATTCAAGCAACATCAGGATTAGGTTTCTATGTCGATTCCCGCCACACAAATGCGCCCCGGTATGGTCATCAAGCACAACGAAAAGCTGCACTCGGTCTTTGCCGTGGAGCACCGCACGCCCGGCAACCTGCGCGCCTTTATCCAGGCCAAGCTGCGCAACCTGGAATCGGGTGCCATGTTCGAGCACCGCTTTCGTTCTGGTGACGCCATCGACCGCGTCATCGTCGACGACGTGGAGATGGAGTACCTGTACAAGGACGGGGACGACTACATCTTTATGGACATGAAGAGTTTTGAGCAGACCACGCTGGGCCACGACATCCTGGGCGATGCCGTGAACTACATGCTGCCGAACATCAAGATCGACATCAGCTTCATCGACGGCGTGCCGGTCGGCGTGGAGCTGCCGAACGTGGTCGAAATGCTGGTCGTTGAGACAGAGCCGGGCATCAAGTCTGCCACGGCATCTTCCGTTTCAAAGCCCGCCAAGACCGAAACCGGCCTGACCGTGCAGGTGCCTGCCTTCATCAACGAAGGCGAGAAGATTCGCATCGACACCGCAGAGGGCGCCTACATGAGCCGCGCGTAAGTCGAACAGCAGGCGATAGCAGAAGGGCCGCGCGCCAATGCGCGGCCCTTCTGCTGCTGAGGCCACACGCCCCACTTACTCACAATCGCGCAGACCCCGCCAGCAAAGCTGGTGCATCCTAAGAGCCATGCGCGTTCAAACCATCAAGACAACGAACCTTAAGCTGGCCTACGAAGTAAGCGGCCCCAAGGACGGCAAGGCCGTCATCCTGCTGCACGGCTGGCCCGACTCGCCGCGGACTTTTGACAAAGTTTTGCCAGATCTGCACGCAGCGGACTATCGCACGTTTGTGCCGTACCTGCGCGGGTATGGGTTGACCGAGTTTCTGTCGCCTTTCTTTGGGCGCAAGCCGCGCCACACCGGCCAGCCCGTCGCCTTTGCGCAGGATGTCATCGATCTTGCCGATGCGCTGGATTTAAAGACATTCGACTTTGTCGGGCATGACTGGGGTGCGCGGACCGGCCTGGCACTTGCCGCGCTGTTTCCGCAGCGGCTGGAGCGCCTGGTGACCATCTCCGTACCTTTTGAGCCGGGCCCGGGCAAGCCACCCGCCCTGCCGCAGGCGCAGGCGTACTGGTACCAGTGGTTCCTGTGTTCGAACCCTGGCGAGAAGGCCTTCCGGGCCGATCCGGTTGCGTTCGGCAAGCGGCAGTGGGACACCTGGAGCCCGCCGGGCTGGTATTCGCCCGCAGACCTGGCCGAGGCTGCCAAAAGCTGGACCGGCAAGGATTTTGCGGACGTGGTGCTGCACAGCTACCGGTCGCGCTGGGGCCATGCCGAGAAGGATCCAGCCTACGCCGTTCTGCAGGCGCGCCTTGAGAGTACCGTGACCCTTGGTGTGCCAACGCTGCTGCTGCAGGGATTGGACGACCGTTGCTCGCTGGCTGAAACCACCGACGGCGCGGGCCGCTACTTCACCGCGGGTTACCAGCGCGTGCTGCTCGACGGCGTGGGCCACTTTCCGCAGCGCGAAGACCCGGTGAGAACCGCGGCGGCCATTTTGGCCCACTTGCAGGGGAGCGCCGCATGAGCGACCCCACCGAAGACCTTGAGATGCAGGAGGACGACATTGTCCGGCATTACCAGGTTGAGGGCCGCGTGCAGGGCGTCGGCTTTCGCTGGTACGTGCACCAGGAGGCGGCGGAACTAGGCCTGCGCGGGTGGGTGCGCAACACTGACGCAGGCCACGTGGAAGCCGTGGCCGCGGGTACGCCCGACCAGATTGAAGAGCTGGAAGCGGCCCTGCGCAAGGGTTCGCGGGGCAGCCGGGTCGACCGCATCCACATCCACGACCTTTCCGAAGAGGAAGGCGCATCGTTGCGGGCCTTTGTCATCGAAGGCGCGTTTTAAGAGTCGCTACAATAGCCCTATGTCGCACCTCATCAACTGCGAGCCGTTAAAAGAGCTCATCCGCACCGTGCCCGACTTTCCAAAGCCCGGCATCCTGTTCTATGACATCACCACGCTGCTGAAGGACAAGGCAGGTTTTGCGCAGATGATCGACGCCTTTGCGGCGTACTACATCGACAAGGATGTGGACTTGGTGCTGGGTATTGAGGCGCGCGGCTTCATCTTTGGCCCGGCCATGGCCTACCGGCTGAACGCGGGTTTTGTGCCGGTGCGCAAGCCCAAAAAGCTGCCCGCGCCTACCGCCAAGGTGACCTATGACCTGGAGTACGGGTCAGACTCGCTCGAGATCCACCTGGACGCGATCCAGCCCGGCCAGCGCGTGGTCATCGTCGATGATCTGCTGGCAACCGGCGGCACCATGCAGGCTACCGTGCAGTTGGTCCGCCAGCTTGGGGGCGAAATCGCCGGTGTGGCCTTCGCTATCGAACTCGACTTCCTGAAGGGCCGGTCGAAGTTTCCGGAGATTGATGTGTACAGCCTCTTGCATTACGACGAATAGCTCCTCATCCGCTAGTCATCCTGAGCAAAGCGAAAGATCCCGGAACATCTGAGTCTCGGCGCGCAACGGTTTACAGTTTGTTGCGAGAAGCTCCCAGGCAGTTCTGCCTCGTGCCGGTCTGTCGGCATCCTGAGTCGCTGCCCTCGGTCAGGATGACGGGGTCCGTTCAACAACGCGCAGGGACTCCTCAGCAGACAGGTAACCCTTCCGCCGGAACCACGCCGCCATTCGCTCCTGTAGAAGATCCAGCGGCACCAGCAGACCCGCCTCCATTACGCCGTCGGCAATAGGCAGCGTGTCGTCAAAGACGGCGTCGTTGGTGAAGTTACGCATGGCGAAGTTGTCGATCCAGGCGATGGGGCAGGGAATCGTGTCGCCAGACGGGGTGGTGCGTTCAATCGAGATTCGGCGCAGGAACATCGCTCAGGCCCAAAGCACAAAGCCGGCACCGGGCAGCTTGGTGCTGCTGGTCTGTGTACCCAGCATTCCGGTCTTTGGGTTGCGCGGGTACACGGCGATGTCACCGCTTTTCACGTTCGCTGCGAGGAACCATTTGCCGGTCGCGTCCAACGTGATCTGCCGATTCTGCGCCCCGCTGGACGGCACAAACTGCACTTGTTTCAGCGCGCCGTCGCGCCCCACGGCAAAGGTCACAAAGCTCTCAAGGGTTCGGTTGCTGCTGTACAGAAAACGCCGGTCGGGCGACAGCACCATGTCAGCCGCGTGGCAGTTGGGCGGCGCGTCTGCAGGCAGGGTCGAGACGGTCGACTGCTGTGTCAGCGTGCCTGCCTTTGCGTCCCACAGCAGCAGATCGATGGTGTTCGACAGCTCGAAAATGCAGTAGATCCACTTGCCGTTGGGGTGCAGCAGCAGGTGTCGGGGAGCGGACCCGGCGGCGGCCTGCCAGAAGGGCGGGTCATGTGGCGTCAGCTTTGCCGTGGTTTCATCCAGCGTGTAGATATAAATGCGGTCGGCACCGTAGTCGTTCACCAGCACAAATTTGCCGCCGGGCGCCACCAGGATACTGTGGCATCGACTATGCGGCTGCCATGTGGACGGACCATGGTTGGCGTCGCCGTATTCAATGTGCTGCACCACCGGCGACAGCGCGCCCGCCTTGTCGACCAGGTAGGTGTTGATGCTTCCGCTGCCCCAGTTCGCCTCCATGGCAACGCGGCCAGACGGGTCCAGCGAGAGGAAGTTGGCGATGGTGCCTTCCGCCGACTGCTGGTTGATGAGCTGCAACGGTGCGGTACCGTCCACAATGTCGAAGCCCGCCGCGAACGCCTTGCCGTCAATGCCGCAGGTGGCGTACAGGCGCTTCGGGTTGTGGGGCGACAGCGTCATGGAGTCGTTGCCCGCCAGCTTCGAGGCAAACTCCGGCTGGGTTAAGGTGCCAGTCATCGCGTCGAAATAGGCGAAGAAGATGCCCTGCGCCCCACCGCCGGTGGTGCCGATGAAGGCTCGGCGACTGTTTAACGTGGGCTGTGCCAGCAGGTGGCGCGGCAGCAGTGTGGCGGCAGACAGCGTGGCTACAAAGCTTCTACGATCAAGCACTTCCCGTCACCCTCTTCCACAGCGGCCACCAGCATACCCGACCGCTGCATCAGGACGAAACGACGCAGGTGCGAAACGTCGCAGGGTGACACGACATAGTGGCGAACGACGTGGCGCGCCGCAGCAATGACGCAGGGCTGGCATGCTAACCTCCCCGCATGATCTGCACGCTTAAAGTACGACAGTCCTTCGGAGCCGCCGAGGATGTGACGCCTTACTGGCCGAAGATTGTCTCGAAGCACGCAGTCGGCGGTGCTGGTGGGTTGCTGTCGGATGAAGTCGGCTACCCGACACTGCCAGAACTCCTGCAGGCGATGCACACCTTAGAACTCCCAAGCGAGATTTTGGCGCTCACAGCCACAACGCTTGAGACGACCCGAGAGCATTGGCTGCCTGTCGGAACGGCCCTGCAGATCTCTTTCGAGACCCTGTCCGCCGCCGGGTTCTCCCTTAGCGAGGGTGAGTAGACCCGGCTCGCTAAGGAGGCGGGCAACTATTCCGCGGGCAGGTGCCCGGCGTACTCTTCCGGCTTTACGTCGTCGTTGATCACCGGCAGCAGGGGCAGGTTGCCGGTGCGGCCCGCCTGGTCCACCACGGCCTTCACGTTGTCCAGCACTTCTTCGACGGTCATGGTGTACATCTCGCGGCCGTTGTCATAACCGTTCTCCACGATGGTCTTCAGGTAGCGCCCGGCAGCCTGCGCAGCACAGTAATCCGTGATGACAAAGCCGGTGCGGCGCTTCATCTCGACCCAGGCTATGTTGGGCATGGCAATCCACATGGCTCGGCCATTCACGCTGAAACGAATGTCAGTGGCGTCTGCGTGCCGTGTGGCAATGGCAACCATGGTCGCCTTCCAAACGCAGTGCAGTTCCTCGCCGCTCCACTTATCCTCTACGCGAAAGTCCTCAAACATGCCGGGTTTGCTCCTGTGTGAAGGGTAGTGGGTGCGGCGGGGTTCGGCAAGCGCGCACCTGCAGAAGACGCGCGGCCGTGCGTTGTTGCAGACGCGGAGCACTGCTAAACTCGACGTTGGCGCACGCTTCCGCAGGGTTACCTGCCGCGCACCCGTCATTCGGGCCCGTCGGCTCGCAGAAGGATCAAGCTTTGGAACCCACCCGCACCCGCACCTCGCCGCTGCCTGTTCGCCAGGAGTCGCTTGCCACCAACGCCGGCACCACCGATTTCTTCGGCCACCTTCGCAACAACCGCACGCTGGTCATCCAGATGGCGATTGCCATCGTGGTCGTGGTGCTCATCGGCGCAGTAGTCGCCGTGGTCTACAACGTGCGTGCCAACGCTGCGAATGTCGCCCTGTCTGAGGCCATGCAGACGCTGGACACGCCCGTCAGCACGCCCGAGCAGCCAGTACCGCCCTCGGTCAAGAGCTTTGGCAGTTTGCAGGACCGCTCACGCGCGGCAAACGTGCAACTGGCCGCGATCGCCGATAAGTACAGCATGACGCCCGCGGGCCGCAACGCACAGTACCTGCAGGGTGTGACCGCGCTCGACATTGGTGACAAGACCGGTGCAGAAACGATCCTGAAGAAATCTGCCGATGGCTGGAATCACGACGTCGCTACGCTGGCGCAGCTTGCACTTGCAGGCCTGTACCACGCTACCAATCGCGATGCGCTTGCCATTGAGACCTACCAGAAGGTGGCCGACAAGCCCTCAACGCTGGTTCCTGCGGGCCTGGCCCGGCTTGAACTTGCAGAGCTGTACGAGAGCAATGGCAAGGATGCCGACGCCAAGAAGATCTACGCGCAGATTAAGGACAAAGACCCCAAGTCTGCCGCGGCCCAGATTGCCTCGCAGAAGCTGTCGGGCGCACCCGCACAGCAGTAGCTTCCCCATAGGACTAACGGCATGGCGGCTCCCGACCAAACCCCGGCATCGCTCGCCCAGCTGTTTGCACAGCGTCGCGGGCGTGCCGGTAAGGCCAGGGCGGTTGCCGAACCTGTACCCGACCGGCTAGGCCAGTTCGGCCTGCTGTTTGCCGAACCGGAGCCCGAGGTCTCGGAACCGGGCCCAGTGCCGGAAGCAATTCCCGAGCGCAAACTGTGGTCGGTCGCGGAACTGGTCAGCACGCTGCGTGCCCGGGTCGAGCGTGACTATGCCGATGTGTGGGTCGAAGGCGAAATCTCCAACTGCCGCCCCGCACCCTCTGGCCATCTCTATTTCACGCTAAAGGACGGCGACGCCCAGTTGCCGGTCGTGCTCTTCCGCAGGCAGGCCACGTTGCTGCGCTTTCGCCCGGAAGACGGTATGGCGGTGCTGGTGCGCGGTCGCGTCTCGATCTTTGAGAGTCGCGGACAGCTGCAGCTCATCGGCGAGACGCTGGAACCGCGTGGCGCGGGCGCATTGCAGCTTGCGTTCGAGCAACTGAAGGCAAAGCTGCGCGGCGAGGGCCTGTTCGATGCGGAACGCAAGCGCGCGCTGCCCGCATTTCCGAAGACCGTCGGCGTCATCACCTCGACGCAGGGCGCGGTGCTGCATGACATTGCCACAGTCGTCCGCAGACGGCATACGTGCCTGAACATCCTGGTCTACCCGGCAGCCATGCAGGGCGCGACCTGTGCGGCGGATGTCGCACGCGGCCTGCGCTACTTCAACACGTCCGAAACCCATCCCGTCGACGTGATTGTCATTGCGCGCGGCGGCGGGTCGGCGGAAGACCTAGCCGGTTTCAATGACGAGGCGCTCGCACGCTCCATTGCCGCTTCCGATCTGCCGGTGGTTTCGGCCGTCGGGCATGAGACGGACTTCACCATTGCCGACTTTGTCGCGGACCTGCGCGCGCCCACGCCCTCCGCCGCCGCAGAACTGATTACGGCTGCACAGCATCGCGTGGAAGAGCGCGTGCAGGCGCTGGAGGCCCGCCTACTGCGCGGCATTCGCTTTCAGGGGATGCAGGCGCAGCAACGCTTTGCCCATGTGAACGCAGCCGCCACGCTCGCCCGCATGGGCGATGCACTGGGCCGCCGCCAGCAGCGTGTGGATGAGCGTCGCTTTCGCCTGGAGACCCTGACGAACAGCCTGCTGCAATCGCATTCTGCTCGCCTGCGAACGTTGCTCGGCCGTCTGCAGCAGCAGGATGTGCGCCGCAGCGTCGCCGCAGCACAAGGAAAGAATCAAAGCCTGCGCGAGCGCCTGCTGCGCACCGGCCAGACGTTGCTACAGCGTCCTGCGCAGCGTGTGCATCGGGCGGAAGTCCGGCTGCATGCGCTGTCACCAACCGCAGTCCTGCAGCGTGGCTATGCCCTTGCGTTTCGTGCGGATGGCACCCTGCTGCGATCAGCCGATGAGGTACAAGCGGGCGATGAGATTACAACGCGTCTGCAAAGCGGCGCAGTGCGCTCGCGCGTGATAACTACAGAGTCTGAACCAAAGAAAGAAGTCGCATGAGAAAGCTGTTTGGAACGGACGGCATCCGCGCCGTTGCAGGTCAGGCACCGTTGGACAAGCGCACGGTCTTCGCCGTGGGTGTGGCGCTGGCGCACCACATCAGCAGCCCCGGCGTGCAGCCGCGTGTGGTGTTGGGCATGGACACGCGCGAGTCCAGCGACTGGATCGCCGCAGTGATTACCGCGGGCCTGAAGCACGGCGGCGCGGCGGTGGAATCGGCGGGCGTCATCACTACCCCGGCGGTGGCGTACCTGGCGCAGGCACACGGCTTTTCCGCGGGCATTGTTATTTCCGCGTCGCACAATCCGTGGCAGGACAACGGCATCAAGGTCTTCGGTCCTGACGGCTACAAGCTGCCGGACGCGACCGAACTCGCCATCGAAGACGAAATTTTCGTGCAGCTCGCGGCAAATCACGCTGAGTCCGAACACAACGAAGCGCCGCCCGCCGTGGAAGAAGCTGACCGCGCCGAGTACGTTCGATCGCTGCTGGCTGCGGCCCCGGGCCTGTCGCTCGATGGCAAGCGCATCGTGGTCGACTGCGCCAATGGTTCCGCATCCTCCGTAGCGGCGCAGCTTTTCGACGGCCTGCAGGGCGAGGTACACATCCATAACAGCAGCCCGAACGGCCGCAACATCAACGAGGGTTGCGGCGCGCTGCACCCGGAGGTTGTTGCACGCATGGTCATCGAAGAAAAGGCCGACCTCGGCATCACCTTTGACGGCGACGCCGACCGCGCCCTGTTTGCGGATGAGAATGGCAAAGTCGTCAACGGGGATGCCGTCATGCTGCTGGCGGCACGCGACCTGCAGGCACGCGGCCTGCTGCATGACAACACCGTTGTCGCCACGACCATGAGCAACATGGGTTTGGAAGCCGCGCTGAAGCGCAGCGGCATCCGCATGCTGCGTGCGCCCGTGGGCGACAAGTACGTGTTGCAGCAAATGAAGGAAACCAATGCGTCGCTGGGTGGCGAACAGAGCGGCCACATCCTGTTCACCGGCAAAAGCACCACGGGCGACGGCCTGCTGACGGCACTGCTGCTGCTCGACATCGTGCATCGCAACGGCAAATCGTTAGGCGAACTAACCAGTGATCTGAAGACATTTCCGCAGGTAATCGTCAACGTGAAGGTGCGCGAGAAAAAGCCGTTGGAATCAATCCCGTCCATTGCTGAAAAGATCCGTGCGGCTGAACTGAAACTTGCCGACAGTGGTCGCGTCGTCATCCGCTACAGCGGCACGGAAGCACTGGCACGCGTCATGATTGAAGCAGAAGACGAAACGGCGATGCGCCACCACGCAAACAGCATTGCAGATGCCATTCGCGCAGAACTCGGCGTGTCGCCGAGCCTTTCGATCTAGGCGACCAGGATGCGCGGCACGCGGTCGCTTATGCCGCACAGAATTTCGTAGGCGCTGGTGCCTGCGATGCGTGCCTGCTCATCTGCGCCAATGTGTTCCGTGCCCTGCCTACCCAGCAGCACGGCCTCGTCGCCGATCTGTACCTGCGGCAGGCGTGTGACGTCGACCACCGTCAGGTCCATCGACACGCGGCCTACGATGGGTGCGCGATGGCCCTGCAGCAAAACCTCACCGCCAACCTGCGCGGTCGAGGACGAAAGCCCGCGGCGAAAGCCGTCCGCATACCCCACCGGCAGCAGTGCCAGGCGCATGGGGCCGGGTGCGACAAAGGCCGCGTTGTAGCCAACGGTGTCACCCGCCCTCACGTCGCGCAGGCTGACTACGCGCGTCTTCCACGCCAGCACCGTCTGCAGCCGCAGATGCAGGTGCGGAGAGCCGTTTTCCAGCGGCAGGGCATAGCCATACAGCGCCAGGCCCCCGCGTGTCATGGCCTGCGCGCCCATGGACCGGGCAAGCTCGGGTAGTTCGTGCGGCACAAAGCCGCTGTCGGTCGATGAGGTGTTCCCCGCATGGATTAGCGTGGGGTGCAGCCCGGCTGCCTGTACCTGCGCCAGCGCCTCTGCAAACCGTACCATCTGCCGGGCGTTCTGCGGATCGGCGGTGCATTCGGTCGATGCGAGATGAGTCATTACGCCCTCCAGCAGCAGCGGTGTGTCCGGTGTGAACCGAGCCAGCAAGGCTTCCAGCACATCCCCCGGCGTAACGCCCTGTCGTGCCATGCCCGTGTCGATTTCAACATGCACCGGCACCGACTGTGCGGGAAGGTCGCGGAGTCGCGCCTCGCTCTCCAGCAGGTCCAGGTGGTACGACTCCCAGACCACCGGCGTCAGGCTGCTGTCGAGGCAGGCTGCCTCGTCGCCCGGCCAGATGCCGCACATGACCAGAATGCTCGCTGAGCAGGCGGCTTCATCCAACGACGCGCGCACCGCGCTGCCTTCCTCAGCAGAGGTCACGCCAAGCCAGTGCGCGCCCGCCGCGGCCAGCACCGGGGCACATTCGGCCGCGCCGTGACCGTAGGCATCGGCCTTGATGACGGCCAGCACTTCCACCTGCGGACCTGCCGCAACGCGCAGCGCATCGAAGTTTGCGCAGAGATTTGCAGCGGAGATTTCGGCGGAGATGGGGCGGGTGTGGCTTGGTAAAACGGAGCGCATGCTGTTTCCATGCTAACGACACACGCCTGTGCGGTGAAGTGTCGTCCGCGATGCGAGGTGCGCAGGCTCCGTTGGCCTGCGCAGGCCTGCGTGCGCTTACTCTTTGCCGTCTCGAAAGTGCCCGAACAGCGTGTTCAGCACCTCAGACTTGGTGGGGTGCGCGAACACGCCCTCACGCAGCACAGGGTAGGGCAGCTTGCCCCACATCGCAATCTGGATCTGCGCCATCACCTCGCCGCCGTCCACACCCAGCACGGTTGCGCCCAGGATCTGCTGCGTCTCAGGATCGACCAGTACCTTGATCATGCCACGGGTTTCGGCCATTTCGCCGGCACGCGCCATCATCCTCATGGGTACTTCGGCCACTCGCACGGTCCGGCCCTGCTTTGCGGCTTCGGCCTCGCTTAGGCCCACGCGTGCCAGCTCCGGATCGGTAAACATTACGTAGCTCAACAGCCGATCCTTGACGGAGGCATTGCCGCCCTCCAGCAGGTTCGCACGCACAATGCGGAAGTCGTCGTAAGAGATGTGGGTGAAAGCGGGTCCGCCCTTCACATCACCAAGCGCCCAGATGCCCGGCGTGCTGGTCTCCAGGCGATCGTTCACCTCAACGTAGCCATGCTCCTTCTGCTTCACGCCGACGCGTTCCAGGTGCAGTGACTCGACGTTCGGCGTGCGGCCCGTGGCGACCAGCAGGTGCGAGCCTTCAATGGTCCGTGGCTTGTCATCGACCTCGACCTCAAGGGTAACCGTGCCCTCCGTGCCGGAAATCCGTGTCACGGCCGAGCAGGTCAGGACTTCGATCCCATCTTCTTCCAGAATGCCTCGCAGGCATGCCGCAACGTCGTCATCTTCGTGCGCTGCCAGACGCTCACCGCGCTCCAGCGCGGTGACCTTGGCACCAAAGCGCAGGAACATCTGCGCGAACTCCAGCGCGATATAGCCGGCACCCAGGATGACCAGGTGTTCCGGCACTTCCTGCAGTTCCATGATGCGGGTGCTGTCCAGGTAGGGAGTCGTGTCCAGGCCCTCCACCTCCGGCGGATGTGGGCGTTCCCCGGTGTTCAGGAAGACGCGCGAGGTCTGCAGTTCGCGTGCGCCGCCATCCTGCAGGATGACGCTGATGCGGTGCTCGTCGCCATCGGCCTGCACTTCCGAAAAGCTGGCCGTGCCCATGATGAGCGTGCCGTTCTCGCCTTCCAGCGCGTCGCCGTTGCTTTTGCGCGAGGCCAGAACGATCTTCTGCTTCCTCGCCCAGACGGTGTGCAGGTCTGTGGTGACCGCACCGGTTCTAATGCCGAAGTCGTCGCCACGCTTTGCCAGGTAGGCCACGCGCGCACTGGCGTCGATGGTCTTTGAAGGCGTGCAGCCATCGTTCACACAGGTGCCGCCAGGGTAGCGCCGCTCGATGACGGCCGTCTTCCAGCCCTGCTTCATCATGGCCTTCGCCAACGGATTGCCGCCCTGGCCGGAACCGATTACGACTGCGTCGAAGTGCTCTACTGCTGTGCTCAAGGGAACCTCATCGTGGTGAACGTGGGAGAAGCGCAGGATGCGGTGACCTACAGCACACAGCCATGTGCGGGTGTTCCGCTACACCACAAAGAGCGCACTCAGACCGTCATCAGTTCCTTTTCTTTCACCTTGAACATGTCTTCCAGCGTCTTGATCTGTGCGTCGGTCATCTGCTGGGTTTCTTCCTGCGCCCGCTTTTCGTCGTCGGCGCTGATCAGCTTGTCCTTGGTCGCCTTCTTGATGGTGTCGTTGCCTTCGCGGCGAATGTTGCGGACGCTGGTCTTGTGATCCTCAAGAATGCCGGCCAGCTGCTTCACGGAGTCCTTGCGACGCTCCTCCGTCATGGGCGGGATGGGCACGCGGATTACCTTGCCGTCGTGCATGGGATTGAAGCCCTGGCCGCTGGTGCGGATGGCCTTTTCAATCATGCCGACCACGCCCACATCGAAGGGCTGCACCACGATCTGGTTCGGCTCGGGCGCGCTCAGCTGTGCCAGCTGGTTGATCGGCATCTCCGATCCGTAGTAATCCACGCGGATGTTGTCCAGCATGTGCACGTTGGCGCGACCGGTGCGCACGGCCAGCAGGTTCGAGCGGAAGTCCTCGATCGACTTCTTCATGCGTTCGGTCAGCTGGACCTGCAGGTCCTTCAGTGCGGGGATGTTTGCCATCTGCGAAGCCATTGTGTTCGTCCCTCAGGCGCGATTGCGCGACGTGTCGATTCTATCGGATGCGCTTCGCAGCAGGGTGCATCCGCCGCTCAACGCTCCCGGTGGTACAGGTCGTAGACGCCGAAGGTATCCACACGCTGCCAGTTGTTGTGCAGCTCCTGCGCGATCAATGCGCCCTGCAGATGGGGCTGATGCCGCTGTTTGTAGTGGTAGCCGAAGCGTAGGCGAAACTTCATGCCCACATTGTTGATCTTGTTTTCGTTCACCACGCCGAGTTTGTTTGGTGACAGCACATAATCGGCCCTGCGCATGTTCTCAATGGTGCGTAGCTCCGCATGGTCGTCCACGGCTGCGATACACAGGTAGAGCGGCTGGTACTCGCCCGCGGCGGTCAATTGGTCGGCCAGGCGAACTGTTCCATTCCACGGGAAAGATACGCGGTGTCCTGCGATCACCTTGGTGAGCCGCGGAAAGTCGGCATCTTCCGATTCAACCGGTTTAAGCCCCATCAGCTGCTTGATACCTCCCGTGTTCAGCGCGTACTCCTGCGCAACCGAGTAGACAGAAAACAGCAGCGCGACCGCGACCCAGATTCGTCGAGCCGGCAGCCGCATGCGGTCGAACGCGACAAAGCCCAGCAGAAACAGCGGCCAACCGTTGTAGGAAACGTGCAGCGGATCGCACCGGCCCAGAGCCGCGGGCAGCAGCGCCAGCCCTGCAATGAAGGTACCCAGGATAAGGCCATGTTCCGCCTCGGCCTCGTTGCTGTTCTCTGTGCTGGCCAGTGCCGCGGCCACCACGGTGGGAGCCAGGCCGACAGCAAAAATCAGCAGGTAGTAGATATGCGGCGCAGGTTCCAGCAGCATGTTGTAGCCGCCGTTGGCAAACTCTTTCAGCGTGCGGAAGTAGTCCGCACCTGCCAGCACGGCGAACAGGCCACTGCCGACGACCGCAGCCAGCGCGACAGGTAACCATCGCAAGCCGCCTTTCCATGTGCGATAGCCGCTGTACACCACCGCCGCTCCGGTAAAGGCAACGCCCATTTCTGGCGAAATCGCAAAGTTTACAAGCGCACCGGCTGCCGCCAGCAGGCTTGTCGTGCGAATGTTCTTTTGCCGCGAAAGCAGCACCAGCGTAAACACGCTGCAGATGAATCGGAAGGCTGTGTAGTTCAAGCCCTCCTGTGGGTCCAACGTCAGGATTGACAGTGCCAGGAACGCAGCGATCTTCATGTTGCGCCGCAGGGGCATGGCACCCACGGTGTAGAACAGCATTGCGGTGCCCACCGCTTCCATCACGCACAGCGACACCACATAAGCAGCCGCAGCAGAGACGTGAAAGACGCCAAGTGTTCGCAGAAACAATGCCGGCCACTGGTACAGCACCGGGCCATAGGCAAACTCAAAATCGCGGTACAGTCTGCCGTGGAAAACCAGCCCTGTGCGCAGCTGCGTCAGGAAGTAGCCAGCGTCGCCGTAGTACATGTGCAGGCGCACCATCAGCGCCCCCAGCACGGCAGCGGAACCCGTCGTTACCGCCATGCTGATCCACAGCCAGCGCTGCGGCATCCGTTCGCGGTCTGTTTGAACCTCTGCAATGGGCGGTGAATAGATGCGGAAGCGCCAGCACAGCAGCGTCACCAGCACGCTAAGCACGGCAGCCGCAATGGCACCCACGCGGTTGTTGCCGCCCGTGGTGTACACCGGCGAAAACACGGGGATCGCCAGTGGGAAAAAGTAAGGCAGAACAAAGATGCTCGGGATCGCAACTGCAGCGATCAGCATCCAGAAAATGGTTTTGCGCTTCAAGAGATCCTCGTTGCAATCAAAGTGCCGGGGGTTTAAGTCAAGGTTCCGCGTTAACCTTGCGGCTTACCTGGGGCGTGCCGAGCAAAGCCTTTACGAACCAGGCAGACGCTTTCCACATCGCCCACAATCGGCACGGGGCAAGCTACCCATCCCTGCCGCAGGTAATCCTGGGGCAGATTCGCGTTCATCACGCTGCGCCAGTCCACCAGGACGTCAATATGTTCGCTGTCGATGAAGGCTGGAAGCTGGTGCTGTGCCGTGGCCTGCAGTGCGCCCTGGTTCAGCTTGCCGTCCAGATTCTCTACGTTTGGGTTAAAGAAGCCGACGACACCGCTCTGAAAGGAACCCACATGGGCTTCCGGGAAGTTACGGTGAATGTAACCGGCGGCAATCGTCTGGCTGTTGCCTACATGGCCCGTGTGCAGCGCGCCGAACGTCCAGCAGGCAAACGCCCCGCAGAGAGCGACTGCGACCACGGGTAGATGACGCCGCACCCAGCCGACCTGCACCAGCGCCAGGGCACATACAGGTATCGTCAGAACCGCCATGGGAGCGACGTACCGGTAGTAGAAGTGGGTTGCGTTGAACAGCAGAAGATAGATGGGCACCAGGCTGAACAGGCAAAGCAGCCACAAACGGCCAAGCGGCGACAAGAGGACGCTGCGAAGCTGCGCACCGATATCCTTGCGACGCGCTAGGAACCACACCGCAGCTGCCGTGCTCAACAGCGCCACCGCGACCGTTGTGTGTGACAGCACGCCGTAGCACCACGGCATAACCTGGCCTGCCACCGCCACCGCCATGGTACCCGCCCGCTGCAACACCGTACTGCTGGCCACCATAGTCGACTCTGCCTTGCCGGACGAGGGCAGCCACGATCCGCTGACGTGGTGCACAAACAAAAACCAGGGGCTCACCACCAGCAGTGCCAGTGCTCCGGCTGCCAGTGCCTTGACCGGCGTAATCCAGCTGTACACAAGCAGGGTCACCAGCAGGATGGCGAACAGCAATCCAAAGTCGATCCTTGCCTCACCCGCAAAGCCCGCGGCCAGGCCCAGTAAAACGGTGTCGCCCGCGCTGGTGCGTCGCTGCGCGGCAATGTGCAGCGTCACCTGGAAGCAGGCCGCTACCAGCAGGAGGTAAAAGCCGGTTTCCAGGCCATAGGTAAACAGGCGGAAGAGGGTGTAGCTGCTCAGCGTAAGTAAAAAAGCCAGTGTTGCCGCGAACCGCCTGTGCTGTGGTGGTGCCAGGGCATCGGCGATCCTGCTGATCTGGTAGGCCAGTACCACGAACAGCAGCGCGCCCAGGCCCATCACGCTGCGAATTAACGCATCCGTGCCGCCGCCGCATGCCTTCACCAGGTAGTCCAGCGCGGCAAACATTGCGGTTGCCAGCGGCTGAATACCCGTTGCGGGCATGCCGCCGTTATACATAATCCTGCCTTTGGTGGCGATGTTATCGGCCACCGTCAACATGTAATAACCGTCTTCACCCACCGGCTTGTCGACCAGCGAGGGCCAGTGTGACGTGGAAACCATCGTAGTTGGAAAACCGCTCGTGGAGTAAGCCGCCAGGAACCCCACATAGGCCAGCAGGCACACAACTGCGCAAACCATCGTCACGCGCAGATAAGACTGCGATGGGTGGTGCGGGGGATCATGTGGCACAAGGTGCTCCTTGGGAGAAGGTGCGGCAGTACCCCGGCCCCGCTCTGCTGGCGATGTACCGGATGAGGGCAGAAACCTACTGCCTGAAGTGTGAGATGTCGTTTTTCGAGCTTCGCCTGCCTAAGACACGAATCGACCTGCAATCAGCCGATATCTGGCAAGTGCCATACCTATAGCGAAGACTACAGGGCAAATCTCTGCAATCTCGCAGATGTCCTGAGACTGGCCAGCAATGCCGTGGTGAGTGTTGTCTCGCCAAACGAAGTTACCGGCTGGTGAAGCAACATAGCCTAACGCCGCAGCTCAAAGCGGTTGCCACTGCCATGAACACTGATCTTTGTGGTCGATGTCCGAATGTAGATCATGTTATCCGCGCCATTGACAACAACCTGCGCCTCGCGGTCCATCCAGACGAAGTTACGGCTGCCCAGGATGCGCACAATACCGCAGTCTCCGTATAACTGCACCTCGTTCCCGGCACCGTGAACATACACCGGAACCCGGTCGCGACAGGTAATGGTGCGTGACAGTCGGTCTCCACTCACCACGGCATCGATTGGCGACGGAGAAATATAGGCTGGCATGGGCACTTCACGCTGCGCGAAACATACCCCACACAGCAGGAAGCTTAAGGCACCAAAGCTGAGTTGCCAGTTACGGTGCGGCAAACAGTCAGCCCTACGCCAGACCAGTGGACTGCGCCTGCTCATGCGCGTGGTAGCTCGAACGCACCAGCGGGCCGCTTTCTACGTGCCGGAAGCCCATGCGCAGCGCCTCTTCCTTCAGGAACGCGAACTCCTGCGGCGTGTAGTAGCGCTTCATGGGCAGGTGATCTTTCGATGGTCGCAGGTACTGGCCGATGGTCAGGATGTCGACCCGGATCGCGGCCAGGTCGCGGAAGACGTCCAGCAGTTCGTGCGTCTCCTCGCCCAGGCCGACGATGATGCCGGTCTTGGTCACCTGCTTCGGGTTCAGTTCCTTGGCCAGCCGCAGGTAGCCGATGGAGCGTTCATACCGCCCGCCAGACTTGGCCACGCGGTACAGCCGGGGCACCGTCTCGATGTTGTGGTTCAGAATTTCCGGCTTCTCGGCAACGACCAGCCGGATGGCCTCTTCGGTGCCCTGAAAGTCCGGTGTCAACACTTCTACCTGGCAGCCGGGCGCCTGCGCCCGAATCTCGCGGATCACCTCGACAAAGGCGCGCGCGGCACCCGTGTTGTCGTCGTCACGGTTCACGCTGGTAATCACGGCATGCTGCAGGCCAAGCTTCGCGACGGCATAGGCTACGCGTCGCGGCTCGTCAAAATCGATGGGTTCGGGCTTGCCGCTGGGCACCGCGCAAAATCCGCATCGGCGGGTGCAACTGTTGCCCAGCATCATGAAAGTGGCGGTTTTGTGGTTCCAGCACTCGCCAATGTTGGGGCAGTGCGCGCTCTCGCACACGGTGTGCAGCCCCAGTTCCCGCGTCAGCTGCTTCAACGCGTGAAAGGTCTCGCCCATGGGCGCGCGCGCCTTTAGCCACTCCGGCTTGGGAGCGGGCTTCCGGGGTGCGAGATCGATTTGGATCAGGTCTGCAGCGAGCGGGCTCACACAGATATTCTATGCTCTTGGCATGGACCTGATTGAAGTACTTGTTCCCCTGGAGAAGCGGCTGCTCGCGATGGGCCCCGATTGCGACCGCGATTGTGTCGAGTCGTTGCTGGCCGCCGAATTTCACGAAGTGTCCGCTTCGGGCCGCGTTTGGACCCGCGAAACCATGCTGCGCGAACTGGTCGGCATGCCCCTGCGCCGCCACCGCTCCAGCGAGTTCGTCTGCGCCGCCGTCGCCGAAAACACAGCCCTGCTGCACTACCGCACCGTGGTCAACGGTCGTGAAACGCTGCGCGTCAGCCTGTGGGTCCACCGCGAAGGCCGCTGGCAGATGATGTTCCACCAGGGCACGCTGGTTCCGCCCAAGGCAGCCCCCACCGGGTCTTAACGCGCCGGGGACGCGGGCGGCGGGGCATCCAGTGACGGAATCGGCACGGGTGGCGGGGGTGTAATCCCCTGCGCTACCAGGGCGGAATCGATGGCGCGGTAGACATACTCGATGGGCACGGCGCCGGTAATCATCTCGCCGTTCACGAAGATAGCGGGTACGCCGCCGACGGTCAGCGTCTCGCCCTCCGCCAGACCGGCCTTCACGCCGGTCTCATCCTGCTTGGTGACGCAGGCCTGCAGCTTTTTCTCGTCGACCTTTTGCTTCTTGCCCTCGTCCAGCGTGGCCTTGTCCAGCTGCGCCAGAGCCACTGGCAGCGTTTTTTCCGGCGCCTTGTCCGCCGCAACCACCACCTTGGGATCGACGCCGATGGAAGACAGGCCCTCGTGCAGGGTGTCTACGAGGTTCCAGTATCCGGGTACGCTCTGCGCGGCCAAGCAGTCCGCGTCTACCGCGGCATGCGTCGCCCAAGGATGAATCTGCGTCAGCGGGAAATCCTTGTAGGCAATGCGCACATTGTTTCCATAGCGGTTCAGCACTGCGGGAAACATCTGCGCGTGCATCCGCGCACAGAATGGGCACTCCAGGTCGTCGAACACCACCACATCCACGGGAGCCTTTTCGGACCCGCCCTTAGAAGGCCGCCCTGCATCGCTCACCAGCGTCTTCGGGTCCTTTGAGATGTCGAAGGTGTTCATCTGCGCGAGCGTCTTGCCATCCTTCGACAGCAGAAAGGTCATGGGCTTCGACGGCTTGCCCTCTTCCCCCAAAAACACCGTGACCTCGTCCCAACCGGGTTCGGCGCTGGGCTTGCGGTCGGCCACCTTCACGTCGTAGTTGAAGGGCAGCTGCGCCTTGGTACGGATGGTCAGCGCGATGCGCCTCGCCATCTCTGGCGTAATCTTGCCGCCGGCAGGCACCTGCGCATGGCAACCGGCAACCAGCAGGGCCAACGGCAGAAAAAGGGAAGCGGCAACACGGGAAGTGGAAGAGTGTGGCATACAGCGCTCATTATCTCAGGCAGCCCGTACTTGCCGCGCACAACGAAAATGCCTGGCAGCAAAGGGAAGGTGGCTCCCCAAATACGAAGAGCCACCGTCAAGTTCGTTGTTGCAGCCCTTGTTGGGGCTGCAACACTGCGTTAGAAGCTGTAGTGCAACTGCAACTGCAGAATGCGTGACAGGCTGCGGGTGTTGGTGATCTGGCCGAAGTTGTTGTCAGTCACCGTGTTGTCGGGATTACCGTAGCTGGCAATGTTGAAGACATTGAAGGCATCCGCGCGGAAGCCAAGCGCCTGCCGCTCAGTGAGGTGGAAGTCCTTGAAGGCAGAAGCGTCCACCTGGCGGTAGCCCGGTGTGCGCTCGCTTCCCACGGAAGCCGTTCCAAAAGTCAGCGCCGCGGCCGGGCCGTAGGCACAGGTGCCATCGTTGGCGGCGCTGCACGGCTCAACCGAAGGATCGGTGCCAAACCAGTTGTTGACAGACCGGTTCACGACCTTCAGCTTGCGGTACTGGTTGGCCCGCGACTGGCCGTAGGAGTTTGTGTTGCTGTTCTGCGGACCGTTGATGCTGATGGGCAGGCCCGAGTACATGATGGTGGACGTGGAGACAGACCAGCCACCTGCAACAAGGTCGACTGCGCGATTAATGCTGTGGCCGTATTGCTGGCCGCGACCAAACGGCACCGCGTACAGCACCAGCGCGCTGAAGTTGTGACGCACGTCCGTGCTGGATGGGCCATAATCCGCACTGCTGTTGTATGCATCCTGCCAGGCACCGTTGTGAACGCTGGTGTTGGCTGCGCCGTTATAGTTGCCGGCGCTGTTGGTCATGGCGCGACTGTAGGTGTAGTTCAGCGTGTAAGTAAAGCCGTAACTGCCACGGTCGCGCAGTGTCACTTGGCCGCCATTGTAATTCATCATGGCAGACGACTCGGTTACCAGTAGGCCGTTATTTGCGCCTACCAGGCTGTCAAACGGGCCAGCAGCAGAAGCAGGTGTCGCGGCACCGCTGGGCAAAGCGGCTATGGTGCGCGCCTGTTGAAGAGTCAACTGATTACCGTTGCGGTAGTCGGCAAGGTGCTGGCCGGTTTCGCCCACGTAGCTGGTAGCCAGCGAGATTGCGTTGGTCAGCTGGAACTCAGTGGTCAGGTTGAACTCATGCAGGTAGGCAGGCTTGATGTTTTGCGGCCATGCGCCAAAGTTTGCGTTTTGGTTGCTGATCGCGCTGACGTTGAAACCCTGCGCGGAGTGGATGGGCGTGCCGGGGCTGTACACCGTGCCCGAAGCTGGGTCGGCAGCAACAGGAATCTGCGCATTCAGGCTTGAGAACACAAGGAACGGGTTCTGGTAAGTGAGACGCTGGTTGTTGGCATCGCCTTCAAGAAAGCTGGTGGTGCCGTAACCGCCGCGCAGCACCACGCGTTGCGTGGCCTGGTACGCAAAGCCAAAGCGCGGCTGAATCTGGTTTTTCGTGGGCTTGTAACAGGAGATGTTGTCACAGACGATGGATCCTGCGGGTGCGCCTACTGGCACAGAACCAGCGTATTCCACCTTGCCCTTGTTAGGGCCGTCCAGAAGCACATTCGCCGTCTTGTTGTTCACCTCGTTCCAGCGCTGGTCGTACTCGTAGCGGAGGCCAACATTCAACGTCAGCTTGTCCGTGGCCTTCCAATCGTCCTGGAAGAACCCTGCGGAGCGCCACTGCCGATTGCCCACCAGGCCACTGCCGCCAGGCAGCGCAATGGACGTGCCGTTGGAGCGGTCCAGCACAAAGTCCGCGCCGCTGAAGCCCGTGTCGGTGCCGTTGCCGGTAAAGCTGCCGCTGTAGTTGAACTGGCCCAACGCACCCTGCGCGCCAGTAAGCGCGTAGTTCTGTTGGTAGCGGATTGCCTGGCCGCCAATGCTGATCGTGTGGCGACCGCGCTGAATGGTGAGGTTGTCGTAGTAGGAGAAGGTGTTGTCGCGCAGGATCTGCGGGCCGCCAGTGGTACCTAGATCGCTAAGATTGTCGTTGCTGAAATGTTGATTCGAGAACCCGACATACTGCTGCGTGCCAAAAGGGATGCCGACTGTCTTGTTGCCATTCAAGCCGAACAAGCCGGTGGGATCGGTGGGCACGCCCTGATCCCACCGCACCCGCAGAAAGCCTGCGCGCGCCTCGTTAACGACCGAAGGCGAAAAGGTGTGGACCCAGTTGGTGCCGAACATCTTGGTGGGGAAGGAGTTTTGCGACGGGAAGCTGAGCGCCAGTACGGCCACGCTGCCGTCGTATGCATCACTGTGCGCGTAGAACGCGGTAATTTTATCGGCTGCACGCGGGTCCCACTCGATCTTGACGTCACCCTGGTTGCGGGCGATAAAGCTGCGCTTGGCACCAATGTAGTTGTTCTCGATCAACCCATCGATGGGCTTGGCGTTAGGCAGTGGATACAGCTCCGGGTGTGCGAACAGGTACTTTGCCACGGGGCTGTTGATCGGCACGCGATTGTTAACGTAGGGCGCAAAGCCGTTCTGCGTGTCGTACAGCTGCTTGGGCACGGCGGAAAAATCGCCGGCACGCATGGCTGCGGTAAGTACGCTGGCCGGACCAGTACCACCGGTGTGCTCGCGCACTCCCTCATAGTCCACAAAAAAGAACAGCTTGTTCTTGACGATGGGGCCGCCGAACGTGCCGCCGAACTGGGTCTGCGTAAATGGATTGATGGGTTGGATCTTAGACGGATCTGGCTGGTTCTTGTTCGCCCAACTATTGGCGTTCAGCTTGCTGCTTTCCAGGTAGGCGTAAGCCGAGCCGTGGAACTGGTTGGTACCGCTCTTCAGGACGGTGACTATGTCGCCACCGTTGACGTTGCCATAGCTGGCCGGTGCGTTCGCCGTGATGACGTGAATTTCAGCAATTGCATCCGGCGCCGGGTTGTAGCCAATCAGGTTGTTCTGGCCCTCGTTCTGGTCGATGCCGTCCAGCGTGTAATTATTCGCCTGCGCGCGGTTGCCGTTCATCGACACGACGCCGTTGTTGAACGTATTGCGCTCGATCGCGTTTCCGCCCGTAAGGCCTGAGGGGTCGGTGTTGACCGCGCCCGGTAGGAACAGCGTCACGGATGAGAAGTTACGTCCATTCAGCGGAATGGTGCCGATCTGCTTTTCAGACAGTGACAGTCCGATGGTGCCGTCCGACGTGTCGAGGATCGGAGCTACTTCGGCACTGACATCGACCGATGTGTTCGCGTTTACGCTGACATGCGCGTCCACGCGGGCGGTCTGGCTGATCTCAAGCTGAAACGCGGGCACGGTAAACGGCGCAAACCCGACTGCGTTCACCTCGACGGTGTACCGGCCAATGGGCAGGAAGCGAACGGAGTACACACCGGCACTGTTGCTGGTGGTTGGCGTGTGCACGCCCGTGTTGGTGTTAATCACGATGACGGTCGCGTCGGGAATCGCCGCGCCGCTGCTGTCAAACACCGTGCCGGTCACCGTACCGGTGACCGTTTGCGCCTGCACCGCGGAAAGCGACAGGACAGCCGCCGCCGCAGCGGTGGCAGAAATCTTGAGTAAATGGGAACGCTTCATGGAACTCCTTCAACACAGGCCACAGGGGTGCGGCTGACTTACAGATCGGGTCAGAACGCAAAACCAGTACCTGCCAGGTTCCGGAAAAGGTTCTAAGACTGAACGGATAATAGAACAATTCAGGTGCGGCAAAGCCGCTGGATATTGTTCAAAAAGCTGGAGTTCGACCGAAAATCGCACGAAGTCGCCGCAGTTTATAGGCTATTTGGCTCCTAAGTTCAGGGAACGGGGTTAAGAATGCCCTGCGAAGGGAACACGCACAGGCTTGTGAGCGCATCCGCGCAGGTGCCCACCCGCACCGATGTGTCACAAAATGGCGCTGCGCATTGCCCTGATATCGAGCAGGCAGCTTGCCTCCCCACAGATGGCGCTACCGCCACTCCCGCTAGGACGTATGATCCAGCACGATCTTCCAGCCCACATCCGTCTTTTCCAGCACCAGCGAGAAGATGCCGCCGGCATTGCCGCCGTTCTTCTTGGGTCGCTCCAGCTGAAAGGCTCCGGTCAGCGTGGCGAAGTGTTCGTCCAGCAGGTGCGGTTCCAGTTCGCTGAAGGTCAGCTTGCCCATGGTTGCGCGGTCGGGGTAGTTCTTTGCGTAACGCGCCTGCATCTGGTCGAAGCCCCGCGCGATTTCGCTGCCGATAAACAACGTGTCCGGCGAGTTCTTGTAGCCGCTGGTAAAGCCGGGCATGTCGCCCTTGTTCCAGGCACGCTCCTGCGCCAGCAGCACCTTCACCACGTCAAGTTCGCCCTGCGGCAGCGTCTTCATCTGTGCACCTTCGCGGTCCTGCGCGTGCGCGGCAGCGGGCGCAGCGGTCAGCAGCAGGGTGCAGGCCAGGGCAGAACAAAGCAGGATGCGGCGCATGGGACACTCCATGGACGTTCTGGGGATTCGGTTCAGGTGAAGTGGAAACTTCTACAATCATGCCATGCCTTTCCCCAGCGAAAAGCTCGAAGGCGCAATGCAGCCGTTGCCGGATGAAGCCGCCGCCGCCGTTGGCAGCAGCGGCACGAAAGTCGTCCACAGCACCTGCTCGCTGGACTGCCCGGACAGTTGCGGCGTGCTGGTCACGGTCGACACCGGGACGGGCCGCGTGGTGCGCCTGGCCGGCAATCCGTCGCATCCCGTGACGCGCGGTTTTCTGTGCGGCAAGGTTGCCCGCTACCTCGACCGGGTGTACGCGCCCGACCGCGTGCTGCATCCACTGCGTCGCCGCGCCGGTGTCCCCAAGGGGCCACTTGCGCCGGGCACGGAATCCGAAGCCTTCGAGCAGATTTCATGGGAAGAGGCGCTCAGCACCATCGCAGAAAAGCTGCAGGCGATCAGCGACACGCACGGGCCTGAGTCCATTTTGCCGTACAGCTATGCCGGCACCATCGGGCAGCTGGGCTACGGGTCCATGGATCGGCGCTTCTTTCACCGTCTGGGCGCGTCGCAGTTGGACCGCACCATCTGCGCCAGCGCGGGCACCGCCGCCATGAACGCCGTGTACGGCACCCGCCTAGGGCCAGAGCCGCAAAGCTTCGTCCATGCCAAGCTGATCGTCGCCTGGGGCGCAAATCTGCACGGCAACAGCATCCACCTGTGGCCCTTTGTCGAGCAGGCCCGCCGCAACGGTGCGCGGCTCGTCGTCATCGATCCGTACCAGACCAAGACCGCGCGATTGGCCGATCAACACCTCGCCATACGGCCCGGCACCGACACCGCGCTGGCCATGGGCATGATGCACGTCATCCTGCGCGATGGCCTTGAGGATCGCGACTACATCGAGTCCTGCACCCATGGCTTTGCAGACTTGCGCGACCGCGTGATGACGCCGGACTACGCACCGGAACGCGTGGCGGAAATTACCGGACTCGATGCGGCAATCATCATCGCTTTTGCACGCGCTTATGCGACCACCGCGCCCGCCGTCATCCGCATGAATTATGGCATCCAGCGCACCGACAACGGTGGCACCGCGGCCCGCGCTGTCGGCATGCTGCCGCTGCTGACCGGCGCCTGGAAACACCACGGCGGCGGCGTGTTGCTGTCGACGTCCGCATCGTTCGGCTTCAACGCTGCAAAACTGCAGATGCCAGAGTTGATGCAGGCAAGCCCACTGGGCCGTGTGGCGAGAACCGTGAATATGAGCCGCCTGGGCCACGCGCTGACCGAGCTGAGCGACCCGCCGGTAGAGGCCATGTTCGTCTACAACTCCAATCCGGCCGCCGTCGCGCCCAACCAGTCGGCGGTGCTGCGCGGCATGCGGCGTGCCGACCTGTTCACCGTCGTCCACGACAGCTTCTTTACCGACACCGCGGACCACGCGGACATCCTGCTGCCCGCGCCGACCTTCCTCGAACAGGACGACGTGCAGGGTGCCTACGGCCACTACTTCGTGCAACTGTCACCGCGGGCCATGCAGCCGCGGGGCGAAGCGCGCAGCAACGTGTGGGTCTTCGGCCAGCTTGGCCAGCGCATGTTTGCCGACGCCTGTTTTTGCGACACGGAACGCGAGTTGATCGCGCAGGCATTGGACACAAACCACCCGTGGCACGCGGGCGTTACGCTGCAGCGGCTACAGCAGGAGTCGTGCGTTCTACTCGATCTGCCACGCAACGCGCGGGGCGAGTTTCTGCCCTTCAGCGATGCCTCGTGGTTTCGCACACCCAGCGGGCGGGGCGAGTTCTACTCAGAGGCACTCGCCGCTCAAGGGCTCGATCCGCTGCCCGGCTACGTTGCGACTCCAGAGCGCAAGGACGCCACGCAGCCACTGCACTTGCTGGCCCGCAAGGCAGATCACTGGATGAACTCGACCTTTGCGAATCAGCCTCGACATCAGGCGATGGAACGCGACCGCATCGGTCTGCATGCGCTCGAGATGCATCCAGACGATGCGGCAGCACGCGGCATCGCAGCAGGTGACATGATTCATGTGGTGAACGAACGTGGCAGCATTCTTTTGCAAGCCGCGTTCACAGGCCGCGTGCAGCCCGGAACCGTGGCTGCCACCCTGGGCTGGAACAAGCTGTCTGGTGATGGCAACGGAGTAAACGTACTTACCAGCGAACGACTTACGGACCTTGGCGGCGGCGCCACGTTCTATGCGGTCAACGTAGAAGTGCGCTTACAGCATGACTTACCCAAGGTAGATAGTTCTGCCTTGGACGCCGTCTCCGCGAGCTAAGGGGTTAGTTCCTGGCCTTCCACAAAGCGAACATCGCGTTCCACCTTGCCCGCAAGCAGGGCCAGGGCGGCTTGATAGGCCGGGCTGTCGTATGCGGCAATCGCTTGTTCCTTTGTGGGGAACTCAACCACGACGACGCGCTCCTTTAATCCTGACTCTCTGGCCTCAACCGCTTCTCCTGTCGAACGAACCGCAAAGCGAGCACCCAGTGCTGTTAGCGCGGGCAGCGCAAGGCTGGCATACGCCGCCATCGTTTCTGAATCCGCGATCTTGCGGTACACCACAACCATGTAACCCTTCACTGGCGCGCTCCCTTGTCTGGCATTGAAAGCGTTGTTCTACCGACGAGTAAGTTACTCATAGCGCAAAGCATCGATAGGATTCAGGTTCGCAGCCTTCCAGGCTGGATAGATGCCAAATACCAATCCAATGCCTATGGAGATGGTGAACGCCGCAATTACCCAGGAACTTGAAAGCAGCGACGGCAGAAAGATGTGCAGAGCCAGCGCAATGAGCGATCCAAGCGCGATGCCCACGAAGCCGCCGATGGCACACAGCACCATCGCCTCGAGCGTGAACTGCAACAGGATGGTGCGCTTGGTTGCGCCAATGGCCTTGCGTACGCCAATCTCTCGCGTGCGCTCTGTGACGGACACCAGCATGATGTTCATCACGCCGACACCGCCCACCATCAGGCCCACGCTCGACAGGGCAAACATCAGCAGGAACAAGCCGCCGGTAAGTTGAGACCATAGGCGCGTAAGTGAGTCGGAGCCGAAGATGGCGAAGTTGTCGTCCTTGTCCACAGGCACCCTGCGTCGCGCGCGCAGCACCTCCCGCACCTCTTCTTCAACGGTCTCCTTATTGGTCGGAGTGTCGTACTTCACCGTGATCCAATAATCCAGGGTCTCAGGGTGCATGTGGTGAAAGGTAGTGATCGGGAAGTAGCAGAAGTTGTCCGAGGGATTCTTGCCGGGGGCCACGCTCTTCATGTTTTCGAGTGTGCCGACGACGGTCGCAGAGATGCCGGAGACGTTGACTTCCTTGCCGATCGCGTCGCCGTTGGGGAAAAGATCTTCCGCCGTGTCATGACCCAGAATGACGATCTTTGCGGCGCTGTCTTCTTCCTCTTTGGTAAAGACGCGGCCCGTAGCCACCGGCCAGTCGTTCACGATGTAAGACGTGTAGCTGTCGCCACCCAGGCCCACATTCTCAGCCTTGTGACCGTTGCCTTTGACCGTGGTCATGCCCTCTGCGCCAAAGGCACCAAAGTTCGCGAGCCGCAGTCCTGCCGCAGCTGCCACCACGTGGGGCAGGCCGTTCAATGCCTTCATGTCATCGTAGGTAAGCTGCTTGCGCGAGAGCTCTTCCAGCGTGGGCCGAGAACCAAAGACAGAGAAGCGAAACACAAATAGCGAGTTCGAGCCAAGCTGCGAAATGATGCCGTTGACTGTATCGTTGAGCCCATTAATCACCGACGACATCACGATGACAGTAAGTACGCCAATGACAATACCCAGCACGGTAAGTCCGCTGCGCAGCTTATTAGCCCGCAGTGTGTCGAGCGAGATCGTAATCGTTTCACGTACGTCAGACAGGTTCATTACATGTCGCTCCGCAGTGCGGTGATGGGGTCCAGCATAGCGGCTTTGCGTGCAGGATAGACGCCGAAGAAGATGCCGACACTGGTGGCGACCAGCAGGCCTACAAAGACACTCCACCAGGCAATGCTCATGGGAAAACCTGCAAAGGTCGAGATACCAAAGCCCACACCCACGCCAAACAACACGCCCAGGATGCCGCCTGCCGTGGCCATCAAGCCGCTTTCAATAATGAACTGCAGCAGGATGTCACGACGACGCGCGCCCAGCGCCTTGCGTATGCCAATCTCGCGCGTGCGCTCTGTCACTGACACCAGCATGATGTTCATGATGACGATGCCGCCCACAATGAGCGAAATGGCAGCGACCGGAATCGCAATGGCACCGAACAGGTTGGTGACCGTCTTGAATAAGGATAGGAACGTATTATTCAGGTCCAGCGTAAACGTGTCGGGTTCGCCTACGCGGTCGTGGCGTGCGCTGCGGATGATGGTGCGCACTTCCGCGCCCGTGTCTTCTAAAGGCGCGCCGGTACCGGGTGCCTTGACATAAATCGTAAGCGTCTTCTGCGATCCATAGGTTCGTTGGTAGGTGGTAATAGGCACAGAGACATAATTGTCCTGGCTGCTGCCGAGTGTCTTACCCTGCTTTTCACCCAGGCCGATAATCGTATAGACCACACCATCGACACGAATTTCCTTGTTGATGGGATCTTCGCCCTTTAACAAGTTCTCCTGAATGTCAGTACCAACCACGGCAACGTGCGCACCGTGCTCCACTTCCGTTGGTGTAAAGGATCGGCCCTCGATGATGTTCAGGTTGCTCAGGTCGGCCATGGCCGCAGTCCAACCGCGCAGGCTGACGCCGGCAATGGAGTCCGTGCCATACTTCACGCCGACGCTGCTGCCCTGGCTGGCACCCACCATGCGGCACGTCTTGCAGTGATCGTTGACTGTGTTGAAGTCATCCAGCAGGATGTTGCGACGCTTCTGATAGCGCGTGTACTCCGCAAAGCTGGTAATGAGGTTGGGCTGCTTGGATACAGTAAACACGTCGGAACCGTAACGGTTCAGCTTCTGGTCCACATAGGCGTTCGCACCATTAACCAGCGTGACCACGGAGATAACAGCAGCCACGCCAATGACCACGCCCAGCAGCGTGAGCACGGTGCGCAGTTTGTTGCCCCACAACGATTGCAGCGCCAGCTTCAGCGCCTCAGTCCAATGCATGTCTCACCCGGCAGATCCCAGCCTACTCTTCTACGTTGGAGGAGGCCGGAAGGTTCCCGGGCGTGGTCCCTGGCGCAGAGACGTAAAGTGTCTCAAGCGTCGCCTTTGGAGAAGGAAATGCATCACTATGCGTGCCATTTCTGACCTGTGGATGGTGCAAACGAGTCCCTCCAGGCGTTGCAAACAAGCCCAGAATGGGTGCATGTGCGTGCAGGAGGCAACTTTTAACGAACAGAAGCGGGCGCTACGCGCATCCAATCGGTCGATGTCTTACCTGCAGCGAGCACGTCACGAAAATGGAATCTACCAGAACCCCCTTCCGACCGAGGTGGGTGCCACCAAGCACATCTTCCAGCTACTGCGAAGGTTGCTGACCGGCAAGGAAGAGCGCACGCCGCTGCGTTCCCTGGGTCCGTTTCACACCGACCCTGGCGTCTTTGCGACAGCACCGTCCAGCGGCCTGCGGATTACGCTGCTCGGCCATTCGTCACTGATCGTCGAGATAGACGGCACCATGCTGCTGATTGACCCTGTGTTTTCGAAGCGGGCATCGTTTGTGCAGTGGTTCGGACCGGGCCGCTTCTTTGCCCCGCCGCTACGCTTTGAGGATCTGCCGCCGTTGGATGCGGTGCTGATTACACATGACCATTACGACCATCTCGACTCCGACGCCATGAAGAGCCTGAAGGAGCGGGTGTCACTGTTTGTCTGCTCAGAGGGCGTAGGCAGGCACCTGCGTCGTTGGGGTGTCGACCCTGCAAAGATTCGGGAGTTGAACTGGACTGACAGCGTTACAGTTCCTGCGAAGACCGAAATGCCTCTTACGGTGACGGCCCTACCCGCCCGGCATTTCTCAGGGCGATCGTTGAAGCGGTACACCACGCTTTGGTCCTCGTTTGTGCTGCGGACGGAGCGGCACAACGTCTACCATGGAGCCGATTCGGGATATTACGGCGGCTTTCGCGAAATCGGCGATGCTTACGGGCCCTTCGACCTGGTCACGCTGGAGATTGGTGCGTTTGACCCGTTGTGGGCCAACATCCACATGGGTCCGGATAACGCCATGCTGGCCGCTGCGGATCTGCGTGCCAAGGCGTTGATGCCGATCCACTGGGGGCTGTTTAACCTGGCGTTCCATGACTGGTTCCAGCCGCCCGAGCGCATTACCGCGCTGGCCGCAGCCGCAGGCATGCCGCTGTTTCTGCCGGAACCGGGCGAACCGGCGGACTTCGACGGCACGGCGCGCAACACGCTGTGGTGGCAGCGCTTCATGAGTCCGGCAAAGGATGGCATTCCGGAAACCTCGTCTGATATCCCAGGGAAGGCTGCCCTGCGCACCTAGGCTTTCACGCCGTCGCTATTGCGGCGCATGAATCAAGCGGTGTCGCGTGCGAGGCAGCAGACGGAAGGCTGGTAGCCGCTTCCCCTCGTACACTTGAAGGGTGTTCACCGCCCAGCTGGTTGCGCTTGTAACCACCCTTATTACCTTTTCCGGACTGGTTTACCTTCTGCTGGCGCTCTTTGCAGCGCGCGGCTTTCGGCGTGAGCCGCTGCCTGCCGCGCCCTCTGCCTGGCCCACGGTTTCCGTGCTGAAGCCGGTCAAAGGCATGGACCCGCATCGCTACAACGCCTTTGCCAGCATGTGCGTGCAGCAGTATGGCGGCCGGTTTGAGCTGCTGCTGGGCATGGCGGAGCCAGCGGACACACAACTGCTGAGCGAAGTGGAGCGGCTACAGGCAGAGTTTCCAGCGTGCAGCATTCGCGCCATCCCGTGCCCGGACGTCTTGGGCAGCAACGGCAAGGTAAGCACGCTGCTGCAGATGGTGCCACACGCGCTGGGCGATGTCCTGATCATCAATGACGCCGACATCCTTGCGGGACCGCATTACCTGACGGCTATTACGTCGGCAATGGCGGGACCAAACGTGGGTTTCGTGACCGTGCCATACTTTGGCCGGACACTCGCGAAATCGACAATCTGGGCTCGGCTTGAATCACTGGGCATCGCGGGCGACCTGCTGCCGGGCGTCTTCACGGCGCGCATGCTGGACCGTGGCATGCGCTTTGGCCTGGGTGGAACGCTGGCACTACGGCGGTCGACGCTGGATGCCATCGGCGGCCTGGAACCTCTCTTGGACCGTATTGCCGACGATTACGAATTGGGCCAGCTGGTTGATCGTGCGGGCTTTCGCGTGGTCATGGCGGCAGAGGTGGTGCAGACCTCCGTGCCGCAGTACGACGCGAACGAGTTCTGGCTGCACCAGATGCGCTGGTGGCGCACCATTCGCGACGCGCGCCCATGGAGTTTTTTTGGCATGGTCGTAAGCTATGGCCTGCCGTGGGCCCTGCTGAACGTGGTGGCGTGCGGCTTTGCATTGCCCAGCGTGACGCTGCTTTCGCTGGTGCTGCTGGCGCGTGTCGCCTTGCTATTGAATGTAGGCGTGGGCATTCTGCGGGACGGTCAGGTGCTGCGCGACATATGGCTGTTGCCGCTGCGCGACACGATCAGTTTGCTGCTGTGGGTCTGGGCATACGCCGGGAACGACGTGGTGTGGCGCGGCCAGCGCTTCCGGTTAACAAGGGGCGCCATGGTGCGTGTGGCGCAGCCATAATGATCCGGCTCGCCGTGGGAGAGACTGCTTACACGCCGCGCCCGTCACTTTGAGGCAGGCACAGGAAAGCAATGGTGCAAGGCAGTACGACCGTGGCAACGGCAGCGGCGGTCCAGAGCAGATAGGACATTGGGGGAGGGCCTCATCTCACCCTATGGAACACCGAGTCCAGGGGAGAGTAGCGCCAGTGGCTCACTTTGCGGCATCACTTCCGCAGACTTTTTGTGCCGAGTGGAATAATGGGATTGGAAGTGTCTTCTCCCTTCCCCGACATCTCATCTACGTAGCGAAAGAAGGTAACTCCATGCCCATCGACCTAGAGGCTCCGCTTTCCCTCTCCGACCCTGAAATTGCCGCGCAGATCGCCTTTGAGGCGGAGCGCCAGCACGACGGCCTGGAGATGATTGCGTCAGAAAACTTTGTGTCTCGCGCCGTGCTTGAGGCAGTGGGCACGGTGTTCACCAACAAATACGCTGAAGGCTACCCCGGCAAGCGCTACTACGGCGGCTGTGAGATTGCTGATGTGGTTGAGAACGTGGCGCGCGACCGTGCCAAACAGCTGTTCGGTGCCGACCACGTCAACGTGCAGCCGCACTCCGGTTCGCAGGCCAATGCGGCCGCGTACATGACGCTGATCCAGCCGGGCGACACCATCCTGGGCCTCGACTTGGCGCACGGCGGCCACCTGACGCACGGCCACAAGCTGAACTTTTCCGGCAAGCTCTACCGCATTGCCGCCTACCAGGTCAGCCGCGATACCGAGACGATCGACTACGACGAGCTGGAAGCACTGGCCAAGCGTGAGAATCCGAAGGTCATCGTTGGTGGTGGTTCGGCGTATTCACGCATCTGGGACTTTGAGCGCATGCGCGCCATTGCGGATTCGGTCGGTGCTTACCTGATGATCGACATGGCGCATTTTGCCGGCCTGGTTGCGGGCAAGGTGCATCCGTCACCGGTACCGCACGCGCACATGGTTACTACCACCACACACAAGACGCTGCGCGGACCACGCGCAGGCCTGGCCATGTGCAAGGCAGAGTTCGCCACCGGCCTGGATCGCTCCGTATTCCCTGGCCAGCAGGGTGGACCGCTGATGCATGTGGTCGCCGCCAAGGCCGTAGCCTTTCGCGAGGCGCTGCAGCCAGAGTTCCACACCTACTCTGCCCAGACCGTTGCCAACGCGCGCGAACTTGCAGCGGCGCTGGCGGGTGAGGGCTACCGCATCGTCTCTGGCGGCACCGACACACACCTGATGCTGGTCGACACGTTTGCCAAGGGCATGCTGGGGTCAGAAGCCGAGGCTGCGCTGGGCAAGGCGGGCATCACCGTGAACAAGAATGCGATTCCGTATGACACAAACCCGCCCATGAAGCCCAGCGGTGTGCGTTTCGGCACACCCGCCCTGACCACCCGCGGCATGCGCGAACCAGAGATGCGCCAAATTGCAGGCTGGATCGCCGAAGCCCTGGAGCACCGCGCGGACGAGTCGCGCCTGCGCAGCATCCATCGCAAGGTGACCGCGCTGGCAGAGGAGTTTCCGCTGTACGGCTGGCTGCGTCAGCCGGTAGAAGAGCGCGAGATGGTGCTGGCCGACTAAGCCAACGGGCGGCTGTATTGCCGAAGCTGTGACTCGAAGAAAGTACAAACGCATGTGTGCTTTCTTCGTATGAAGAGGTTATGAACCATACGTCGAGGTCGCAAAGACGCTGGATGAGTTTAGCGATGTGCTGCTCGCGGCGTTCAGCTAGAACAGCCGCTCCGCCCGCCGGATATTGCCCGCCGTGCCGATGTTGGCCAGGGAGAAGTTGAAGCGGTAGGCGTTCTCATTACGCACGCTGCCAAGTTCGTATTTGCGGTATTCGACGGAGAAGCCACAGCAGTTCCAGTTGTAGGCGAACTGCGCTGCGGCGTACTGCGTCTGGATGCCTCGCATGACGTTGGTTGCGGTGGACTGCGGGCGCACCGCGCTCAAGTCGAGTCCGACGTTGCCTGCGATGCTCAAGCCCGGCTTGGTGGGCGTGCCATAGCCCAGTAGAAGGCGCAGTTGAGAAAAATCGGACGTGCCGGAGGTGACCGTGGTGTTGCCGGTGCCTGTGCCTGTGGAGAAACGGCCCGGTGCGTTCAGCCGAGCGTGGCTTAGGCCACCGAAGACCTTGCCGTCGTGGAAGTCGAGAAAGGTGTTGCTCTGGGTGAACTTGCCGGCGTGGGTGTCGTAGTTCATGTCCCATTCCAGGTCAAAATGGTCGGTTGCGCTAAGCTTCATCTCCGACACAATGGGCGATGCGGCACGCTTGTCGGTCAGAAAGGCGACGCCACTCAGGTCCAGCGTGGTGTCGAGTACGTTGCGGCGACCGTTGACGATGACGCCGCCAAAGCCGGGGTCGAAGTAGGCACGCTGCACCAGCTTCCATCGCAGCGTTTCACGGGTGCCGCCGCAGGTGCTGTCGATTTCGCTGGGCGTTTCCCCGGTTTCGCAATCGCGTGTCTTGGTAGGCCGCATGAACAGGCGCTGCACAAAGCCGTACTCCAGTTCATTCTTGTTGCTGACCACGTCGGTGTCGTCAAAGCGGAGGGTTCGCGAGAAGTCGTCGACGCCGCTGGCGTAGCGGTAGTGCAGCATGGGCTCGATGGTGTGCTTTGCCTGGCGGCCCAGGAACTTCGACAAGAAGCCTGTGTCGAAAACGCGTTCCAGCACGGGTGCGCGCAATTCGAAGTCAGCCTCTTTAACCAGCCGGTTCAGGCCTGCGGCTTGCTCGGTTGGAGGCGGGCCCGGCAGATTGGTCGCCGCGCGGGAGTGTTGGTACCAGGTATCGCGCAGGCCAACGGCGGGGCGAAAGTGGAACCCGCCAAACGCAAAGGGCAGCGACAATTTTGGGTGGACGTCGATGCGGCTGACAAAGTTCGAGGCAAAGCCGGTCTGTGCCAGCGGCGTGCCCTGGGTACGTTTCAGCGCGGTGTACTGGGTGGTGGCGCTCCACACAAAGGGTGTGGTGCCCAGGCGCTTCTCCAGCATTTCTCCCTGTAGCTGCGGCGCGTGGAAGATGCGGATCTGGTCGCCGGTGCTGACGATCTTCAGGCCCTGGTAGCGGTCGGCCTCAAAAGCGGCGACATACCCATTCCGGGCGTGCGTGGCGTACGCGTAGGAGGTTATGTCAGACGAGACGGCCTGGTTGAAGTTGTCAGTAAAGGCTTCGCGGTAGATGTAGCTGCTGAGGTATTCCACGTTTGCGGCTGCGCGGGTGTGCTCGCTGAAGTCTTTGCGTCCGCTGAAGGTGACATCTTCGCCGCCCTGGTTGATGTACGTGACCGTGGGCTGGTTGTTGGCGTCGTAGGTGGTCTGGTGGTAGCCGCGGTCCAGCAAGCCGGAGTAGTGCGCATTCACGAAGTTCATGCCGTTGCCGTGCATGCGGAAGGTGGCAGATTGCTGCCAGCCGCGGCTCGAAAAATACTCAGCGCCGACGATCAGTTCGGCAGAGCGGCTAATCGGCATGTAGATCTGCTCACCCAGCACCAGACCCTTGGTGGATGAGTTGCCGATGACCGGGATCAGGAAGCCGGCCTGCCGTTCGCCCGCGCCGGTGGGGTGCGTGACATAAGGCAGGAACAGGACGGGAAAATTCAGCAGGCGGAAGGTTGTTTTCGAGGCGCGAGCCTTGCCATTCGAGACAGAAAAGTGGCGCGAGGCGAGTTCCCAGTCCGGCTTGGGCAGCTGACAACTGGTCACGGTGCCGTCGTAAATATCGATCTGATCCGGCCCGCTCTTTACCACCATGCGCCCCGTGAACAGGAAAGGGTTGTCGGTGGTGTAGACGTTACCGCGGGTAGTGCTGCGCACGCCAATGGAGCCGGACACGTCGTAGAACCGGCCAGTTTCTGTTTTTATGTTGAGCGTGGCGCGGATGGCATGGATCGACTCCGTGGCCTTGGCACCTTGAATGTAGACGTGGCCGTTGGCCTCCACCTCGCCGGTGGCTTCGTTGTAGGCAATGTGGTCAGCGTCCACGGCGTAGTCGCCGTACTGAAGGTGCACATCGCCTTCCAGCAGCACCTGGTCGCCGTTGCGGGTCTGCCGGTTGCTGTCGAGGGTCACCTTGCGTTCCGCCGCGTCCGGCACAGGAACTGCGATCGGGTAGCGGTCACCCGCGGGGCCTTCCGGCAGGTCAGCCGCATCGGTATGGGGGCGATCGACCGGTTTCGCAGGGCTGGTGCGGTCCGGGGTGGGACGGGTTGTCTGCAGGGGTGCTTCCGCGGTTACCCTCTGTGCCACACCACGGGTGCTGCACGCGGCGGCAAGCGTGATACACAACCAAATAGAGCCGGTGTTTGGGCGTTGCGTCTTCCCTCTCGACACGGTTGCGGATCCCTCGGACTGCCCTTGATTTTTCACTAGCTGCTTCATTCTACGAAAGCGAGTTTACGCCTTGAGCACCGCAAGCCCACTTCCTCTGCAGCCCCTGCCGCCACCCACCCTGTCGCCGGCTGATGCACGCGCGCTAAAGCAGCAGGTAAGCAGCCGGCTGATGGAGCATCGCCAGCGCCGGCTGCACGGCGTCGACACGCAACCCGCGTTGCCGATGAATGGCCTGGCACAAGGGGAGAAGAGCCGTCGCGTTGCTGACTCTGTGGCTGCGCGTTTTGCACAGAGCGTGTCGTACCGTGAATTTCTGGCTGCCGAAGCGCAGGCCGCCGTGCGCAAGGCGGAGGCAACCGTAGAAGTCGCGCGGCGCACCGCAGAGGCTGTGGCAGCCGCACAGCAGCAACTGCTGAGTGAGATGGAGCAGTGGAATGCCCCTGCCGCGCCCGCTGCGGAGGTCCCTGCCGCGCCGCCCCTGCCGGTGACCGTAGCGGAACTATCCTCGGCTGCCGTGGCTGCCGAGCCTCGCGCGGCGCACGTGCCGCAAGCGTCCATCTTTGGCAGCTATGCCGACGTGCAGCCGCTGATCGGCGAAGCGGAGTCCGTTGCCGAAGTCGCAGCAGAGCCCGCGGTTGCGCTGCCCGCCAACCTGATCGAGTTTCCCCGGCAGCTGGTGGCCGCTCGTCGTGCACGTCCTCGACTGGCCGAAGGTCCGCTGCGTGATGAGGCCGATGCCGCGCCTGAGCGTGCCCAACTGCGCATCTTCGAGGTGGAAGCGAACTCCGTCTCCACAGAACCCATAGCCGCCGCAGGTCTGGCGGATTGGCACATTATTCGGCTTGACGCGCAGGACACACCCCACATTGCAGAGCGGCCGGACACGCAAACGTCACTGACGCTGCCGGTCTTCACGGCGCCGGTCTCGCTGCGGCTGATGGCCGTGACGGTGGACGCGTGTTGCATCCTGTCGGCCTTCTTTGCCGCCGTCGCGACCGCGGCGTACGCCTCGCCGGAACTGCCGGGCGGACTGTCCGCTGCCGTTGCTTGCGGCGTTACGCTGTTCGTCTTCGGCCTGCTGTATTACATGCTGTTCTTCACATTGACCGAGGCCACGCCGGGCATGCGCTACGCCCGCATTGGCCTATGCACCTTCGCAGACGACAACCCGACACGCAGCAGCATGCGCCGCCGTGTCTTCGCAATGCTGCTGGCGGGGCTGCCGCTGGGGCTGGGTTGGGTGTGGGCCTGCATGGATGAGGATGGGCTGGGCTGGCACGACCGCATCTCGCGTATGTATCCGCGCGAGTATTAATCCGTCGTTGGCTTAGGTTGGAATGTTGGCGGTTTAGCCGGTCTGTTCGCCGGTTCGCTTCTATCTCAGCGGCTAAAGCCGCTTGCCCTCACTCCAACGTCTACCGACCACCTTGTCATCCCGTAGCGAAGCCGAGGGATCTGCATGTGTGCTGGCCTTCGTCAGATCGTTGCAGGCACGTACGCCGGTCCGTTCGCGCGGGGAGCGAACACGTCAGCCCCGTAGCCCCTCATAAGCGTTTGCGGTGAGCGAGCTGACATGCAGATCCATCGGCTTCGCTGCGGGATGACAACGGTAGAGGGGTGCGCTTAGCCGGACAACGCGCGCGTTCAAGTGGACAATTCGTACACAGCCTTCGACTAATCAGAAGCGACGATCTGAAACAACAAACAGAAAAGCCAGGCAGCATGCCTGGCTTTTCTGTTTGCCTTGACCTGCGATTAGAAGGTCGTGCTGACCGACAGGCGAATTGTCTTGCGTGGCTCACGCAGAATGTAATCTGCGCCGTAGAACTGCAGTGCCTGTGCGTAGGAGTAGCGGCCCGCGCCGGTGTCCGGAAAGAAGCCCTTGAAGGTGGCAGGGTCTGTCGCCAGTTGCTGCGGCAGCGTCTCGTACAGGCGCAGAGGGTTGTAGGCATAGAACAACCGGAAGGGCGCGTTTACGATGGGCAGAATCACCTGCAGCTCCGCACCGTTGGACATGCGCGGCACCAGGTTGGTGCCCGGTGCATTGTTCAGCTGGCGCGGAAAGGTGATCTGTTTGCCGCCAGAGCAGGCACCGTTGGTGAACACGGGGCAGCCATACAGCGGGCTTGAAAGCGACGACGAACCCAGCGCACTCTGCTCCAACTGCGACTGCAGCAGGTTGAACGTCATGTTGAAGTCGGTGAACAGCGCAAACGTGACCTGCGAAATGATCGGGATGCGGTATTCGAGATTCGCTGTGAATGACGTGTCGCCGCCGACCGTGACCAGCCGATAGATCGGCAATGGAATCTGGATGTTGCCCAGGTTCGAGTTCGTCGGGTCGCGTGGAACGGTGCTGCCGTCCGGGTTGGTCAGGTTAAAGTTCACCCGCGTCGGAATGAAGGTGTAGGGCGTTCCAGACCGGATGTCGAAGCCGCGCAGTTCCTGCTCGCCACCGCTGTACAGGCGGTTGAACGGAGGGGCGACTTGCCCGCCAAAGCCCTGCGCGTGCGCAAACTGCAGGCGCGTACCCAGCACGTTGTGGCCTTCGCGGTTAATGCGCAGACCCTTCATGGGGTAGAACTGCCGGAACGCCATAACAGGTGAGAAGTACTTCACGTTGCCGCCCGCACCCGCAACCTGCAAAGCCAGGTTAAAGTCGCGGCCGCTGTGAGGGCCTGCCTGGCGATCGACCGACGAGTAGGTGAACGAAGGCGTAATAGCCGACGACACAATGCCGTCCAAGGCATTGTTTTGCGCGATGCCGCTGCGGAAATTCAGCGTGGCAAAGACGTTACGGGTGTTGTCGTTAAAGGTAGAGATGTTCGAGCGCGTCAACGCATACGTCACACCCACGCGGCTGATACCGGCAGCGTGGCGGAACAGGTGGCGCAACGGCGTGCTGGCCGAAAGCGTCAGGCCGGTGCTGCTTTGGTTGTAGTTCGTCAGCAGCGACTGCTGCGCGTTGGACAGGTTTGTATTGCCCTGGCCGGCCGCGCCGTAGCTCTTGGCCGGGTTGTAGTCGTACTTGCTGGCGAAGACCTGGAAGCCGACCGAGATGGGCTTGTTGCGCAGGTACGGCTCGGTAAAGCCGAAAGTCAGGTTGCGCGACAGGTCGCCGATGTTGGCTACGACCGAGAGCGTTTCGCCCAGGCCCAGGAAGTTGTTCGTCTCGTAATTCAGGCCGACGAACGAACCGGAAAGGCCGGAGAGTCCACCATTTAGGCCGATGGAGTTCTTGCCCTTTTCCTTCAGTTTCAGCAGGAGGTCGACGGTACCTTCTTCGTTGTTGGTGCGTGTTTCCGAGTCTTGGTCTGCCTTCAGGGTGTCGAAGTAGTTCAGCTGGTTCAGCCGCAGGATGGAGTTTTCCCACGCCTGGTTGTTGTACTGCTGACCCTCTTCCAGCAACAGTTCGCGACGGATCACACGGTCGCGCGTAATGGTGTTACCGGAAAACTCGATGCGCGAAACGAAGAACTGCTTGCCCTGGTCGATGTCGATGTTGAGGGTAATGGTGCCCTTGGCCTCGTCAAAGGTGGGCGCGGGCGAACCCACAAAGTTGATGTAACCCAGCGAGCCAAAGGCCTTGCGCAGGTTGTCCAGTCCCTTGCCGAACAGGGTGGCGTTGAAGAACTCGCCATCCTTCTGGGCAAACTGGGCGCGCAGGGCGCCGGCGTTCAGCTTGGTCTTGTCATAGCCGGTGAAGTTGATGCCAGCCAGCTTGTAGCGCGCGCCCTCTTCCACGGGGATCTCGATGTCGATCCGCTTGCCGTCGGACGGGTGCAGCGTGAACAGATTTATGCCGCCAGAGTTGCGCACCTTGGTGATGGGCTCGCCGGGCTGCATCTTGAAGTAGCCGCGATCACGGTAGGCAGCACGCACGCGCTCCACGTCTTCGTCCAGCTTGGTGGCGTCGAAAGTGCGGGCAAAAATGTTTTCCAGGAAGATCGAATGCGGAATGCCGATCGGCTTCGAGTTCTTCATGGCCGCGCGCAGGGTGCGGCTGTTGATGCGCTGGTTGCCCTCAAAGCCAATCTTGCCGACCTTGACCGTGGGGCCTTCCTTCACGACGAAGGTGACGGCCACGCGCGCAGGCGGAATGGTCTTGATCTCGGTGCGAACGGTCGCGAACTGGTGTCCATGTTCTGACAGCAGCTGCTTCAGGACGACTTCCTTGCGCTTGATGCGGGTGGGGTCGTACTGGCTTTCGACGGTGACGCCGACCTTGGCCTTCTTGTCGCGTTCCAGCACGTCGGAGACGGTGACGGCGTTAAGGCCCTTGTACTCGATGGAGCCGATGGTGGGCTTTTCGCGAACGTAAATGATCAGCTGCGTGCAGCCTGCGCCTTCGGCCCGCTCAATGCGGACGTCTTCAAAATAACCGGAGTTCCAGAGCGAGTTGAAGTCGCGCTCAACCGTGGCGGCGTCGTAGGGATTACCCTGCCGCGAGAAGAGTCGCGCAAGAATCGATTCCTTCGGGTAGCGACGGTTGCCGATGACCTGCGGCGCGCACAGCGGCTGCTCGCCGCTGGCCGTAGCCGAAGGCAGGCTGGCTGCCTGTGCCGACAGGGTCTGCGGCGACAGCATAAGTCCACCCACTGCAAACAGCGAAAGCAGGGCGCCAGTGCGAAGGGCGCGGTCGCCGGAGAAGATGCCACGGAGTCCCATGGATCGGCGAGGTGAGGAGGATTGCACAGCTTCGTGCTCATGTTGGAGGAGGCAAAGGCTGCCCCGTTCTACGGTTTTGATAACAACACCCTCACTGCAGCAAACTCGCCTCACGGACCGTTGCCACGGCTCCGAACCCGGCAATCGAACACGTGTCTTTGAGAGACGATTATAGGGGAACGAAGAGAGCAAGGGGGAACCGGGAAGCGTGCAGGAGGTGCCTCCAAACACACGCCTGCACCGAATTCAGTGCAGGCGGCGGCCGTCACAAGACCTGTCAGCGCAGATACCACGGTACGTTGACCACCACAATGCGGCGATTGCCCTGCAGCAGTAGCATGGCTTTCAGCGTGGTGGAGCGGTGATTGTGCAGGAGGTACTGCCACCAGCGTTTGGCCACCATCTCCGGCACGACGACCATGACTTTTGCGCCGGATTCACGTTTTTCCGCCTCCAGCACGTACCGAACGATAGGGCTGGTGATGAATCGGAAAGGGGATGGAACGGTGACCACGCGCGGTATCTGCAGGCCTGCGGCGTGGGCTGCCACGTCCAGTTGCGCCTGCCAGTCGCTGCTGGTTTCTTCGCCATGTTCGTCGGCGCACTCCACGTGCAGCACTTCTACGCGGGGTGTTAGGCTGCAGGCAAACTGCAGGGCCTCCTGGGAGGCTCGATTCCAGCTGGAGACGGGCACAACGGCCAGCGGTATTTCCTGCCGGCGCAGTTGCAGTTGGTGGATGCGCATCAGCCGTGCCGCACGCGTGTAGTAGCGGTGAACGCCGTACATGAGCCCCATCAGGAGCGGCACCATCAGCACGGTAATCCAGGCGCCCTCGGCAAACTTTGCAACCAGCACGATGACCACGGTGCAGCCGGTCGCTGCCGCACCCAGGCCGTTCACCGCCATGTACAGCTTCGATCGGTGGCCACCCTCGCGCCTCCAGTGCATCACCATGCCAGCCTGCGACAGTGTGAACGCCAGAAAGGCGCCAATGGCAAATAGCGGAATCAGCCGATCGGTAACGCCGCCAAATGCCGTAAGAATCAGGCCGGACAGCACGGCCAGAACCAGAATGCCCTCGGAATAGGCCAGCCGACGCCCGCGAATGGCAAAGAAGCGCGGCAGGTAGCCGTCCTCTGCAATGACGCGGCACAGCAGCGGAAAGCCCGCAAATGCCGTGTTCGCCGAGAGCGACAGCAGCACCAGGATGGATGCGATGGTGACGTAGTAAAGTGCGCCCTTGCCGATGACGGCGGCGGTAATCATCGAAAGCAGACTCTGGTAGTTGGGCGCGCCGGGGTCGGTCGCGGCAATACCGTAGACGCGCGTCAGGTGTGCAATACCCAGCAAAAACAGTGCGAGCAGCACCACAATGACGGTCAGCGTGCGCTTGGCTGTTTGCGACTTCGGCTCAGCAAAGGCGGACATGCCGTTGCTAACAGCTTCCACGCCGGTCAGCGCAGTGCAGCCGCTGGCAAAGGCGCGGATCAGCAGCCACGCACCGGCTGCTGCCAGCGTCTTTACGGCGGGGTGGGGCGGCGCAACCACTGGTACCGGGTGTCCGCCGGACAGGAGTGCTTTTACCGTACCCCAGCCCAGAACGCCCAGCAGGCAGATGCAGAACAGGTACGTGGGCAGCATGAACAGCACGCCGCTTTCGCGCATGCCGCGCAGGTTGATAACGGTAAGAATCAGCAGGATGGCCAGGCAGATGCCGAGCGTGTGCGGCTGAAACCTGGGCACGGCAGACACCAGCGCGCCCACACCGGTGGAGATGCCGACGCCCACGTCCAGCAGATAGTCCAGCATCAGCGCCGCAGCAGCCAGCAACCCCATGCCACGGCCCAGGTTTTCGCTGGCCACGGTGTACGATCCGCCGCCGTTTGGGTAGGCGTCAATCGTCTGCCGGTAGGAGAAGTAAACGATGGTCAGCAGGGCAATAATCACCAGGCTGATGGGCATGATGTATGCCACGCCTGCTGCTGCCGCAGGGATCAGCAGGGTTAGCGCCGCTTCCGGGCCGTACGCGGCCGAGCCCAGCGCATCCAGGCCAAAGGTGGGCACGCCGGCAGACACGCCGACGCGCTGTTCGGCATCTTCTTCCGACGCCAGTGGCCGACCCAATAAAAGATTCAGCAGCTGCATAGCCGTGGGATGCAAACGACATCGCAAGGTGCAGTCAGCGAAGCTTTGCTGAACCCCGCGAATGCACGCCATGGATAACTTTGCGCCAGTTTGGGACCGGGGCGCGTCTGATCAAGTGAAATGCAACGAGTCACAATAGGTATGGTGTCGCGAATGATCGGTCGGCTGCGGACGTTATCGGGATACACCTTTGCCTGCAGTGTGGCGCTTGCAGGTTCTCTGGCGATGCTCCCCAGGGGTGCCAGCGCGCAATACACTCGCACGCCCATGCGCAATATTACGGGCACTGTGACCGACGGCGGCCACGAACCCCTGCGCGGTGCCGTGGTGCAGATTGAGGCTTTGGACACGCTCGTGATCGAGAGTTACCAGACGAATGAAAGTGGCGAGTATCACTTTCGCAACCTGCGTTCCGACGCAGATTTTTCGGTCTGGGCGACTTTCCGTGGCAATCGGTCAAAGCCCCACAGCATCGGCAAATTCGACCACACAGCAGATCGTGACATTCCCATCACGGTGGTCCTGGAAAAGTAGAAGGCAGTTTCTGGTTGCTGGTTTCTGATGTGGTCGCCGTGACCGTGACCCGGCCGGCAGTGCCAGGCAACGAGAAACTAGCTCCAAGAAACCGGCACGCCTGAACCAGCCCGTTATACTCACATCTGCAGGCGGACTGAACGATCGCTGCTGCTTTCACGCACGTTTGTTGCAAGCAGGGGAGGAAAGTCCGGACTCCGCAGGGCAGTGTGCCGGGTAACGCCCGGGACCGGCGCTTTAAGGCGACGGGACGGCCAGTGCCACAGAGACGATACCGCCGCAGAAATTGCGGTAAGGGTGAAAAGGTGCGGTAAGAGCGCACCGCGCCGGCAGTAATGCAGGCGGCAAGGTAAACCCCACACGGAGCAAGACCAAATAGGCGGGAAAACTGTTCAGGCGTAAGCCGGGACACGCGCGTGCCGGCCCGGTGCGCCAGACTCGCGGGTAGGTTGCTTGAGCCGGACAGTGATGTCCGGCCTAGAGGAATGATCGTTCAGCGCTGCATCCCGGTCACGCAAGTGGTCGGGCAGTGTGGACAGAATCCGGCTTACAGGTCCGCCTGCAACTATATTTCGATTGGGTCATGTCACTCGAACTTTGTCATCCCGCAGCGTAGCGGAGGGATCTGCATTTGCGCTACGGGATGACAACCGTGTCAATAAGTCGGGTCCGACCTACCGCAGCAGTCCACCCTCGTTACCAAGAAACAAAGCGCTGCGGGTAACGACCGCATTCAACAGAAGAATGCTGAACGTAATGGTCAGGCAGTCCTCCAGGACTGCAATGGGCCAGTCCGGCACCTTCAGCGCGGCAACGGAGCGCACGCGCACGAACCATCCACCGTAGGTACCGATCAATGCTCCCAGTATGCCCACCAGGATTGCGGTAACGGGATTCAGCAGCAGGGGCTGCGCCAGCAACAGGGCCACGAACGCGCCAAACATCGAACGTCCGATGAGGCCGATGGGCGAGGTGCGGCTGGGCGTACTTGGCAGCTTGTCGCCGATGTACTCACCCAGCGCCATCAGCGTGAAGATAATGACCGCGACGATGTTTGCCGTGAACGAACGCCAGCCCACCAGGTGCAGCGCGTTACGATACGCAAACCAGCACAGCACGGCGATCGGTGTCATGGTGCGTAGCCCCGTGCACGCACCCAGCAGTAAAACCAAAAGAAAGCCCATGCCCTTAGCATGCACTGCGACAACCTATTGCGCTACAACGAAAAGGCGACAGCCACAAGTCTGGCTGTCGCCGTCCGTTTAACGCGCTGAGGGCAGTTGCAGCATCATGCTGCTGTTTCCGGCGGTTTCCACGCTGGGCAACTGGCCGTTCCAGCGGTCAATCAGCGCACGCTGGTTCTCAAGCGTGCGTAGTTGCAGCAGTTGGGGCGAAATGCTGCTTTGGCGTATGCGGTTGCTCTCCGCCTCACCCTGTGCGCGGGTCACGCTGCTCTTGGCTTCGCCTTCAGCCTCTGCTACCTGCTTGGCGGCTTCGGCCTGCGTCTTGGCCAGTTCATTGCGCGCACGTTCTGCATCCTGGATGGCCTGCGCCTTTGACGTGATGGCCGAGGCAATCACATCCGGCACACGCGGCGCACCGATGAAGCCGAACTGCTGGATGCCGATGCCAACCGGGTCAAGCTGCGCCTGGATGCTGCGCTGTACCTGCTCCAGAAAGGCCGTCTTCTGTTCCCCGTAGATCTGCTCCACGGTGTACGTCGAGGCGACTTCATTCAGCGAGTTACGTACCGTGTCGCGCAGAATACCGTGGGTGAACTGTTCCATGTCCGTTACGCGGTATTTGACATAGAAGTCCGGCACGCGGCGCGGCTCGATGGCGTAACTCAAACTAACATCCGAGAAGATATTCATCCCTTCCTTTGAGTTAAAGCTCATCTCCTCATTCGCTGCACGGCCTTCGTTTGGGTCGCGCGTCCACTTGACTGTCTGTACATACGTTGGGAACTCCACAATCTGCGAACGAATGGGTGAATAGAACACCCAGCCGGTACGAATCGGGATTTCTGACGCACCGCGCTGCGATCCGCTCAGGACAACCTCCACACCCACGTGACCTGCGCCAATGCGCGTGACGGACACGATGTAGTTGAAGAACAATGTCGCGGCGATCACCGTGGCAATCAGCAGTCCAACTGCCTTGAACAGCGCATTAGCTTGCGCGTACCGTCGTCGTTGTTGCGGTTGCTGCCGAGCACTTCACCAAAGAGCGTCATTGCGTACTCCTCCTCCAGAGGAGTCGAACTACAGCTATGAAACCGATCGCCGTGAGAACGAGCAGGGCTGCGCCGCTGTAAAGTGCGGTGTCACTTGGCTTGTTTATCAGGGAGAACGCGGTCACCATCAACTTATACGTAAGGACGGTGACAAGGAGCGTCAGAAAGGGCTTTCGGTACTGCATCGTACATCGCCTGGCGACTTACTAAGTTCGCCCTACAACATCTTCTATGTTACTCCTTCTTGGTCGGAATCGATGCAATCGTTAGTAACATGTGGTGTCGTACGGTGTGACATGTGGAATGTCCGCTTAGCCAGCAAGTCGCAGAAATCGCTTCCTGAAATCGTTTCGCATGCGGTACCGTGCATGCATGCCTCTACCGTTTGTTCGCTCTCGCATGCAGGTGCTTGCGCTGCTTTGCTCCGTTCTGGCGACTTGTCCTGCAGCGTTGCGTGGCCAGGCTGTGGAACAGCGCGTGCAGTCGCTGAGCGAGGCTTTCTGGCAGTGGCGCGTGACGGAACAGCCATTTACAAACGACGACATTCCTCGCGTGGACCGGCCCACCGGCTTCACTGCAAAGTGGTCCGCGAAGGACGTAGCAGGTTACGAGAAAAGCATTGCCGGGTTCGAGCGTGATTGGCGCGCTTTGGATGTAAGTGCCGCGCCAGTCCCGGTGCAGGTGGATTACCGCCTGATCGGATCGGCGATTGCACGCGTCCGTTGGGAACTGGATGTGATTCCTGACTGGAAGCGCAACCCGTTCTTCTACGTGGACCAGGGGCTGACCGCGACCTACACGCTCCTGTTGCCGCCTGCGCCGTTCTCAACGCAGCGGCAACAGGACGTGGTTCTGCGGCTGGAGAGCCTGCCGCGACTGTTGGAGGAAGGCCGTGCCAACCTGACAGACATGCGTCAGCCCTATGCCGTTATCGCCATGGAACACCTGACCGGGATTGAGGCGCGTATGCAGCGCTTCCGCGATGGTGTGCATGCCAAGGCAGGGTTTGCACCGGCGGAACTGACGCGCTTCGACACGGCTGAGGCTGCCGCGGTAAAGGCGCTGGTCAGCTATCGCGAATGGCTGCGGCCACAGGTCGCGGGCCTGCCGCAAAAGACGGCCATCGGTCGCGATGGGTACCTGTACTTCCTGCGGAACGTGGCGCTGGTGTCGTACACGCCAGAGCAGATGCAGGCCATTGGCGAAGTCGAATTCCAGCGTGCCGTCGGCTTTGAAGCGTTGCAGCAGGCGGCGAACACCGGCCTGCCGCAAACGCCCGTTTACCCCACGCTGGTTGCGCAGATTGCGGAAGAAGAAAAGCAGGAGAAGTTCATCCGCGCGTACATGGTCTTCCATGGCATTCTGAGCGAGCCGACCGCACTGAAGCACTACCACTACGCCGAGATGCCGCCCTACATCGCAGCGCTGTCCTTCCTTGGAGTGACGGATGACCTGACGAGCCCTGCACGACTGGATCAGGAAAGTGTCAGCTACAAGGACAAGCCGAGCGCTGACAGCGGCTTCTTCTCTGCCATCACCGCACGCGATACACGTCCGCTGTCGATCCATGAGGGAGTACCCGGCCACTACTACCAGATGGCCTGGTGCTTCGGTCACAAGGATCCGGTGCGCCGCCACTATTACGACTCGGAGGCGAACGAGGGCATCGGCTTCTACGCCGAAGAGATGATGATGATTGCGGGCCTGTTCGATAAAGAGCCGAAGACGAAGGAAGCCATCTACAGCATGATGCGGCTGCGGGCGCTGCGCGTGGTGGTAGATGTGAAGCTGGCACTGGGCGAGTTCACGCTGGAGGAGGCCGCGCAGTACCTGCAGAAAACCGTGCCCATGGACGTGGAGACCGCGCGGAGTGAGGCAGCGATGTTCGCCTCGACGCCAGGGCAGGCCATCACGTACCAGATCGGCAAGACCGACATCCTGCGCCTGATGACGGACGTGCGCGAGCACCAGGGCAAAGGATTCAAGCTGCAGGCGTTCCACGACTTTGTCTGGGAGAACGGCAACCTGCCCTTTAGCTTGCAGCGCTGGGAGATGCTTGGCGACAAGTCCGACGTGCCGCCCATTCCGCCGTCATTCGCGTGGACCGGGCAGTAGCCTGTAGCCTTGTACTGTGAAGCTGCGCAGCGACAAGGTAGAGCCGGGAACGCAGCCGGCGACCGACCTCATCTTCGGCGAATGGTACCCGGCGCTGCGTGCAGACACGCTGCGTCGCGGCAAGTCCGCTACGACGCTGTTGCTGGGTGTGCCTCTGCTGTTGGGCCGTAAGAACGATGGATCAATCTTTGCCTTGCGCGATCTTTGCCCGCATCGTGGCATTCCACTTTCGGCAGGCTGGTTCGACGGCGAGACGGTGCAGTGCCGCTACCACGGCTGGAAGTTCGAGCCATGCGGCGGGCAGTGCGTCGACATCCCGTCGCTGACGCAGATCGACACGCTGGAGCCGACGAAAATCTACGCCGGCGCATACCCCTGCCGCGAGAGCGATGGCTACGCCTGGGTCTTTCTGCCCGAAGCGGGCGCGGGCCGCATCACGGATGAGACGCGGTTGCCAGCGTTGCCGGAGGTGCCGAAGTTCTCCACAAACTTCCGCACCGCGCACATTACCGCGGACCTGCCCTGCAACGTGGACCACGGCATCATCGGCCTGATGGACCCGGCACACGGTCCGTTCGTGCACCAGGCGTGGTGGTGGCGGTCTTCTGCTTCCATTCACGAGAAGACGAAGCACTTTGAACCGTTGCCGGACGGCTTCCGTATGAGCTCGCACGCGCCCAGCGCCAACTCCGCACCTTATAAATTGTTGGGTGTTTATGGCGAAGAGATCACGACGACCATCGACTTCACGCTGCCGAACCGGCGGTACGAGACGATTCGCGCAGGTGACAAGTGGATTGCTTCCTTAACTACCGTGACGCCGGTCACGCCGTCCAGTTGCCGCATCGACGTGGTGGCTTGCTGGAACGTCTTCTACAACGTGCCTCTCGTTCCTACGATCGCGCGCTACTTTGGCAACAGGTTTGTCGGGCAGGATCGAGACACGATGGTGCAGCAGGCCGAAGGGCTGCGCTATCGCCCGGCCATGATGCTGATCGACGACGCCGACAAGCCCGCCAAGTGGTACTTCGCGCTGAAGCAGCGCAGGCTGACTGGCAAGGGTGAGCACCCGCTGAGTGGGCCTGTGGAATTGCACTGGCGCAGCTAGCAGCGAACGCTCGCTCTGCTGTCGTAGCATGCAGGTCATGACGATTGTTTCCGTGTTGTACCCCCAGACTGCAACCTCCCGCTTCGACTATGGCTACTACCTGCGAACGCACATTCCACTTGTTACGGAGCGATGGTCGCCGCTGGGCCTGGAAAAGGTGGAGATGGTGCGCGGCACGGCCTCCATGGACGGCGGCGCACCCGCCTTTGCCATGATGGCGACGCTCTACTTCACGTCGGACGATCATCTGCAACAGGCGCTGACGACACACGGCAGTGAAGTCCTTGGCGACATTCCCAACTTCACCGACGCGGAACCCATGATGCAGATGGGCGAATCCGTCAGCTAACGCTGGATCGTGACGCTCCGGATTGTGATGGGCGTGATCGGCTTGTTGTGGCCGTTGCGTGGCACGCGTGCCATCTCGCCCGCCAGCCTGGCTGATGCTTCATCGCATTGCCCAAAGATGGTGAAGCGATTGTCCAATGTGTGCGCGGGTGCGTCCGTGATGAAGAAGGAGGTGTCGTTCTTGTCCGGCCCATCGTTCGCCATCGCGAGCCGCCCGGGGCGGTCAAACTCGAGGCCTGGTACAGGTTCAATGCTGTAGGCGAAGCCCGCGTCGGGCGCGCCGTCGGGGTAGTCCTGCTGCTGCACCATGAAGTCCGGCAGCAGGCGGTTGAAGTGCAGGCCGTTGTAGTAAGGCTTTTTCGTGGTCGCGTGCGTCAGCGGATTGGTCCAAGGGCGCTTGCCCTCGGCGAGTTCGGTAAAGGTCGCAACTGCAATAGGAGCTTCGCGGCTGAACAGCCTGCAGGTGAACGCACCCATGGTCGTGTCGATGACGGCGGTGGGGCCGGTTGGGTCCGGAGCGGGCAGCGTGGGGACGGTGGGTGGCACGGGCTGCGGCACGATGCTGGAGGCCGCGACATCTTCCGCGACCGGCGGCAGCGGCTGGCCGGGCTGCACGATGCGTAGCTTGTTGATGGCGATGGCATGCGTGGTGCGGTTGCCCACCTGCATGAGCGTGTGCGAGATGTTTGCGGCGACTGCGACTGACGCATCGTCGCACTGGCCGAAGATGGCTCCACGCTTGTTCTTGTCGAACTCATCGTCTGCGTGCAGCGTGATCAGGAAGAAGGAGCTGCTGATTTCGCCCTGGTGCGTTGCCATGGCAAGCCTGCCTGCGCGATCAAAGGTGACACCGGGGATGGTCTCGCGCTCGATGGGCGGTCCTGCCGCACCTTCACCGCCGCCGAAGCGGTCACCGCCCCGAATGCCATCGGTAATGCCCGCAATTGCCGTGCCGTCATAGAACGGTTTGCCGTGCACGTCTGTCATGTTCATAGCGTCATGCCAGTCCTTTGTGCCCTGGGCCAGCGCGATGAAGTTTGCCGTCGTCTTTGGTGCCTGCTTCGCGTACAGGCGACAGGTAATGCGGCCTGCTGTCGTGTCGAAGATGGCGAGTGGTCCTATGGGCTGCGGCGTTGCAGCCCGCTTCTGTGCAACGCATGGCAGGCAGAGCGCACCGAGCAGCGCGGCTTGAACGAGACGGGTCATGCTCCTATCCTGCCGCAAACAAGCGTGCTGCGCATCAGGCTTTCGCCACGGCCCGCGCGATGGCTGCTCCGTCACCTCGCACAAACTTTCCATGCCCTGTAGCAATCCCGGTGACTGGCAGCGTGGCCAGCTTCCGCGCCGACTCCAGCGCCATCGGCTTGTCCCACGTGGCAAATTTCGGCAAGGGGAACCACCAGACGGGTTTAGTCGGCGGCCTCAGTTCGCCCATGGAGACAAGTGCGTCGCCCGCAATCAACGTGCCGTCGCGCTCGTCCAGAAAGCTCATGTGGCCGGGCGTGTGGCCCTTGGTGTAGTAGCAGCGCAGGGAGCCGAACAGCTCGCCGTCTTCCAGCAGGTGGGTGGGTCGGGTATTTGCGCCGGGCAGGCTGCCCTTTGGCTTACGCTGCGGTTCGCCAGGACGCAGCGACAGGTCTTTGCGCAGCAGCGGCGCGTCTCTTTCCGAGATGGCTACATCGACATTGCCGCCTAAGGCTTCGTGCAGGCCGTCCAGCGATCCCATGTGGTCGCCGTGCGCGTGGGTCAGCAGGATGCGCTTAATGTCGCCGCCCATCCCATGTGCGGCAATCAGGATCTTCTTGTGACGATTCTTGATGGTGGTGTCGATCAGCGTAAAGCCGTCGCTCTCGCGCACCAGGTAGCAGTTCAGTGCGCCAAGAAAGGTGATCTGGGTGAGGGTGTCGCTTAGGCGAGTAATCTTCATGGGGTGTCGGGTACTCCGGTCTGTATTTTGCTCACCGATTTGGATGCGGTCCGTACAATCTGCAGTGTGCCTCCATCCATCCAAAGCCAAATTGCCGTGGTGCTTGTCCGCGCGCGCAATCCCCTGAACATTGGCGCGGCAGCGCGGGCCATGGGTAACTTTGGCTTTGCCGATCTGCGCGTGGTCAACGATTATGACGTGCCGTTTCAGGAGGCGCGTTCTGCCGTGGATGCCGCGCCCGTTCTGGCTGCGGCGCGCCAGTTTGCCAGCCTCGCGGAGGCCGTGGCGGACTGCACCCTGGTTGTTGGAACCACGGCGCTGGGCGAGCGGCGCCTGCTGCACCCGGTTGATCTGCTGCGCGACGCGGTTGCTCCCATGCAGCAGGCAGCGACCGCAGGTGGGCGTGTGGCGCTGCTGTTTGGGTCAGAAAAGACGGGCCTTTCCGCAGAGGAGATGAGCCACTGCCACCGGCTGATGACCGTGCCCATGCGCGATGGCGGCATCAGCATGAACCTGGGCCAGGCCGTGGCGGTGTGCCTGTATGAACTGGCGCGCGAGGCTCCTTCGCAGCGTGTTTTGCCAGAGGCGCTGCGGCCAGCCAGCGGGGCAGAGTCGCAGCGCTTTGAGGCCCTGCTGCGCGAAGTGCTGGTTGCAGCGGAGTACGATCGTCGCTTCCCCGGCAACATGGGCGACGACGCACTGCATCGACTGGTGCGGCGGCTGGCGCTGCCGGGCGATGACGTTGAGATTTGGCTGGGGATGCTGCGTCAGATGTTGTGGCGGATGCGTAAGTCGGACATCGCCCGCTAAACCTTTTAAGATCGGCGCATGGATATCAAGCGCATTGGCTCGCAACCTTCCGCGGTGGGACCGGCTGATTGGTTTACCGGCACCGTCCGCATCGACGCCCTGTTCCAGGCTCCTGATCCGGCGCGCGTGTCCGGTGCCAGTGTGACGTTTGAGCCAGGGGCGCGGACGGCCTGGCACACCCACCCGCTGGGCCAGACGCTGGTGGTCATGGCCGGTTGCGGATGGGCGCAACGCGAAGGCGGAGGTGTGGAAGAGATCCGTCCCGGTGACGTGATCTGGTTTTCGCCGGGTGAGAAGCACTGGCACGGTGCCACAGCCACTACCGCCATGACTCACCTTGCCGTGCAGGAACGGCTGGACGGCAAGGCCGTTGATTGGCTGGAACAGGTCACCGACGAACAATACGGGCGGTGATTGTTGTGGCGCATCCGGCGGCTGCGGGGTGACTGATAGTAGACTCCGCTTATGCAAAATTCAGTTCCTCAGGGAAGCGCGCGTCTTGTAAACGCCTGCGCGGTAGCGGCCGTTTCGTTGATGTCGATCGTAGCCGGTGCGCAGCAGCCGGGGGCGCTTACAACCGCGGATTATGCCCGCGCAGAGAGCCGCCTGGCGTCAAAGACGGCTCCACTGATCGACCATGCGGTGGATCGCGTTACCTGGCTGAAGAACGATTCGGCCCCAAGCGGCGGCGACCGTTTCTGGTACAAGGACACGGCCAGCAGCAATACGACCTTCATGCTGATCGACGCCGTGCGCGCGACCAAGGTGCCTGCGTTCGACCACGCCAAGATGGCGACCGCATTGAACGCCGCCGGTGTGCGCAATGCCGCTGCGGCAAACCTGCCCATCACCGATTTGGAATTCGCCGATGCCAACGCCACGCTGATTGTGACGGTGCGTGGTGAGCGTTATCGGTGCGCGCTGCCTGCCTATACCTGCGCCAAGCAGCAGTTGCCGCCCGCGCACCAGCAGGCCAAAACCAACGGCCAGCCCGACGGCGGCGTAAGCACCACGGCCACCGGCGGTAATGCCGGTATGAGCACGAATCCTGCGGCTGCCGCGCCGCTGCGTCCGGGGCGTGATGAAGCCGTAGTGTCGCCTGACGGCAAGCGAGCCGTGTTCCTCCGCGACTGGAACCTGTGGATGCGTGACGTTGCCACGGGCGAGGAAAAGGCGCTGACGACCGACGGCGTGACCGATTACGGCTACGCAACCGACAACGCTGGCTGGACGCACAGCAATCGCGCCGTCGCCGTGTGGTCGCCGGATTCGAAGAGTGTCGCGACCTTCCAGCAGGACCAGCGCAAGACCGGCATGATGTACCTGGTGAGCACGAACGTGGGCCATCCCACACTGGATGCGTGGCACTATCCGCTGCCGGGCGACAAGGACGTCACCATGATTGAACGCGTCGTCATCGACACGGATTCGAGCAAGGTCACACGGCTGAAGACACCGCCGGATCAGCACCGCTCGTCGTTGTGCGATGACATCAGCTGCCGCGGCGGCGGATGGGACGACGTGCAGTGGGCCGCGGATGGAAAGTCGTTAGCCTTCCTATCGACCAGCCGCGACCACCGCGTCGAAAACCTGATGATGGCCGACGTCGCTACAGGCGCGGTTCGACCGGTGATGAACGAGACCGTCTCGACATTCTTTGAGAGTGGTAATGGCCGCGTGAACTGGCGCTACCTGTCGAAGCGCAACGAGATTCTGTGGTTCAGCGAGCGCAGCAACTGGGGCCACCTGTACCTGTACGACGCGGGCACCGGCGCTCTGAAACATGCTGTTACCACCGGCGATTGGAACGTGACGCAACTGCTGCGCGTGGATGAAAAGTCTGGCGAGATATTCTTCGAGGGCGTAGGTCGCGAGAAGGGCTGGGACCCGTATTACTCGGCGACGTACCGGACCAACCTGGACGGTAAGGGCCTGAAGCTGCTGACGCCGGAAAACAGCAATCACGCCGCCACGCTAAGCGAAGACGGCAAGTACCTCGTCGACCTGTACAGCACACCGCAGATACCTCCCGTGGCCGTGCTGCGCGACGGGGAGGGCAAACGCCTGACCGAAATTGCGACTGCCGACATTTCGCGGTTGAAGGCAACAGGATGGCTGCCGCCTGTGGGCATCACGGTCAAGGCTCGCGACGGCAAGACCGACCTGTACGGAGTTATGTACAAGCCATCAAACTTCGACGCTTCCAAAAAGTATCCGATTGTGAACTACATCTATCCAGGTCCGCAGACAGGATCAGTTGGTTCGCGCAACTTCGTCGCTTCGCGTGGTGACAGCCCCGCACTTGCGGAGCTAGGCTTCATCGTCGTGTCGATCGACGGTATGGGAACGCCGTGGCGCTCGAAGAAGTTCCACGAGGCCTACTTCGGTGACATGGGCGACAACACCCTGCCCGACCAGGTGGCAGGCATGAAGCAGCTTGCGGCAGAAAACCCGTGGATCGACATCAATCGCGCGGGCGTCTGGGGGCACAGTGGCGGCGGCTACGCTACGGCCGATGCCATGTTCCGCTATCCAGACTTCTTCAAGGTGGGCTGGAGCGAGAGCGGCAACCACGACAACCGCAACTACGAGGATGACTGGGCAGAGAAGTGGCTGGGTCTGGACGATGCCACGACCAAGAAGGCCTATGACGACCAGGCAAACCAGAACATCGCGAAGAATCTTAAGGGCAAGCTGATGCTGGTCCACGGCACCATGGACGACAACGTGCCGCCGTCCAACACACTGCTGGTTGTGGACGCCTTAATGAAGGCGGGCAAGGACTTCGATCTGTTGATGGTGCCGAACGCGCACCATGGCTATGCGGACCAGGCACCTTACATCGCGCGTCGGCGGTGGGATTATTTTGTGACCAACCTTGCGGGCGGTACGCCGCCGAAGGAGTACAAGATGAGTTCGACGCCGCCTGCTGTGCGATAGCAAGACAAAGCGCAGCTTCTGGTTGCGCCTTTGACTTTGAACCTCAGCGGTCAAAGCCGCAGCCAGTAAGGTGTGTCGGCATGGCATGAAGCCATGCCGTCCCGAAAGCTTCGCTGAGTGACCTGGAGAGCCATCGCAGAAGTTTCCGACCACAAAATAATGGGGCGCTCCGAGTATCGGAGCGCCCCATTGTTTCGCGAACAGAGAGTCTAACGCGCGGCCTTGGTGGGTACCTTCCAGCCATCGTTCGTCAGTACCAGCGTGGTCTGCGCGCTGTTGGTTGCGGCCAGTGCGGCGCTCAGGCTTGGAAAGGCATTCTGTGTTTCTTTCGCCTGTGCCCAGTCCTTCACATCGCCCAGCACGTAGGTGTAGTTGACGGTGGTGCTGGCACCTACCTGCGTGCCTGCGGGCGTGTTGCTGACGATGTCCTTTACCTTGCGATGCGCAAAGCAGAAGTTGCCGTAGCCCGGCTGCGAAACGTCCGGCGTCCAGTTGCTGCGACCCTTGTCGGTCAGGTCATAGCTGTTGGCTTCCGTCTTCAGGATCAGCAGCTTGGTCTTTTCGACGGGCGTGCGCGTGAGCAGGCCCTGATCGACCAGCGCGTCATAGGGCATGACCTTGGCTGCGTCATCCTTATCGTGCTGTTGCGGCATCTGGATCGGATCTTTGTACAGGCATTCCGGAAACTGGTCGTAGTAGCTGTTGATGGCTGTTTTCAGGTTGCCGCGATCGTCTTTCTTCTTATCGCAGCCAGTGGCTACCAGGCTCAGGGCGGCAAGTGCAACGGTGCCGGTGCGCAACAAGGTTTGCTTCATAGGTCTCGCTTTCAGGGGCGGCAATTTGCGCCGCGTCTCACGCAGATGAGATGCAAAGCTGCGTGCGCTGCTGCCTGCGGCCGTGCACGCGGACTCCGCGTGGTCACGGCAGCCGGACCGACCTACGGTTTACAGCAGGTTATTTGGTGCAGGGTTTGCCGCCGTTGGCGCGGTCGCCTTCGGCCTTTGCCGCATCTTCTGAGAGGTATTTGCCGGCCTTGGTTTTGCCGTAATACGCGGTGCCAGAGCAGTGGTACACCTTGCTGGCCGTGTTGACCCAGACCATGCCCGGACCGCCGCCTGCCGCAGCAGATTCCTGTGACAGTGAGCCTCTGCGGGCAGCCGGTGCCGCCTGCGGGGTAGGGGCTGATGCCTGTGTTGCGATCGGCGCCGGGCGTGGCGCAGGTGCAGACGTGGCTGCTGGCGTTGGTGCAGGCGCTGGTGTAGGTACAGGACGTGGGGCGGTCACCGCAGCGGTTCCAGCTGGCTTGGCGGCGTTTTGGCTGTACCAGGTCTGCACGCCCTTGTGACCCTGGCACGCGCCGGATTTCTGAGCAGCAGTGGAATAGGTGCCGTCTTTGCAGATGCCGTTTGAACCGGCGGGTGCGCCTGCGGGAGCCTGCGCCGCGATGGACAGCGAAAGTGCTGCAGCCGCAAAAAGAGTGGTGAAACAGGTGTGGATCTTCATCTTGGAAAAGGACCTCATAGGAGAGAAAAGTGTTACCGCAGCGAGAATACCCTGCTGCTGCCCCTTTGCGTGAGTCCGAAGCTGCGACCGGATATCGCAGGATGAAGCTTGCCGTCTGCAGCATCGCACGGAAAGGCACCGTTATCATGGCTGGTGACGGAACACCCCGGGGAGAAGCTGCTTGAGCAAGGAACAAAACCAACTGGATCGCCGCTCGTTTTTGAAATCGTCCGGACTGGCCGTAGCCGCGACTGTGACCGTAGGGTCGGAGAGGCATGCCGCTGCGGAAGTGTTTGCCAAACCGGCAACCGCCATCCATGAGGTCGCAGCGGATCCCGTTTCGCACGTCAACATTCTGCAGGGCACCAACTCCGAATACCTGTTTTCACGCGGCAATACCTTGCCCATTGCGGCGATGCCGTTCGGCATGGCGCACTGGACGCTGCAGTCGCGTGCCGGAAATGCGTGGATGTTTCAGCCGAACGAGCGGCGCTTCCAGGGCTTTCGATCCACGCACCAGTTAAGCCCCTGGCTGGGTGACTACGGCCACGCGACGTTCATGCCCGTCTGCGGCGCGACCAATCCTGAGGCAGCTTCACGCAGCACCTCCATCCGGCCTGAAGAGGCGAAGCTGTCGCCAAACTCCATGCAGTTGGAGCTTCTTCGCTACGGTATCGACGCGGAGCTGATCCCGACCGAGCGTGGAGCGGTCATCACGGCAAACTTTCGCAAAGACGGGGAACGCGCGCTGATCTTCGACATACCCGGTGACAAGGCTGTACCCGAAATGCAGCAGGATGCTGCAACGCGCACGCTGCGTTTCACCTCCAGCGACAATCGCGGTGGCGTTCCTGCAGGCTTTGCGACGTACTACGTGTTGCAGTTTGCACAGCCGTGGAAAAGTTTTGAGCTGCGCAAGCTGAAAGACCACCACGTCGGCATCGTCGCTCTGGGGCCTGACACAAAGTCGATGGAAGTTCGCATCGCAACGTCTTTTATTTCGTTTGAGCAGGCGGAGCGCAACCTGCAACTTGAACTTGGCACCAAGCCGCCCGCGACGCTGCGCGAAGAAGGCCGCGCCGTGTGGAACAAGCTCCTGAAGCGCATCGAGATTGGTGGCGCCACGCCCACGCAGGCGCGCACGTTCTACAGCTGCCTATATCGCACGCTGCTGTTCCCGCGCATGTGGCACGAGCCTGCGGCGGACGGTACCATGCACCACCGCAGCGCCTTCAACGGCAAGATCGTGCCCGGTGTCATGTACGCCGATCATGGCTATTGGGACGTCTACCGCGCCTGGTACCCCATGATGACCATCCTGTTTCCAGAGCGGCTGGCGGACATCCTGCAGGCCTGGGTCAATGCGTACAAGGAAGGCGGATGGCTGCCGCAATTTCCATGCCCGGGCTACCGTGCCTGCATGACCGGCAGTTTGATCGACTCCGTATTTGGTGATGCCGCGGCAAAGGGTCTGAAAGGATTCGATCTCGCCACGGCCTATGAAGGTCTGAAGAAGCACGCCACCCAGCCCGGCAATCCAGACGCGGGCTGGGGTCGTCGCGGTGTGACCGAATACATGAAGTACGGCTACGCTCCCTATGGCGTGGTGGAGCAGTCCGCGGCAGAAACGGTCGACCAGGCGTACGGCGATTTCTGCATCGCGCAGGTGGCGAAGGCCGTGGGCAAGCAGGATGACGCGGCGATGTTTATGAAGCGGTCTGAGAGCTGGAAGCACATCTTCGACACAAAGACGGGCTTCATTCGCGGCAAGAAAGTCGATGGCAGCTTTATCGAACCATTCGATCCCACCACGTGGGGCGACCCGTATGTAGAGGGCGCGGCATGGCAGCACCGCTTCGACGCGCCACATGACGTTGAGGCGCTGTTCGTGATGCTCGGCGGCAAGGAGAAGGCGGTCGCTGCGCTGGAAGAGATGATCACCATGGCACCGGACTTCAACGTGGGTTCGTACAAGCAGGAAATCCACGAGATGTCGGAGATGGCCGCGGTTCACTTCGGCCAGTACGCCCACAGCAACCAGCCGGTGCACCACATCCTGTACCTGTTTACCGCCGCTGGCCGGCCCGATCGCACGCGCTACTGGACGCGCCGCGTGATGAACGAGCTGTACACGCCGGACACGTTCGCAGGCGATGAAGACACCGGATCCATGGCCGCCTGGTACGTGCTGAGCGCGCTCGGCTTCTACCCGCTATGCCCCGGCAAGGCAGAATACACGCTGGGCGGCGCACTGTTTCCACGCGCCACGGTACACCTGCCAAACGGCAAGGAACTTGTCGTGGAACGTGCCGCGAAGGGCAGGGAAGATGCGCCTGTGCGGCTTGGCATCAAGACACTCACCGCAACCATCTCGCATGACGAAGTGCTGGCGGGTGGACGGCTTACCTTTCCTGCCTGACCGCGCATGGATCGGGAGGCGCAGCGTTCCGAGAGACGGACAGCCCGTTTCTGGGCAGCCTCGTTAGCACATCATCGGTTGGGATGGGTAGTCTGCCTGCGGTTCTATGGCGTGCATTCGTTCAGAACATTCAACGCCGTTCCTGCCGTTTTGCTTGGCGCGATACAGTGCTTTGTCGGCGTCTTGAATCAGCACTTCAGTGGTGCTGCTGGTTCTGGGTGAAAAGGCCAGGCCGAACGAGCAGGTTACCGTCAGGGTTGCCGACCCGTGCACGACGGGTTCTGCCGCGATGGCCATGCGAATGGCTTCCAACCGCTCCATGGCTTCGGTCCGCGTAAGGCCGGGCAGCAGAATCAGCAGTTCTTCGCCGCCGTACCGGCCAGCCAGTTCACCGGTCCGCAGCATGGCCATCACGCGGGCTGCGCACGTCCGCAGCACCTGGTCTCCGGCCACGTGACCAAAGCTGTCGTTGATGTTCTTGAAGCAGTCAAGGTCGGCCATGGCATACGCGAAGTGTTTGCCGCCGCGCATGGACATGTCGAAGAGTCGTTGCATCTCTTGAAAGATGGCCGGGCGCGTCAGCAGGCCGGTCAGTGCGTCGGTCCTTGCCGCCTGGATCAGTTCTCCACGGGCAAGGTCCAGTTCATTCTTTTCCTGCACCAGTTCCCGGGTTCGCTGCTCGACCATCGCTTCCAATTGCTGCTGACGTCGAACCAGCATGCGAACGCTCGCGCGCCAGCACAGCAGTAGCAGCAGTAGCACGCCAAGGAGTTCAAGGCCTGCACACCACGGCCGCTGCCACCACGGTGCCAGCACTCGGAAGGCAAGGATCAGCGGTTCCGACTGCTGGTTTTGCCGCCCGTCGTACGCGACTACAAACAGCCGGTAAGAACCGGGTGCCAGCGCAGGGTACTCAATCGTGTTCTGCTCGGTTTGCCAGCCGTCCTCTAGGCCGTCAAGGTGAAAGCGATAGACCAGGCTGCTGCCGCGGTTGTAATTGGTATCCAGCATTTTCACGTTCAGCGTTGGGCGACGCAGGTCAAAGCTATGCGTTGCACCTTCTGTCAGCGCAACGCCTGCAACGGTTGCGGCCTGAACGCGGGCGACTGGCAGCCCCGCCGAAAAAAGGCGGTCGGGGTGCAGAAGATGGGCCAGGCCGGCGCTGGTGCCGATCCATGCCGAACCGTCGGTGTCTGCAAAAAAGGCGTGAAAGTCGGTGTCGTTCCACACCAGGCCGTCTTCTCTCGTGCACTGGATCCAGTGCCGCCCGTTGAAGACGCTTACGCCGGCATCGCTACCTACCCACAGCAGGCCTTGCGTGTCGATGTCGACAAAGGTGATGTTGTTGCTGCCGGGGTACGGGTTGGCCTGGGGCAGCACGGTCGTCTGCTCACCTTGCACCTTCAGGTGCAGCAGCGGCGCCTCCCCACCCCCTTGTACCCACAGCGTGCCGTCCAGGGCGACTGCCAACATGAAATTATGAGGGCGACCCGGCGGCCACGGCACCGCAACGGCCTTCCACGCGCCATTCCTCAGGCGGTGAAGGCCCGATTCTGAGGAAAGCCAGATGGTGCCGTCTTTTGCCTGGGTGATGTACCACGCATAGCCTGCGGGCATCTCATCCGTGCCAACCAACCGCGCGGTCTTCCAGTCATCTCCCGGCGTCAGGCGATGCAGGCCTGATTCGGAGCACACCCAAACGGTACCGCCGCGGTCCTGCATCAGTTTCAGCACGCGCCCCAGTCCGGAGGCGACCAGGCGAACGTGCTGTGCGGGATCCACTTCGTAGAGGTTGCCATCCGAGTAGCCGATCCAGACATGCTGTCGACCGTCGACGATCAGCGCAGAGGCTCGACGGCGCGGAAGCTGCCGGAGGATGGGCAAAACCTTGCGCTCTCGCAGGTCGAGCCGGTCGACCGCCGACTCTCCGGCAATCCAAAGCGTTCGCTGCAGGTCGGCCTGTATCGGCCAGATGACGGAACTGCGCATGCCTTCTGCCTCTGTCCATGCCTCCCACTGCCCATAGCCCAGCCACCTGGCGACGCCGTGGCCAGAAGGACCCAGCCAGACGTCACCTGAATGCAGGCACAAAAAACTGTCAATCTCCTGGCTGGGCAGGCCGTTTTCGGCAGACCAGGCCTCCCAGGTCCTGCCGCTGATGCGGCCCATGCCTTGGGACAGGTTGACCAGGATGCGGCCCTCTGCATCCTCCTGCATCTGCGGTTCTTTGGTTTCCATTGGCTGCGTGCCCGGGTGCTGTACGGGTTGAAGCTGGCCTCTGCCATCCACAAATGCAACCGTCGCATTGTTGCGGACCCACAGGGTCCCGTTGTGTGCGCCGTACAGGGCGGTCCAGTCCTTTTGCAGGGGGGTCTGTTGCTCCGCGATCGGGGCCACCGTCTTTCGCGCCAGGTCGATCTTCAACAGGATGTGTCCGGCGCTGGCCCACAAGGCGTGTTGTCCTGCTGAAACGACGCGAGAAAGATGTTGCAGCACCGGGTGCTGCTGCAGCAGGGCTGGCGAAAAGGCAGGGGTCGCTCGCCATGTTCCGTCGCCGGCCAGCTCAACGCGCTCCAGCACGCCATCATGCAGCAGGTAGATCCCGGACGTGTCACCGGGCAGCGCAATCAGGTCGTCGTTGCTGGTACTCATCAGGCGCAGGTCCAGCCCGGGTACGGTCGTGATCTGGCCCTTGGCGAAAACGCTCAGCTGGCGAGATTCCAGGACCCAGATGCGGTCTGCGGCGTCGCCGCGCAGAACACGCACCGACTCGATCGACGCTTTCTCAAAAGCAGCCTGTTTCTCAAAGATGTTGCCGTTTGCCAGAAAGACGCCATTTTCCGTGCCGATCCAGACACGGTCCTGGGAGTCCTGCACGAAGCCATGCACGTTCAGATTCGCCAGACCAGAGCTTTCATCGAACGTTTTTGTGGAGAAGTGCTGCGCAGACGCAACTGCCGCAAGAGCGAGGACAGAAAGCCACAGGACGAGGGGACGCAGGTGGCTGCGAAGAAGAAGTGTCAGTTGCTTCACAGATTCCTTTCGTCTGTCCTGTTTCGGGGTGGAAGCGCAGACTCCAACCCGGTCGATCTATAACTCCACTTTGTACCCACTCATTCCGGTTCTGCACTTAGCCAGTGTCGCGATCTTTTCGTGCGGTCGCAGTGTAGTTGCCAGTCAGTCATTACGCTTGCAAGGCATATTGCCTACTGTTAAGT
>JBPBQP010000015.1:0-1630 GCA_050954745.1 Janthinobacterium lividum | reverse complement strand
TCTGGCGTGTGCTCAGCCCGAGGATCGCTGCCGCCGACACCTCAGTACGTCGCCCGGCAAGAACCTCAGACAAAACTTCGATCCTGCGTAGTTCGTGTCCACTCATGCTCAAAAGATCCAATCTCCGCCTCCGTCATCTCTCGGAAGGGTAGTTTGGACATTTCAACTTTGCAGAAACCGGACATTTCTACTTTGCGCGTACACATCTGTTGGTGCTCATTAGAAATGACAGGGTAATTAGCCCATTAGAAGTGTCAGTGTAGGCCTATTTACTGGTTATTACTAATAACAATTCGTAGTCGTCGGTGCGGTGCGTAATGTGGGAATCGACGTACTGTGTTGATTTCCAAGGACTGTGGGAAGAGAGGGAAACGGCTTCATGTTTTCCTCTCTTTCCATCAGGCCGTCATTTCCACCGCGGGCGCAGCCGCAACTTTCGGCTTGTAATCTGGCCCGTAGACGCTGCGCGGGTTCTTTTTGTATCCGTTCTTGGCGCTGTTGGTCAAGATCTGAGGCAAGTGCTTCGTGTCTTGCTGCGCCTTCACCGTAGCGAGTGCGTGTCTCAACCTTTTGTTCTCGATGATGGCTGTGTGAGTGACGCGCTGGTCTTTGCTAAAGATCCGGTAGGGAAGCGACTGGCCTTTCCATCGCACCTCAAGCGGCCGATCGCTGAAGTCATAGACCTCGACGTATTGGCCAGCCAACCCATCCGCTAACTCGCCTCGTTCCAGGATGATCTGCCTGCGGTCGTAGGCCAGGCTTAGTTGTTGGCTCACGTGGCGCTGTTCGTGATGGCACAGGATGTCGGCAAGCCTGGATGCCTGCACGTTCAGTCTGCGATGCATGTCTTCAGTTCTTGCTGCGGGGACGGAAAACCTCTCGTTGAACCGCTCCACGAACTTCGGCAGGAAAGAGTTCCCGGCGTTCATGTCACAGATGTCCGCCATGCGCAGCTCTTTCACCAGACGATCCTGCAGTGTGCGGTTGGCCCGCTCCACGCGGCCTTTTGCCTGGCTTGAGTTCGCGCACAGGATCTCAATGTTGAGCTCAGCGAGCGCACGGCCGAACTGCGTCATCCCGGAACCATTCTTCAGATCATGCCTGTTGACTCGGAAGACGGAGTGCTTGTCCGAGTAGAACGCAACAGGGCAACCATGAGTCTCAAGATAGCCTTGAAGGACTTCGAAGTAGGACGACGTACTCTCACTCGCGACGAAGCGCAGCTGCATCAGCCGGCTGGTCGCGTCGTCGATGAACACCAGCAGCGTGCAGGGCTCGCCACGCTGCTCGAACCACCTGTGGTCGCTGCCATCGATCTGGATCAGCTCCCCATAGCTCTCGCGCCGCAGTCGAGGTTGGTGGAAGGTCCTGCGCTGCGTTCGTGACAGCCACAGGCCTTTGGCCATCATCCATCGGCGCAGCGTCTCTCGGCCAACGCGCAACGCATGCTTGTCCAGCAGCATCTCGGTCGCCAGCGTCGGCCCGAAGTCGGCGTACCTGGCCTTGACCAGTTCAACGGCATATTTGCGAATACCTTCATTCTTGCTTCGGTTCGACGTCCGGCCGCGCGCCTTGTGGATCAGACCGCTGCCGCCATCCGTCTCATACCTTGCCAGCAACCGGTACGCCT
>JBPBQP010000014.1:0-2302 GCA_050954745.1 Janthinobacterium lividum | reverse complement strand
GGCGTCATCCGTCAGGTTGGCTGCAGCCGTGGCTGCGTCGCCGGCCAGCAGCCAGCCAAGCGCACCGTAGTGTTCGCTGCCGTTGCGCGACGACTCGTCATACAGGCAGCAGCCGCCAAAGGCGTCCAGCATAAAGTACGAATCCTGCAACACATCGCGCCAGAACACCTCGCGAAACAGCACGCTGACACGCAGGTAGTGCGCCGGGTAGTCGTACTGGATGTAGTGGCGGCGCATGGCCTGCTGCAGTGCGTCGTCGCTCCAGCGCAGCGTCGGCAGATAGTGGTTCGGCAGCGCCGCCACCACGTAGTCAAAGTCGTCGGAAAGCGTCAGCAGATCGTCGTCCGCAGACCTGCGCTGCGACACCACGCGCACCCGGCCATCGGCCAGGCAATCCACGTCCGTCACCCTCTGCCGCAGAAGAACGCGTGCCTCCACGCGGTCGGCCAGAGCCAGCACCAGCTGCTCAATGCCGCCATCGATCGTGTACAGCCGCATGTAGCGGTCGTCGTTCATCAGGTAATTCTGCAGGCCGTAGCTGGCAGAGGTGCGGTGCGGCTCCGTTGCCAGGTCGCTGTGGATCATGGTCCGTAAAAACTGCCGCGCTGTCGCATCCAGCACCAACTGCAGCTCGTCTTCGAAGGTCGACGAGCTCTTCGGGTCAGCACTCAGCTCGCGCCAGTCCGCATCGTAATACTCTTCCGGACTCATCCATGCCTTGGCGCGCTCATCGAACTCCAGCAGCGCACGCCGCGTGGTGGGGCCATGTACCCGCGCCACGTCTTCCAGATCGTCCAGAATCTGGCCGTGCAGCACAATGGAAGCGCCCGCCATCGGCTTCACGTTCAAGCCGAGAGCTTCCACCAGTTCCCGCAGCGGATCCTGCCCTACCTGCGAGTAGTCGTACAGCTCCGCGGCACCCGCCTCATACGACACTGCCGCTGCGCCAAACTGTTCGGTAAGCACCTTGCCGCCTAACCGCTCAGTTGCCTCGTAAAGGGTGACCTCCACGGGAATGGGGCAACGTTTTTGTAGTTGATAAGCGGTCATCAGACCGCCTGGGCCCCCACCAATTATTGCCACTCGCCGAATCATTGCAACCCTAGCAAAACGCTCTCTTATCGACAATAAGTGGAACAGGAAGTGCAGTCCAGCACCCGGTCCGAACACCGTCCGCGCCACCCAGCCGCGGTCGTTCATTGAGGTCAACCCACAATACGCCAAGCTTAAGGCAAGACTTGCGTGCATACGCCGCAGCCAGTACGTCACAGCGAAACACCACTGTCATGTACTTGATCTGCACCGCGAACACAGCAAGCGCTCCCGTCGGGCACAGATTACTGTTCATCACACCCAGCCGGGGCGGGGCAGCGCGCCAATATTCGCAGTGAATAGATAGACGCATCTTTGCGTCATTGGAGTACAACACCTAAAGAGTGCCCCTCGAAAGGGACACCCTCTAGGTGTGCGGCACAAAGCCTAGAACACGAAGCGGCCCCACAGGTAGATCTGCCGACCAAGCGAGGCAGTTCGTGCCTGAGACTGGTCGTCAAAGCTGCTTGGACCAGTTCCGTAACTCAGCACGTTCGTGTTTAGGTACGGTCCGCGATCGTTATGATTAGCGATGTTTTGAACATCCATGCGAAGCAGGAACTGTCCGCGCTCCAGGTGCAGCAACCCAGTCCCAAAGCCCTTCTGGATGGAAATATCATTGCGCGTGCTACCGGGATTTGAGAAGGAATTGCGACCCGCGATCAGCCGGTTGAACTGGCCGTTCGCATTGTTGGGAATAAGGAAGTGAACGTCAGACGCTGTGACCGGGTTCAGCGTGTTGCTGGCATTGTTCGCTACGAGATCGTAGTACACGCCAGGGGTTGCACCCAGAAAGCTGCCGTCGATACCGACCGTCTGGTAAGGCTTGGCAGCGTTTCCGATGATGGGCCGATCGTTCACGGAATTACCATCGCCGTTCGTGTCAAGGCCGCCGCTCGCGTCACCGATTGCAAACGTACTGTACGCGCCGCTCTGGAACTGTTCCACACCAGAGAGGGTGTAGTTACGGGTAATTGCACCAACGATGGTGTCGGCGAACTTGTTCGACACGTGGTAGCCCTTCGGCGTCAGCACATAAGAAATAGAGGCATAGTGCCGATGGTCGAAGGCGGATGGGCCGTATTCCTGCGACCGTCCAACGGGGCCTAGAATGGCTGCGGCTGAAGTCGGAGCACTCCCCAAAGCGAAGATTTCAGACCCATTGTCCAGGCTCTTGCTAAAGGTGTAGTTTGCCCGAATCGAAAGATAC
>JBPBQP010000013.1:0-2304 GCA_050954745.1 Janthinobacterium lividum | reverse complement strand
CGGCCTGGTTGGCTCGGATGAGGGTGGTTTCCTGACTGAGCAGGTCCGCCGTTCGCCCTACTCCATTGTGCTGTTTGATGAGGTAGAAAAGGGGCACCCGGCCATTCTGGACTTGCTGCTGGGCGTGCTGGATGAGGGCCGCCTGACGGACGCAAAGGGCCGCTTCTGCGACTTTACCAACACCGTCGTTCTGTTTACCTCAAACCTGGGTGTGCGCGAATCGATGGCCGCGGGCGAAGATAACGCGCTGCGCGAATCCATTCTGCTGGACGCCGTCCGTGCCAACCTGCGGCCGGAACTGTACAACCGCATCGGCCAGATCATCCCGTTCCATCCGTTGGGCATGCCGGAGTTGCGACGCATCGTGGAGACGCACTTCCGCAGCCTGCGTCGCAAGCTGGAAGACGATCGCGAACTGCACCTGCTGACCACGCCGGTTGCGATTGACCTGCTGGCAAAGCTCTCCTACGACCCGGAGTATGGTGCCAGGCCTGCAGGCCGCGTGATGCAGCGGGAGGTGTTGTCGCCGCTGTCAGAGATTTTGCTGAGTGGCGATGCCGTTCCAGGCAGCACCATCACGATCGACGCCTCGCCAGAGGAGCAGCCCACCACGCTTGAAGACGGCACGGTAGAGTACCCTGCGCCGCAGGAGCTGATCTTCTCCGTCGAGGAGCCGGACCTGCCCGATACCTCGGCGGGTCTTGACTTGAACAGCACGGCAGCCGAGGAGGTTGCGCGATGAAAGCACTTCAAACATTGGCCTGCGCGCTGGTCATCGCCGCTACGGCGCGCGCACAGGCCCCGCTCAATCTCTTCAACGGCACGTCGCTGCTGGGCTGGAACAATCATGGCACCTGGACCGCGGCAGGTGGATCGCTCGCAACCAGCGGCGGCGGCAGCCGGCACATCCTTACGGCGGTTCCGTTTGGGGATTTCGACCTGGAGTTTGAGTACACCGAGACCGCCTCCATGGGCGCGACCTTCCGCATGTGGGCCTCGCACGAGGGCACGGGTGGCCTGACGGTTGATCTCGATTACAGCGGCGCAAAGAGTGGCGTGGGAGGTATTGAGTCTCTGTCGAAATCGTCCATGGCAACCATCTCTGCGGGCGGCTGGCATAAGGTGCAGATCAGCGCGTCGCACGGCAAGGTGACCGTGCAGGTGGATGGTCGGCAGGCCGGCAGCAGCGGGTCTGACCTGGGCGCACGCGCGGGTTACCTGGGCTTTGAAGCCGCCATGGACGGCCAGTTGACGCTGCGCAACATTCACCTGCGGCCGCTAAACCTGAACAGCACCTTCAACGGCATCGATCTGGGTGGATGGAAGAGCGTTCCCAAACCCGCTGACACCAAGGGCGGCGTCGGTCACTCTGCCGAAAAGATGCTGACCCTGGGCCTGGGTGGCGGTTCCAGCAAGGCGCACGAGGCCAAGTGGACTGTTCGTGGCGGAGCCATGCACGGCGAAGCAGGGCCGGGAGCGCTGGAGAACAGCACACCGGTTGAAGACGGCATCGTGCAGATCACTGCGAACGTCCACGGCGACGCCAAGCAGGACAACTTCACGCCGCTCTCCATCCGCAACACGGCTGGCCAGTACGCCACCGGGTACGCGGTGGGCATTGGACCATACGCGGGCATCGTCGACAAGCTGAACAAGGTGCCCGTAGGCAAGGCAGGCACGCCGGTGGAGCAGACGGTGGCGGTCGGCGGACGTGTCGTCGAAACCTGGGTCAACGGCAACATCGTCAGCGTGGTGACAGACTCGCGGCCAGAGAGCGCCAACGCACAGTCCGGCGCAAAGACGCAGGGCGGCAGCAGCATGCTAGTCCTGCCCAACGATCATGTGCAGGTCGACGTGTCGCGCGTGAACCTGATCGCGCTGGGCAAACCATACGGTGCGACACCGCGTGCCGCTGCACCACCGCCGGTGGCGACCGTCGTTGCCCCGGCATCGACTGCCCCGGCAGCAAGCGCGGGAGACAGTGCCGCGGCACAGGCCATCGCCAAGCAGGAAGAGACCATGGCGAAGAAGAACGCCGAGGATCAACAGAATAAGGATCGCGTCGCGTCGCTGATGACGCAGGCACTCGCCTCAAACGATGCCGCGCAGCAGAAGGATTTGTACGGTCAGGTGATGCGCCTTGACCCTGCCAATCCGAATGCCATGCAAGGCTTCAAGGAAGCGCAGACGAAGCTGCAGCAACAGCAAAGTTCCGAAGCTCAGGTGCAGACGCAGCAGCAGGACGTGCGGTCGAAAGAAGACCAAACCAACAGCTCGCTGGTCACGGCCCAAAGCGCCTTCCTC
>JBPBQP010000012.1:0-6759 GCA_050954745.1 Janthinobacterium lividum | reverse complement strand
GGAACTGGAGGGCATGCAGGAGCGGCCGCGATTCACCGTAAGCAACGTTACGGAGTGGTCCCATCGGTTGCAAAACAATCCGTGGTGCGGAATGCTCACGTTGCAGCAGAGCCTCACGCCCGACCTGGTGGAGCGTTTTGCCGGGCGTCAGCCGAAACGCTCGTGAAATGAAAAGCCCGGCATAGCGATGAGCTATCCCGGGCTTTTCTTATCCAGACTAAGCGCGCACTTACTTCTCAACACCGAACGCAAAGACAGTGGTGGTATGCAGCGTCTCACCCGGCTTCAGCAGCGTGGTAGGGAACGCAGGCTGATTCGGAGAATCGGGAAAGTGCTGCGTTTCGAAGCAGAATGCCCCACGCCTCGAGATCGCCTTGCCGCCCACGCCGGTGATGACGTTGTCGACGAGGAAATTGCCCGTGTAAAACTGCACGCCTGGCTGCGTGGTGCTGACCGTCAGGGTGCGGCCCGATGCTGGATCGACAGCCTTTGCAGCCACCTTCATGGTGCCGGTTGCACCGTTCAGCACCCAGTTATGGTCGTATCCGCCGGCCAGCTTCAACTGCTCATTGTCGGCATCAATGCGCTCGCCCACAACATGCGGGGTGCGGAAGTCGAAGGGAGTGCCCGCCACGGGAGCGAGTTCGCCGGTCGGAATGAGCGTTGGCAGCACCGGCGTGTAGTGGTCGGCATTCAGCATGACGGTCTGCTGCAGAATGGTGCCATTGCCCTCGCCCGCGAGGTTGAAGTAGCTGTGGTTCGTCAGGTTCGTCACGGTGGGCTTGTCCGTAGTCGCGCTGTAGTCCAGGCGCAGGCTATGCCCATGCAGCGTGTAGCGCACGTGGGCCGTCAATTTGCCGGGGTACCCCTGATCGCCATCTGGCGACACCAGCGTCAGTTCCAAGCCGTTGCTGACCATCTTGGCCGTCCACACCAGCTTGTCAAACCCGACCAGGCCGCCGTGGAGTGACTGACCGTTGTTGTTCACGGGCACATGATATTCGTGGCCATCAATGGAGAATTCCCCCTTTGCGATGCGGTTGCCATAGCGGCCAACGACCGCGCCAAAGTATGGCTCGTCGCTCTCATACCCAGCGATGTCGGAAAAGCCCAGCACCACATCGGCGCGCTTGCCGTCCTTGTCCGGAGCCATAATGCTCTGGATGCGGGCGCCGTAGGTAATGACCTTGATCTCGAGATCAGCGTCTTTGAGGGTATAGATATCGACGGGCTGACCGTCCTTCGTAGTGCCGAATGACGCCTTTGTGACCTCTGCCTGCATAGCTAATCCAACCATCCCCAACGCCAGAAGCGCTACTACTTTCATTGTGTCAGTTTCCCCGTGTCCGTCGTGGGACGGCGAGATGAAGTATACGCATCGCAGCATGCGACCGGCTTACCAGCTGTGTTAAAGCAGGTGGCTGGCAGGTTATACTATTGGAAGTTCTTTGCAGTGCCATATGTGCATCTGCGATGCTGCTTCGTCAAGCTGCTCACACGAGCGGCCGCGAAGAGGACCAACCCAGAGTGGGGGCGTCACGGCTTCGACGGGATTGCTTGTGGTAGAGAGGCATGCCGGGGTGGGTACACCCGTAATCGCGCCCAAAATCATAAGTGCCGAACCTCAATTCGCGCTTGCTGCTTAATTAATTAAGTAGCCGTTTTCCATCGGCTTTGCCTACGGGCTGGTGGCGAGCGTCGCACTGTAGGCTGGTCCAAAGCGTTCTGCTCGTACGCCGCGGATGAGATCAATCGGGCTGGTGCTCCCCGCTTCTTTGTCCGTTCCAAGCGGGGAGTACGAGACAAAATTGAACGTGAAAAAGCATGAATGCTCTCTGCTGTCGGTAGTTTCGGACGTGGGTTCAACTCCCACCGCCTCCACCAACTCTTTAAGTTCCAGCAAACGCGCCTTCGTGGCGCGTTTTTGCGTCCCACGCCGCACTTGAGCTCTGTTCGTTTGATAGGCTGAGACGCACGGGAAGCTACTTACAACCTGAGCAACGAGAAGCTGCTTTTACCTTCCTACATCCGCTTCTTTGTAGTACATGTTGTGTATCGGCTTTCGTTAAAGCAGTTGTTGCTACAGACGTTTTGCACGGCTGCGGCAAAGCCAAGATAAGGACGGCACGTGGTCGAAGCGGTAGTGCTCTGGAACGAGCCTAATAATCTTTCCCATTGGAACTTCCATCTTGACCCGGACTGGATTCACTTCGCAGGTATGGTGAAGGCCGGTTCCGAAGCGATTCGTGCGGCGAATCCTGAACTAAAGATTGTCCTGGGCGGCGTGTCTTCCTGTGATTGTGATTTTTTGCGCACCATGGATCGCCACGGCGTTATGTCTTCGGTGGATGCAGTGGGTGTGCACGGCTTCCCGCTGGACTGGAACCACTGGCAGGTCAGCGAGTGGCCTGACCGCATTCGCGAGGCACGTGAGGTCTCTGGCAAACCAGTTTGGGTGACAGAAGTGGGTGTCTCCTCATTTGGCGCACAGGAGGTCCAGGAGTTTGGCCTGCCTCGCACGCTGGAACTGCTGAAGGGTCACACCGACCGCGTGCATTGGTACAGCCTGTTTGATCTGCCGCCTTCCTGGCCTGCGGAAACGCGCCACAAAGAGGCGGAGGGTTCGTCCTACTACCGCCATTACTACCTGGGGCTGATCGACGCAGATGGCAAACCCAAGCTTTCTGTAAAGCACTTCCCTACAGACGGCTCTGTCGGCTTTTGCCAGTGGTTTCACTTTGAAGATCCCCGCTTTGACGATGCTGTCCTTCGTATGAAAGATATGGGCGTCCGTTACCTTCGCACCGGCCTCAGCTGGGCTGATAGTTTTCGACCAAACGCAGAAGCCTGGTTCGACCGGCAGATGCGTGGGCTGGAAGGTTTTGATGTGGCCTTGACGTTATGCTTCACACCTGCGCACCTTGGGTTGGAGGCACACCACACTAGCCCACCGCGCAACAACCAGGACTTTGCAGATTTCGCTACATGGGCTGTCGAGCGGTACGCCCCAAGTCCGACAGCACAGAGCAAGCAATTTAAGAACGAAGATCGGCTGACCGCACAATGAGCAAACAAATTCTGATTACAGGCGGAGCAGGCTTCGTGGGGTCACACCTTGCCGATGGTCTGCTGGCAGCGGGTCACAACGTCCGCATCCTCGACGATCTAACGCCCCAGGTTCATGAGGGCGGCCGCCGTCCCGACTACCTTTCGCAGGATGTGGAACTCGTTGTCGGTGACGTACGCGACCCGAACCGTCTACGGGAGGTTTTGCAGAAGGTGGATGTTGTCTTCCACTTTGCGGCAACGGTCGGGGTCGGGCAGTCGATGTATGAAATCAGCCGCTATATGAGCGTGAATACACAGGGCACAGCAGAACTGCTGCAGGCCATGCTGGACGCGAAGATCACGCCGGAAAAGCTGGTAGTTGCTTCCTCCATGTCGATCTACGGGGAGGGCCGCTACCGCAAGCCCACCACCGGCGAAGAAATTGCGCCACCGGTGCGTCCTCTGTCGCAGTTGAAGGCGGGCGAGTGGGAGGTACGCAGCGGCGGCGAGGTGTTAGAGCCACTGCCAACCAACGAGACAAAGCCGTCCGAGATCAACTCCATGTATGCCCTTTCCAAGCGCGACCAGGAGCAGATGTGCCTAATCTACGGTCGCAACTACCAGGTGCCGGTCACCGCCCTGCGGTTCTTCAACATCTATGGCACACGGCAGGCCCTCTCGAATCCTTACACTGGCGTCGCAGCTGTGTTCGCCTCGCGACTGCTGAATGGGAAGGCGCCGATGGTGTTTGAAGACGGCGAGCAGATGCGCGATTTCGTCAGCGTCCACGACATCGTTCGCGCCAACATGCTGGCGATGGAACGGCCTCAGTCGAACGACGAAGTAATCAACATTGGTTGCGGTACGCCTATTACGATCCGACGTGTCGCCGAGATTTTGTGCAAGGCTCTTGGCCGTGAGGATCTTGCGCCTGTTATCAGCAATAAGTACCGCGCGGGCGACATACGGCATTGTTTCGCAGACCTGACCAAGGCCGAAAAGCTGTTGGGCTACAAGCCACAGGTAACCCACGAAGCAGGCTTCCATGAGCTGGCCGAGTGGCTGGCCAAACAGGAGGCCGAGGACAAAGCAGACACCATGCTGAAGGAACTCAGCTCCTATGGTCTGACTGCATGATGCGACCAGGCACAGGACAGAATCTGAACTCGACGCCAAACAATGCACACGGCAAGCGCGTTGCGCTTGTTACCGGAGGCGCCGGATTCATCGGATCGAATCTGACACAGCGGCTGCTTGCAGAAGGCGTGAAAGTACGCGTGCTGGATAACGGATCACGTTCCGGTGTAATGCACAATCTGGCCTGGCTGCAGAACGTCGGACCGGCCAACCAGTTGGAGCTGATCGAAGGAGATGTGCGCGATATCAGCACACTCCGCTCTGCCGTGCGCGACGTGACTGAGATCTATCATCTGGCCGCGCAAGTGGCAGTTACGACATCCGTTGACGATCCCGAGACGGACTTCCACGTGAATGCCACAGGCACCGTAAACCTGTTGGAGGCTGTCCGTTCTTTGCCTGCAAAGCCCTCCCTCTTGTACACGTCAACGAACAAGGTGTACGGCTCACTTCACGGCGTGCCGGTGCAAAGGGCAGGTTCCCGCTACGAAGCTGTTGCCCCAGACTTTCAAGGTGTGCAGGAGTCGGAACCGCTGGATTTCCACTCGCCCTACGGCTGTTCAAAGGGCGCGGCAGACCAATATGTGCGAGATTATGCCCGCATTTACGGCATGCCAACGGTGGTCTTCCGCATGTCCTGTATCGCTGGCCCACGTCAGTTCGGCAATGAAGATCAGGGCTGGGTTGCGCACTTTCTTTACTCCACCCTGGCGGGTAAGCCCATCACCATCTACGGAGACGGTCTGCAGGTGCGTGACGTACTGCATGTTCACGACCTGGTGGATGCCATGTTGCTGGCTCGTGCCAACATGCAGACGACGCGCGGCGAGGTCTACAACGTGGGTGGCGGTATGGGTCGCACCGTGTCCGTACAGGAGATGCTTGGTGCCATTGAGCAGCTAACCGGCATTGCTCCACGCCTTAATTACGCGACGGCCCGGCCCGGCGACCAACCTCTTTATATATCAGACACAGCAAAGCTGGAGAGCGCGACCGGGTGGGCAGCAAAGCGCTCTATCAGTGACATACTTGCAGCCATTCAGGATTTCTGGATGGAGAACCGCGATCTCATGCGCACTCGCTTCCGCGTGGAACAGCCAAGCGAAGCGTTGGCGGTGGGTGTCGCATGAAATACGCGCTGGTCAATCCGCGCTGGACGTTTGATGGCTCGACCTACTTTGGCTGTCCTGAACCGCACTTCCCTATCGAACTGCTCTCTGCACGTGAGTTGCTGCGTGCGGCTGGACATGAGGTCTTGCTAGTTGACGCTTTAATGGAAGAGTTGACACCAGCCCAGGTACAGCTGCGACTCGACAGTTTCCGCGAAGACTTTCTGGTGATTCCGACGGCCCCGTCCTACCTGTTCTGGCGCTGTCCGCAGCCTGAACTGCGCGTACCAAAGCAGTGGATTCAGAGCCTGCGCATGGGGCGCTCGCATCGTTCAAAGGTTGTGGTCATAGGTCCACATGGGTCCGTTACACCACGTGCAACGCTTGAGAAAACAGCGGCAGACGTGGTGCTGCGTGGGGAACCGGACCAGACCCTGCCACAGCTGGCTACCCTGCCCTGGGAGATGATTGCGGGTGCGTGCTGGCGCGATGAACAGGGTCGCTTTCGTATGACGGATGGGCTGGGCGCAACAGACATGCGCATGGTCACGCAGCTTGACTATTCTGACTACCCGGTGCAACGCCACGCCCACAAACACCATATCTTCCCGGGCAATGGCGCGGATCATTTGCGTCTTGGCGCGGAGGTGGAGTTTGCACGGGGCTGCCCGTACGCCTGCACCTTCTGCAACAAGACGCTCTTTCGAAACAAGTATCGCGAACGCAACCTGTCTGAAGTTGTCGCAGAGATCGACCAACTAATCGCGCGCGGCGTGGACTACATCTACTTTATCGACGAGATCTTCGGCGTCGGCAAGCAGGTGCGGCAGTTACTCGAGGCGATTGCGCATAGGCCCGTCTCCATCGGTTTTCAAACCCGCATTGACCTGTGGGATGAAGAAAGCATCGACCTGCTGGCGCGTGCGCACTGTGTCTCGTTTGAGTGCGGCATCGAGAGCATTACCGATGAAGGCCGCCACGCTATGAATAAGAACTGCAAGATTGACACCGATCGCATTACAGAAATTTTGTTGTATGCACGCACGAAAATTCCATGGGTCCAGGCCAACCTGATCAAGACCGCCGAGGATGATCCTGCACTGGTTGCGACGTGGCAGGCAAACCTGAAAGCAAAGGGTGTGTGGGTCTCAGAGCCAGTCCCGATGTTTCCTTTTCCCGGCAGTCCGGAATATGTGACGACCTTCGGTGCGGTGCCGGACGAAGTCGCGTGGGAGCGTGCTCACGACTTTTACCTGGACCTGTTTACTGGCAAGGGCTTTAGCGATATTCAGGACCAACGCCCACGCTCCATTACAGAGTTGGAGTCCGAAGCGAATCCCTTCGCTGAGCCTGCATGCGTCTGCTGATGACGACCGATACAATCGGGGGCGTCTGGACGTTCAACATGGAGCTGGCGCGAGGTTTGTTAGCCGAGGGTTGTGAAATCGTCCTTGTGTCGCTGGGT
>JBPBQP010000011.1:0-9644 GCA_050954745.1 Janthinobacterium lividum | reverse complement strand
GCCCACGGAATGTTCCCGCAAGTTTTGGCGAATCGCAAAACAGATCCAAATCTCAACTCAAATCAACTGGAGGCCATCACGCAACGCGCAATGCCCGGGGCTTATGCCCCTCTTTGCCTAAAACAGTATCTTGGGTTTGTTGGGTGACCGGAGCCGAAACTCACCGTCGTCTACCACGTAAAACAAACGCTTGGACTGCGTCGCGCGTACCGCGCTCAGACATCTCAGCAAAAGCAAAATGCCCGACTCACTGGTTATACAAGTCTACCGCAACTGTGTCAAACGGTAACTGTTGTTGCATGTGTTCAGGGCGCTACAGCCGCTCTGAACTTTCCCAACAGTAACGAATGCGCCTGTGCTGTGCAACTCGCTTCGGTGGAAAATGTCAGGAAAAACGCCTCGCATCCGCATGAACAAAGGGTGGATCTTTCTTCAGGTCCTGCCAAACCGCGTGCCGTTGTATGGCAAAGGCGGCGAGAAAAGACCCTCTACGCGCAGATATACTTGTCGCTACTCGTCATAAGACATTCGGGAGCTGCTGCAATGCCCATACAAACCACAGAAAAGATCTGGCATAACGGGGCCTTCATACCCTGGGCCGATGCCAACATTCACGTGATGTCCCACGTGATCCATTACGGCTCCTCTGTTTTTGAGGGGATTCGTTGCTACACCCAGAATGAAGGCGAAGCGCCGCTCAAGGCCGGGATTTTCCGGCTTCGTGAACACATGCAGCGTTTTCTGGATTCTGCCCGCATCTACCGCATGCCGTTGCCCTTTTCCCTGGATGAACTGTGTAACGCAGTCGTTGAGGTTGTCGAGAACAACGGTGTTGTTCCCTGCTACATCCGTCCGGTGGCGTTTCGAGGATATGGCGAAATCGGTGTCAACCCGTTGAAATCGCCGGTTGAGGTGTATGTAGCGAACTTTCCCTGGGGCAAGTACATGCCCGGCCATACCGGTGCAGATGTTTGCGTTTCCAGCTGGAACAGGCTGGCACCCAACACGATGCCGTCACTGGCAAAGGCTGGTGCGAACTACATGAATTCGCAGCTTATCCGCATGGAGGCAGAGATTAACGGCTATGCGGAAGGGATCGCCCTGGATGTGAACGGATACCTGTCGGAGGGATCGGGAGAAAACCTGTTCCTGGTACGCGACGGCAAGCTGTTCACATCACCCCTTGCGAACTCTGTGCTGAACGGGATTACGCGAGCCTCCATCATTCAGATTGCCAAGGAGATGGACATCGAAATTGTGGAGCAGGCGCTACCCCGCGAGATGCTGTACCTCTGCCACGAGGCATTTTTCACCGGAACTGCCGCAGAGGTAACTCACCTGCGCTCAGTCGACCGTATCGTCATTGGCGACGGCAGCATGGGCCCAGTCACCACCAAGCTGCACGACGAGTTCTTTGCACTGGTGAACGGCATCAAGCCTGACCGGTTCAATTGGCTGACCCCAGTCACCGTGAAGCAGCCTGCACTTGAGACCGCCACCGCGTAAAGCGGTTCAAAAGCATCAGGGCAGCCACAAGGGCTGCCCTGATGCTTTTAGAACAAGTTAGTTCTTTGGCTGCTTTTCGACGCCACGCCCTGGATTTTCTGCATTGACCAACTCCGGCGTGGATACGGCACCCAGCTTGATCACCTGCGCGTCTGGATCGATGCGCTTGCTGCGGCTAAATGGTTTCAGCTGGACACTACCGCCTGACTTGAGTGCTTCCAAAATGCCCTCAAGCACGCGTACGTCGGCATATCCCTCTTCGCCATCCGGTTCCACTTCCGTGCCATTCAGAATGCAGTCAGAGAAGTACTTCATTTCGCCGCCGAAATGGTCGGTGTTTTTGAAGGATTCCTCCGTCTCGTCCGTGCCTTTCGCAATTGTCTGCTTCAGCGACTTACCGAACATGTAACAGGGATTCAACGTGATTGCGCCTTCTGTACCGATTGCGCTTAGATAGTTGGTCGCCGTGCCGTAGTAGGATACGCAGAACTGGGCCAGCCGATCGTTAGGAAAACGAACGATCGTGGTAACGGTGTCGAAGAAGTCTTGATCCAGACCAGAATCCGCGTGCTTTGAGCCAACGGCACTTACGATTTCAGTCGGTTCGTCGCCGAAGATGTAGCGGGCAGCGTTGACTGGATATGGCCCCATGTCAAAGACAGGTCCAGCGAGGTCACCGGAGTAGGCTCGGTGATTCTTGGGATCGACCATCTGCGCAAAAGTGGAGGTAAACAGGTGAACCGTGCCCAGTTCACCCTCACGAATGCGCTTGACGGTATCAAGCGTGGCCGGTTCAAAGTGCAGGCGATACGCGACCATCAGCTTCGCGGTGCTGGTCTTCGCAACGTCCAGAATCTCCTGGCACTTTTCGGTTGATATCTCCAGCGGCTTCTCGGTTAGAACATGAATCCCCGCTTTGAGCGCCGGGATAATGAATTCGGCGTGCCGCCAATTTGGTGTTGCGAGATAGATCGCATCGAACGCGCCAGAGGCGAGTGCCTCTGCGAACTGCTCGTAGCTGAAGGTGGCTTTGAGGTCGTACTTTTTTGCGAGTTCTTCGGCCTTGGTAGCGTCCCCGGTTACTAAGGCTGTGAACACGGAATTGCCGGTGTGTTCGATGCCCGGCATCATGTCTTCCTGCGCAATGTCACCTGCGCCGATGACGGCAAAACGAACCTTCTTGTCTGACTCGAGCCCCAAAAATTCTTTAATACCCACTGTGTTCTCCGTGACGCTTTACGTTGCTGTTGATGCGTTTGCACTGTACGAGTGGCCATGCAGACAGAAGCTAAATTGACTCTGCATGTCCCAGGATTGGTCTTGTTGTGAGCTTTCCCGCAGGGTCATCCGTGACGTTCCAGCCCGGCAGCGTCTGATCGCCGGTGATGAGGCGCGAACCTTCCTTTGCGAAAGCGTACGTATATGCCCAGTTACGCAGGACAGAGAAGCGGTTGCGAAAGCCGATGAGGAAGAAGATATGTACCGATAGCCAGGCCGCCCACGCGGGAAACCCGCTAAGGTGAGCCTTGAACGGCCACTTCACATTCGCGATGGCCGCAGACCGGCCGATGGTCGCCATATCTCCCTTGTCGAAATAATGGAAGGGCTTGTTTAGGCGGCTCCCCTTTACCTCTGCGGCAATGCTTTTTCCCGCGTAATCACCCATCTGCATGGCCGGCTGGGCGACGCCGGGAACTGGTTTGCCCTCAGCGTCTTTTAGAGCCGCAAGATCTCCACAGACAAAAATTTCAGGGTGCCCTGCCGGGTGCAGGCGCTCATCGACGATGACACTGCCCTTTCGATCAACCGCAACGCCAAGCAGTTTCCCCAGCGGCGATGCCTCGACCCCGGCACCCCATAGGGTAACGACCGCGTCGATCCGTTCTTCGCCGACCATAACGTAGCCAGGCTGCACATCGGTCACGCGTGTGTTGGTGCGAACGGTGATCCCCAGCTTGTTCAGCTGCTCCAGTGCGCTCTTCTGCAGGTCGGGTGGGTAGGCTCCAAGGATCGTCGGCGAACCCTCCAGGATAAGCACCTGTGCCGTGGCTGGGTCGATCTGCTTGTAGTCGCGCCGAATGTACAGTTTCGAAACGTCGGAGATGGCACCGGCCAACTCGACTCCAGTAGCACCGCCGCCGATGATGACGAAGTTCAGCGCAGGATGCCGGCCTGTCTCCTGCATCTCGCCTTCGGCAAGTTCAAAGGCAAGCAACACACGACGGCGAATATCGATCGCGTCTTCAATCGTCTTCAGACCAGGCGCCAGCGGAGCCCACTCATCGTGCCCAAAGTAAGAGTGAGTCGATCCGGAGGCGACGATGAGGTAGTCGTATTCCAGCGTTGCTCCGCCTTTCAGCATGGCGCGCTGCTTCGTGGTGTCGAAGCCAACCACTTCGTCCATGAGTACCTGCGTATTCGGATAGTTCACGATGCTACGGATGGGCTGCGCGATTTCGTTTTCCGGCAGCACGGCGAGTGCGACCTGGTACAACAGCGGCTGGAAGGTGTGATGGTTGCGCCGATCGACGAGGGTCACATTCACCTCGGCCTTCGATAAAGCCTCTGCGGCTTTCAGCCCAGCGAATCCGCCACCCACAATCAAGACGCGCTTCCTTACGCCGCCCGTAACTTCCGATGCCATATCTGCTCCTGAACTAAATCTTCACGTGTCAGATGCGCTGGAGGTGCCGGTTGTCGCGTTAGGAGGATGTCAGTGGCCGCGGCGTTGCTCCTGCGCGGTTCTACAGTGTTTTTTGCAGTGTCACGGTGAGCACGCCTGCCGTGCCGGCCGTGACGGTGACCTGCGTCGTACCCGCAACGCCGCTGATGCTGGTGGGTAGCACCGTGATCAGACCGTCATCGTCACTGATGTTCACCGTGCTGGCGACGCTGTACACCGGGGGCGCCGGGCAGCGGCCCGTGGCTGGGCAGGGTGGCTGCAGGCCTGTGACACGCTGATGAATGACAACGCCTGCGCCCGCCACGGCATGGCCCGCCGAATCTACCACGCGGACGATCACCGCCTGAAAACCTGCAGCAGCGACGATGCTTTGCAGATCGCCTGCAACATTGATCACTCGCAGGTCTGCGGCAGCGACCCCCTGCAGGTTCTCTGTCGCACACAGCGCTGCGGCGGTACAAGCCTGCACCGTGGTGGTCTCCCCGTCACGCAGCGACGCGGTTGCATCCACCTGCGACGTGCTAGGTGTGGAGTGGACCGCACCCAGCGCAACCAGCGGCGAAAGCGAGCTCCAACTTACGCTGCTTGCATCTGCACCAAGGACCAGCACCGCCGGGTGAAAGACCGCGCCCGGACCCGCAGCGATGTACTGCAGCGGTCGCAGCAGGGTTATGGATTGGACCGACTGCACGGCGACGAAAGCTGCCTGCACGGACGATCCGCTTCTTGCCACAGCCTGCAGCGTCACGGAACCGGCTGCACCAGGTGTCAGGCGTGTCTGTGCCAGACCGCTGCTGTCCGTCAGCAGCGTGCATGTGGACAGGTTGCATGCGGCAAACTGCACCTGCCCTCCACTGGCACTCACGGTGATGCTGCTGTTCGCGGCCGCCGCGCCGCTGCTATCGAGCAGACGTACTGCAAAGACCGCTGAAGCGCCCACGGAAACTGAGGATGGTGGCGCACTCACCAGGCTTAACGTATCGCTGGCCGCGCCCGTGTAGGTCAGCGCACCCGTGATGCGCGTGGATCCAGCGGTGCGAGGATCGGTGACCACAACATCGTTGATTGCCGTCCCTCCAAGCGCAGCCGCGGTCGGTGCGATCGCGTCAATCTCGGTTGTGGATTGGCTGGTCACTGCGGCGACCACGCCGCCCACGGTGACCGTGCTGCCAGTCTGAAAGCCCCTGCCCAGGATGCGGATCGAGCCACCGGCAGGCGGCAGCCGCGTGGGTGTGACTGCATCTGCGTACAGGACGCGTGCGCGATACAGGTAGTCTGGCCGGCCATCGCCGCGTCCGTCTGCCACGGCCAGACGAACCTGCTCGTCCATCGAGAAGGCGACCCGCAGTTGCGTCATGCCCAGACGAGTGGAGTTAAAGGCAGAAGCCTGCGCCAGTGTGGGCAGCGTGCCGGTCGGGTCTGATGCGTGCCAGACGCCGATGACCGGCATGGCCTTGCTGGTGGTCGCGGCTTCTGTCCCATCGACGGCAGTGACTTCGATGGTTGCGGAGCGGCCGGCACGCACCGCAAAGCCGGTCCACGAAGAATGTCGTACGCCGCAAAATAGGCCGCTCCAAATGCCTTCGTCGGACAAGGCTACTGGTGCGTTTTCTGCTCCATCGGCACCGCCCGCGCACAGGTAGGGTGCGTTTGCAGGCACAAACGTGTCCCCACCAGAGACAGCGCCAGCGGCGTTGCCGTAGGAGGTAAATTGCAGCGCATCACCACCAGGTGCCACGGCAGCCACACGGTACGGCCCCACCGCATAGGCACCGGTGTACAGCGGGTTAATCGGTTCTGTGATGACCTCAAGACTGGTAAATGCAAACTGCGTCAACGATGGCACGCCGTAGAGGATGAAGTAACCGGGCGCAAAGCCGCCGGAGCCACCCTGCTTGTCATCCGCGTCTGCAGGTGGGCCGGTAACAGGGTTGCCGAAATCACCTGGCGCCAAAAACCCGGAAACGCCGCTGACCGTGCCGTACGACTCTGTGCCATAGCCATCGTTCGGATAGCTGCGGTGCGCCACCAGGTTGACGCCGTTCATCCCCTGCCCGGAGGGAAAGCGGAGCCAGCCCGACGTACTGACCTTACCGGGGTTGCTCTGGTTCAGCTGCGTGGAATACACCATGCTTAGCGCGGCCGTGTCGTCATCCCGCAGGGTAAACGGCTGCGGCAGGCACTGGTAGCTGTACAGGCCGCACAGGATGTCGATGGGGTGCATGATGGGCCAGTGCATCTGGTCTGCGTACTGCGGCGCGGGCGTGCCGGTAAACACGTTGTCGTTCAACTGCGACCAGCCAATCCCGATGACTCGCCCAAACACGCGCATCAGTTGGTAGCGCAGTTGCAGCTGCTGTTCCGGTGCCGACCCTGTGCAGCGCCCGTTCAGGACAACGATGGCATGCGCGATCTTTCCCGGCGCAATAAACAGGTCCACACTCTCTGTCACGGCGGCGGTGCGGCAGTTGCCCGGCGCACTGGCCCCAGACCCCAGCAGCGTGTCGGTAATGGAGCCGTCCGCGTCGAAGACCACCGCAATCTGGACAGCGGTGTAGTTCGAGCTTTGCACATCCGTCGGCCAGACGGGGCCGTTTGCACCCAGGTAGACGTTGCTGCCGTCCACATCCTCGTTCAGCATTCCGCCGTTGCGCAACGAAAAAGGTATACCGTTCACCGTCCAAACGGCAGCTGCGGCGTCTACCAGCGCGGTGGCCGCCGCATTGTTGACGGAGGCGCTGAGCGGGCCGCTATCGACAAAGTACTGCACGCCTGGCCGGTACCAGTTCATGATGTGGCTGTCGTTCGTCCACTTTGCACCGGCCACCCATCGTGGACCAGCCGCTGCCATCGACGCTGGTGCCAGCGTGGCACACAGCAGCGCTGCCACCTGCAGCACCCGGAAGAAGTTCATCTGCCAGCGAGCCTGTCGCGTTGCCAGCTGTGCAGCAGGCCCAGCACCACGGTGCCATCCACCGCGCTGTTACCCGCCGCGTTGACGGCAACATCTGTCGCGGCGCCCTCGCCCGCTCCATCTGTCTCCGGAGCGCCTTTCCAGGGCATTGCGTGGCGTTGCGCCATGCTCCGGTTCGTTTGCAACTGTGCGGCACGTGCCTGCAGCGCGTCGCTGGCAGCAAGTGAGCCACCAGCCGTCCGCAACGCTTCCACCGGGCGCAGGCGCGCGGCATCGGTAACGACCACATCCTGTGCCAGCAGCCGCAGATCCAGCACACTGGATGCCGCATCGCCCCTTAGCGGGATAACTCCCACACTGCCACCGACAGGCGACGCATACCCGGCGACCGAGGGTGCATGCAGCAACAGCAGGGCCCGCTGACCCGTAACGTAGCGTGCGCTGTTGCCGGTCCAAAGGCCTGCCCATTCATGCTGCGCGTACGTCGCGCCTGCGTCTACGCCCCGAATCCCGTCCAGAACCTGCCAGCGGATGACAACGGCACCGGCCTCGCGATCTACCGAAAGCACCTGGCCCGTAAACGCGATGTCGCTTCGCTCAAAGAGGTTTTGCAGGGCAGATTGAAGTGTTGTGGGCGGCGTCGCTGTGTCTCTGACGTCGGCTGCCGTATGCAGCGACGGTGCCCCGGCGCGGCCAGGGCGCGTTTGCGCTGCCAGGGCCGCGGAGATGCTCATCTGCGCCCGCAGCGGAAACGCCGCAAGCAACAGGAGAAGACAAGAAGTGTACGGCGCTGGAAGTTTTCGGTTGCTGTACAAGCTGCGTTCACCGCCCGTGTCCCTTATCGGCACAGACTGCAGCACCTTGAAACAGCCACCCTTCAGCGGGCGAGGTGGGTTGTTAAAAATTACTGACTGATTTGGAAGGGCATAGCTTGGCTGTGCCGCTACGAGCCTCTGACGAAAGCAGGGCTTCAGCCCCCGAGCAGGGGCTTTAAAGCGTCCCTCGGCGGCTCAAACCGTGCGCCAGGCAGGGCGATATGGCCAGCTGATGCTGTGCCCTTCTACCCACAACAGATCTCGCCATTGCCACTCTGGATCGGTCGATACACCTAGGTCGCGAAGGGCCTCAGTTGCGCCTCGCTGGGCGGCGGCGTTAGCAGGCTGATGACCACCAGCGACAGCATGGAAATGATCAACGCCGGAAAAATCGCATCCCGCTGTGCCAGTACCGGTGGCAATAACCTGGCTACCAGCGGTGTATCCCAACCGATCGTAACTACCGTGCCAAGCGCAATGGATGTCACCGCAGCCGAAGCCGTCGCACGCCGCCAAAAGAACGCCGCCAGGATCACCGGCGTCAGCGCGGCGGAGTAGATCGTGTAGGCATACAGGCTTTTCTTCAGAACGCTTTCCGTCCCCAGCGACTGCCAGAGCGCCCACACACCCAGCAGCACCACCATCAGTCGCGACACCAGCAACACTTCGCGGTCCGCGGCCTTCGGTCGCAGGTAGCGCACAAAGATGTCGTTCACCAGGTTGGTCGCGGGCGAAAACAGGTAGTTATTTGCGGTTGAAATGACCTTCGCGAAGATCGCCCCAGTCAGCAGCGCCCCCAGCAGGTGCAGCACACCCGTACCCTGCAGACCGTGCATGGCGGTATACGCCAGGATCTCGCGAGGACGCGTATGCACCTCACCGTTTGGAAACAGTGCCGACCCGGTCACGGCAATCGCCACAATCGCAATCTCGAGGATGACGGTGCCGATGATCCAGCCGACCACGGCATTGCGTGCGTCACGCTGGCTTTTGGCTGAGAAGAACTTCTGGTACATGGACTGGTTGCCCAGCATCAGCAGGCAGGTGGGCAGCAGCAATTCCGCCGCCTGTATGCCCGACAGGTCTCCCAGCACCTGGAAGTGCGTCGCAGGCAGTGCCGCGTGGACCGCACCCCATCCGCCCGCGCCGTGGATCAGGATGGGCAGTGCGACCAGCATGGTCACCGTCGTCAATGAGCCGATCACCACGTCCATGTAGGCCACCGATCCCATGCCCGCGATGGCGGTGAACACGATGACAAAGGCTGCCAGCACGTACCGCCCGGCAATGGCGCTGATGGCACCGGGAAAGATCAGGTGCAGGATGTCGCCGCCGCCGATCAACTGGTAGCTGGTAATCGCTGTGTAGGTGAACAGCACCGCAATGACGCCCAGGATGCGCGCCGCCTGGTTGTAGCGGGCTTCCAGCAGGTCAGGAATGGTGAACTGGGCAAACTTTCGCGCACGCGGCGCAATGAAGTAGATCAGCAGCAGGCCGATCCATCCGCCGCCGCCCTGCCACAGCGCGGCAAAGCCGTGGCGGTACGCATTTTCCGCGCCGCCCAGCAGCGAACCCGAGCCAATCCAGCTGGAAAGCAGCGTAAACACCAGCACCGCGGCGGGCAGCGAACGGCCTGCCACCAGGTAGTCTGCCTTGGTCTTCGTGTTGCGTAGGCGAGACAGCGAAACCGCCAGCAGCGACACCACAATTAGCCCAACTACAATTC
>JBPBQP010000010.1:0-10255 GCA_050954745.1 Janthinobacterium lividum | reverse complement strand
CCTTTGGGAGCGGTACTACTGCGGGAAGCCAGCAGGTCCTTCGACTCCACTTCGTCCGCTCAGGATGGCGAAGGTGGTCCGCGCACTGGCATTGCGGTCGTAGCCTCCAAATCCGCTACTCTGCTAGCAGGAAGCAACAAGGAGAGCAGCAAAGCATGGCAGACGAGATCAAGCGGTACGGGTTTGAAGGTGGCAAGGGACAGGGCGGGCAGCACCTGCCGTTTTCGCGTGCGGTCGAGGCAGGTGGCTGGCTGTACGTCTCCGGCCAGGTGCCCATGGTGAACGGCGAAGTGGTCGAAGGCAACATCATCACGCAATCGCACCAGGCCATCAAGAACGTCATCGCGATTTTGACGGAGGCTGGTTACGGCGTGGAGCACGTGGTGCGGTGCGGCGTCTGGATCGAGGATGCGCGTGACTTTGCCGCATTCAACGGCGTGTTTCGCACGTACTTCGGTGAGCATGCACCAGCACGTGCGTGTGTGGAATCGCGCATGGTGGTGGACTGCAAGGTGGAGCTGGATTGCATCGCCTACAAGGCACCAAAGGCCTGATGGTGGCTACTTACGATGTCCTTATCCGCAATGTGAGCATTGTGGACGGCAGCGGTGACGCTGCGTTCGCTGGCGATGTTGCTGTCACGGCTGGGCGTATCGTCGCGGTCGGCGCAATTGCGGGTGACGCAGCCGCAGAGGTGGACGGCGACGGGCTGGTGCTGGCACCGGGCTTTATCGACGTGCACACGCATGACGACCTGGCCGTGCTGAAGACGCCGCAGATGCTGCCAAAGCTGTCGCAGGGCGTCACGACGGTGGTTGCGGGCAACTGCGGCATCAGCGCCGCGCCAGTAACGGTACGCGGCGACCTGGTCGATCCGATGAATCTGCTCGGCGCTGCGGATGAGTTTCGCTACGCAACCTTCGCGCAGTATGTGGCTGCGGTAAACGCTGCGGTGCCTGCAGTGAACGTGGCTGCGCTGGTCGGCCACACCGCGCTGCGCAGCAACCACATGGACCGGGTGGATCGTGCAGCGAACGCGGACGAAGTTGCAGCCATGCGGGCACAGTTGCACGAGGCTCTGGACGGCGGCGCGCTGGGCCTGAGCACCGGCCTGGCCTACCTGTCGGCGATCTCTGCAACGACGGACGAGGTGATTGCACTGGCCGAGCCGCTTGCCGCCGCAGGTGGTATTTACACCACGCACATGCGCAGCGAAACTGAGGCCATCCGCGCCGCTATGGAGGAGTCGTTTGCCATAGGCCGCGCCTGGGGCGTGCCGGTGATCGTGTCGCACCTGAAGTGTGCGGGCGTGGCCAACTGGGGACGCAGCGAAGAAGTGCTGGCGGCGTTGGACGGCGCGCGCGAACAGCAGCCCGTCGGCTGCGATTGCTATCCGTATGCGGCCGGGTCCAGCACGCTGGATCTGCGGCAGATCGATCCACGGGTGAAGGTCACCATTACGTGGTGTACGCCGCAACCCGAGATGGCGGGTAAAACCGTCGCGGAGATCGCCGAGCTTTGGAATGTCGATCAGGTCGAAGCGGGTCGCCGGCTGCAGCCTGCGGGAGCGATTTATCACAGCATCTCCGAGGCGGATATGCGCCGCATCCTCGCGCACCCCGCGACCATGATCGGTTCCGACGGTTTGCCGTGCGACCCCATGCCGCATCCGCGCCTTTGGGGAACGTTTCCGCGCGTACTGGGCCATTACTGCCGCGATGAAAGGCTGTTCCCGCTGGAGCAGGCCGTGCACAAGATGACGGGTATGCCTGCTCGTCGTTTTCAATTAGAGGGCAGGGGACTCATCCGCGAGGGGTACGCTGCGGACCTTGTTCTGTTCGACCCGGCCACCATTCAGGACTGCGCGACGTTTACGGAGTCCATGCGGCCTTCGCAGGGTGTTCACGGTGTGTGGGTCAATGGTGTTCTCTCGTACGGTGCGGAAGGTGCAACCGGGAAGCGCGCGGGACGATTTTTGCCGCGTGGTGCGCGCACTTCATTCGTGGCTGGCGAGACGCAGTTCTGATCCTCAGGAAGATGGATTCGGAAGGGCATGGTTTCAGCCATGCCAGAATTGCCTAAGTTGTGGCAGGGGCTAAAGCCGCCGAGGTCTCTTTTAGAAGCTGACCTCAGGGGCTAAAGCCCAACTCGTAAGAGTCGGCTGATGGCACGGCTGACGCCGTGCCCTTCCGAGAACATTTCCCTTCCGAAAAACTCTTCGCAGCAACTTTCGCTGACCAGTCTTCGTGCCTCATTCTGGTAGCTCTACCTCAGAACCAAGGAGCCGCATCGTTGGATCCTCATAGTCTTACGCTCCTTCTGCTGGCGCTTGGATCGGTCGTTGCGCTGATCCTGCTGATCACAACGCTGAAGCTGAATCCGTTCGTGACGTTGATGCTGGTATCGCTGGCGCTGGGCCTGTGCAGCGGCCTGCCCGCGGGTGCGGTGGTCAAATCGTTTGAGGCCGGGGTGGGTGCCACACTGGGGCACATTGCCGTCGTGGTCGGGCTGGGCACCATGCTGGGCAAGATGATGGCGGAGTCCGGCGCGGCCGAGCGGATTGCCCACACCGTCATCGCGCGCTTTGGACCGGCGAACATTCAGTGGTCCATGATGCTGATCGGCCTTATCGTCGGTCTGCCCGCGTTCTTCGAGGTTGGGTTCGTTCTGCTGATCCCCATCGCCTACACCGCCGCGCGCGAAACAAAACGGCATCCGCTTGAGGTTGGACTGCCCATGCTGGCGGCGCTTTCAGTCGATCACGCTCTGGTGCCGCCGCACCCCGCGGCCATGCTGGCCATCAACATCTACCACGGTGACGTTGGCCACACGCTGCTGTTCGCGCTGCTGATCGGCATCCCATGCGCGGTGCTGGCGGGACCGCTGTACACGCGATGGATCATGCCACGGCTCGCATTTTCCGGCAGCAATCCGCTGGCCGATGAACTGAGCCACCACGATCCGAACCGCAACATGCCGACGTTCACCGTGGCCATGGGCACCATCATGCTGCCGGTGTTTTTGATGATGCTGGGCAGCCTGACGCAGACGCTGTTCGCGGGCGCGACCGGGTTGGTCGGTACGGTCGGCAAGGTGTTGCTGTTTCTTGGCAACGACGATATTGCCTTGCTGGTCGGCGTGCTGGTGGCCTTCGTTACGCTTGGCACGCAGCGCGGCTTTTCGCGCGAAACCATCTCGCAGTGGAGCACCAACTGCCTGGCGCCGACAGCCGCCATTACGCTACTGGTGGGCGCGGGTGGCGGCTTTGGCCGCGTGCTGATCGATGGCGGCGTGGCCAGGGTGTTGGTCGCCATGGCCGCGAATATGCACGTGAATGTCTTGCTCTTCGCATGGGCGCTGGCCGCTCTGCTGCGCCTTGCGACCGGTTCCGCAACCGTTGCGATGACTACGGCAGCCGGCATTGTCGCGCCGATTGCCTTGGCTACGCCGCATGCAAATCCAGCGTTGCTGGCGATTGCCACGGGCGCAGGTTCGGTCATCTTCTCGCATGTGAACGACGGTGGCTTCTGGCTGGTGAAGGAATACTTTCACCTGTCGGTGCCGCAGACATTCAAAAGCTGGTCGATCACGGAGACGATCATCTCCGTGGCGGGGCTGCTGTTCTGCCTGGGTTTGTCAGTGATCTAAACCGAGGCCGATTCCAGAGGCGCATGCCGACCGCGTGCCGTGACACTTTCAACGCCTGTGACGGTGCCATCCGCAATGACAAGCGTGTATGTGAAGTTGTTCACCGTGGTGCAGACATGCTTTGGCACCAGGTGCAGCAGCGTGCCAAGAGCAGCGGATGTGCCGCTGGCGAGTTCCACCGGCAGGTGCTCTTCGCTAGGCTTCAGCGGGTTTGCGTCCGGCATTTCGAGGATGATGCCGCTGGGTAGGCCGGAGTCGACCGACAGTGCCTTGTGCCCCGCGTCCAGCGTGATAACGCCCGGTATTGGTCGGCTCATCACGCGGCTTAGCACCACCGCGGCAGGCCGATAGCCATAGGTCTCCGGCAGTTTTGAAAGGCTGGCGGTATCGCTGTAGACCACTGTGCCGGGTGAGATGGTGTGGCGAAAGCTGCCGCCCTGGAACTCTGTAAACTTCAGTGCGCAGGGGAACGTCATGGTGCCGGACGTGATGACTTCCGGCACGACGACACCGTCTGCCTGCAGAGCTACGACCAGCTTCATCAGCCGGTGGTAGCCATCGTGCGCGCGCGTGCAGCGGACGTCCATATCCTCGTCGGAGATGTGACCGTCGTAGTAGTGCAGTCCCGCGAAGGTGCAGCCTGCAGCCACGATGCCGCGTGCCAGTGCGACCACTGCTGCAGCATCATCCTGAGCGACGCCGGTGCGATCCATGCCGGGATTGATGTCGATCAACAACGGGAAGCCAGTACCGTTCCACTGTGCGATATGTTCCTGCGACTCGACCAGCGCGGAGATCTTCACCGCGGGATTCGCCGCTGCAATCGACAAGACGCGCTGCACCGCCGGACCGACGAGCGACATGGCTACGACCACATCCCGCAGGCCGCAGGCACATGCGGTCTCAAGCTCCAGCGGCGTGGCGCACTTCGCCTGCGTGACGCCTTCTTCCACCATGATGCGCACAGCGAACGCGGCCTTCACGGTCTTCAGGTGCGGACGCCAGCGGCTTGCATCGCCGTCCACCAGCTTGAGCGTGGCGCGCACATTCTGACGGATCGCATCGGGGTAGATCGCCAGTGCGGGCGTTAACAACTGGGCTGGTAAGTATGCTGTGTACCACGATGCGTTCTGCCATTCCGATGTGTTCATTCGTCAGTTCCTCATAGACAAGCCTACTGCTTTCCATCCTTGGATTGCTGAGCAGGTCTGAGTGGGCCTGTTGCCGCAGAACCTAGATCGAGAAGGCGTTGTTTTCGGAAGGGCATGGCTTCAGCCATGCCGCTAGGCTACCTGGGGAAGTGGCTTCAGCCGCTGAGGCCTGCTCTCTCTGATGGGCTCCATAACGTGCAAGCGCAGGCGATTGCCTCCGGGCCTAAAGCCCCTCACTTCGTGCAGAGTGTTTGGCATGGCTGAAGCCATGCCCATCCGAAACAATCGACGCCTAGAGGAGGCGAAGCGGCTGCCACGGCAGCGTGTCGGGGCGCACGATGGTGATCGCATCGCCCGCATGCACCTCGCCGCCCTGCAGCACGATGGCCATGACGCCAGCACGCGCGGGCACAGGCTGGTCGTTGCCCTTCAATACCATTTGGTTCATCAGGCCGGATTGGAAGTCGTCGATCTTCTTGCAGGGGGTGCGCAGGCCGGTCAGTTCCACGACCGCCTCGTCACCGAGGTGCAGGCGCGTTGCGACGGGCAGAGTCAGGAGATCGATGCCTCGCGTGGTGATGTTTTCGCCAAGTCCACCGGGACCTAGTAAGTGACCCAGAGAAGCGAGGTCGGCAAACAGTTCTTCCTGCAGTAGATGCACCTGCATCCGGTTCGGAGCATTCGGTTGTTTCCGTTTCAGATACAAGTGCTGCACAGAGCTGCCGCAGTGCGCATCGCCTTCAACACCCAGCCCTGCGAGCAGCCGGATGGATGGCTGCGGCTGCTTGCTGAAGCCGTGCTTCGGACGGAGGCAAACTGCAGCAATTTTCATCGGCATACAAGGACGACACCGATAATCCAGACTGCATTCTTCAGTAGGTCGTCACGTTTTGAACCAGAAGATAACAAGGAAGAGAACGGCACCAATGTAAAAACCAGCAACACTATTTCGATACTCTTTTTGGGTTCTCTAAGTGAGAGATAACTGCTCCGTGGTACGGAGCAAGCGTCTTTCCCGTCAATGTTGAAATGACTCCAAACAACAAACAGAGAATGCCAAGTAGGCCGTAGGTGTAAGGCGGATCGAGAAGTTTTGTGTAAACGTCCAAACTCACGTCCTCGAGTTACAGCACTACTACTGTTTAGCATCGACTCTACACATTGAACTTGAAGAAAAGAATGTCGCCATCCTTCACCACATATTCCTTTCCTTCGGAACGCAGCAGGCCTTTTTCCTTCACGGCCTGTTCGCTGCCGAGCGTGAACAGGTCAGACGAGTGGTAGGTGTCGGCTTTGATGAATCCGCGCTCAAAGTCCGAGTGGATGACGCCCGCCGCGCCCGGTGCCTTGGTGCCCTTTCGAATGGTCCACGCGCGCACTTCCTGCACGCCCGCGGTGAAGTAGGTGATGAGGCCGAGCAGGCGATAGGCCGCGTGGATCAGGCGGTCAAGGCCGGGCTCGCTTACGCCCATGTCCTTTAGAAACTCGTCGCGTTCGGCCGGTTCCAGTTGTGCGATTTCCGCTTCCAGCGCACCGCAGATCATGACGACTTCGCTGTTCTCTTCCTTGGCTCGTTTCTCGACGGCGGCGGTGTGGGCGTTGCCGCCCTTCAGCGCGGCTTCGTCCACGTTGGCGACGTAGAGGGTCGGCTTCATGGTGATAAGGAACAGGTCGCGGGTCAGCGGACGCTCTTCGTCGGTCAGATCGACGGTGCGCGCTGGCTTGCCGTTGTTCATGGCTTCGCGCAGCTTGCTCAGCGCGCTGAACTCGGCTTTGACCTTGCCGTCCTGCGAGTTGCGGGCCAGCTTCTGCACCTTCTCAAAGCGCTTCTCGACGGTGTCCATGTCGGCCAGCAGCAGTTCGGTATTGATCACATCGATGTCGGACAGCGGATCAACCTTGCCTGCGACGTGAATCACTTCGGGGTCTTCGAAGCAGCGGACAATGTGCAGCGTCGCATCGGTCTGCCGGATATTCGCAAGGAACTGATTGCCCAGTCCTTCGCCCTTGCTGGCGCCTGCAACCAGGCCCGCGATATCGACAAACTCGATTACGGTGGGAACGATGCTTTTGGGCTGGACGAACTTCACAATCTGGTCCAGCCGCGCATCCGGAATGGTGACGATGCCGACGTTCGGGTCGATGGTGCAAAAGGGATAGTTTGCGGCCACTGCCTCAACCGAGGTCAGCGCGCTAAAGATGGTGCTCTTGCCCACGTTGGGTAGGCCGACGATGCCGACGTTCAATGCCATATCTTCTCCATTGTCGCGTGAATGGGGGCGGATGGCTATTCCCGCCGGAACGCGCTCCGGTATAACGAAGGTGTAACCCAAACAATTTGTTTTGCGAAGCCGTTCGCTTCTCACACCGCCCGAGGTGTTCCATGGATCGTCGCTCATTTTTGCAGAGGACTGGCGCCGTCGCCGGTCTGGGATTTCTAAACGGCTGTGCCAAGCGCGTGGCGGTACCTCTGGCAGCCGCAGGAGCGGCGCCCACGCTTCCGTTTTATGACATGCCGGGTGCCATCGTCCCTATCCGCGCCGATCTGGACCGCATCTTCCGCATCACGGTTTGCCTGCGGCCGTTCCGTGCTGCGGGACCGCGCTTTGACGTGGAGAAGGTGGGCAACAAAACCATCGTGATGAATTACGGCCATGGCGGCAGCGGTTGGTCCTTGTCGTGGGGATCAGCGGACCTCGCTGTGCGTAAAGCGATGGAAGCCGCTCCCGGGCAGCGCGACATCGCCATCATCGGCGCGGGCGCACTTGGCCTGACGGCGGCGCTGACCGCCCAGCGCATGGGTTACAGCGTGACGATTTACGCAAAGGAACGCCCGCCTTACGTGCGCTCGGCTCGCGCCACAGGGTCGTGGACGCCGGACTCGCGCGTGGCACTGACCGGTGCGGCCCCACGGCATTCGCGGCAGACTGGGAAGCCATGGCGCGCACCAGCTTCAGCATGTACCAGAGCTACCTGGGTACGCCGGGTTCGCCCATCGAGTGGACGGATCGCTACAGCCTGTCGGATGACGATCCGCCGCCGCGGCCTGGTACGCCGCGGACGAATGCGGCAGGGGAAGTAGAAGCCGGGCATGACTTCATCCACCTGAACGATTGCATCGCGGACCTTACGCCGCGAAGCCAGCTGATGCCGCCGGGCTCAACGCCGTTCCCGACAAAGTATGTGCAGCGGTCTTCGTCGCTGACGTTTAACGTTGCGGGCTACTCCAAGCAGTTGCTGCAGGAGTTTCAGATTGCAGGCGGACGCATTGAGACGCGCGAGTTCAATACACCCGGTGACTTCAACGCACTGCCGCAATCGCTCATCGTCTGCTGCACCGGCTACGGATCGCGCGCGCTCTGGTCCGACGAAAGTATCGTTCCGGTGCGCGGACAAATTGCATGGTTGATCCCGCAGGAAGGTGTGAACTATGGCATCTACTACAAGCGCCTGAATATGCTGGCGCGGCGTGACGGCATTGTGATTCAACCCAGCGGCCGCGGCGAAGAAGAAGGTTGGAACGACACCAACGAGCAGCCAGACCGCGCAGCCGCAGAGGCCGGCGTGAAAACGCTGCAGGACCTGTATGCGCGTATGTCAGCCGCTGTGAAGCACCGGTCTGTCGCAAGCTAAATCCACGTCACACAACGTCGCGCGGCAACTGTAACGAACGCTTTCCGCTCCAACTGGTTGACTCGCGCGCACAACCTGCGCGGACTCAGGAGAAAGTCATGGCTTTGATGGATGTATTGCTCGACGAAATGCGGGATCTGTACAGCGCTGAAAATCAATTGGTAAAAGCTTTGCCCAAGACGGTGAAGGGCTGCAGTGACGCAGCCTTGAAGTCGCAGATCAAGAACCATTTGGAAGAAACGAAGAACCAGGTTCTGCGCCTGCGCGAAGCCTTTGGCCACTTGGGCAAGAAGCCCACAGGCCAGCATTGCAGCGGTATGGAAGGTGTTGTAGAAGAATGCACCGACGCCCTGGAAAAGGATGAGGAAGGCGCAAACAAAGACCTGGGCATCGTAGGCGCAGCCCTGCGCGTAGAGCATTATGAGGTGGCAGGTTACACCATCGCTATTTCGCTCGCGAAGGCTCTGAAGCAGAAGGAAGTGGTTAGCCTGCTGACCGAAAATCTGCAGGAAGAACTGGCTGCTGCCAAGGCCCTGCAGGCCGCTGCGAAGCCGCTGCTGCAGCAGGCTGCCAGCGAGAAAGACGCCTCGGAAGACGAGAGTGAGAAAAAGCCGAAGACTGCCAAGGAAAAGAAGAGCGAGCAGGAAAGCGAAGACGACGAGAAGGAAGCCAGCGCCGACGTCCCAAAGAAGAAGTAACTGATTTGGAGACAAGCCCTCGCCTTAGCTGGCGGGGGCTCTCGTCTTTTGCGTCCAACAACGTGGAGCCTATCGTATGAACGTCTTTCGTTCCCTATCCTTGGCAGTGCTTAACCTGGCAATTGGTGTCGGCCTTCCCGCGCAACAGCACACGCCGGGATGCACCCTGGACTTTCAGGATCATTACCGCTGCGATCTTAGTGCGTTCCAAACCAGACTGGCTGCCTCGCACACCGTGCGCGTGGATACGGATCGTCTGGATTTATTTGCGTCGCGCCGGGTGCAGGACTTGATCGGGACACTCGGAAAAACAGTGATCACATCTGCGCAGCGTCCTGACTTGATCTTTGACCTGTCACCAGTGGATCGTAGTGGACAGGTCGATCTAAGTCCGGCGAATGTCGCGCTGGCGACATTAAGCGTTTACGATCCTGCGCGAGGCAGTGGCAAGCGCGGCTTGATCTGGGTCGAGACGTTCGATGGCACCACAGACCGGCCGTGGCCGGGGGTTGTGATCGAACTGCTGGATAAATTCAAGAAGGATGCGCTTACACATTGATTGCGTGCGGCGTCATAGTTCCGTTAGCAGAAATAATCAGGAGTTTTCGAAGATGAAGAAGTTGATGTTGGCCGTCGCGCTGTCCATGCCATGTATGTTTGCACTGCAGATGAACGCGCAGCCAGGACGCGGCGCGGATCTGCCCAGCCCGGGACACAAAGCTGAAGTAACAATCGGTGCCGCCAAGATGAGTGTCGACTATGGCGCGCCCAGCCTGAAGGGCCGCAAGGCACTAGGTGGCGAACTGATGCCGTACGACACCTGGTGGCGTACCGGCGCAAATGAAGCGACGACCTTTGAGACGACGAACGATGTTATGGTCGGCAACCTTAAGGTTCCTGCGGGCAAGTACACGCTGGTGACTTATCCATCCACGGGCACCTGGCAGTTGGTTATTTGTAAGGCCACCGGTCAGTGGGGCACTGAGCGCAAGGAGTCAGAGGATCTGGGCAAGGTTCCCATGATGAAGGCGACGCTGCCTGCACCGCAGGAAACGATGTCGATCGATTTCGAGAAGACCGGTGGCAAGAGGACGCAGATGCACATCAAGTGGGAAAACACCGATG
>JBPBQP010000009.1:0-14301 GCA_050954745.1 Janthinobacterium lividum | reverse complement strand
GGCACTCGCATGTGGGTCAGCAATGTCGACCCGCTGCGTCAGAGAACCCCGCGTCACAATGTCGCCACCCACGTTCAGCATGACGCCCGTCCCACCCGCGTGCAGCGCAGCATCCGCCGCATGCGAGGTGATCAGGCTTTTCGTAAAGCTGGCCAAAACAAGCGGCACATCCGAAAGGCGCGTCGCCGTGCCCGCGGCACGGTCCAGTGTCCAGTGCGGCTGCTTCATGCTCTGCACGGCAATGGCAAGCTGCGCCTCGGTCGGCGCGTGTCCATGCAGAGCCGCGTCGCTCCACAGTCTGGAGGCAACGGCGCTGGATGCGTTCAGCACGCCGCCCGTTTCTCCACGCCAGCTGTCGAAGCGTGCAAGCACATCCATCAGTTCCGGCGATACCGGCACGGCCACGCCGCGTGTCCGCTGCCAGCGCGAAAACTCGCTGTTCGTATCCCAGGCGCTCAGGATCGTTTCACGCCGCGCAAACTCTGCCAGAGCAGCCTTCTCTGCCGCACGAGCGATGCTGCGAGAAGGTGCTGAAACGGCCATCTCCAGCGATGTGCCCAGGACGTTCTCGTGGTGAAAGCTCCAGGTCCCCTTGCTGTCGGTCGATGTCACGTCGGGCAGGGAAACTTGCGCGGCGGCAAAGGCGGGCAACGCACCCAGCGCCGCAGAGATGGCAGTCAGAGAGGCGAGCGTCTGCTTAAGATTTTTCTTCATCGGGATGGCTCCTACTTCTGTGACGGTGCAGGCGGCATGGTAGTTGAGGGTGTCGCATCGTTCTGCGGCATGCGCTCCCGCGGCGGACCGCCGCCGGGACGACCGCCCTGCTGCTGCGGCATGGTGGCGAAGTAGGTTGTAGCCTCCTCCATGTCGATCTTGCCGTCATGGTTGGTGTCGATGGCCTCGAACTGCGACTGCATCCGATCGGGCAACTCCGTCTTGACCAGGCCACCGTCCTTGTTGGTGTCCCATTCGTCGAACAGGTGCTCCGCACGCTGCGCGGGGGTCTGCTGACGCATGCGCAGTTCGGCGGCCGAAAGGGTACCGTCCGCGTCCTTGTCCAGGGTCTTCAGGGCTCCGGAGGCGCTCGCAATCTCTGCCGCGGACAGGATGCCGTCATGGTCTACATCCAGCGCGTCCATCACCGGGTCCATCCGCAGCATGCCGCTGGCATTGCCGCGTCCGACCGGTCGGCCCTGTGGGTCAGCCTGCCGGGCAGACATGGCCTTGATCTCGTCTGCGGTCAGTTTGCCGTCATGGTTGGTGTCGCCACGGTCGAACATGGCGCGCATCCGCTCCGGAACTTCGTCCGCTGTCAGCACGCCGTCGCCGTTCTTATCCATGGCCAACATTCGCGCGAGCAGGTCGTTGGCGGCTGCCTGGTCCTGCATCTTGGGGCTGTATTCATCGCTGGTGATCTGGCCGTCGTGGTTGCGATCCAGCTTTGCCAGCGACGCGCTCGCGGCCTCAATCTCGACAGCGGAGAGCTGTCCGTCGGCGTCGGTGTCCAGGGCCTGCAGCACCATGCGTACGGGCGGCTGACCACCCTGCGCATGCAGCGCAGACATTGTCAGGGTGGGTAAAAGCAGCAGGGAGAGCCACAACTTCATAAGGCTTTGATCTTTCCAGAATGAATGCGGACTGCTTAAGTCCTGATTCATTTGTAGGGCAGATTTCCGCTGAGAGCAAGTGCGCACGACAACTTTTCGCCTGTATCCGCCTAGACCGGCGGCAGCCCGTCCACCACGGTTACGCCTGCTGGCGGCACGAATCGAAAGTCAGTGGCCGTGGTCGGAACATTCTCCTGCATGTCGCGGAAGTCGAAATTGGTTTTAGTGCCATCGATTTCCAGCACCTGCAAACCGGCGATGGTGCCGGTACCTGGCTGCACGCGGATGGCAATCTGCTGCACGCGATTCTCTCCCGGTCCAGTCGCGTAGTGAGGTGCTCCCGCGAGTACCACCGTGCCGTCTGGGCCTGGCATGGCGGTGAGGTGATCGAGTTCCTTCTCAAGCTGCGTATGCCCCAGCAGGAAGCGCAGGGGCGATCGCATGTCGTCCATCTGCTTCGCCGGGAGGCGCTGTGCCTGCGGCTCACCCGGCAGGTAGGAGATGGCGAACTTGCCGTCCAACACGAACAGCTTGCCACCCGCATAGCTCCACCGCATGCGACCGGGTTTTTGCAGCAGCAGGGTGCCGGTCTCTGCACGGTTGAGGCCGATGCCGCTGTAGCGTTCCGTGAAGGCTGCACGCAGACTGTGCAGGTGGTTGTAGTGCGCGTCGACCTTAGCTGCAAGGGTATGGACATCCAACTGCGCATGGGCATAGGTCACGGTGCTCAGCGCAATCAGCATCGCTGAAAGTTTCTTCCTCAAACTACTTCTCCATGCAAAAAGGAGCAGCCGTAGCCGCCCCCTTCTGCATTCTCGATTCTGCCTACTGGATAGGCTGCGTGCAGGCCGTTGCACCCTTTGGGTCGTACTTGATCTGTTGTGAGTCATCGGAACAGAAGCCGCGGTCGCCGGTGTTGCCCACCTTTTGCGGCACCGCTGTGATCTCGTAGCTGGTGTACTGATCCTGATTGTTGATGGTCACCTTGTTGCAGTTGGTGATGGCAAAGGTGTAGCCAGCCTTCTGCCCACCAGCCAGGTCGGTGTTCAACAGACCTGCTGCCGCCGGCGATGGCGTCCCGCTCTTCTCGCCACCAAGCGCCGCCAGGGAGCATGCAAATCCATTCGAGGGGTACGTCTGCGAGTATTGCAATTGCGCACCCACAATTGCGCGAATGGACTGCACTGCAGACATCTCATTGCCCTGCCGCTTCAACCGCATGAGGTTTGGCACGGCAAAGGTCGCGATAATGATGATGATCGACATCACGATCAGCAGTTCGATGAGGGTAAAACCCTGCTCACGATCGGTAATTTCAGAACGGTTCTTCAAGACCATGCATTCCTCGTTGCGCCGGGGCGGCTTCCTCCTTTAAGACGAAGCGCGGCCGCAGATCGACAACACAAACTGTAGCAAATATGGGGCCACCCTCTACAGCGTGATCTTGCCCTGGTCGCTGACATTGACCTTGTCCGCGCCCAGTACGGAACCGAGCGCCAGCTTTCCAAGACGCACGATGCCGGAGGAACTCTGCTCCCAATACTCGCCGCCCGTGACTTTTACCTGGATCAGGGCCGCCGCCTCGTCATCGCTGCCGTCCTTGAACCATGCGTCCGCAGCCTTGTACCAGTGCGCCTTGATGGTTGCGCGGTCTTTCACAATGCCTGCCCGGCCCTGCAGCGAAAGGAACATGCCGTCTTTCGGCTGCTCGTAGCTGACCAGCACGTGGCTGTCCTCACGCACTTCTTCCACCTTGCCCGACTCGATGCGGGTGACAAACCACAGCGTGCCATCAAAATCAGCGGATTCAGTCGCCATCGGCCGCGCATGCAGCGAACCATCCTCTGCAACGGTGGTCAACATCGCGATGTGGATGTCTGCGGTGAGTTCCTTGATCTTTGCGATGCCTTCTGCGCCTGCTACGTTCTTCTCTGCCATGTTGCCTCTCCCTGCCTTCGGAGCTTTGGATGCAGGTTAGACGGTCAGAGGCTTGCGCTGGCCCTATGGCAGCTCATAGGTGAAATCGTAGCGGTGCCCACCGCCGGACATGTCGATCTTCAGGCTGCCCGTCAGCCCGACCAGGTCACCCGTTCCGGAACCCGGCACAACATCGCAGGCCAGCGCGGCACTTGCAGGGTCAGACTTCATCATGGTGGCACGATGCACAAAGTAGAAGTTTCCGGCCTTTCCAGCAAGCTTGCCGGTCACCTTCTCCACCGCCGTATAAGCCATGGACCCGGTTTCGCCGGTGATACCGGTCAGCATTTCACCCTTGCTGGTGCCTACGATGTCGCCGGTCCAGACCTTGTCGATGGTCATGCGGCCGACGCCCGCTTCCTTGCCGATGGCGCTGACTTCTATGGGGAGCGTCTTCACTTCAAAGGTGCCGGTTGCGTGCATGGTGTGTCCTCTTGAGGCGGTCTGCGGTGCGAGCGCCTGTTGTCCGAAGATACTTGGCACAGCCAGCAGAAGCACCCATTCGACCAGAAGGGATTCGATCTTTCTTCGCCTCATGAGCTGTACCTTAGCAGGCGGAAAGTCCGGCTACAAGCCCTTTTGTTTGCGGAATTCGCGAACCACATCGGCAGGATCGCGGTGGTCGCCGTCCACGGCATGGTTCATGGCCTGCATCTCCACCTGTGACACCTTACCCGTCAGGCGATCCAGCGCCGCCTGTAGTTGCGGGTGCTGCTGCAGCGCCGCCTGCCGCACCAGCGGAACGGCCTGATAGGGCGGAAAGTAGTGGCGGTCGTCCTGAAGCACGCGCAGGTTCAGCGCAGTAATGGCCCCATCGGTCGAGTTGCCGGAGACGATGTCCACCTGCCGATTTGCAAGCGCACGGTACAGCAGGCCCAGATCCATGACCCGCGGCTCGCCCTTGAATCGCAGGCCGTACGCGTCCTCCATCCCCTTCAAGCCGTCCGGGCGCTCCTCAAACTCGTAGCCGACACCCAACTGCTGCTGCGGTGCAGCCGTGGCCAGGTCGCCTAATTTCGTCAGGTTTGCTTTCTCTGCGTCAGCCTGCCGCAGCACCATGGCAAACGTGTTCTCGAAGCCGAGCGACGGCTGCACCGCGACCTGGTACTTGTCGGCGTAGATTCGCTTCACGGTGTGCAAGACGCGCTCTGGGTCGTGGTCCAGTGGCTGCTTCAGGATGGATGTTAGCGCGGTACCCGTGTACTCGACATAAGCATCGATGCGGCCCGCTACCAGCGCCTGGTGCGCAATGTAGCTGCCCGCCAGGTAGAAGCGGCGATCCACTTTCTCGCCGGTCGTTTCGACCTCCTGCGCCAGCAGCTCTCCGAGCAGCACCTGCTCTGTGAAGTTCTTTGCGCCGATCACCAGCCGCGAGCCATGCGGTGCATCGCATGCGGTCAGGCCGATCAGCCCGGCGAGCAGTGCTACGCAGAGCATCCGCCTCAAGCGTCTCTCCGCACGGCAAGTTTGCGCTCCAGCAGACCGAGGCATGCGTCTGCGGCAAGTGCCAGCAGCGCCGCAGGAATTGCTCCGGCCAGCACAAAGCGGTTATCTACCGAGGCCACCCCGCGGAAGATGAACTCGCCCAACCCACCCGCCCCGATGGCCGCGGCGATAGTCGCTACGCCTACGCAGGTTACGGTGGCCGTCCTCAGCCCCGCCAGCAGGACGCTTGCAGAGAGTGGAAGCTCCACCTTCACCAATCGCTGCATCCCACTCATACCAAGTGCATTACTTACATCAATCAACGCTGCGTCGATGCCTCGGATGCCAGTGTAAGTATTCCGCAGGATCGGCAGGATGGCATAGCCGGTCAGCGCCAGGATGGCCAGCCGCGCAGCACGGTCGCCCAGCCACGGCACCGGCAGCAGAAGGCCGAACAGCGCCAGGCTTGGGATCGTCTGCACGATGTTCGCGATCCCAATCACCGGTCGGGCCCAGCGTTCATGCCGCGTCAGCCAGATGCCCGCTGGCACCGCGATGAGCGTCGCAAACAGCATGGCGGACCCGGTCAGCCACAGGTGCTCGAAGGTCAGCCGCAGCATCTCGTAGCCGTGCTGGTGCAGGAAGCCGGTCATCCAGCCGCCTCAAATCGCTGTACAGCCTGCACATACTCACGCACCGCCGGAATGTCTGATTCCAACACCGCGTGCGACGGCAGGTCCGCCTGCACCCTACCTTCATGGATGAAGATCACGCGGTGCGCAAGGAAGATTGCCTCTTGCAGGTCATGCGTGACGATCAGCGCCGTTTTGCCGATCTGCGATGTGCCCTTCAACGTCGCCAGTAGATCGCGCAGCATGGTCTGCATCTCCGCACGGGTCAGCGGGTCAAGCGCTCCAAAAGGTTCGTCCAGCAGCAGGATGGAAGGGTCGTTCGCCAGCGCCCGCGCCACGCCGGCACGCTGCCGCTGCCCGCCGGAAAGCTGCCACGGCATGCGCGCGCCGAGCTGCGCGGCGGGCAGGCCGACTGTGTCGAGCAACTCCGCCGCTCGGCGATGCTGCTCCTCCTTCGGCTTCCCTGCAAGCTCCAGCGGCATGGCGACATTACGCTCAATGCTCATGTGCGGGTACAGCCCGGTCTCCTGGATGACGTACCCGATGCCGCGCCGCAGTTCCAGCAGGCCTTTCGGCGTCACCTCGCGCCCGTTTACCAGTACCGAGCCCCCCGTGGGCAGCACCAGGCCGTTAACGGTGCGGAGCAGCGTGGTCTTGCCTGAGCCGGAGCGGCCCAGCAGCGCCGTCGTGGTGCCCGGTGCAAGGGTCAGGCTGATGCCATCCAGAATGCGGCGCGTGCTGAACGCAGCAACGCCCTCCTTACCGGAGGGCGCTGTGAATGCCACGTTGCGGAACTCAATGGCTCCGTCCGTGGACGAGCCTTGAACGTTAGCGATCGGCAAGCTCACCCGAGTCGCCGGGTTCTCCGTTTTCGCCAGAGTCAAGTTCGTCGTCCAGAACCGGTACTTCGACGTCTGGGGAAGTCAGTTCGCTGCTGATTGGCTCTTCTTCATCGGTCGGCACAGGCGCATTGAAGGCTTCCGCCGTCGGCTCGGCGTGGGGCACGCTGCCCGGCATGCCTTTGACGCGAACCACCGTGATTTTGCTGAAGCCTTCCTTGAACGATGGCGGACGCAGACGCTCGGCCATCTTCTCCATGATGTCGTCGGCGACGCGGCGTTCGCGACCACTGTTGCGCTCCATGCAGACGGCTAGTGGCACGTCGAAGTAGACGGCTTGCGCCTCGTAGCCGAAGCTTTTCGCCATTTTGATCCACTGACGGCGTTCGTGGGCCGACAGGTTTGTCGCATCCACGTAGTTCCAGGGCATCTTGGCGATCAAGCGCGCGCGCAGCAACGAGCGCAGGGTTGAGAACACCAGGCCGCTGTAACGCTGGTCAGTAATGTCGTCGAACAGGATCGTGCGCAGCAGGTCGCTGCTCAGCGGGGTGACGCCGCGACGCTTGTACCAGGTGGTTTTGCCGCTGCCGGGCAGGCCGATGGCCAGCACCACATAGCCACGCGGCGCAGCCTTGTCGCCTGCGGCCATCGCCGGCGGTTCCACAGGGGCGCCGACGGTCTCAGGCTGCGTCTCTACGACGATCTTGCCAGGTGCCGTGTCCTCTTCAGGTTCTGCGCCGGTGTCGCCAGCAGATTCTGCGGCTGCCTGCAGATCGTCCGCGGTCTGCTTTGGTTCCGCAGACTTGCGTTTGGGTGCATCCGGGTAGTTGGGTTGCAGGGCCGCAGGTTGATCCTGCGGAATTTCCTGCCCGATTTTGCCAGTGGCCTCGCTGTTGTTTGGGCCACGCTTGCCGCGTCTTCTCATCTTGTTGCGCATCCTTCGCGCATGTCTCGCTTTGTACCATAGCGCGTGGGTGCCCGCAAAGTGGTGCACATTGTTGGGCCTGACCATCTGGTCCCGCGCGGCCCGCACCCGCTACACTGGGACGACGTCTGAAGCGCGATACGCTTCCCTATTGAGAGGATCAAACACAGCATGGCAGTCAAGGTAGGCATCAACGGTTTTGGCCGCATCGGCCGCAACGTCTTCCGCACCGCACTCGGCAATCCTGAGATTGAGTTTGTCGCCGTGAACGATTTGACCAGCCCCGCGACGCTGGCCCACCTGCTCAAGTACGACTCCATCCTGGGCAATCTGCACGGCCATGAGATCGAAGCCGGTGACGATTTCATCTCCGTCGACGGCAAGAAGATCACGGTGTTCGCCGAGCGCGACCCGGCCAAGCTGCCCTGGGCCGAAGTGGGCGCACAGATCGTCGTCGAATCGACCGGCCACTTCACGGATGCCACCAAGGCCAAGGCGCACCTGGGCGAGACCGTCAAAAAGGTCATCATCTCCGCCCCCGCGACCAACGAGGACATCACCATCGTCCTAGGCGTCAACGGCGACACCTACAACCCGGCGAAGCACAACATCCTGTCGAACGCCAGCTGCACCACCAACTGCCTGGCCCCTGTGGTCAAGGTGCTGAACGACACCTTCGGCATCACCAGCGGCATTATGACCACCATCCACAGCTACACGAACGACCAGGTCATCCTCGACTTTCCGCACAAGGACCTGCGCCGCGCGCGTGCCGCCGCCGTCAACATGATCCCGTCAACCACCGGCGCGGCCAAGGCGCTGAAGCTGGTCATCCCGGAAATGGCGGGCAAGCTGGACGGCTTCGCGATCCGCGTCCCAACACCGGTTGTTTCCGTGGTCGACCTGACCTTCAACACCGAAAAGCCGATCACAGTAGAGAGCATCAACGCGGCCATGAAGACGGCCAGCGATGGCCCGCTGCACGGCATCCTGGGCTACACCGACAAGGAACTTGTCTCCAGCGACTTCAAGGGTGACGACCGTTCTTCCATCTTCGATTCCTTGCTCACGAAGACCATGGGCACCAACATGGGCAAGGTCATCTCCTGGTACGACAACGAGTGGGGCTATAGCTCGCGCGTGAAGGATCTGATCCTGTTCCTGGTGGAAAAGGGCCTGTAGTTTCTAGCCGTCGTCTCTGAGCCGCATGCGAAGAATACCTACTTAGTTGCATGTGCCTAAACAGCCTGGACCTTTCTTGCGAGAAAGCTTCAGGCTGCGGAGGGGAACACAAAGCAGGCAGAGATCTTTCGCTTTGTTCAGGATGACGTTCTAAGAGGGAGCAATGGCCGCACAAAAGCCGCTTGAACTTACCGACCATGCCCGCAAGGAAGCCATCGCTTCACTCCAGCGATACTTCCAGCAGAACCTGCCGGACGAGATCGGCGATTTACCCGCGGGCCTGCTACTGGACTTCTTTCTGGAAGAAATCGGCCCAACCATCTACAACAAGGCCGTCGTGGACGCCCAGCAGCGCATGCAGGTGCGCCTCAACGATGTCGATGGCGAATTGTATGTCGATCCCTTCCAGTACTGGAGCCGGATCGAGCAGCGTAGGAAGAAGTCACGCGGCTAACCCACGCTTCACCCAAGCCTTCACAAACCGCATATCCTAGGACCCATGGCAACACTTTCGATTCGCGATCTCGATCTCCACGGCAAGCGCGTGTTCATCCGCGTCGACTTCAACGTTCCCCTGTCGAAGGACGGCGGCGAAATCCTGGACGACACCCGCATTCGCGAGACGCTGCCGACCATCGAGTTTGCCCTGCGCGCAAAAGCTAAGGTCGTACTGGCCGCACACCTGGGCCGTCCGAAAGGTGAGCGCGTCGAAAGCATGAGCCTGCGGCCCATCGTCGACCGGCTGCGGATGCTGCTGGATGCTGACCTGGGTGCCTCGCGCAACGTAGCCTTTTCGCCGGACTGCGTCGGTGAAGTCGCTGAGGAACTCGTCAACAACCTGGAGCATGGGCAGGCATTGCTGCTGGAAAATCTTCGCTTCCACAAGGAAGAGGAGGCCAACGATCCAGCCTTTGCAAAGCAGCTGGCCGCGCTGGCCGACGTTTACGTGAACGACGCGTTCGGAGCTGCGCATCGCGCCCATGCCTCGACCGAGGGCATCACGCACTTCGTCGAACAGTCTGCAGCGGGCCTGCTAATGGAGAAGGAACTGAACTACCTTGGCAAGGCACTGGATCAGCCGGACAAGCCTTTCGTCGCCATCATCGGTGGTGCCAAGGTATCGGACAAGATCGAGGTCATCGACAACCTGCTGAACAAGGTCGATGCCATCATCGTGGGCGGCGGCATGGCTTACACCTTTTTGAACGCGCAAGGCCAGAAGACGGGCAAGAGCCTGCTGGAAGCCGACAAGATCGAGATTGCCGCAGCCGCGTTGAAGAAGGCCGAGGAAAAAGGCGTGCGGTTCCTGTTGCCTGTTGACCACATCCTCGCCGACAAGTTTGCGGGCGACGCGACCACGAGCCTTTTTGAAGGTTCGGACGACTTCCCTGCCGACCTGATGGCGCTCGACATCGGTCCGAAGTCAATCGAACTGTTCGTGAACGAGATCAAGGGCGCAAGCACCATCGTCTGGAACGGCCCGATGGGTGTCTTCGAAATGCCGGCGTTTGCCAAGGGCACCATAGCCGTCGCGCACGCGGTAGCTGACAACGTGGACGCGACCAGCATCATCGGCGGCGGCGACAGTGTCAGCGCGGCGCACATGGCCGGCGTCGCAGAGCAGATCACGCATATTTCTACCGGTGGTGGCGCATCCCTGGAGTTTCTGGAAGGCAAGACTTTGCCCGGCGTCGCGGCCTTAACGCAAAAGTAGATTCTGTAGAGACCACTTGACCACTGTGCGGCGCTCCACTTAGCGTCGCGCGGGTAACAACCGCCCTGGCTACAACGGCCTTAGGAGACTCAACTGGATGCGTAAACCGATCATTGCCGGCAACTGGAAGATGTACAAGAACCCACGCGAATCGGTCGCGTATCTGGATGAATTTCTGCCCCTGGTAGAAGGTCATGACAGCAGTGAGATCCTGCTGTTCCCAACGGCTACGTCACTCTCCACGGTGGTGGATCGCGTACAGGGCACCATCGTTCAGGCCGGTGCGCAAACCATGCACTGGCGGAATGAGGGGCCGTACACGGGCCAGACATCGCCTACGATGCTGACCAGCATTGGTACCACGCATGTCCTGCTCGGCCACTCGGAACGGCGCCTGTATGCCAATGAAACCTACGAGCACGTCAACCTGAAGCTGAAGGCAGCCATCGCGCACAAGCTGGTGCCAGTCCTGTGTCTGGGCGAGATGCTCGCAGATCGCCAGGACGGTTACACGAAGGACACGCTGCTGGCACAAATGGGCGCGGCCCTTTCCAATCTGACGGCGAGCGCAGTAAGGACCCTGGTTATCGCGTATGAACCAGTCTGGGCGGTCGGGACCGGGTCGATCGCAACGCCTGAGATTGCAAACGAAGCACACGGCATGATTCGCGACGAAGTGCGTGACCTGTTCGGCAACAACCTGGCAGACAGTGTACGGATTTTGTACGGTGGTTCCGTTAAGCCGGAAAACAGCGCAATCATGCTGCAGCAGCCAGAGATCGACGGATTGCTGATTGGCGGGGCCAGCCTGGATGTGAGCTCGTTTGCACGTATTGTGAAGGGCTGACGGCGATTTTTCGAAGCAGCAAAAGCCCCGCTTAAGCGGGGCTTTTTGTGTCAAGTCCTAGCGGTGGCCGAAGGGACGGTGATGACGAGGGTGATGATGGTGGCGATGACGACGCTGCGCGCTTGCCGAAACCGGTGCAACAGCGCTACCTACGATCAACAATGTGATCATGACGAGCAAACTACGGGTGATCTTGGTCACGAAACTCTCCTGGAAATGCTCTTTGCAGTGTGACGCAAGACGAACACTGCGTGTTGCGACATCTGTGGCAGGTATCTGCCCTGATGCATCGATGACCTAGTGCACCACACCTGCCTGATCGAAGGGCCAGTATACGAAGCTGGCTTTTCCATAGATCAGCTGGCGTGACACGGGACCGAAATCGCGGCTGTCGCTTGAAATGGAACGGTGATCTCCCATGACGAAATACTCTCCATCTGGGATCTGTATTTCCGGCTGCGAACGCTCGTCTTCATAGCGAGCAGGTACATAGGGCTCGGCCAGCCGTATGTTGTTCACGTAGACGCGGCCATGATCGATGCGCAAGTGATCGCCTGGCAACGCAATAATGCGCTTGATGTAGCTCTTCGTAAGATCGCGCGGGTAGCGGAAGACCACGACGTCGTTCTGCTGGATGTCGCCCATGTGGTACGCAAGTTTGTTGATAAACAAGCGATCCTGATCCTGCAGCATGGGAACCATGCTGGTTCCCTCTACCCGCACGGGCTGGTACAGGAAAAGGATAATAAAAACCGAGACCGCCACAGACGCAAGTACGTCACGCAGCCACCCCCATGGGGTGGGCGCGGACTTCCGGTCATCTCGGTGAAGATCGTCCATCTCGTTCATCCTGTGTGAGACGAAACTCAGCCTCTCTGGTTGCCGCACGAGAGACGCTGCGTAGCGCGGCTCTATTTTCAGTACGCGCCACAGATGTAGGATATCCCGGCTGCTTCTGATCGCATCGTAAATCCGTTGGAATAGAATGACATAAGTGGCGAAGGGTACAAGGCCATGCCTGCTTTAACGACAGAAGACCAGACTGAAAATCCGGCTCCGCGCACGCCGCAAAGCATCCGCTTCATGGCGACAGAGCGCCCAAACGAAGCCTCCGAAGGCCTTGACACGAAAGCCGCGATCGACATTGCTCGCATTATTAACGCAGAAGATGCGAAGGTCGCAGCGGCCGTAAAGAAGGCACTTCCAGAGATAGCGCAGGCAATCGACGTTGTGGCACGCTGCCTGCGCGATGGAGGCCGCCTGATTTATGTCGGTGCAGGCTCGTCGGGCCGCATCGCCGCTCTTGACTCTGCGGAGTGCCCTGCAACCTTTTCGACTCAGCCAGCGCAGGTGCAATACATCATGTGCGGCGGCCCAAAGGCGTTAGCCTCTGCCGCAGATGTGAACGAAGACTCTCCCGAGATGGGCCAGCGTGACATCGCGAAGCGTCGCCCTACCCGTAAAGACATTGTGATCGGCATCTCTGCTTCGGGTCGCACACCGTACGTGGTAGGTGCCGTTGAGTATGCGCGCGTACGGGGAGCGCATACGGCAGCGATCACCTGCAATCGCGACACACGCCTCGCGGACGCGGCCGACATCTGCATCGTGGCGGAAGTGGGCCCGGAGGTGATCAGTGGATCGACCCGCCTGAAAGCCTCCAGCGCGCAAAAGATGATCACCAACATGGTCACCACCGGTGCCATGACGCGGCTGGGTTATGTGTACGACAACCTGATGGTGAACGTGCACATGAAGAACGAAAAGCTGGTGGAGCGCGGCATCAACGTGCTGCAGCGCGTCACTGGCGTCGATCGAGATCAGGCGATCCGGACCATCAAGTCTGCGGGTAAGTCCATTCCGATCGCCGTGGTCATGTTGAAGGCCAACGTGGACAAAATGGAAGCGGTTCGCCGCCTGCAGAAGTCGGATGGCAACGTACGTCGCGCTATCGAGAACTCCGCACTCGAACTATAAGCGATTGACGCAATTCTGCCCTCCCAAAAAGTTGCGAACAACCTTGCGTATATCAGGGGTCTATCACTACGAGCGGCCAGTAACTCCAGGGCCGCACGGAGCCTGACATGAAACGTATCTTGTTCGCAGCCGCATTCATCCTGACATCCACCCTCACCTTTGCGCAGGCTCCTGTGCCGCAGCAGGACACTCCTGCGCCTCATGCAAAGCACGTCGCAAACCCGCACAAAGCTGCCATGAAAATCAGTAACGAGCTTGGCCTTTCCGCCGATCAGGAAAGCAAGCTGGAGCCTGTCATTGCCGATCGCCAGAGAAAGATCGCAGCCGTACGCGCCAACACCGCACTGACGGAAGCCGATCGCAAGCAGCAGATCAGGACGATCCACCAGGCTTCGAACGCGCAAATGAAGGCGGTGCTTTCGGACGATCAGATGAAGCAGCTAAGCACAATGCATCGCGAGCGTAAAGCAGTGATGAAACCCACCGGCCTGTAGCCCTGCCGACAAGAACGCCTGGCGTGAATCGCGGGCGTAAAGACCCTCCCCCGAGGTGCCTCCGGGCGTAGCTGCCGCTGCGCTCGGAGGCTGTTTGTTGAGCCACTAACGTCCCGGTTCCTGTTCATGCACGGCAGCCCCGTGCGACCGGCTAAGTTTGCGACCGAAGACAATACCCAACGTCGGTCCAAATGTGGCCGAGTGGTTGCTCAATCCGAACCGTACGCCACCGTCAATGCCGAACGCGTCGCTGAACCGATGGTAGAAACCGCCGAAGGCGTAGGTGCCAGCGGGGGTATCGGACTGTGAATTGTTCTGGCTGAAGACCTCGGCATAAAGGCGCGTGCTCTCACGAACATGCAGACTCAGAGCAGCGGATTGCTGCCCGCCGTAGTGACACCCGCCCGGATCCGTGCAGCCGGACTGCACCATGGACCCGTTGACGATCACGTCCAGGATCCCGTTCTTGCCGTAGTGATGGTTCAGCAGCAGAATGATCTGCTGTCCCTTGTCCTGCAGCTCCTGGTCCGACGCGGTAGGCAGCGTCGCCTCATACTGCACGGCAACACCGGGAAAGGCTCGGTGGTAGTCCTCTTTCCAAACGACGACCTTGCCGCCCAGCTGGATGGTGCCCACGCCGCGGTGACTGTCGGTCGTGGTGGACTCAAGGTTGAAGGCAGAC
>JBPBQP010000008.1:0-16422 GCA_050954745.1 Janthinobacterium lividum | reverse complement strand
TGCCCTATCTGGTGAGTCTCGCAGCAGGCGTCCTGCTCGCCACGGCTGTGCTTCACATCCTGCCGGAAGCCATCGCGAGCCTTGGTAACCTTCCGGGTTTATGGTCAGTCTTCCTCTCGACTTTGTTTATTCTGTTTTGCATTGAGCGAGTGTTTGCAGCTGCCACCGGACATGCAGTCGAATCCCCCAGCCAAAGTGATCCCCATCCCGCCCATCACGCGACCCGCCCACTGGGCCTGATCTTTGGCGGCATTCTGCACAGTTTTGTCGATGGTGTAAGTGTCGCAGCTGCCTTCGCATCCGGCCAACGGGTGGGATGGCTGACAGCCGGGGCAATTATGCTGCATGAGGTACCACATCGAATGGGCGACTATGCCCTGCTCACCCATCTACGGGTACCACCGCGACGTGCATTGCAGCTGATCCTTCTCATCGCCGTCGCCGCGATTGCGGGCGTCATGATGGTGCTGGTGGTGGGGCACGCATTTTCGGCGACTGGTTGGCTCCTTCCAGTCAGCGCTGGCAGCTTTCTATACATCGCGATGGTCGATCTTATGCCGGAACTGGCTGGTGAACGGCGTCTTCCCAGGGTGTTGGCCCAATTGCTGTGCATGCTGGGAGGCGCAGGGCTGGTGGCACTGCTGCTGAAGTTTCCCTCCTAGCAGGTATATAAACGGATTCCCTGTTGAGGGCGTGCACAGCAGGCCATTTCATGGGATACTTACAAGGTTGGTCTGAGAACCGGACCCGGCATCAGGAGATTGGTATGGCGAAGGTATGTCCCATCACCGGCAAACGGCCGATGGCAGGAAACAAAGTGTCGCACGCGAACAACAAGACGCGTCGTCGCTGGGAGCCGAATCTGCAGTGGAAGCGGATTTGGGTTGCGAGCGAGAAAAAGTTTGTACGCATGCGGGTCTCGGCACGCGGTCTGCGCACCATTAATAAGCTGGGTATAGAGACAGCCCTGCTGCAGGCGAAAGGTTAACTTATGCGGACCATCATCAAGCTTGTTTCCAGCGCAGGTACAGGGCATTTCTACACCACGACCAAGAATCCAAAAACGACCAGTGCGAAGCTGGAGTTCAAGAAGTATGATCCAGTTGTCCGTAAGCACGTTTCTTACCGCGAAGCGAAGATATAGGCTTAACGGGATCGGTAATGCGAATGGCAGCCAGTTGGCTGCCATTCTCTTTTGTAGTGGCGGATCATTCCGAACCCAGATTCCCGATCTTGCCTGACTACATGACCGTTACTGCCAGCCTGCACGTAAGCATCTACAAATGACTTCAAAATCACACTATCATCTTGAAGTGAGGCCTCACATGGTTCGGTACACCAGACAGATTGCACTTTATTCCACACTTTGCAGCGTGGCATTGGCAGGCTGCCATAACAGCACTCAGCCCGCTCCTGGTGCGACCACGGTTTCATTATCAAACGGAACCACGCAAGTCATACCAGCGGGTCAGCCTGTTCCGGTTGGCGCGACTGTGATCGCTTATGGCAGCACAGCGCCAACGCCAGTCGTTGATCCAGGTGCTGTCGCTCCCGGAACAACTGCTAGCGGGCCTTTATCCAACAACAGCGCAGCGCTTCCCGGCAATGGTCCAAGTGTTGCTTCCCCACAAGCTGCAGTGCAGCAGGCACCTGTCGAAAGAGAGGCTCCCGCTCCCGCTCCGTCGCTGATCGTCCCGGTGGGTACGCGTGTCACCATACGCACGACGGAGACGCTATCTGCCGAACATGGCGGCGGAGTTGGTTCGCCATTTAGCGGTGTTTTGAATTCTGCGGTCACGGTGCACGGTGTTACGGCGTTCAATCGTGGCACGTCAGTCAGGGGTGAAATTGCAAGCGCCAAGGGCAGAGGACGATTCAAAGGCGCAGGCACCCTTGGAATAACGTTAACGAACATTGGTGGCTACCGCGTGGATAGTAGCGAGTACGTCGCGCGCACGAAAGGCCGTGGGAAGCGCACGGCTGGCTTCATCGGCGGCGGTGCCGGCATAGGCGCGCTGATCGGCGGCCTTGCGGGCGGAGGAAAAGGAGCGTTAATCGGTGGGCTTGCTGGCGCAGGCGGTGGCACTGCAGCGGGCGCCTACACCGGTAGCCGTGACGTGGTTATCCCCTCCGAAAGTGCAATCAGCTTCACCCTGCGGAACTCAATCCGAATCAAGTAAGGCGCTGTTTGCTTTAGCAAGTGGACAAGGCAAAGGAGGGCCAGTGGCCCTCCTTTTTTCGCATGTAGAATCCTAGGGCTCGATCAGGAACAAACCGTCACGCATAATTTGTTGCTCCCCTGCCGCATCCCCAAGCCAGATGTTGAAGCCAAGACCTACGACATCGATGTGTGTGGTTGACTTCCACTGCGCGCCAGTATGGGCTCCATAGGGGTCGCCGAAAGCAATATGGATACCGGGAAATTTCTCATCCTGCAGGATGTTGCCGATGACGCGGTCAACCCCAATGTTCGTTCCGATCGCGAATTCGCCGACGCGGTCAGAGTTTTCGTCCGTGTGGGTGTAGGCCCAAAACTCGCTCTCCAATTGCTTGTTGTCGCAGGAGATCCGAACGATTCGGTTGCCCTCAATGGCAATCGTGAGTGGAGTTTCACGCAGGATCCCGTAGCGCGCACACAGAAAATCACCCACCACACCATCCACCACAAAGACGCCGTTGACCTCGCCGGGTGCTGTGAAGCACTCACCGCCAGGCAGGTTGCCCCACTTCTCGGTGGAGATGATGCCCGATGTCTTGAACCACTTGTATGCGGGGTTTAGTTGCGCGTGAATGTCGGTGCCTGCCGCAGTGGTCGCACGTACGTAAGTTGCTTTGCGCACGCGGTCCAGTACGGCCTGTGAAAGTGCGTCTACCCTGCCGAAATCCGCACGCATGCCCTGCACCATAATGTCTGGTGTGATGTTGACCATGTGCGCGTGGCGCATGCGGCGACGATTGACTACGTCCGTCATCTCCATGCGGCTGCGCAGTTCGTCGGGCTGTACCTGCACTGCGAAGATACTGACCTGGCTGCTATCCATATCTTCCAGGACAGCGGCAGGCATACCTTTTAACGGCCTGGGTGCAAGCTCCTCCAGGACAAATCCGTTCCACAGGCAACCGATACGATCCAGTTCCACAGCGATCGAGGCCGCGATGGGCAGCGTCTTTTCATCGGTGATGAGGGTGACCTTTTCCTCGGTCCGGATCTGCAGACAGGTGGAGACAGCGTTACGCGCACCCTTTTGAAACGACGGTGGAAACGGTACGGAAGAGAGGCGCGTGGTCGCGTTGGCAGCAATCATCTTGTTCCTTTGGATGCGACTGGTATGTCGATGAACCATCCATGGCGTAAAACAGAAACCCCGGCGAAGGGGCGCCGGGGCTTCTGTTCTGTTTCGAAGCGGACGTTAGCCGCGGTTTAGTTCGTGTGGAATGTCGAAGCGATCCAGGTGAGCGGCCATCGGCTTCGTTGGCTCGTTCATGACCTTGTGGAAGGCTACCTGAAACTTCTTCATCTCTTCCGGAAGACCGACGGTGACGCGAACGTAGGTTGGCATGATGGGCCATACCCGGCCGATCGCCACCTTTTCGCCTATCATGGCGTGCTGTACTTCAGCACCCGGGCGCTTCACGTCCACCATGAACATATTGGCCTGGGGGTTTGGAACGAATTTGTAGCCACCCTTTGACAGGAAGGCGAGGGTGTCGTCCAGCGTGTCCTTGTTGATCTTGCGGCGCAGCGGCACCAGCTGCTTGTCGTTGAGGCTGGCAGCAGCGGCCGCCGCCGAAGTCAGCGAGATGCTACCGATCTGACGGTCGTTCGGTGTTACTGTCTCGAAACGGGCCAGCAGGTCAGGGCGACCGAAAGCAAAGCCGGCGCGAACGCCTGCCATTCCGTAGATCTTCGAGAAGGTGCGCAGGACAATGACATCCTTGTCTGCGGCGACCATGTCGATGACCGAATCCTGATCGGAGAAGTGGTGATACGCCTCATCCACGATGACGATTGAACCGGCAGGCTTGTTTGCTACCAGCCAGGCGATATCTTCCTTTGGGGTGATGGTACCCGTGGGATTGTTCGGGTTCACGATGTAGTAAGCACCGGGATTGGGATGAGCGGCCAGCATGGCCTTCACATCGTACTTGTAGGTGGTTTTGTCGAGCGGCACCATAAAGTACTTCGCCTTCATCGTGATGGCTGCGCGGAATCCCTGCTCATAGGTGGGGTCGCCCAGAACGAGGGGCTTGTCCGGTCCGATGTTGGAATATAGGGCGAGATCGAGTGGTCCGCCCGAACCCGGGTAGATGCGCACGTAACCAGCCTTCAGGCCATGCTGGTCGCTGATGGCCTTGGTCATCGCGGTGCTGTATTCGCGGTCGTAGCGACCGCCCTTCTTGGCTGCGGTGCCGATCGCTTCGAGCGCACAAGGTGCCGGTCCAAGCGGGTTTTCGTTCGAGGAAATGATCACGGTGTCCGGTGCCATGGGACGGCGTCCGCCACCCATATCATCGCCTGCGCCGCCACCGACACGGTGGCTGGGGCCTGCAGGTGACTGTACGCCAGTGCCCTGCTGCAAACCAAAGGCCGGCATGGCTGCAACGGCAGCCGAAGCAATGCCTGCGGAACGCATAAAGTTACGGCGCGAGAAGTACTGCTGGGCGGATGCGAAACTCTTCAAATCCATGGAACGACTCTCCTCAGAGTGAACTGCGGTAAGGAATCGGAGGTACACGTCGGCAATCGACGCGGCAAATGCGTTGCTGGAAACCTTTGGTTGAAGCGGGATCGCCCATGCAGGACGGCTGTTGCACAGGGATTTGTAACAAAGATAGCGTGAACGGACGAAGAACGCGCGAGGAAACGGAACTATTTTTTAAAAGGGCTAAAGGTTCGCTTTCCTTACAGTCCAGCCCGCGTCTCCAACGCCATGTAGTCGACTACTGCCTTCAGGTCGCCAGTCTCATGCCAGACTCTCAACTGCCGATCCGCGCCGCTGCCCCGTTCCATCATCGTGCGGATGTAGTTGATTTCCTTGCGCGAATCAAGTTCGTCCACAACGTCGTCCACAAAGTGGAGGTACTCCTCAATGAGCTCGCGCTCGGGAAATTCTGCTTCTTTGCCAAAATCAATTAGTTTCCCATCCAAACCGTAACGTACTGCACGGAACTTGTTTTCCATGAGCAGGGCTCGGGAATACTGGCGGAAATCTACGTTATTTTCGTGCAGCGTATGCAGCTTCAAGGCGGTGGCCTGGATCAGCGCGGCAATCGCCACAGATTCTTCCGCACGCATGGGGATATCGCAAATACGCACCTCGACGGTGTTGAAGAACGGATGAGGGCGAACGTCCCACCATAGTTTCTTGGCATTGTCGATGCTGTTGGTCTTGATCAGGAGGTTGACGTAGTTTTCAAACTCTGAGTAACTAGCGAAGCTGTCGGGCAGGTTGGTGCGGGGAAAGTTCTCGAATACTTTGGCGCGGTAGCTCTTATAACCCGTGTTCATACCCTGCCAAAAAGGTGAATTGGTCGACAAGGCAAGGACGTGCGGCAGGAAGTACCGCAGCGAATTCATGATCCGAATGGCTGCTTCCCGATCCTCGATGCCGACGTGCACGTGCAGCCCGAAGATCAAGTTCGCACGCGCCACCAACTGTAGATCTTCTACTACCTGGGCATACCGCGGGTCCGGGTAGATCTCCTGCGCACGCCAGTCGGCAAAGGGATGAGTGGCACCGGCGACCAGCACCAGACCGTTTTCTTCGGCCAGGCGGATCATGTTCCGTCGCAGATCGTACAGGTCTTCTCGGGCCTCGTGAATGTTGCGGCAAATACGCGTGCCTACCTCAATGACGGACTGGTGCAGTTCGGCCTTGACGCGCTCTTCCAGCCGCAACTTGCCATGTTCCAGCATCTCGGTAGCGACGTGGGAGCGCAGATCGCGCGTCTCTGGGTCGATGGTCTGATATTCCTCTTCGATGCCGAGTGTGAACGAGGGTCGCATTAGGGTTCTCCCGATGCAGTTTTACCTATTGGCAGCTAACGCGTAAAGCGAAGCTGCTTTCGCTGCGTATCGGCGCGCTACTTTCCTGCGTCACGGTTGATGCCTTCGTACCACCGAGACGGGCGCACGAACAGGACAAGCTGGCCCGGGGCGGGATGAATTGCGACCCTTCCGCAGCCATTCTGGGCTGCGGAGCCAGCAGTCGCGATGCTTTGCAGGTTGTAGGCAGCAGGAGGGTCGTCTCGTTGACCGTGCCGGCAATCAACATAGTCATTTACGGTGGCCAGCACGCGCACTGGCTCGCCCGCAGGAGCTGGCATGTTGCCGAAGCCCTTTGCGTCCGTAACCAGTTGGTAGCCGGTGCCGGCGGGTTCGTCGTACCAGAGGCTCACATGCGCGTTCTGAATGGGTAAAGCCGTTCGACCGTCTACGACACGTACGCGGAAATGGAGTGTCTGTGGACCGTTTGCTGGCCTTCGCGCAGGCTCGGCGCTCGTGGGAACCGAAGGTACCGACAGGCCTGCAGGCGCGCCCGTTTGTTGCTGAGCGCCGCCACTGAACCCGCAAAATGCGATGAAGCAGCCCGCAACTGCATCGGTCAATGCCCTCACTTTCTGGAAGCTCGCTGCCCTATGGTGGGCCCTGTGGCGTGCCCGGAGTCTTGGCTGGAGGAAGGGGCGGGCCCGGCTTCTGCACCCAGCAGGCTGGCCCAACGCAGTTCTGGCGGGGCACCGTCGTTTGCCTGGGCTCGTTCCACCGCCAGCTTTGCGACTGCGTCTACGATCCACTCGAAGTTCTCTTCACCAACGGAGACACGGTCTGCGTCCGGTGCGGGATTCATGAAGTCAATGGCATACGGGACGCCATCTTCTACGGCAAATTCCACCGTGTTCAGGTCGTAGCCGAGTGCCTTGCACAAGGTCAGTGCATCGCGCTCCACACGTTCGATTAGCTCGGCGGGGTAGGTCGGAGGGTTCAACACGTAACGCTCAGCGTGTGGGCGGGAAGGGTCGTATGGCATGGTGTGGACGTCGCGCTGACCAACCACATAGCAGCGAAAATACTCACGGAACTTGACCGCCGCCTGCAGCGTCATACAAAGTGTTCGCGACTGGTCATAGGCGTCGAAGAACTCCTGCGGGTTGTGGACGTGGTAGACGTCCTTCCAGCCGCCGCCGTCATGCGGCTTCAGGAAGGCCGGAAACCCGACATAGTCAAACACAGCCTGAAAATCATAGGGGTATTGCAGGTTGCGGAAGGACGCGTCATTGGTGTCTGGTGGCATTTGCTTGCTGGGCAGGAGGACCGTCTTCGGCACCGCGACGCCGAGCTCGGATGCCAGTGCATAGTTGAAAAACTTGTCATCCGCACTCCACCAGAATGGATTGTTAATGACATGCGTACCCGTCAGCGCAGCATTCTTTAGGAAGGCTCGGTAGAACGGTACGTCGTGCGATATGCGGTCCACGATGACGGAATAGCCACATGGCTTCGCCTCCTGAACCTGGGTTACCTGCACGAACTCGGCAGTAACCCCATCCACCTGCATCGAGTTCACCCGGTCGACGAATGCCTGCGGAAAGGTGTTCTCAATACCGAACAGGATGCCTATTTTCTTCATGCGAATCTCCTCGTCAACAGGTGGATGCGAACTGGTCGTCTGCCGTTTATTACACCGTTAAAGATAGGTCTGCAGCATGCGGCGCCACCACGGCCAGTCGTGCCCGGCACTGTCCTGCCACACGTCCAGCCGCACCGGGATGTGTTTGTTATGGAAGATGGCGGCGAGTCTTTCATTGTCGTTCCAGCACATGTCATGCTGACCTGTCGCCAGCACGTAGGTGTTGCGTCGCATCTGCTCCAGTTGATGGTGGTCGTGCAGGTTGGTCAGGAAATCCATCGGCAGGCTGAAGTAGCAGTCGTCGTTGTAAAAGCCCTGCAGGAACCGCTTGATGTCAAATGCGCCGCCCATCGAAAGCATGGCTTGCACGCGGTCGGGATACTTCAAGGCCATGCTGACTGCATGGAAGCCGCCAAAAGAGCAGCCCGCCATGGCGACAGTGTGGTTATGGCTGCGCTGCTGGATGTGAGGCAGCAACTCGTCCATGATGTATCGCTCATATTGCAGGTGCCGGGCAATGCGCCAGCCACCCTCCACGTTCTGCGCGTACCAGCTTTCACTGTCCACAGAATCAACGCAGAACAACTGCACCTGGCCATGGTCAATCTTGTCAGCAATGGCGGCGACCATACCCTGATCTTCAAACTCGAAGAACCGCCCGCACGACGTTGGAAACACAATGACCGGCAGGCCTCCATGGCCAAAGACAAGCCGCTCCATATGCCTGCCAAGTGCGTGTGATTGGTCGACGTGGTATTCGCGATACATAGATTGGCGGCCTCTCTTGCACCGGGCGCTCTGCTACCCTTCGAGCATCGTCGCACATGGAAACCGCTGCTTCCCAATACGATTCTCTGTCCCATGTTTCTGACGAGGCATCATGGGTTGTTAAGGCTGCTGCAGAAGGCCGGTACCTCCGCATCAGGGACTGGGTCTCAAGCTTTCTGCCGACTTTCCGCGATCTGTTCATCTATCTACCAGCGGCGTACCTGCATGATGCTTCGCGCCGCTTCCCGTTGTTGCTGATGCACGACGGTCAAAACCTGTTCGACGGCACACTTTCGTATGTCAAAGATTGCACCTGGCGCGTCGGCAGCACTGCCGACCGCGAGATTGCAGCAGGGCGAGTCGAGCCGCTCGTAATCGTCGGCGTGGCAAACACCGGTGTGGAGCGTCTGGCCGAGTACACCCCGACACCCGACACAAAGCTGGGAGGCGGCAAGGGTGACCTGTACGCACGCATGCTGGTGGAAGAACTGTTGCCGATGCTGCGTGAAAGCTATCGGCTGAGTCCAGGCCCGGAACATGTGGGCATCGCGGGTTCATCGCTGGGTGGGCTCATTTCGCTGGCCATCGCGCTGCGCTACCACGATCAATTCGGAAAGGTCGGTGTGCTTTCGCCTTCCATCTGGTGGGACAACCGTACCATTCTGAAAGACGTTCGGTCTTTGCCGGAAACGCTGCCGCTCCGTATCTGGCTCGACATGGGCACCGCAGAAGGCACCCGGCATGTGCGGGATGCTGCGCTGTTAGCGCACCTGCTCCAAAGCAAAGGATGGACTCCTGGCGACACCCTGCTGTTCCAGCAATTTGAAGGTGCCGTACATAATGAAGGAGCATGGGCGGAGCGATTACCAGATGTTCTTCGCTTCCTTTTTCCTGCGCTGCCTACGGGTTCGCGTTGCACAAATAGTGAGACCAGCCCATAATAGATGGGTTGGAAGGTTTTCGTTTCGGCGGCGAGCGGCAGCATCCTGTTCCCTGCAACCGAAGGCACGTGGCTACGAGGAAGACCTTCTCCAGCTATCCAAGACATTTGTATAAGTGAGGAAGTAAGCCAGTGGTTATGATTCGTTTGGCACGCGTTGGAGCGCGCAAGCAGCCCTTTTACCGCATCGTTGTGATCGAGAAGGATCGTGCACGTAATGGACGGTCCATCGAAGTGGTAGGTACCTACAATCCACGTACCGAGCCGAAGACCGTGGAACTGAAGCGCGATCGTATCGCTTACTGGACTGGTGTCGGCGCGCAAACTTCCGATATCGTTGCCAAGTTGTTGAAGAACACACCTGTGGTTACGGAAGCCACAGCAGCATAGCTTGCCCCTGAGCTGTTCGCTGTAGGAACGCCAAGCTGCGACTTTCTCCTCTCTTCTGAGGAGAAGGTTGCGGCTTTTTTCTGCGCTTAGTTATTTTTCATAGCCTCTCAGCTATGCTGGATGGACGCTAACGGTTGCGCTCCAGCTGGGGCCACACAGGGAAATGTGGTGCGTATCTCAAAGCAAGGTCAATATGACAGAGACATCTCTCCTCGAAGGACATTCTGTACAACTAATGTGTGACCTCGTTACTGGAATTGCCAGGTCTCTGGTTGACAGCCCGGATCAAGTGCGGGTCGAGACAGTGTCAACAGAGTCAGAAACGGTGCTCCGTTTGTTTGTTACGGAAGATGACCTTGGCAAGTTGATCGGGAAACAGGGCAGAACGGCAAGGTCACTGAGAACGATCGTTGGTGCCGCAGGTAACAAGCTTCGCGGCCGATTTTCGCTGGACATCCAGCCCCACGGACACGTTCGACAGTGATGGGTGCACCTGAGTTCATAACACTTGCGCACATTCTGCGCCCGCAGGGGCGGCGAGGTGAGGTGCTGGCGGAGTTGCTGACTGACTTTCCTGAACAGTTCACCGCAGCGCAGAATCTTTTGTTGGCAACGCCATCGCAACGAACTGTTCCTGTCCAAATTGAGCAGTTTTGGTTACCAACTGGCCGTAACGCGGGTCGAGTGGTGCTGAAGCTGGCAGGAACAGATTCCATTACAGACGCCGAAAAGCTGGCCGGTCACGATATACAACTCTCTGCGGACGAACGAATGGAATTAGAAGACGACACCTTCTATGTAGACAATCTCATCGGGTGCAAGGTACTCGATGGCGAGGTAGATCTGGGCGATGTGATCGAAGTGCAGTCATCTATATCCAGCGACGGCAGGCGGATGATGGACTCGGCATCCCTGTTTGTTGTGCGACGCCCGAACGGAACAGAAATGCTGATCCCCTTCGCTAAGGATTTCGTCCAGTCGATCAATGTGGAACAACGATTAATTGTGATGATTTTGCCTGCTGGCCTGGCAGAGTTGAACGGCTGATCGAAATGTCGGAGCAAGCAGGGCAATCTACTGCGGAGGGAGCCAACACGGTCCGCAAGCCACTTCGTGTCGAAATTGTGACGATTTTCCCGGACTTCTTCCAATCCACCCTCGCTGTTGGCGTGGTTTCGCGTGCGCTGAAACAGGGGCTGGCGAGTGTACAGACTGTTGATCTGCGTAGTTTTGCGTTGGACCGTCACCGCACGGTGGACGATCGCCCGTTCGGCGGCGGCGAAGGCATGGTCCTGAAGCCGGAACCGCTGGCGGCAGCGATGCAAAGTCTGGGCCTCACCTCAAAAATCGAACGGGACCCTAAGCTCGAGTCCGTGGTGCTGCTTTCTGCGCAGGGCACAAGGTTTACACAGGCGGTGGCGCATGAAATGGCGAGCCTGGAACGCGTTGTGCTGCTTTGTGGCCGCTACGAAGGCGTTGACGAGCGCATCAACGAGATCTACTGCGACCGCGAACTTTCCATTGGGGATTACGTCCTGTCGGGTGGAGAGCTTGGCGCCGCTGTGATCGTAGATGCGGTTGTGCGTCTGCTACCGGGCGTGCTGGGGAATGCTGACTCGGCCCATAACGAAAGCTTCGGGCAGGCTCACGCGGCTCCGCGCTCGGTCAACGACCCCCCGCCCGCAACGTCGGCGGCGGGGGGGCTACTGGATTACCCACACTACACCCGGCCGGCTGAGTTTGCCGGGTTTGCTGTGCCGGAGGTGCTGGCGGCGGGCGACCATCTAGCCATTCAGCGCTGGCGGCGGCAGGCGGCACTGCGCAAGACATGGCAGAACAGGCCCGACCTTCTGGAAGGCGCGACCCTGGGCCCGGAGGATCATAAGTACCTCGCAAGGCTTCGTGAGTCCCGAGTGCACCGGCAGTAGACAGGCCACAGGTAAGATTTCCCGCAAACATATGCTCCTTCTACGGTGCAAGTCATCGTTTGCCTGCGGGTTTGCGCTACACTAGGAGACGACTCTAAGCAAGGAAATTAGCGCCATGTCGATTCATCCCATAATGCAGAAGCTCGCTGCAAAACTCGAGCGTACCGACCTTCCAGTGTTTGCGCCCGGAGATACCGTACGCGTGCAGGTCAAGATCAAGGAAGGCGAGAAAGAACGTCTTCAGGCATTTGAGGGCATGTGTATTGCTCGCTCGAAGGGGCCCCAGGGCAGCTTCACGGTCCGTAAGATGAGCTTCGGCCAGGGCGTTGAGCGCATCTTCCCCATCAACTCAAAGGTAGTCGACAAGGTCGAAAAGGTTCGGTCGTACGAAGTGCGCCGCTCCAAGCTGTTCTACCTGCGTGGTCTGCGTGGCAAGGCTGCCCGTCTGCGTGAAGTCGCTCGCAAGGCATAGTTCTGTTCTCTTTTCAGCAAAGCGCCGGGTCTCCCGGCGCTTTGCTGCGTTTGCCCTGCGGACTCGATTCCCCTCAGATTTGCCACCCGGATTCTTTACACTTGAGTTCATACGCAATGCCCAAAATACCCGATCTCCGACGGAAGAACCAGAACGTACCCGCAGGTTGGACCAAGCAGAAGATGCTGAGCCAGTTGGTGTGCTCGGATGCGCCTGAGGAGGCACTGCGTTACCACGGCTTCGCCTGCATTGCGGGTGTGGATGAGGTAGGTCGCGGTGCCCTGTTTGGCCCCGTAGTCGCGGCAGCGGTGGTTTTGCCGCTGCGGACCGCCCGCCTGCAGCGGCTTGGCCTGCGCGATTCAAAACAGCTGACACGCGAAGAACGCGAGCGCCTGGATGGCGAGATCCGTCGTTGCGCCGTCTCGCTGGCTGTGGGTGAGGTCGATGCCGAGACCATCGACCGGATCAATATCTACCAGGCTTCACGGCTTGCCATGCGGCTGGCGGTTGAGTCACTGGGATGCCTGCCCGACCACCTTCTGATCGATGCCATGCGGCTCGATCATCCGTGTGCCCAGACCAAGCTGATCTACGGCGATTCTCTGTCGATTTCTATCGCCGCCGCATCCGTGATTGCGAAGGTGCATCGCGATGCGCAGCTCCGGGCATGGGATCTGGAGCATCCGCAGTATGGTCTGGCGTCACACAAGGGCTACGCAACGCCGGAACATCGTCGTGCGCTTGACCTGCACGGGCCGACGCCGCTACATCGCAAATCCTTCGCACCCGTGGCCCGGTTCTACGGAGAAGAGGCGCTGGAGCAGGCGATCGCCTCGACCGGCCTGCTGTTCGACGAAGCTGAACTTCAAGAGGAGATGGAATCTTGCCCAAGCGATTGATGTGCGTCGTAGCGCACCCGGATGACGAATGCTTTGCCTTTGGCGGTGCCCTGCTGCTAGCGGCACAGGCTGGCTTTGAGACGTATGTGGTGTGCCTGACGGACGGCCAGGCGGCGACGAACCGCGGCATTTCAGCCGATGGAGCCGACCTGGGAAAGATGCGTCGCGAGGAGTTTGTACGCAGCTGCGCGCTACTGAAGGTCACCCGGCACGAACTGTTGGACTACCAGGACGGCCAGCTTGAGTTCGCTGCGTTGAGCGGTGCCGCCCGTAAGCTGGTTGAGCGCATGCGTACCTGGCAGCCGCAGATTGTGCTGACCTTTGGGCTGGACGGCTCGTTGAACGTCCACGCAGACCACACCTCGGTCAGCTGCTTCACCAGCCTGGCGTTTCACTGGTCGGCCCGTGCAAAGCGCTTCCCTGACCTTGGCCTGCCACCCTTTACGCCACAGCGGCTGTACCACCAGAGCACAGCGTTTACCCTGGCAGATCGTGAGCCACTGCTGCCCGCGCCATGGACGGTCGAGCTCGACATCTCTGCTGTGAAATCGCAAAAGGAAGCGGCCTTTCGTGAGCACACATCGCAGCTGCCGGTCCTGGAAAAAGTACAGCCATACTGGGACAAATATGGAAATCAGGAGCACTACACGCTGGCCGCATCCACCGTGCCGCAGCCTGCAGTGCTGACAACCAGCATGTTTGAGGGGCTGGAGGATTAGACGACAGCCCGTGTAGGCTTCGCTGATTTCACGGGTTTGTACTTCTGTATGAAGCGGTAGGCAGGGCGTGCCAGCAGCAAGACCGCCAGGATCACGGTGTCGCGCAGGGGCGCCATGACGCCCTTCTTTACCAGCCACCAATAGTGAACGACTCCGAGGATGGCAGCAAGGTACACCAGCCGGTGCAGCGCCTGCCACGGCCTGCCACCCATCCTGCGCATGACCCACTGTGGCGAAGACAGCGTCAGCGCCAAAAGGATGACGTAGGAGGCAAGGCCTACCTGGATAAAGCTGCGCTTCTTTACGTCATCGACCATGGTGGGCCAGACAGCCAGCCACTGCTGTCGGACCGCCGCAACATCATGCGCCCGAATGCTGGCAAGTGCCCCGACCAGGTCGAAGCCTGAAAACAGCAACACATACGTCAGCAAATGGAGCGTCGCATAGAAAAACGCGAACAGGCCAAGCATGCGGCGGAAGCGGACGAGCCAGGCGAGCTTTGCTGACAACCTGCGGACAGGTGTCACCGCCAGGGAGATCAGCAGCAGGTAGATCGTCCAGTTGCCCGTGAAATGGGTGATGAACTGCACCGGATCCGCGCCCAGGTGGCTCGTGTTGAAGCGGTACAACAACACCAGGAGGGGTAACAGCCCAACCGCGAAGACGAACGGCTTCAGGATTCGTATGGTTCCGTTCGTCATCGTGGCTGTCTGGTTCTCGGTTTCCGGTTAGTAGTTGCGATTCAGGTCCATGCCGCTATACAGGCCCGCCACTTCGTTGCCGTAGCCATTAAATGGGAGAGTGGCGACCGTATGCGGAAAGGTACTGCCATCAATGCGCCGCTCGTGCGCCTGGCTCCAGCGGGGATGATCGTGGGCCGGGTTGACGTTGGCATAAAAGCCGTATTCCTGCGCCGACATTTCGTTCCAAGTGGTGGTGGGCTGAGTGTCCGTGAACCTGATGCGCACGATGGACTTGGCCGACTTAAAGCCATATTTCCATGGCACGATTACGCGAATGGGTGCGCCCTGCTGATTTTCAAGTGTCTGGCCGTAGGAGCCAAAGGTGAGAAGTGTCAGGGGATTCATCGCCTCGTCCATGCGCAGGCCCTCGGTATAAGGCCAGTCAAAGCCACCCGGAAGGTCCATCTGCCTGGAGTCGGCCAGCGAATAAAATTGGACGTACTTCGCACTCGGCTTTGGATCGGCAAACTTGATCAGTTCAGAAAGCGAATAGCCCACCCACGGAATGATCATGCTCCACGCTTCCACGCAGCGAAAGCGGTAGGTGCGGTCTTCCAGCGGCTTGTAGCGCATGAGCGCGTCGATATCGAGGGTCTGCGGCTTACTGACCAGGCCTTCAATCTTGACCGTCCAAGGACGCGTGTGCAGTTTTCCTGCATTGGCCTTTGGATCGGCTTTGTCGGTACCGAACTCGTAGAAGTTGTTGTAGCTGGTCGCTTTGCCCTGCGGCGTAATGGGGTCGCTGACGGCGGGTGCCTTGCCGGGCACGGTGGGCAGCTTGGTCGCGGCCAGCACAGACGGCGTGTAGAGGGGCGGCATCTTTTTGTGCCACTCGTAGGTCAGGCCAGCAGCGGCAAGGCCTCCGAAGATCACATTCCGGCGATTGAGAAACTTCTCGCGCGGTGTAATCTCCGACGATTTGAACTCCGGTGCCTTACCAATCAGCATTTTGACCCTCGTTGCGCGTGTGAACAGCGCCTAAGTATATGACGTACGCAACCGCCCTGCCGGTTTGCGTACGCGCTACCCTTGCATCACACTGCCTGAGAAACGCGTTCCGCAACGGAGAAAAGTACAGCATGAGCATGACCGCAGCCCGAGAAGCAGTCCTACTGCAAACCGCCGACGCCTTGTTGACCGCACGCAGGACCCACACACCCATAGCCGACCTGCCGCCAGCGCTGGCTCCCGCAAGCGAGGCCGAAGCCTTTGCCGTGCAGGACATGGTGGCCCAGGCATATGGAGCAATCGGCGGATGGAAGATTGGCGCAGCCGGAGCGGCCGGCGAGCCCTTCTTCGCGCCCATGCCAGCCAGTTGGATGGGGGAGAATGGGTCGTTGTTCCGCGGCATCAACCACCGGTTGTTTGGCATTGAGGCAGAGATCGCCTTCCAGATAGGACAGGATCTCCCGCCCAGCTCCCTGCCGTATACGCGTGAGGAGGTCACTGCGGCGATCAGCAGCTGCGCCCCGGCGATCGAAATACTCGAGTCGGCGTACATCGATCCACAGGCAGTTTCACGGCCCAACATGCTGGCCGACCTGCAGATGCACGGCGGCTTCGTCGCAGGTCCAGCGGTGCCGCGATGGCAGGAGATTGATTGGGCGAAGGAGACCATCGTGCTGACGGTTGACGGCGCGATCCGCTACGAGAACACCGGCACAGCCCCGGCCGGTCCTGATCTGGTGCGTTTACTGCTGTACCTGGCCAACGAGGGCGCAGCACGTACCGGAGGTTTGAAGCGTGGGAACTGGATCACCACTGGCAGTTGGAGCGGCCTGAACTGGGCAAGACCCGGCGCCGAAGCCGTGGCACACTTCGGCCGGGCGGGAAGGGCAAATCTCCTGTTTGCGCCAGTGAAGCCATAAGCCTCATGCTGTCCAGAGGGTGACGGAGTTACTACTCCGTCACTTACCCTGCAGATGCGCATTAACT
>JBPBQP010000007.1:0-22768 GCA_050954745.1 Janthinobacterium lividum | reverse complement strand
CACGCCAAAGCGCTACCTTGTGCTGGGTGCTACCTCCGGCATTGCCGAGGCGACCTGCCGCATCTGGGCCGCACAGGGCGCAAACCTGTTCCTGGTAGGCCGCTCTACAGAGAGAGTGGAGGCGGTAGCCGCTGATCTGCGGGTACGCGGTGCGGCCTACGTCGACACTGCCGTGCTGGACCTGGATGACCTGACGAACCACGCGGACCTGATGGCCCATGCCATTACGTCGCTGGGCGGGCTCGATGTGGCGTATCTCGCCGTCGGCGTGCTGGGCGACCAGTTAAAGGCCGAGCAGGATGCCGCCCATGCAGAACGAATCCTGCACACGAACCTGACTGCGCCCGTCAGCATGCTGACGTGGCTTGCTAACTTCTGCGTCAAGCAGGGCCACGGCACGCTGGCCGTACTGTCGTCGGTGGCGGGCGATCGCGGTCGTAAATCGAACTATGTGTACGGCGCGTCCAAGGCCGGTTTAACCGCCTTTGTGGACGGCCTGCGCAACCGTGTGGACCGCGAAGGCGTACACGTGCTGACCATCAAGCCGGGCCCGGTCAAAACGACCATGACCGCGGGCATGAAGGGCAGCGAAAAGTTCGCCGACCCGGCAAAGGTCGCGAAGACCATCGCGGACAGCATCGCCGCGGGCAAGGGCGGCATTCTGTACGTGCCCGGCATCTGGTGGCCCATCATGACGGTTGTCAAGGCCATACCGGATTCGATCTTCAAGAAGCTGAACCTGTGATGAGGGCGGCGGTTACCGTCGATAAACATCAAGGCGACTGCTGAGACTTTGCTGTGGGACCGAGATTCACGCTGGCGGCTTCGAAAGTAAAGGCCAGTAAGATACGGCCATGCTGTACCTGGAGCGAGAATGGACATCACGGAACGCAACCTCTCGCAGCAAGCAGCCCATCATCACGGCGTGATGCGATGTCTGTCTCTTTCTGCTCTCGCGCTGTTCCTGGCTGCTGGCGGAGCTGCCAGCGGCCAAAACACGCCGGCACAAGCCAGTCCCCAGACTCGAAGCTCCGCGCCCGCAGCTACCGCGGGTGACACCGTCAACCCACCTGCCGCAACGCCGCAGACAAATGGTGTGACGACACAGCCTCAGCAGGGACGCCGTTCCAATAACAGGGGCGGCCAGCGTCGCGGCCGCACAGGCACAGCCGCTAACGGGTCGACCACTCCGGCAAGTCAGCCGCTGCCGCCGGTACCCGCGGCAAACGCCAGCGTCGGCGTCATCGGCGATGCAGATGGCGACGGCATCCTGGACCGCAACGCCTCCAAGGCAAACACCGCCGCGTTGCCCGGAATCACCATGCTCCACAACGCCCTTGGCATTGCGACCGGCACGCCCATCAGCGTCCGTCTGCAGCAGTCCATCGACTCTGGCCATGCGCACAACGGCGATACCGTTCGCGGCGTGCTGGCAGCCGCCTTGGGCAAGCTCCCGAGCGGCGCGCCTGTTGGCCTGACCGTGGTTGCGTCCGCCGCAGCCGGACAGATCAGCAGCAACGGCACCCTGTCGCTACAGGTCGTCAGCATTAACGGCGAACAGGTGCTTTCACAGGTGATTACCGCCGAAGGCAAAGAGGGACAGAAAACGCTGCCAGATGATGCGCCCGCGCGCGGCACTGAAGCGACCTTCTCTGCCGATCAACCGATTACGGTTCCTGCCGCCTGAGTTTTACGCCTTGCCGCTGACCAGCTTCAGCATGTCTGCCGCATGACCTTCCGGCTTTACCTTGCGGAACTCTGCCTGCAGCCTGCCTTCACGATCGAAGACAAAGGTGGCGCGTTCAATCCGTGTGACCGGCTTACCGTACATGCTGCCCTCGCTGACCACACCGAACTGTTGGCAAACCGTAAGTTCCGGGTCGGCAAGTAGTGGAAACGGCAGCGAAAACTTCTCTGCAAATTTCTTCTGCGCCTTGACCGCGTCGCGTGAGATGCCCAGAACGACGGCGCCCGCACCCTTCATCTTCATTTCCAGGTCGCGAAACTCGCAGGCCTCCGTGGTGCAGCCGGGCGTGTCGGCACGTGGGTAGAAGAACAGCACAACCGGGCTGCCGTGAAACTGTGAAAGCCTGACGGCGGTGCCGTCCTGATCCTGCAACTCGAAATCGACCGCATCACCAATCTGCATGGCACCAGCTTACCCTGCCGCCCACGTCCTCACCGGCTGTGGCAAGATGCAAAGCGTGGCCTTCGCGACCATTGCCGAGCTGTGGCGCTACCCCGTCAAAGGCATGCGTGGGGAACGACTGCTGTCGCTTGCGGTAGACGCGCACGGCATGGCCGACGACCGTCGCTATGCCATCCAAAGCAGCGGTGCGCCGCACGGTAAGCCCATGCTGTCAGGTGCGGAGCGCGCCGCCATGCTGTTGTACACGGCAAGCGGTGCGGGCGCGGAGACGTTCGTGACGACACCCGCAGGCAGCCGATTCCATGTAGACGACCCGGCACTGTTGCAGCACATGGCAGCAGCCCTGCCCGGCGGTCACCAGCTTTCACTGGTACGGTCTGCGAAGCCGCTGACGGATGTCCGACCTATCGCCGTACTGGGCACCGGCACCGTGGCGCAGTTGGAACGGGAGCTGGGCAGGCCGGTGGATGCGCGACGTTTCCGTGCCAACATTCTGCTGCACCTGCCCGAAGGCTTTGCAGAGGATACGCTTGCCGGGCAGAAGATCCTGCTTGGGAAGAGCGCTGTCCTGCACGTTACGGAGCGTGATCCCCGCTGCCGCATCGTGACCCTGGACCCTGCGACAGCTGCTGCGGACCCAACGCTGATGAAGCACCTGGACCGAGCACACGGCGGCTGCGTGGGTGTTTACGCCACCGTGGTTCGAACAGGCAGCCTGCACGTCGGCGATGCGGTTGCGCTTGCGTAATGCGCAGGTGCGGTGAGCTTTCTGCGCTGAAATGTCGTCCAATCAAGTGATGAAGTTCATCCAGACACGCTTCCGCACCCTTGCCCTGCTCACGCCCGTCGCAGCCATGTCCCTAACGGCGCAGATGCACCGTGTTGCCACGCCGGACCAGGTGACCCGTGCAGTGGGCGTGTATGAGTTTGTGGGCGATGTGCAACACCCTAAAGCAGCCCGTCTGATCCCCATTTCGCTGTTCATCAGCGGCCACTTTGAAGATGCTGCCGTCTACCTGGCCCGCCCCATCCCCTTTGCACTGGATACGGGCCTGCGCTACGAGTTGCAGCGCGCCGGTGTGCGGCAAAATTTCTTTGATGTAGTGGCTTCGCGCCACTTCACCAGCAGGGTGGCTGCGGCTACAACGCCGTTTGACGATGGCTGGTTCGGGTATGGGCGCGTCGCTCCCCTGCCCGTTCCAAAGGTGGCGAAGGTGCGGCCGAACTGCGGCAATGCCCGCGTGGTGCAGGAGCCTGACAACACGAAAAAAGATGATGGCAAGCCACACTTTGGCACCAAACCAGCGGCCCATAGCACCAAGCCAGCGGCAGACGATGCCAAGCCCCAGGCCACCGGACGCGCCCGCCGCGATGCTGCACCTGATCCCTGCCGCGACGAGGACGAGGAGAAGACCGAGCACATCTCCCTGGCTGATGACCGCAAGAAGGACGATGCGCCCGATCCGGAGCGGCCTACCCTGCACCGCTCGCCGGCCACTAGCGCGAACAACACCGGCGCAGACGGCAAGCCCGACAAGAAGGCACCCAAGCCGCCGCCAGCCACGATTACCGCCAACGGTGGCCCGGCAGACGATCCGGATCGCCCCACCATTCGGCACCGCGCCTCCGACGAGAACGATCCCAATGCGCTGCCACCCGACCCCATCGACCTGGCCAGTCGCGAGCGATCGCCCGCCACGGCAAAGGGTGCGACGGACGACAGCGCTGCAAGTGCCGTGCCCATGACCGCCAATGACACCGTTGCGGAGGGAGCCACCATCACCGCCGGTAACACCACCGGCGGAGCACCGGTGCTACGGCGTGGACGGCTGTCGAAACCGTCCGACGAACCCGCTGCCGCGGCAACACCGGCTGCGACGGCCATCGCGATCGCACCCGCGTCGGCCGTAGCTGCCGGTACGTCCCTTCCTGCGCCGCTGGACACCCTTGTTGCCGTCAGCGATGCAAAGGAACGTGTGCCACACGACTTCACCTACCACTTCACCTCGCCCACGGAGCGGGCGGCGGCGCTCGGCACCTTGCAGAGCATGGCGCTTGCCGTGCTGGCAAACCCGGCGCTAGCCACGGATGCCCCTGACGGTGTTTCGGCTACACCTGCGTCGGCGGCATCGTCGGTTGCGCCACACGTCGCAGCGACACGCAGTGTGGCCCGTCCCGGAACAAAATCAGCAACAGCTGCAAAACCCCGCGCTCACATCTACAAGCAGACAGCCAGCGCCGCACCCGCACTGAAGGAAGAAGAACTGTCCGCCTTCCAGCTTTACTTCAGCGCGCCAGTTACCTACGCCTACACAGCGCACATGCCCGCAACCGCATCCACGCCGGAGCGCTTCGTGACCGTCATCGCGCAGACCGATGCGGACGGCAAACTGGTGCCCGCCATGCGCTCCGTCACCGACGCCACCCACCTGGACCGCACGCCCCGTTACCGGTTGATCGACGTGGTGGATGCAGATGGCACAAACCGCGCTTCCCTGCTGATGGAGCTGCGCGCGCAGCACTCGCGGCAGTTCGCGCTGTACCGCCTGCTGGGAAACAGGCCGGACCAGATCTTCATCACCGGAACCACCCTGCTGTAACCTTCGCGGTGCCGTAAGCACAGGTCCGCTCTGCGATACTCAGGGGCATGCCGTCTGAAGACCTGTTCGCCCCCGCCGCCTCAACCAAGTCCCGCAGCGAAGGTACCACCCTGCTGGCGCACTGTGATGGTGGCGCACGCGGCAATCCCGGCCCGTCTGGCTATGGAGCCGTAATCACCACCGAAGACGGCACCGTACTGGCCGAACTGTCGGAGTTTCTCGGCTTCAAGACAAACAACTTCGCCGAATACAGCGGCCTGCTGGGCGTCCTGCAGTGGGCGCTCGACAACGGCCACGGACGGATCAAGGTGGTCAGCGATTCGCTCTTAATGGTCAACCAGATCCAGGGCAAGTACAAGATCAACAGCCCTGACCTGAAGCCACTCTACGAAGAGGCGAAGAGGCGCATTGCAAAGCTGGCCTACTTCAACATTACCCATGCGCTGCGGCACAAGAACAAGAGCGCCGACCGCCTGGCGAACGAAGCCATGGATCGCGGGACGAATCGCCGTCCGGAGCCGGGCGCATCCGCTCCCGCACCTCTGAAAGCCACGCCCTACCCGACGAAGTCGACCGAGCCACCCGCACCACGACGCTTGGATCCGCTGCCACCCGCACCACGCGCAGCGATATCCATCGAGGGCGAAATGCTGCGGGGCTTTGTAAAGGATGGCAGCATCGTGCTGTTGGGCGGCAAGACTTTGCCAGATGGTGTGTTCGTAAAAATCATTCGGGAGTAGGCATTGAACCCACTCCCAAGTGAATGCACCACGCCTGCAGTCTAGTGAAGTTCAGTTGGGATGACGGCGTGCTGCAGCAGAAGGTCAAAGGAAACGATGCGCAGCGTATTCTCGTGCGTCGCTTCCAGCACCACGGGGCACGCCGCGCCCGCCTGATAGACCTGCAGCCAGCGCGAAGCACACACACACCATCGATCGCCTGCCTTCAGGCCAGGAAACCCGTACTGCGGCATGGGCGTCGACAGGTCATTGCCCAGCTGCTTTGAGACCGCCAGAAACTCCTCGGAAACAATGCAGCAAACAGTGTGCACACCCGTGTCGTCCGGGCCGGTGTCACAGCAACCGTCACGGTAAAAGCCGGTCAGCGGATCCTTGCCGCAGGTCTGCATGGGCTGGCCCAGCACATTTCTTGATTCGGCCTTTTCTGGCTCCGTTTGCGGCATAGACTTCCCTCTTCTGTGCCGCCTGCGCGGTACCGTTCCTTAGTGATGATAGCGGCGCGGATGGCAGCATGCAGCCACGCAATGACGGCTACTTTGCCGTCATCGCAAGCTGCTGCTGGTATTCCTCATAGGGTCCCTTGTGGTCGGTGACCTTACCGTGTTCAAAGTGCCAGATGCGTGTGCCGACCTCTTCGATCAAGTCCTGATCGTGCGTGACCAGCAGAACTGTGCCTTCGTATTTCTGCAGGGACTGGTTCAGCGCGTTGATGCTTTCCAGGTCAAGGTGGTTCGTCGGCTCGTCCAGGATGAGAACATTCGGCTTTTGCATCATCAGCTTGCAGAACAGCAGGCGCGCTGCCTCTCCACCGGAGAGAGCGTCGGTCTTCTTGGTACCCTCTTCGCCGCGAAAGAGCATCTGGCCCAGGATGCCGCGAATCTCTTCCGTGGACTTCTTGCCGTCAAAGCCGTGCAGCCACTCGGCAACCGTGGTGCCCTTCTGGATGGCAGCGGTATGGTCCTGCGCGAAGTAGCCGATCTGCGCCTCGTGCCCCCATTTCACGTTGCCGTGGGTGCGGACGAAGTCGTTGTCCTGCACGTCCGGCACGCCGGAGAGCAGCGACTTGATCAGGGTCGTCTTGCCGGTGCCGTTCCGGCCCATCAGGATGACCTTGTCGCCGCGCATCAGGGCGGACGTGAACGGCTTCAGGATGGGGCCGTGCGTACCGTCCGGGGCAGGCGTGTCGTAGGTCTTGGTGACGGCCTCGACTTCCAGCACGTTCTTGCCAGACGGGCGCGCCACGTCGAAGCGGATGAAGGGGCGCTGAATGTTGGAGCGCGCCAGCTCGGTGGTGGCCAGTCGCTCGACTTCCTTCTTACGGCTGTTCACCTGGCTGGAGCGGGTACCGGCAGAGAAGCGCGCGATGAAGTCGTTGAGCTGCTCGATCTTCTTGGTGCGCTCTTCGTTCTGGCCCTCGATGCGGGTGCGGACGCTGACCTTCTGCATGACCATGTCGTCGTAGCCACCGGGGTAGGTGATGATCGTCTGGTAATCGATGTCGGCGATATGGGTGCAGACCGCGTTCAGGAAGTGGCGATCGTGCGAGATGGTGATCAGCGTGCCGCGGTACGACAGCAGAAAGTCCTGCAGCCAGTGGACCGACTCAAGATCGAGATAGTTGGTGGGTTCGTCCAGCAGCAGGGCTTCCGGTGCGCCAAACAGCGCCTGCGCCAGCAGCACACGGACCTTTTGCCCGCCCTGCAGCTCGCCCATGGTGCGGTTGTGCACCTCGTCTGGAATATCGAGGCCCTGCAGAAGGATGGCGGCGTCGCTCTCGGCCTCGTAGCCGTTCTCGTCGCCGACCACGCCTTCGAGCTCGCCCAGGCGGATGCCGTCGTCGTCCGTCAGGTCAGCCTTGTTGTAGAGCGTCTCGCGCTCTTCCATGGCGGCCCACAGCGGCGCATTGCCCATGATGACCGCGTCGATCACGCGTAACGCGTCAAACTGGTACTGGTCCTGGCGCAGAATGCCGAGTTTGCGCGGGCGAATAACCGTGCCCTTTTGCGCCTCAAGCTCGCCGGTCAGCACCTTCATAAAGGTGGACTTGCCCGCACCATTGGGGCCGGTCAAGCCATAGCGGCGACCGGAGATGAATTGCGTCGATACGTCCTCAAACAGAATCTTCGAGCCGTACCGCATCGTGACATTCGAAACAGAGATCATTTGTTTCCTATTTTCTCATGCAGACAGAACCGGTCCCTGCAACTTGAACGCTCGGGCGAGGATGGGGCGGCTAGACACCTGCCCGCCTGAACACAATCTCACCTGAGATCCGCATCACACTCCCTGATGACCGTAAACAAAGCAGCCGCAAAGAAGTCCGCCGAAAAAAAGCCCGAGAAGCCGCTCACGCCCGCGCAGATCGAGCGCGAAGAAAAGCTGAAGGCCAAGGAAAAGCTCGCCCGCAAAAAACTCAACATGAAGGCCGCGCGCGACCGCAAGAAGGCTGATGAAGAGGCTGCGGAGCAGCGCCGGCTAACCAACCCCATGGCCTCCTGCGGCTGGCCCACGCAGGATGACAACGGGCTGACCATGCCGCCCTTCCCCGCCGACGCCATGCGCCTCGGCTTCCCGGTCAAGGTCATGGGTCGGCCCGACCTGAAGAGCAACGACACCCGTGGCTGGCGATTGAACCCGCATCTGCGCGTCTCGCTGGGCTACATGTGCGAGACCTTCGAATACCTGCGACAGCACGACATCCGCATGTACCGCATGAGCAGCGATCTGGCACCCTACCACACGCACCCCGACATGCCGCAGTTCCACAACATGGTGGAAGAGAGCCGCGCCGACCTGGAGCACGTGGGCAAGCTGGCCAAGGCTCAGGGCCTGCGGCTGAGCTTCCACCCATCGCAGTACATCGTGCTGAACAGCGACAACGAGGCGCTCACGCAGAAGTCCATCGCCGACCTGCAGTCGCAGGCCACCATGCTGGACTACATGGAGCTGCCGCCTGAGGCCATCATGGTCATCCACGTGGGCGGAGCGTACGGCAACCGCGCGTTGGGCTGTGATAACTGGGTCAAAACATGGTCACGGCTCAGTGAACCCATTCAGCGCCGCATGGTGCTTGAAAACGACGACATCCGCTTCTCCTCCGCGGACGTGCTCAGCATCCACGAGCGCACCGGCGTGAAATGCGTCTTCGATTACCAGCACCACTGGTGCATGAACCCTGAGGGCCTGCCGCTGGTCGACACGCTGGCACGCTTTCTGAAGACCTGGCCCACCGGCGTCCGGCCCAAGATGCACTTCAGCTGTGCCCGCACAGAAATGCGCGAGATCAAGCGCAAGAACAAGAAGACCGGCCTGATCGAAACCGTGCTGCAGCCGCCCATCTGGACCGGCCACGCCGACTACAACAACCCCTTCGAGACCCTCACCTTTCTGCGCTCGATCCAGCACCTGGAAACCGACATTATGCTCGAGAGCAAGGCGAAGGACCTGTCGCTCATCCGCCTGCGCAACGACATCGCAAAGTTCGCGCCAGAGCTGGCACCGCGTTACGGTATCCAGCTGGGAGAGCCCCTGGAGGATGTTGAGGAGATTGTGGAAACCGAAGTGGAAGAGATGGCCCTGAACGACTAAGTAGTGCGGCTGCCCTCCAAAAGCGAAGACGCGTCAGCGCAGAACATTGCCTTCCGGCTGTAGTGGCAACGGTACATCCGCGGCACCGACCGCTTCCAGCAGGCTGATCTCGATGGTGCGGGCCATGGAGTACAGCGGCAGCGCGTTCAGGCTTTTGCCGAAGGGCTCCTGAAGCTCGTCGCCCAGGGCGTCGAGTCCAAAGAAGGCGTATGCGACCAGTGCGCAGAACAGCGGCGTGCCCCAGCGAAAGGTGCTTGCCAGGCCGAACGGCAGCAGGAAGCAAAAAGCGTACGCTGTGCGGTGCAGGATCAGGGTGTAAGGAAACGGCAGAGGTGTGCTTCGGATGCGTTCGCACGCGGCCTGCACGGCGGCAAAATCAGTCAGCCGGTCATCAAAGCGCGCAAAGAGTATTTCGCCCATCTCGCCCTCTGTCAGCAACGCCGCGGCCTCGTCGGCCATGGCTTGCAGCAGGGCGTCGGGCTGGTTTCTTGCCTGCGTGTGCTTCTGGTTCGGCGTGTAGCGTGCGACCTCTTCCGGCACGGCCTCATCACGCAGGTGCGCCATCAGGGCATACACGTAGCCGACGGCGCGCAGCACCAGGCTGACGCGCCGGGCTCGCTCAATGGATTGCAGGCTCATGGTCCACCGGCTGAACGACCGCATTTCGCCGATCATGCCGCCCAGTTGCCGCCGCGCCTCCCACCAGCGTTCGTAGCAGGCGTTGTTGCGGAAGCCGAGGAAGATGGACAGCGCAATGCCCAGCAGCGTGAACGGTGCCACATTCAAGCTGGTAAACAGCAGGGGCCGACGGGCGGAAAGCTCGACCACGGCGGCGGCGAACAGGCCCACCAGCAGTACCTGCGGCGCGACGCGTGGCAGGATGGAGAGCCGCCAGATGAACGGCAGTTCCCATACCGCGGGACGGGGCCGGACGATCATTGCCGCTCCCCCGCTAACTGCTTCAGCAGGTGGGTGACCTTGCCCGAGTCGATGGCATCTGCGGCCATTGCAGCCCCCATGCGCAGTTCGCTGCAAAGCCCGCTCACCAGCAGCACGGCAGCCGCGTTCAGCAGGACAATGTCCCGGGGCGGCCCTGGGGCACCCGCAAAAATGCTGCGTAGGATGGCCGCGTTGTTAGCCGCATCGCCACCTGCGAGTGCATCCTTCGACGCCGACAAGGCAGCGTCGTGGGGGTCGATCTGGTACGGTTGCACGTCTACACCGCGCACCTTGGCGACGGTACTTGTACCTGAGAGCGACAGTTCATCCAACCCTCCCGCACCATGTACCACCAACGCGTGAGCCATGTGGCCGCCGAGCGCCAGCGCCTGTGCGACCAGAGGAACGGCTGCGGCGGAATAGACCCCCATCACCTGCCGCCGTGCGCCCGCCGGGTTGGTCATGGGTCCGAGCAGGTTAAATACTGTTCGAAACGGCAGCGACCGGCGTACCGGCGCAACGATTTTCATGGCCGGGTGCATGCGCGTGGCCAGCAGGAAGGCGAAGCCGTGTTGACGGATGCTTTCAGCAGCCGACTCCGGCGTATGGTCGGTGCGGACGCCCAGCGCTTCCAGCACGTCTGCCGAGCCGCAGCGCGAGGTTACGGCGCGATTGCCGTGCTTCGCGATCTTCGCTCCAGCGGCGCAGGCCACCAGCCCGACCGCCGTCGAAATGTTGAAGGTACCGCTGCCATCGCCGCCCGTACCGCAGGTATCCACGAGCGTGTCGCGCTCGGCGTCGGTCAGCGGCAGCGTTACGGAGGCGGCCCGCATGGCGTCGGCAAAGCCTGCAAGTTCCGTCGCAGTCTCGCCACGTTCGTGCAGGGCGCTCAGCAGATCGGCCATTGCTGCCTCGCTGAAACGGCCTTGCAGCAGTGCCGCCATCAGGTCACGAGCCTCTGACAACAACAGGACGTCGCCGCCGTTCACCACGCGTTGCAGCAGTTCTTGCGGCTCCATCCTGCTATTTTCTCGCACGGGACGGCTGCGCGGTAAACGGACATCGGTGCGGTAACCATTTACGGCTGTCACACCGGTCCGCTACCATTCCCGTGACAGCAACAAGATCACCACCGGAGTTTGTGCCCGATGAAGATTCACGAATACCAGGCCAAGGAAATTCTGCGGAAGTATGGCGTACCCGTCCCCGAAGGCGAGATGGTCACCACACTGGAGCAAGCCGACCATGCCGCCAAGCAGCTGTTTTCCGCAGGCAATGCAGTGGTCGTAGTGAAGGCGCAAATCCACGCCGGTGGCCGCGGCAAGGGTGGCGGCGTCAAGGTGACCAAGACGCTGGACGACGCTAATGCCGCGTCCAAGGCCATCCTGGGCATGCAGCTGATCACGCACCAGACCGGACCGCAGGGCCAGAAGGTGCAGCGACTGCTGGTGGAGGCGGGTTCCGCCATCGACCGTGAACTGTACCTGGGCATCGTGCTGGACCGCGCCACCGCCAAGCTGACCTTTATGGCGTCGCAGGCGGGCGGTATGGAGATCGAGGAGGTCGCGGCGGAGAATCCGGACGCCATCTTCAAGGAAGCCATCGAACCCGCACTCGGCCTGCAGCCGTGGCAGGCGCGCAATCTCGCGTTCAAGCTGGGCCTGACGCCCGCGCAGATCAACCCAGCCGTCGCCTTCATGACGGGCCTGTACAAGGCCTTCATCGACACTGACTGTTCCCTGCTGGAGATCAATCCGTTCATCACCACCAAGGACGGTAAGCTCGCAGCACTCGACTGCAAGATCAACTTCGACGACAACGCCATGTACCGGCACAAGGACCTGAAGGAACTGCGCGATGTCGCCGAGGAAGACCCCCTCGAAGTCGAGGCCAGCAAGGATTCGCTGAACTACATCAAGCTGGACGGCTCCATCGCCTGCATGGTGAACGGCGCAGGCCTGGCCATGGCGACGATGGACATCATCCAGTACTCCGGCGGCTCGCCCGCAAACTTTCTGGATGTGGGCGGCGGTGCCAACCAGCAGCAGATTGAGGCAGCCTTCGCCATCCTCCTGGCCGATCCGAACGTGAAGGCGATCTTCATCAACATTTTCGGCGGCATTCTTCGCGTGGATGTGCTGGCGACTGCCGTTGTTGCGGCTGCTCGGAACCTGAACGTTACGTTGCCGTTGATCCTGAGGCTTGAGGGTACGAACGTCGAAGAGGGCCGTCAGATTCTTGCAGACTCGGGCTTGAAGTACGCAGTAGGACAAACAATGGCGGAAGCAGCCCAGCTTGCCGTTGAAGCAGCCAAGGGGAGCAACTAGATGTCAGTTCTTGTAGATAACAACACCCGCCTCATCGTTCAAGGCATTACCGGCCGCGAAGGTACGTACCACGCCAAGGGCTGCGCTGAGTACTCGAAGCAGTTTGGCAAGGACATCGTCGTGGGCGGCGTTACGCCGGGCAAGGGCGGCACCGTGCATGAGGGCTGGCCTGTCTTCAACACCGTGGAAGAAGCGGTGAAGGCCACCGGCGCGAATGCGACCATGATCTTTGTCCCTCCACCCTTTGCGGCGGACGGCATTATGGAGGCCGTTGCAGCAGAGATCGCTCTGGTCGTCTGCATCACCGAGGGCATCCCCGTGCTGGACATGGTCAAGGTCTGGAGCGTGGTGAAGGACTCAAAGTCCGTGCTGATCGGGCCGAACTGCCCAGGCGTCATCTCGCCGGGCAAGGCGAAGATCGGCATCATGCCGGGCCGCATTCATAAGGAGGGCTCGGTCGGCATCGTGTCGCGTTCCGGCACACTGACGTATGAGGCCGTGCACCAGCTAACGCAGCGCGGTATCGGCCAGTCGACGGCAATCGGCATCGGCGGCGACCCGATCATCGGGACAAAGCACATCGATGCGATTCGCATGCTCAATGAAGATCCCGGCACCGAAGCGATCGTCATGATCGGCGAGATCGGCGGCACCAATGAAGAAGAGGCAGCCGAGTACATCAAGGCACACGTGAAGAAACCAGTCGTCGGCTTTATCGCGGGGCAGACGGCTCCTCCGGGACGCCGCATGGGCCACGCTGGCGCCATCATCAGCGGCGGAGAGGGCACGGCCGAAAGCAAGATGGCAGCCATGTCTGCGGCAGGCATCCACGTGGTAAAGTCACCGGCAGAAATTGGCGAGACCATGGCACGCGTGCTGGGTCGATGAGCCGTCGTCTCCTTTGCCCTTTGTAACGCTTCCCGTTGCGGGGCGTCAGAGCCAGAAAAAATGTGCAACGGCGTAAGCTGACCATCATCACCTTGCTACGTTTCGCGCGAGATACGCATCCATCTACCGATAGCGAAAACGCCTTTGGGGTGCGATGCAGCAGGGTAGCAACAGTTCGGGTAACAGCACACAGGATGATGACTCGGCATTACTGTCATGTCTAACGGTGTTGAACCACGTTGCGGTCGGCATCTACGCCGTTGATCGTGAAGGTCTCTGTGCCACCATTAACCCGGCTGCGCTGCAGCTGCTTGGTTATTCCGAGGCAGAATGCATTGGCGCGGATCTGCATGCGCTGATGCATTCACGCCATGCAGATGGTTCGCCTTACCCCGTTGATGAGTGCCCCCTTTACCTCGCCAGGTTGACGGGCAAACCCGTACATGACCTTGAGGAGACGCTTTGGAAGCGTTCCGGTGAGCCCGTGCGGGTTCTGTGCTCGTCTGTTCCCCTGAAACGCGGCGATGATGTCTATGGCACGGTCATCACTCTGAATGACATGACCTCGCACCTGGCCGTGGAGGAGCAGCTACGGCAGACAGAACAGCAGCAGCAGAAAGCCCTGCATGAGCTGGACGCCGCCGCCAAGGCGGAACGTGAAGAAGCAGATCGCCAGCATAAAGCATCTGTTCAGGTGGAGCGTTTCGCAGCTGAGGAGTTGCGCGAGCAGCAGAAGCTGGCGGAAGAGCAATTGATGCAGTCAGAAAAGCTGGCTGCGGTTGGTCGACTGATGGCCTCCATCTCACACGAGATCAACAACCCGCTGGAAGCAGTCACGAATCTTTTATACCTGGCACGGCAGGATGAGAACATCTGTCCCGAGTCAGACGGCTACCTGCACCAGGCTGAGCAGGAGTTGCGTCGAGTTTCGGAAATTGTCTCGCAGACACTGCGCTTCCAGCGTGGTGGCGCGAACTTTGTGGACTGCGTTCCGGATTCCTTGATTGAGTCAGTTGTCGCATTGCATCAGGGTCGGTTACATAATTCCGGCATTCGTATCGAACGGCAGCACCGTCGAAGCTTTCCCTTCCGCTGTGTGGAGGGCGATATCCGTCAAATCCTGAATAATCTGGTCGGCAACGCCATTGACGCAATTCAGCAGGGTGGTGGTGTCATCACCATCCGCACTGCCCCTGCAACTGACCCACGGTCGGGCCATGGTGGAGTGAGGATCAGCGTGTCGGACAGCGGCCATGGCATGGATGGCAGAACGGCTGCGCAGATCTTTGAGCCGTTTTATACCACCAAGGGATCCGGTGGCTCCGGGCTGGGCTTATGGATATCGAACTCCATAGCGAAGCGGCATGGTGGGCGCCTAAGCGTACGTTCACGCATGGGTGACAAGAAGCATGGCACCACCTTTTCCCTGTTCGTGCCCGGGATCTCCGCATCGGCATAGGTGCGACCCGCAGGCCGGTCCCTTACAATAGACAAGTTCGAGAAGACACTTATACACAGGAGTTCCATGTCTCAGCGCACGTTTTCTATCGTCAAGCCGGACGCAGTCCGCAAGGGCAGTACGGGTGCCATTCTCGCGGAAATTGAGAAGGCTGGTTTTAAGATTGTCGCCATCAAGAAGATGTCGCTCACTACAGAGCAGGCACAAGGCTTCTACCATGTTCATGCTGCCCGCCCGTTCTTCGCAGACCTGACGAAGTTCATGGCATCAGGCCCTATCTTCCCCATGGTGCTTGAGAAGGACAATGCGATTGCCGACCTGCGCAAGCTGATGGGCGCGACCAACCCGGCAAATGCTGAGGAAGGCACCATCCGCAAGATGTTTGCCGCATCCATTGAAGAAAATGCGATCCACGGCTCAGATGCCGAAGACACCGCTGCCTTCGAGATCGGCTACTTCTTTGCCGGCTATGAAGTGAAGTAGCTCCACCGGAATAAGGAAAAGGCCGCTCAACCGAGCGGCCTTTTCCTTTTTTGCAGGCTTACGTTCAGTTCTGGGACCGGGCCGCATCTCTTGCCAGGCGGGCGGCTTCCCGCTGCTTCTGCTGTGCATCCCTCATGGCCTGCCGGGCCTCCTCCATGGCCTCTTTAGCGTGCTGTTTGGCTTCCTCGGTAGATGCCCGGGTGTTTTGTCGAGCCTGCTCTGCACTTTCGTGCAGGGCAGCAGCGGCAGTCGCCAAGGCGTCACGCTGCATTTGCAGCATCTGCTTGGTGTCCGGCATGTCCGGTGGTGTCGGCATAGTCGGTGTGCTGAGGGTGGAGATATGCTGCGAAGGCTTCGCCCCCGTCAACGGTGCCATGGAGTTGTGGCTAACGTTGATGTCGCCGTGCGAGGTGTTCAGCCGGATGGCAACACCGCCACCGTTGACGGGCCCGCTCAAAATGCCACGACCACCATGGGTATCGTTGCCGCTGAAGTCGCTGTGGGCGTCGCCGTCGCTGGTCTCGGCCGTTAGATTGAACTTCGCGCGCTCGGGCAGGGTAACGTTCACGTTGCCATTCTGGTTGTCGACCGTGAGCGTACCGGTCGGCGGAGCCATGTGGACGTCTACGTCGCCGTGATTGTTCACCACCTTGACGTCTCCCGTGACCTTGTCCAGGTTGATGTTGCGGCTACGGGTGTTGACCAGCATGGGGCCGACGACCTCGCTGGCCGTCAGGTCATGACCGTCCAGTTCTAGTTCCCCATTCAGGTGCGCCAGGCTAATGTCGGATCGGCTGCTGTGGTATTCCACCCCACCGCTGACGCGCTGCAGATGGCCACCTCCATAGAAGTCGCCGCGCACCGTGGCCGAGCCGACGATGTCCGACAGGGTCACTTCGTCGCCGTTTCCGTCAATGTTAACGTTGCCGGTAACGCTGCGCACATTCAGGTCGCGCTTGCGATTGTTGACATGGATCTGCACCGGGCTGGTGATGGCCGCGATCTCGACGTCACCATTGTTTGCAGTGACCGAAAGAGGCGACTTCAGATTGCTGACATGGACGTCGCCGCGGTTGCTATTGACCACGATCCGAATGGTCGCGGGAACCAGCAGCGTTAGATCTGCGCTGCCCGCTTCGACGGAGGGCACCCTCAGCGTCAGGCTGTCTGGCGTACCTTCCAGGGTGGTGACCAGGTCGTGAAGCCGTGCCGATGCGAAGCTATCGGAGCTGACAAAGACCTGCTTATGTACCGAAAGATGGACCTTGCCGTCGTCGCTGGTACCGGTCACGGTGACGTCGCCGTGCGGGTTGTCGATGGAGAGCGTGCCGGTGGCGGTAATGTCCTCTACCTGCGGTGAAGCATCTTCCTCATGCTTTTCGCCGAAGAAGTGGCTCATGTCGCCCCGTGCCCAGTCGGGCATGACGAAACCGATGCCGTTGGAGTCAGCACGCCACTGACCGCCAGCATGCAGAACCAGGCCCAGGCCAGCTAACACCACGACTGCAAAGACTACGCCGCCGCCGACTGAGTACCGCATGGCGGGCGCACCCTCAGGCTGCCGTGCGCGGTCAATGGCCCACTCTGCCAGGCGCAGCACACCGATGGCGATCAGCAACAGCGGCCACCAGTGGCTGTACCAGCCAAAGAAGACAAAGGTAGAGAGGCGTCCGGTATGCAGCAGGAAAAAGACGACACCGACCGTAATAAGCAACAAGGGCCCAATCAGGGAGGTGCGCCGCTGCGCACGCCAGTACATCTTCCACTGCTGGCGCTGGGCGCGGGTCTGGTCGCGCCAGGCAGCCGCTTGCGCCCGGCGTGCGGCGCGGTCCTGGCCCTGCTGCGCACGCTGCTGGTCGCGGTAGAACTTCTGCTGCGCTTTCTGCCAGCGAGGGTCATACCGTGGATCGCGACTCCTGTCATAGCGCGGATCATTCACGTTGTTCGGGTCAAATGGCACGTTGGGATCGCCCTGTGCCTGCGGAAAATTCGGCGGTGTGGAGGCCATGGCTAACGTCCTTCCGTGTCGTTCAGATCGTTGCTGGGGCGTGTGTACTTTGGCATGATGGAGGTCGGCGAAGCTGTCTCTACCACCGGCTCAGCAGCGGGCGGCACCGGTGCACCGGGATAGCCCACGGGCGGATAGGCTGGCGTGTTCATGCGGTTAAGCGCCAGTCGCTCCAGGAGGATGAACACACCCAGGAAGATCAGCAGAAGTGGCCACGAATACTCCCAGTCCACCACGTGCAGGCCCTGCAGCAACGTCAACAGGCCAACGACAAACACCACACCGGCACCCTTGCTGGCCCGCAGCAGGTTCCACCGCGCCTCGGCAGATCCTTCGGGGTATAGCGTTCTGCTGACGGAGAAGCGCCGCCAGATCATGAAGATAGACAGGCCGATGAGGAACAGGCCTCCGGTCGCCTCACCCTCTAGAAAGGCAAAGGAGCGCATGGAGCCGAGCAACGCGAAGACTCCTAGACCGATGAGGACGATGGCACCTGTGGGCAGGCCACTCCGTGGAATCGGCGGCATGGGTGGCATGGGTGGAACAGCGTACTGCGGAACCTCGTAACCGGCACCTCCGTAGGGGGGCGTACTGTACGGCGGGTACCCTGCTGCAGGCGGTACGGGGGGGCCATAGCCCGGTGCAGCGGAGCCGGTAGCAGCCGAACGGTACACATTGCCTGCAGGGTCCACTTGGTAGCCCTGCGCGCGGGGATCGACTGGTGGATAGTAAGGATCTGCAGCACGATCTGCGGGGTTTGTGGGCCGCACAGGTGGCGCGCCATGGTTCCAGAAGTGGCTGAAGTCCGGGTTGCCGCGGAAGCCAAAGCGTTCGCCGATGTTGTTCAACCCGAACGGGTCAGGCAGCGGCAGGCCGTCGCGACGAGCGATTGCGGTCTGGTACGCCTCAAAGACCATGTAGAAGACCCAGCCCGCGACGAAAAGGCCGAAAAACCCGTTCACGTTCTTCGACAGCGACGAGAACACAGCAAAAATCGCGATATGCGCAATGCCCTTTGGAAACTGGCCGTTGTACATGGCACCAACGCCCGGAATGAAGCCAAGCAGCGCTGCCAGACCCGGGTTAGGCGCGCCCGGCGGCGGTGCGCTGGTGTAGCCGGGGCCGGAGTAACCATAAGGATCGACGGGCGGCACAGCCCCTGCTGGATCCACAGGGTCTGTCACGGGCTTATACGCGGAGGAAGCTGGTGTGCCATAGGGCTGCTGACCGTAAGGAACGTTCCGTGGGTCGGGGGTGGGGTCCTGAATGCTCATGCCTGCTCTCCTTCGCCGCGCGGCGCTGTTGCGGCAGTTTCGGTGTTCTGTTCGACCGGAACGATCCGGTAGTCCCTTGCTTCGCTCTGGGCAGCAGCAGCTTTGTCTCGCGCCTTGGGTGTACTGCTTCGAGGTGGTGCCGTTGGAGGCTGCCGCGAAGGCGCAATCTCCTTCGGCTGAGGCGCAGCCAAGATGCCTCGCCGTGGCGCACTGTCTGAATCGTTCTCGCGCTGCATCTCCCGCACGCGCGACTCCAGTTCGTACACCACGCGCAGGTTGTCGTAGTAGCGCACCGCCCGGTTATTCACGGCCCAGAAGCTCTTCCTCAGGTTCACGGGCTTCAGGTCACTGGCGCGTAACGAACTCAGCCGCACGCCTGCGATGTTCATCGTCAGCGCGATGGAAAAGAACGCCATCGCGGCCGTCATGGCAAAGCGGGGCTGCATGACGGTATGCACCATGCGGGCATACCGCGTGCGTGGCTGCTGCAGATGCGGCGGCACACGGAAGGGCAGAATCTTTGCGCCGCTGTCGCCAAACAGGGATGCCGCGTGCGCAGCCTGCGCCATGACTCCATTGGCCTCCACCGCGTTCCCGGAAGTCATGGCAAGAATCCGGTCCACCATATCGGCGGGCGGCACAGGGGGCGCCTCTTTCAGCATCTCCATCCAGGCCCCGCCACGGCGAACGTCGGCGAGCAAACGGGGGCAGCTTGCGCACTCGGCCATGTGGAGGTCGAAGTGGGTCTGCTCGTCTGGCAGCAGCAGGCCGTCGGCGGCGTCCAGCAGCATGCCTTCGCATTGGGAGCAGGTGAGCCGGCTCATACGCTTTCCCTTCTCTGCAGTTTCATTCGTCTTGTTTGTCTCATCCGCCACTTACACCACCCGCCCTTCTGTGCGTCCCAGCATGCGAGCCAGTTCGCCCCGGCCCCGGCTGATCCGGCTTTTGACCGTGCCCTCAGGCACCTTCAGGACGGCTGCAATTTCCTTGTAGTCCATGTCCTGCAGATCGCGCAGGATCACTGCCTCACGCAGTTCCGGCGACAACTGCTTCAACGCGTGCTGGATGCGCACCCGCAACTCCATCTGCGCCACCCGCTGCAGTTGCCCAAGTCGCGTGTCGGCCAGTTGGTCGGCCAGAGTTGGGCCATCGCCATCTTCACGCGTCGATTCATCCAGCGAATCAGTTGAACGGTCCTGCCGTGTGCGTCGAAAATGATCGACCAGCAGGTTGCGCGTCAACGTGGTCAGCCAGGTGGTGAACGCTCCCTTGGCAGGATCGAACCCCTGCAGGTTGCGGTACACCTTCAGGAAGACATCCTGCGTCAGATCCTCCGCGTCGGTGGGTGAGCCGGTAAATCGGTAGCAGATGCCATACACCCGGCGATGCTGCGACGTGACCAGCTGCTGCCAGGCGGCAGAGTTGCCGCGCATGCACGCGAACACCAGGGTGTGCAGCGCAGCAATTTCTGCGGCACGCTCTGCACTGACCTCGGGCGCAGCTGAGGCGTCAGTCCGCCAGGGCTCCCGCACGGCGGTGTTGTTACCGGCGGAGTCAATCCCGGATGCTTCGTTCCCGGTACGCAGTAGGGCTACCTCTTGAAAGGGTGCGAGCAGTGTACCGCGTGCATCCCGCTGCATTGGCAGTTCCGGCGTGCTTGAAGGCTTGCGTGTCAGCCTTTGCTGGGGCCGCAAGGCTGGCCAGCAGGGTTGTGACGTTTGAAACGGCGTCATCGGAATGGTCATCGTGCCCATGCCTCTCTCTACGCAAATGGGCGCGGATTGGTTCCGCGGAAATACGATCGTGTCAGCTGCAGCACCGCATGTGCGATCGCAGCACCGCACAGCTTACAATTTCGCCATGCGCATACCTGCAGTTCTGCTCGCTTTTGCCGCTGTCAGTCTCCCCTACGCTTCGGCACAGACCGCGTCGCAAGCGAAGGACTGGCTGCCCACATGGGGCACTGCCGCAATGGTGCTGGATGCTCGGTCTGACGCTGCCAGAAACCTGCCCATCGGCAAGGAAGCGGTCACGTTGCGCCAGGTAGTTCATATAAGCCAAGGCGGCAAGCGCGTGCGCGTGACCTTCAGCAATGAGTTCGGAACCACGCCGCTACGCATTGATGCCGCGCACCTCGCGTTCCTATCTGCCGGCAGCAAGATCCTTACAGGGACCGACCGGCCGCTGACGTTCGCCGGCCAGCCGGGCATCACGATTGCGCCAGGCAAGACCACCAGCAGTGATGCAGTCGTCGAGCGTGTGCCAATCTTCTCTGATCTGGTCATCTCAGCGCTGCTACCCGCGCAGGACTTGCCTGCAATCACCTACCACGCAGCCGCACACACCACGACGTTTCTGGCTCCGGGCGACCTGGTGACCGCAGAGCAGTTGCTCTCACCGACCGGCGTCAGCGCACCCTTAGCTGATAAGGCGGTAGTTCAAAGCGCAACCAAGCCAATAGGTAGCGGCACGAACCAGATCGGCCCCGCATTGCAGACGACTTCCTGGTACTTCCTTAAAAATGTTGAAGTGGACCGTACCCGTAAATCAGCCGCAGTGGTGGCCTTTGGAGACTCCATTACAGACGGCACTGGCTCCACATCGGAGACAAACCGGCGGTGGCCAGACGTCCTAGCGCCCTTACTGGCCTCCGGAAAGAAGACGGGCGCATTCTCCATCGTGAACGAAGGCATTGGCGGCAATCGCATCCTGCATGAAGGCGCCGGGCCCAGCGCCATGGATCGCTTCGACCGTGAAGTGCTCGACGTTCCGAATGTGCGCTATGTCGTTATGCTTGAGGGCATTAACGACATCGGCAACATGCACCGGGCACCTGCGGATGCCATCACCCAGCAGCAACTCATCGATGCCTACACCACGCTAGTGCAACGAGCCCATGCCCGTGGGGTGAAGTTCATACCCGGCACCATACTGCCATACCGAGGAGCGAAGTACTTCACGGAAGATGGCGAACAAATTCGCCAGAACGTGAACACCTTTTTGCGCACCAGTTCGCTCTTCGATGGCGTCATCGACTTTGACAAGGCGACGCGGGATCAGAACCACCCGGACCAGTTACTTCCTAAGTACGATTACGGGGACCACCTGCACCCATCAGACGAAGGATACGCCGCGATGGGTGCGGCCATCAGTCTCAAACTATTCCGCAAGAAGTAGTTGGGCTGCATACCAAGTAGCCAGATGCCTTTCAAGACAGCTCAGTGCTTGGAGACCTCGATGGTTTGGTGCAGAGTCTTGAAACATGGGATCGCAACAGCTGCTCGGGATGCCAACGAATCCCTGACGCTGCCATCAAACACACCGCTGTCATCGCGTCGAAGGTAGATCTTGGAACCGGGAACGTCGCACTCAGGCTCTCGCGTGAGCCTCATCGAAAATAGGGTGCCATCACGCAGCAACGATGGCCGAATTGGAAGACCGAAGCCCGGGTACTGGTCAACAAGCCGAGCAAACCGGTGCTCGCCGTCTTTTACCTGGACGTCCGCAAGATAGATCTCCTGGTTTCCTGCAAAGCTCTGCTCGGAAGAGCTGCTGATTGCGAGGATGCGAACAGAAGCCTTCATCGGCTTGGACTGATTACCAAACGCCGACGGTTTGACGGCTGCATTCGCCCCGGACAACAAGCACATGGAACTACAAATCAGAAAGACCCGGACGCTCGTCATCGACTCTACCTCATCACTGTACTGTCCATGATAATCGAGTCAACTCGTTCGACGCCACGCCCAGCCTTCACTCATATCTGCGCAGACGCAACAAAGCCCACTCCGGGGAGTGGGCTTTATTGAGGTTAATGCTGGCGACAACCTAATCTCCCACACAGCTACCCGTGCAGTACCATCGGCCCAACGAGACTTAACTTCCGTGTTCGGGATGGGAACGGGTGTGACCCTCGCGGTATTATCACCAGCAAATTGTCGAAACTACTCGCACTGCGAGGTTTCACAACTGAATAGATTGGGTAGACATATACATCGTATTTCTTAGTTGCCGCAGAGCTTGCGCCCTGCATGTAACTACTTAGCTTGTGTTGAATCTCCTCAGGAACAGAGCGGCTGCTCTGCGCAGAGTAAATTCTATGATCAAGCCGAACGGGCGATTAGTACTGGTAAGCTACACGCATTACTGCGCTTCCACATCCAGCCTATCAACCTGGTGGTCTTCCAGGGCCCTTCATTTCCCTTTTGGGTTGGGAGATCTCATCTTAGGGCATGCTTCCCGCTTATATGCATTCAGCGGTTATCATAACCGAACTTCGCTACCCAGCCGTGCCCTTGGCAGGACAACTGGAA
>JBPBQP010000006.1:0-26390 GCA_050954745.1 Janthinobacterium lividum | reverse complement strand
CTGCAGGCAGACCGCATCCGGAACGATGGCCTGCAGACGCCCTTCCTCCTCGGCAATGAGTCGTTCCGCGGTGTCCTGCTTCAGAACAGCATCTGCATGCACGGCGAAGGAGGTGTCGAACAGCGCCTCAAGCACAGGTGTAAACAGCGGCGCGGTCGCACCGGCCAGCGATGCTTGCAGGGTGTGCAGGTGCTGCACAGGCTCCAGGATGCGGCGCACGCGTTCAACGGACCGTTGCTCTGCCAGCAGGACCTGTTGCTGCCCGGCGAGTTCGCCCTGCTGCCGCTCCAGATCCTGCAGATCGTCGTGTGCTTTTTTCCATGCCGCGGGGCGCACCTCGGCCTCACGCAGCCGGTCCTTTGCGTCCTTCAGTTCCTTCCCCAGGCGGGTGTAGCTGCGGCTGGCCCTGGCGCGAGCACCCCAGATGCTGTCGCCTTCCTCATCCAGCGTTTGCAGGATGCGTGTCACGCCGGTCAGGCCGGAACCAGCCGCAAACAAGGCCTGCCCGATGTCGCTCTTCGCGGTCACGATGGCCTGGCCGCCGTCGCGCAGCAGCTTGTGGTCCAGGCTCCAGGCAGCGTGAAAGGTCTCCCGCGTTTGCCCGTGCAGCATGCCCGTCAGTACGGCTTCGTTCAGCGGGTTGTCCTGGCCGTCCATCAGCGTGGCACCTCGGCCGCGCTTGCGCCGCACCCGTGTGCGTTGCGTTCCCTGTTCCAGCACCGCGCCCACACGCAACAGCGATGCGTCGAAGCGGTAGTCCTGCGCCTTGCCATGCGGAAACCCGAACAGGAGGTCGCCCACGGCTGCCACCGTGGTCGATTTGCCCGCCTCGTTCGCTCCGAAGATGATGTGGAAGTCCACAGCCTGCTTGGGAAACTGCAGGTCGCAGCCTTCGAAATGGCCGTACTTCAACAGGTGCAGTTCGTCGAAGCGCATCAGCTTTGCGCCCCCAGCAACCGGGCGCGCAGGGCCGCACCCGCGTGGGAGACAAGCGCGGCCCACTCGCCCTTGCGCACCGCGGTCTGCAGGGTTTCTTCCCCGGCAACGGGCGGATCGGTGGTGGAGAGAAACACGGCAAGGTCGTCCGCCAGCATCTCCAGGAACTCAGGGTCGGTGGGTGCCTGGTCCAGCATGGCAAACAGGTCGTCTGCATCCGCTTCGCCCAGCTCGGCTGCACCGGCGTGCATCGCGACTAGTTCGCCGGTGTCGAGCGTCATCTTTTCAACCCAAAGATTGCCATCGATCTCGACGGCAATCGCTCGCAGCTCATCACGCAGCAGCGACCTCGTGTCCTGCAGTTCCGCGTGCAAAGCGGTTGCACCCGTAAAGCTCACCCGGACCACCAGCGGCCTGCCTTCTGCCTCGGTTTCCACTGCCTGGCGCAGGGTGGTGCGCATGCGCTGGAACAGATCGTCACGCGTCTCAAGCCCGCTGCAATCGATAGCGACTCGACTCCACCGCACTACGTCGAAGGAGATCGGCTTGCAGCTCCGCAGGGCACCATCCTCCACCTCGACCAGAACCGCGCCTTTTGCGCCGGTCTCCCGGATGTTTCGTCCCTGCAGCACGCCGGGGTACACGATGTGTGGATCCTCGGCCAGCACGGCGTAATCGTGCACGTGGCCCAGCGCCCAGTACCCGTACTGCCGGGCGCGCAGTGTGGCGACAGACGTGGGTGCATACGTCTCGTGTTCCGCATGGCCGCCCATGGACGTATGCAACGCGCCGATGTTGAAGTAGCCGTCGACGGCAGCGGGGTACTGCAGCGTCATGTCTTCGGGCATGTGGGCGTTGGCGAAACTCTTGCCGTGGATGGCGACCGCATGGTCGTCCAGCAGGAAGGTCTCGGCCTTTCTGGAACTAAACACCTTCACCAGCGGCGGCAGCGGCAGACGCTGCGCAACCATCGACTCCGCGTCATGATTGCCCTTCAACAGGTACACAGGAATCTCTGCGGCGTTCAGCTTGGCCATGGCTGCGGCAAAGAAAAGCCCCGTCCCCATGTCCTGCCACTTGCCGTCGAAGATGTCACCCGCGATCACGACAAAGTCGACAGACTCGGCAATGGCAAAGCTGACAAAAGCTTCCAGCGCACGCCGGGTCGCGCCGCGTATGTCGTCAACTGACAAGCCCTCGTAGCGCGAAAGACCTCGAAGCGGGCTGTCCAGGTGCAGGTCGGCCGCGTGCAGAAAGCGAAAGCTATGTTTCATCTCGTATTTCGGTATGCTGCGCTAAAACTATAAGAATGGCAATGGAAGCAGAAGGCAGTGCGGCTACCCTGGTCGAAGGATCGACGGGCCAGCAAACGGCGGTGTAAGTACCGTCCCAATATCTGCGCCCGCGCTGCTGTTGGGAGGTCGAAGGTCATCCTGCGTCCCTTACGGAGACCTGCGCACCTAATGCATTTCGGGCCAAGCCCGCTAAACGCACACTCATTACTTCTTCGGAGCGACTACTTCAGCGACGGCGGAGTTACGACACAGGCGGCAGTACGTGGGCACGCGTCTTGAACGCTGCGCTCTTGTATGTCGTTGTGGAGATGGTAGGCACGTCCGGATTCGAACCGGAGACCTCTACCGTGTCAAGGTAGCGCTCTAACCAACTGAGCTACGCGCCTGCGCAGGTGGCGACCGGTGGGGTGGTCGCACTCGTTACAGTGTACTTGCCATCACGCGTGGGAGCAACCTGCGTCTGGATCAAGTGTCGGCAGAATGCCCACATTCGCAGCGGGATCGCAGCATACGGCGTCTGTGGTTGTCGGTAGGTGCAGACCGCTGGAACTTTGGTCGGCCTTCGCAGCAGGGCCATCGCTACAATGTTCTTGCCACCCTCAATCGCACGTCGCCTGCCATGACACTCCTTCGCCAATTTCGCGCCCTTCCCAATTTGCTGACGCTGATGCGGCTTTTTGCGATCCCGTTCCTGGTAATTGCGATCCTGGATCGTCACGAGGAAGTGGCACTGCTGATCTTCGTGGTCGCGGGCGCGACGGACGCCGTCGATGGCCGCCTGGCTCGTCGTCTCAACCAGAGCACACGCCTGGGCCAGTACCTGGACCCGATCGCGGACAAGCTGATGCTGTCGACGCTGTTTCTGACCACAACCCACATTGGGTTGGTGCCGCTATACGTCACCGTGCTGGTGTTCGCGCGGGATTTGGGCATCCTGCTGATCAGCACCCTGCTGTACGTCACACACACCATGCGCGATTTCCGCCCCAGCGTGGTGGGTAAGGTGAACACGCTGGTACAGATCTTCACCATGCTGCTTGTATTGATTACCGCTGTGCGCACCACGCCGCAGCTGACCTCACTGTGTCACTGGCTGCTGGTGCTGATTGCGTGGCTGGCACCCTTCTCTGCGGCACAGTATGCGTGGGTTGTCACATCGCGGATCAGCCGGGAGCCTGCGGAAGGCTTTTAGCCCAGCCCAACCGCCTTGAGGGAGCGTTTGAGCCGACGAGAACAATAAAAGTTATCAAACGCGACCCATTTCCCATTGCAAGCGACTGTTACCCGGCCTACACTTAGTGCTAGGCCCGGCGTCCATGCGCCTGAGTGATCTTATGCTGCGGTTAACCAAAAAAGCGGATTACGGCCTGATGGCCCTGAAGTACTTGGCGGAACAGACGATGCTGTCTGGCAAGTCAGGTGCTGCCAGCGCGCAGTCTGCAAAAGATATTGCCGAGGCATACCACATTCCCCCGCAGTTGCTGGCCAAAATCCTGCAGACACTGGCACGGCAGGGCATTCTGGTATCGCATGCCGGAACCAATGGCGGCTATGCGCTGGGACGGCCTGCGGAGGAGATCAATGCCTTTGACGTCATCCGCGCGATCGATGGGCCGTTGTTTATTACCAGTTGCATCACCATCCACGGCACATGCGACCTCGCCGGTCATTGCACCATCAAAGAACCGCTGCGCAAGGTGAATGACAGTATCAAAGATCTGCTGAGCGGCATTGTGATTGCCGACCTTGCAGAGCCACCCGATTCGATCGCGTCGCCGGTTGCGGGTGGCTTGGTTTCAATCGCGCTTTAGCTTGTAGCACCACAAACGATAAAAGATCGCCGCACCACTTTCGCTCAAACGCACCACGGAGAACAGAGAACATGAGCCTCGCCGCTGAAATCGAACTGCTGCAGACCACTCCCGTCCACACGGGCGTGCAGCTGCCCATCTATATGGATAACCACGCCACGACCGCGCTGGATCCCCGCGTGCTCGAGGCCATGCTGCCGTACATGACGAAAATTTACGGCAACTCTGCCAGCCGCAACCATGCCTTTGGCTGGGAAGCCGAGCAGGGCGTCGACAAGGCTCGCGAGCAGATTGCGAAGCTGATCAACTGCACCCCCAAGGAGATCATCTTCACCAGCGGTGCGACCGAAGGCAACAACCTTGCCATCAAGGGCGTTGCGGAGATGTACCGCGAAAAGGGCAACCACATCATCACCCAGGTGACCGAGCACAAGGCTGTGCTGGACACCTGCAAGCGCCTGGAGAAGAACGGCTACCGCGTCACCTACCTGCCGGTTCAGGCAGATGGCCTGGTGTCGGTTCTGGACATCGAAGCGGCCATTGCGCCAGAGACGATCCTGGTCAGCATCATGTACGCGAATAATGAGATCGGCGTGGTTAACCCCATCGCCGCCATCGGCAAGCTGTGCCACGCCAAGGGCGTTCTATTCCACACGGATGCCGTGCAGGCCGTGGGCAAGGTGCCGATCGACGTGCAGGCCGAGAATATCGATCTTTTGTCGCTGACCGGCCACAAGCTCTACGGCCCAAAGGGTGCCGGTGCGCTGTACGTTCGTCGCCGCAACCCGCGTGTGCAGTTGAATGCGCAAATCGATGGCGGCGGCCACGAGCGCGGCATGCGTTCGGGTACGCTGAACGTCCCCGGCATCGTCGGCCTGGGTGCCGCCTGCGAGATCGCCATGAACGAGATGGCAGCGGAAACTGCGCGCCTAACCGGCCTGCGCGACTACATGAAGGCAAAGTTCGAGAACGCGTTGGACTATGTTCACGTCAACGGCAACATGGACCACCACCTGCCCGGCAACCTGAACATGAGCTTTGTCTACGTCGAAGGCGAAAGCCTGCTGATGGGCATCAACGACATCGCGGTTTCATCCGGTTCGGCCTGCACCTCGGCCACGCTGGAGCCCAGCTACGTTCTAAAGGCACTTGGTCTGGGCGATGACGTGGCGCATAGCTCCATCCGCTTCGGCCTGGGCCGCTTCAACACCCGTGAAGAAGTGGACTACGTCTCGGACAAGATGATCGACACCGTTCTGAAGCTGCGCGAACTGTCGCCGCTGTACGAAATGGTTAAGGAAGGCATTGACCTTACCAAGATTGAGTGGACCGCGCACTAAGGAGTTGTTGCGTGAAGGAACCGACTTCCAGAACGTGGATAACAGGCTGTACGTGGACGTTCGCGCTCAGCCTGTTAATCGACCACCTGATGGGAGCGCAGTTCGCCCTACGCGAAGTGTTCAAGACGTTGTCCTATTCCATGCTGATCGTTACCGAAGGTTGGCTGTTCGCATTAGCTCGCTGGCACAGGGGCATTCTTAAGGGCTGAGTACCGGCGGACGGACCAAGGTTCGGATAAGACCGGAACAGCATCTAACTAACGCATTCGCTCACACGGCCTGTTCGGCCAATCAGGAGAACCACCATGGCATACAGCGACAAGGTTGTTGATCACTACGAAAATCCCCGCAACGTGGGCACACTCGACAAGGCTTCGACCGAGGTTGGCACCGGCCTGGTTGGCGCTCCTGAGTGCGGCGACGTCATGCGCCTGCAGATCAAGGTCAATCCCGTCACACAGGTCATCGAAGACGCGAAGTTCAAGACCTTCGGCTGCGGCTCGGCCATTGCCTCTTCGTCGTTGGCGACGGAGTGGGTCAAGGGCAAGACGGTTGCCGAGGCTCTTTCGATCTCGAACACCGAGATTGTGAAGGAACTGGCACTGCCACCCGTGAAGATTCACTGCTCCGTGCTGGCAGAAGATGCCATCCGCGCCGCGATCGGCGACTGGAAGAAGAAGAACAACGTTGCCGAAGCTGAACCTGCCCTCGCTGGAGCCGCGCACTAAGTTCAAACGTCATCCTGAGCGAAGTCAAAGGACCTGTTTCTGTGTGCCGCTTCGGCTGCCGTAGAAGCAGGTCCTTCATCATGGAACCAGAGGTAAAGGTATGTCTGTTGTCGGTATCAGCACGACCACCAGTAACGAAATGAGCGCGCCCGCGCCCCAGGCTGGCGCCGCGCCGGTTTACTCCAGTCCCATCGCACCGCCGGTTTCTGCCCCACCGGATAATGCGAAAGCGTTGAATATCCAGGTGACGGAAAAGGCGCTGAAGCGCATCCGTGCGGCGATGGCGAAGGAGAATGTCAACGGCGATCAAGGCGGCCTGCGCGTTGGTATCACCGGTGGCGGTTGCAGCGGCCTGAGCTACAACATCCGCTTTGACTCGCAGCCACGCGAGCGCGATCGCGTGTACGTTTACAGCCAGGATGGTGACAAGGTGCAGGTCTTCGTCGATCCAAAAAGCTTCCTGTACCTGAGCGGCATGGTGCTCGATTTTGAAGAGACGCTGATGCGGCAAGGATTCAACTTCATTAACCCACACAGCACCAAGAGCTGCGGATGCGGCTCGTCGTTTACCGCCTAACCCTATGCAGGCTTCCTCCATACCAAGGATCAACTGCCAGGCTGGCGAACGTCAGTCTGCACGCGTCCTGCGTCTAGGCACGGCTTCCCTGCTGCTGATCGTCTGCCTGCTCGAGTGCGGTATGGCGGTGCTGATGGTTGCGGGTTCTCGTGTGACAGCAAACCTGGTTTTTCTGCTTTGCACCCTGATCTTGCTAGCGGCTACGCTCATCAGCCTGCGCGCCCAATCCGGCCGCGCCCTGATCGTGGTCCAGAGTGCCGCCGCTGCCGCGTTGCTGACGCTGTTCTGGGCCAGCAGCAACCAGGCACACGCTGGCCCCAGCATCACCATAGGCCATGCCACGTACGAGCTGACGCTGACGCTCGCGGGCCTGCTGTTCATCGCCATGTTGCTGGCGCGTCTGCTTCGACGCACCCCTTCAGAGCAGGCCTGCAACTGCGGCTAAGCCTCCCGCGATCAAGCGGGGAGCAGTGTTCAAGATGCAATCCGCATCACACCAGCCATGACTTACTTTGAAGTCTTCTCGCTGCCGCCAAAGCTAGGCCTCGACCTCGCCGCGCTCGAGAAGAGTTTTTACCGGCTCTCGCGCGACTTCCACCCCGACCGCTTCGCCTCAAAACCAGCAGAAGAGCAGGCCGCGGCAACGGAAAAGTCTTCCGAGCTCAACGATGCCTACCGAACCCTGCGTGACCCTATCCGTCGTACCGAATACCTGCTGCATACCGAAGGCGTCGAGATGGAGGAGCAGTCGGTAAAGGCGACCGAATCTGCTCGTTCGACCGGCACTGAGAAGAAGCAGATTGTCCCGCCAGACCTGCTGGAAGAGGCTTTCGAGCTGAACATGCAGCTGGAAGAGATGAAGATGGCGAAGGCGGGCGGTGACGATGACCCCCAGCTGCGCAAGGATCTCGAGGGGGCGAAGGCTAACTTCACCGGCCTGCTGGACGCCTCGCGGGCGCAACTGGAAGCAGAGTGGACCAGCTGGGATGCCGCCGTGGACAGTGGCGATGATGGCGCGAAGGATGCAGCCAAGGACGAGATGCTTGCCCTCCTGAACCGGCGGTCGTACCTGCGCAACCTGGTGCGCGATGTGAACTCTGCACTCGATCTGTAATCACGTTGGCACTCAGGACAAAGCGAGTTATGGAGCAGATCACCTCAAGCGGAAGCGCGACCCCGCCTGAACCATCCCAGCCTTGGACGTGGCGGAGCATCGCTCTGTTCCTTGTCACGCTGCTTGCAGTAGTGCTGGCGTTAACCATCGCGGCACCCTTTGTGCCAGCCCTGACGTGGTCTGTCGCGCTCGCGGTGTCGACACAGCGGCCGCACGCATGGGTGCTGCGCAAGGTTAAAAAGCCTGGATTCGCGTCCATTCTATTGACGCTGGGCATTATGGTGCTGATCGTCGCGCCGGTACTGCTGCTGCTGGAGCGGCTGGCCAGTCAGCTTTTCAGTTTGATTCCGCTGGTCACCAGTGGTGCGGCGCAGGCCTGGCTGCAATCGACCATGACGGAACATCCTCGCCTCAATGGCATGTTTCAAAAGGCGACCGCAGGGGTCGATTTGCAAGACACCGCGCGCAGTGCCGCAGCGTTTGCCGCAGGCAAGCTGCAGGGCGTTCTGGCCGGCTCCGTCAGCACGCTAACGCAAATGGCCATCATGCTGTACACGCTGTTCTTCCTGTTTCGCGACGGCAAGCAGGCGAAGGAAGCACTTGCCTCTGTTCTGCCCATGACGCAGGCAGAGGGCAACAACCTGCTGGGCCGTATGCAGGACGCGGTGCAGGCGTCGGTGCTGGGCAGCCTGACCATTGCGGCAGTTCAGGGCGCGCTGGGCGGCATCATCTTCGGCTTGTTGCAGGTGCCGAACGCTGTTTTGTGGGCCTTTGTCATGGGCACCCTGGCCACAGTTCCGAGCCTCGGTACGTTCCTGGTGTGGGCGCCGGTAGCCATTTTTCTGGCGCTTTCCGGCCACCTGGTCAAGGCGGGTATCCTGTTTGCGTTTGGCGCAATTGTGATCGGTTCCGCCGACAATCTGCTGTACCCCACGCTCGTCAGCAAGAAGCTGCAGATGCACACACTGGCGGCGTTTTTCGGCGTGTTGGGCGGCGTTGCGGTTTTTGGTGTCAGCGGCATTGTGCTGGGTCCGCTGGTGCTGGTTACCGCGACGGAACTGATACGTCTGTGGCAGCCTGCTGCGTTACGCGCAACAACCTCCGATTGATCACGCGGGCGGATGCATCGCACGCGGTGCCGTTTTCATCGAAGACAGGTCAGCAAGGGAGATCGACAGATGCAGTTTGAAGGCAGCACCATCCTGATTACAGGCGGCGGTTCAGGCATTGGCCGCGGTTTGGCCGAGGCATTTCACAAGGCCGGGAGCAAGGTCATCATTGCCGGTCGACGCAAGGAACTGCTGGACGAAGTGGTCGCCGCTAACCCCGGCATGGCCGCCGAGGCGTTTGACGTCGACCATGCCGAAGCGATCAAGACGTTTGCGACGAACCTGATTGCGAAGTACCCCGCGTTAAACGCCGTCATGCACAATGCCGGCATTATGCGGGACGAGGATCTGAAAGCGGGCGACCCGGAGACGGCGGAAGCCACTATCGCCACCAACCTGCTTGGCCCCATCCGGCTCAACAGTGCGCTGCTGCCTCACTTGCTGCAACAGCCCTCGGCAACGGTGCTTACCGTCACTTCTGGTCTGGCCTATGTGCCGCTTTCACTGACGCCGACCTACTGCGCCACCAAGGCCGCCATTCATTCGTACACGCAATCGCTGCGCTACCAGTTGAAGGACACGCACGTGCAGGTAATCGAAGTGGTGCCGCCTTACGTGCAGACCGAACTGACTGGGGAGCACCAGAAGTCTGACCCGATGGCCATGCCGCTGGACGAGTACATCCAGGAGACAGTCGGCATTCTGCGGGATCAGCCGGATGCGGTTGAGGTGTTGGTCGAGCGCGTGAAGCCACTTCGCTTTGCAGCGGAAAATGGCAACCATGCAGCCGTCATGACCAAGCTGAACGAAGCTCGCATTGCGGGCCGCGCCGCCGCGAAGCCGTAAGGTTAATGGCTCGCCTGGTTTGAGGCGGCGGGCGTGTAAGGCTGTGTACGCAGCCTTACACGCTGCTGCGCATCCAAACTGTAAAGGGTTAGACAGACATCATGGCAGAGCAGAATCGCGTCGTCGGCATCGATCTTGGCACCACCAACTCACTGGTTGCGTTTCTGGAAGGTGGCGTTCCGGTCGTCATTCCGGGCGAGGACGGATCGTCGCTGGTGCCGTCGGTCGTTGCCATTGCTAACGGCCAGACCACCGTGGGCAATGGCGCGCGCGGCACCCTGCTGACGCAGCCCGGCAACGCCGTGTACAGCGCCAAGCGGCTGATGGGCCGCGGTATGGACGATGTGCGCGACGAACTGGCGTTGTTCCCCTTCAAAATCGCCAACGACCAAAAGAGTGACGAAGTGCTGCGACTGCAGGTGGGCGACCAGGTACTGACGCCGCCGCAAATTTCCGCGTTGGTGCTGGGCCAGTTGAAGCGGAATGCTGAGCGCTACTTTGGCCAACCGGTCACGCGCGCCGTCATCACCGTACCGGCTTACTTCAATGACGCGCAGCGGCAGGCCACGAAGGACGCCGGTCGCATCGCCGGGCTGGAGGTTCTGCGCCTGGTGAATGAACCCACGGCGGCGGCGCTGGCCTATGGCCTCGACCGCAAGAAAGAAGGCACGGTCGCGGTGTACGACTTCGGCGGCGGCACGTTCGACGTATCCATTCTGAAGCTGCACGACGGCATCTTCGAGGTCATCGCCACGAACGGCGATACGCACCTGGGCGGCGACGATATCGATAACCTGCTTATGCATATTGCGCTGGACGAGATCAAGAACGAACTCGGCCTGGAAGCTACTCCAGAGATTGTGCAGGCGGTGCGCAAGGCCGTGATCGAGGTAAAAATTTCGCTGTCGTATGCGGACAAAGCGCGCTTTGACCTGACGCTACCCGGTGATAGGAGCTACCGCCGAGAGATTACGCGCGAGCAGTTCGAGCAGTTGATTGCGCCCGTCATCGCGCGCACAGCGGGCCCGGCGAAGCAGGCCATCAAGGACGCGGGTATTGCCGCCGAGAGCATTGACGAAGTGGTACTGGTCGGTGGATCCACCCGCATCCCCGCCGTCCGCAGGCTGGTGGATGAGGTCTTCGGCCTGGCCGCGCGCGGCAAGCAGGCGCACACGGAACTCAATCCGGACGAGGTCGTCGCGCTGGGTGCCGCGGTGCAAGCCGACATTCTGGCCGGTGGCTCTGCTGCGACCAACGACCTTCTGCTGCTGGACGTGACGCCGCTTTCGCTCGGTATCGAGGCACTAGGCGGCGTGGTCGCGAAGATCATCCAGCGCAACAGCACCATCCCTGCCAGCGCTACGGAACACTTCACCACCGGAGTCGACGGCCAAACAAATGTTGCTATCCACGTGGTGCAGGGCGAGCGCGAACTGGCAAAGGACTGCCGCTCGCTTGCTCGTTTCGACCTGAAAAACATCCCGCCCATGACCGCTGGCATGCCGCGTATTGAGGTGAAGTTCCTGATCGACGCGAACGGCATTCTGCAGGTCAGCGCACGTGAGCAACGCAGTGGGCAGGCTGCCGAGATCGAGGTGAAGCCAAGTTACGGCCTGACCGACGATCAAGTGGAGGAAATGATCCTTGCCTCGTTCGATCACGCGGAAGACGATCTGAATCAGCGTCAGTTAATCGAAGCCAAGAACGAAGCCAACACCATCCTGGAAGCAGTCGACAAGGGCCAGAAACATCCGGCCTGGCAAAAGCTGACCGCCGATGAGATCCAGCAAATCCACGCGGCTGCGGCAGAACTCGACGCGAGTGTGAAGGGCGACGAGTACAAGCTGATACGTCGCGCCATCGATACGCTGGACAAGCGCACCCACCGCTTCGCGGAGCTAATGATGGATACCGCCGTGACATCAGCCCTGACCGGCCAGACTATGAACGATGCCGGGGACAAGCTGGGCGAAGGGCCAAGTGCGCCACACCCGTTCGCTGCGGCGCAGATTGAGGAATAGGCAGAAGAGTCTGGGAGGCGGGTGAGAGATGCCCGCCTTGTCACCTTGTCATCCCGCCTGCTACCTAGACGCCCGCCTTACCAGCCCAGCGTGCCGGGTGCGCCCTTAAACGGGCCGCGTACGTGAGACGTGATCCACCCGCCATAGAAATCTCCCGGCTGAGCCTGCACGCGTTCGCCGTCAACCGTACATTCATCCACGCGACTGGCGTAGAACGCGAGGTGGTCGCGTAAGCCTGCATACGAGGCGGTTGGGTCGGGGTAGCTCCATGCGGCGTCGGTCACGAGCGCACTGCCCGGCGCAACGCTGCGCAGGTCGAGGCTCCAGTAGGCGGCATAGCCCTTCCACTCGCAGAAGCTGCTGCGCCGCTGCGACCTGACCAGGAACTGCATGGCAAGGTCGGCCTGCGGAATGTAGTAGACAGGCGGGTGGCTCGTTTCAAGGATGCGCCAAGCATTGGTGGTCTTTGCGATGACTTCACCGCCATGCACGATGCGCAGCAGGCGCGCACTGCGTTCCAGCCGCGGCGGCCGCGGGTAGTCCCATACCGATTCCACTTCCGTCGTGCTCATGTCTCTCATCCTGTTCTCACGGTGTTCGATGCGCCGCCAACGTACACTGACATCGAAGGGGATGGCATGATCAACGCGGCAGACAAACAGTTGAACCGGATGGACAGGCTGGCTGACATGGGCCACTTCCCTGCCGTGGTGAACGCGGGTGCGACGGTCAACATCCTGGTCACGCTCTGCGTTACGTGGTGGCTGGTGCCGCGCTTTCCGCAGGTGTTCGCGCCCATGGTCTGGATTGCGCTGGTGCTGGTGCTGAACCTGCTGCCGGTGGTGTTGCTGCGCCTGTCCATGCGTGCCGACGACACCTACCCAACGCTGCGCAACATGAACTTTGTGCGCGACCAGCACCGCTTTTCCGACTGGGTCTACCTTGCCGCTTCCGCAAACATGGCATTTTGGGTGCTGACATCGTGGGCGGTGTTCTCGTATCGCTACCAGCTTTCTACCCTCATCGCGATGCTGGCGGTCGCCGCCGTCGCGACCTTTTCTCCGGTTCTGCTCAGGACCAGGACGAACGCGTAGCCCCTTCCTCCAGCACCATTGCGGCTAGCAGAAAGTACATCCTTCGGCTTCGCTCAGGATGTCGTAACTGGTGGTGCAAGAGGGCGGGGAAGCCCGCTCAGGAAAGCCATTTCAGCAGCCGGATGACGCCCATGCTCGCGGGCTTACGATGTGCCGAGACTTTCGTCCGACTGTTGATCTCCGCACGATGCTGGCGGTAGTGGCCATAGGCGCGCAGCAACATCTGCTCGTTGGTCAGCGTGGGTTGCCAGTGCAGTTCCTGCTTTGCCTGTGCGGTGTCAAAGACGAAATTCTCCGCAATCATTTTGTAGTGATACGGCCCCAGCGGCGAGATGCGCAGCTTGTGCGCGGCCATCATGGCGGCGATAGTCGGCCCCTTGGGCAGGGACCGCACGCGGCTTTTGCTGCCACTCTGCGCGATGACGCTTTCGTACACTGCACGCATGCTTTCCACACTGTCGGAACCCAGGTGGAACAGGCCGCTATGGCCGTAGCCTGCCGCTAACAGGCAGGCGGTTGCAAGGTCGTCCGCGTAGATGAACTGGTAGCGATTGCCGCCGTCGCCCACGACCCAGACCGTCTTGCTGTCGTCGATGAACTCGTACAGGATGGCCAGCAGGCCCAGTCGCCCCTCGTCCATAATGGTGGGCACACGCAGCATGACAACATTGAGATCGTCCGCAAACGTCTGCAGGCGGCGCTCGCCCTCAAGCTTGCTACGACCGTAGATTTCGATGGGTGCAGGTAGATCCGTTTCCCGCACGGGATGACCCAGGTCCGACGCCCACAGGCAGTTGGTCGAGATGAAAACGAACGGCTTTACCCCGTGGGCGCGCGCGGTTTCCGCCAGCAGTACGGTGGCGTCCACGTTGCTGGTCCATAGCAGCTGCTCGTCGATTTTGGTGCCATGCGCAAGCTGCGCGGCGCAGTGAAAGACGGCGTCGAAACGGTGCTGCGCAAAGGTGCTTTCCACCAGCGCACGGTCGCGCAGGTCACCCTGGATGCTGGTCAGGCCGGGTTCACCTGCGTCCTCGTCTCGCTCCAGGTCGATGTTGACCACGGCATGGCCTTCGCGCAGCAGCCGCCGCTTCAAAATGCCGCCAAAGAAACCCGACGCGCCGGTGACGAGATAACAGGACATCCTGTGATGGTACTGCCGGATCGTGGTGCCTCTTGTGCTTTCGCTTTGGCGAGGCCCTGTACGGAACAGGATTATCATCACGACCAGAAGAAGCAGCCTATGCCGCGGTAACTACCGGATCCGGGCGACGGCTACACGCTCAACGCCTTGAAGGTCTTTCACGTACCGCAGGTTTTGCCAGTCTCTGAAGAGTTCGTCAAGCGCACGGTTGCGTCCCGCAGTCTCCAGCAGCAACCAGCCATCTGGCTTCAACAACTGAGCAGCTTCCGGCAGCAACCTGCGGATGACGTCAAGACCGTCGTCGCCACCAAATAGTGCCAGGTGCGGTTCGTGATCGCGTACCTGCGGGTGCAGTTCCGTAGCATCTGCCAAGGGAATATACGGCGGGTTCGAAACGATCAGGTCAAAGGGTGGTTCCCCTTCGGCGGCCTGCAGCAGATCGCTCTCCGCAAGACTTACGTTTCCCGCGCCAAGCACAGCTGCGTTCATCAGCGCGACGTCCAGCGCAGCCGGTGAAATATCCAGTGCAAGGACGCTGCTGTTCGGGTACTCCAGCGCAAGCGTAATGGCGAGGATGCCGCTGCCGGTACCCACATCCGCGATGCGCAGGGGTGCGGATCGATCCGTGTAGAGTCGCAAGACCTCCTCGACCAGGTGTTCGGTCTCGGGCCGCGGAATTAGAACGTCGGGCGACACGCGGAAGTCGCGTCCAAAAAACTCCTGCGAACCGCGCAGGTGCTGGATGGGAACAGCACCGCGACGCTGCGCGATCATGCCCTGAAAGCTGCCGGCTTCTTCCTCGCGCAGCGGACGTTCCGGCTGCGCCATCATTTGCGCGCGCGACAGGCCCGTGGCGATTTCGAGGATCTGCTGCGCGTCGCGCGCGGCGTTCTCGCGCAGGTCTTCACGCATGGCCAGGCGGGCCGTTCCGAAGCGTAGCGCCGCGGCCACGGTGCAACCGGCGATCTTCAGTGGGTCGTGGAGCGGATCCGTGGCCGGCATTATGCGGCCACAGCCTCTGCTTTCAACCGCTCGTTGGTGTCGTGCGCGATAAGCGCGTCGACGATGGGCTGCAGCTTGCCTTCCATGACGTACTCCAGCTGGTGCAGCGTCAGGCCGATGCGATGGTCGGTCAGGCGGTTCTGCGGAAAATTGTAAGTGCGAATCTTTTCGCTGCGATCGCCCGTGCCCACCTGCGATTTACGCGCCGTTGCCTGTAACTGGTGCTGCTTTTCCATCTCGACTTCGTACAGGCGCGAACGCAGAACACGCATGGCCTTTTCGCGATTCTTGATCTGCGACTTTTCGTCCTGGCAGCTGACCACCGTGTTCGTCGGCAGGTGCGTAATGCGAATGGCAGAGTAAGTCGTATTCACCGACTGGCCGCCCGGGCCGGACGAACAAAAGGTGTCGATGCGCAGATCCTTCTGCTCCACCTTGACGTCCACTTCTTCAGCTTCCGGCAGTACGGCGACCGTAATGGCCGAAGTATGTACGCGACCCTGAGTTTCCGTTGCTGGGACGCGCTGCACACGGTGCACACCGCTCTCATACTTCAGCAGCGAGAAGACCCGGTCGCCTTCGATCAGCGCTGTTACGTCCTTCATGCCGCCCACGGTCGACTCGGTTTCTGACAAAACTTCGACCTTCCAGCGATGCTGTTCGGCGTAGCGCAGGTACATGCGGAAGACCTCTGCCGCGAACAGCGAGGCTTCGTCGCCGCCCGTAGCCGCGCGGATCTCGAGCACAACGTTCTTTTCGTCGTTGGGGTCTTTGGGCAGCAGCATGATCTTCAACTGCTCCTCAACCTCAGCCAGCCGCGGCTCCAGGCCGGCGAGTTCTTCCTGCGCCATACCGCGCATGTCTTCGTCATCTTCAGCCAGCATGGCTTTCGCCTCGGCAATGCCGTCGCGCACGCGTTTGTACTCGCGAAAGCGTTCGATCACAGGCTCCATGTCACGGTGCTGCTTGGTTACCTTTTGGTAACGCTGCTGGTCGCTGACGAGCGATGGGTCAGACAGGTCTGTTTCTAGTTCTTTGTAGCGATCTTCCAGCTGTTCCAGGCGGTCAAACATGGGGTGCTCCTCTGCGGGTGTGCAGTGTGCCGAATCATGATGTCAAAAAGAAGGGTGCCGTGCGCGAAGCGCAGTGAAAGCAAGTGCGTAGGAGCACAGCTAGGCAAAGCCGAGACGTGCCGCCGCAGCGCGGGAAGAACTCACCGGACTGTAGACGGGGCAACGCATAGCACTCCTTGGATGATAACGCGGCGGGAGCGATGCAGCAGACCGTGTGCCTCCGTTTACAGCCGGAGCTTACCGCCAGTCTGCCTGCTGCCGCGGCCTGCCACCCAGCAACCGAGCCGGCAGCGTGACCGCCGCCCACACCATCTCCAGAACTCCCCCGACCGCCAGGCCAACAATGCGGAACGGCAACAGCACCAGCCACACGACCGGGTACAGCAGAAGCGCAACCAGCGCCAGCGGCCAGCACAGCACAAACAGCAGGCACCACAACAGCAGTTTCAGCACAGCAGTCCACCTCGTAGCCTTCTGCGGCTGCCAATTGATACGCACCGGGGGCCATGCCGGTTCCCTTGTCGTCGCACATGACGAACGACAGGATGCATGCGTGTCAGGTAGCTGGCGCAATCCAGGCCAGAAGTTCTTGCAAATAAATCTTAGGAACTGATACACCGGCACTTCTGAAACCTCGGTGATGGGAACGCTGTTAGCCTTCAGTCATAGTGCCTTCGATCTACATCAGTAAGCTGCTTCACGAACTACGAGACGAATTGCTCTCGGCAATGCACGTTGCCGTAGAACGCGAAGTTCGAGATGGCAAGCCCGTGGACGTAAACCGCCTGTGGCGAACGTTTTCCCGTGCGGCGGCAGGCAAGATGGCCAATCCTGTAGAAGTCTCCGACCGCTGTGTACAAGCAGACCAGCCAGGCGTCAGGCGCGGCAGGCCAAACGCTTCCCGCGATAGTTAATCTGCAGGTGTTCCAAGATGAGTCATGCAGCAACACGCCTAAGTGAGGCAGAGTATCGGTTGTTGCCGAGATCCGACTTCTTGGCCTTGTTACTTGGCGGCGGGTCCGTACTCAATCTTCCTTAGGAGGAGAGTTCAGGGCTGAGATGCTGAAGCGATCGAAGCTGACCTGAAATGGCTGCTTGCCTGGTGCCGCAGCAACCATGCCGATTTGAACGGGCACGGTGGGCGGGAAGTAGGCAAGCCGAACCATGGACCATTTCTGACCATCGAGAGAATAAGAAATCTGCACCGTATCGTTGTAGCGTTGCAACCGCATCCAGATCGAGGAAGGACTATCCGTGCGAGGCAGCACAGACCAGTCGGAGAACTCGCGCGTGACAACGGCACTGATGTTCTGATGACCGTTCACGAACTCGATTCCGGTCTTGATCCAGTTCTTCTCGTTCAGGCGAATCATCAGACCAGCCTGATGGTAAAGTTCCCGATACTCGCCGTGGATTCGAACAGTCGCTTCAAAGTTCCCGGAGCGCGTTTCATACTGGAACGGCCCATTGTCCCGAATAAAGCCGTAGTGCGTCACCTGCCAGTAGTCTGTGCCCGCAGGCACAGTTTTCGTTAGCGTGTCGGCGGTATCCGCAAATTTCTGGGGAGGGTTGTTCCAGTGGCGCGATGAACTCTGAGCCATCATTGCTGTGGATACTACCAAGAGACTTGCACCTGTGCGTAACGCCGGCATAAGCGCAGTTTGTCACACCGATCCGTTGCCTGCAAACTGGCGCATTGTTAGCGATCCGCTCCTTCCAGCAAAAACAGCGTTTGCGGAAATCACCGTCATCACCGACTTCTTTTCTAAAAGGCGCCTCGGCAGCATGCCAACTACTCATGTCGCTGGCAGTGGGAACATTGCTTCACTGGGGTGCCACGCAGCTAAAGCTGGCCGGCACTTTCGGATCGCCCTTGCCGTCGTACTTGGCCTCCTGAGGCCAGGGGCAAAGTGGACGTACGGTGCGGATGGGCGCTTCGCGTGTGCCGGCGATCTTTGCCGCCAGCACGATGCCGGGGGCCTGCCCCTTTTCTACCCAGGTCTGCAGCAGGTCCAGCGCGCCGGTGCCAGGGCCATCTGCGCCGGGCAGGCTTAGCTGGCCGAGGACATTTGGGCCGGGGCCGTTCAGGCAGTGTTCCATGCCCGGCACCAGGTACACGCGCAGCATGGATGCGGCGCGGTCGGCCCCCATGGTGGCGCTGACCTCTTTTGCGTAGTGGATCGTGTTCCAGGGCGAAATGGCCGGGTCGTTCCAGCCGTGGTAGATCATCAGCTTTCCGCCACGCGCGGCGAAGCGGGTCAGGTCCGGGTCAGTGGCGTCGATGTCCTTGCCGACGCGTTCCGTGGCCAGCTTCAGCGCCTCCGCCGGGTTGGCGCTCAGCGCTTGCCAGGTGGGGTCGCTGTAAACCATGTAGCGGAAGAAACCGGTCAGGTAGTTGGAGCCGGAGGGTGAATTGCCCAGAATCCAATCGTGCCAGACAGGGTTCTCGTCGCCCGGCAGCAGTCCTGGGAAGATCTCCTTGCCGGCCGCGTCGTGAGCGCCGCCGTAAAAGGCACGCAGCGATTCAACCTGTGGGGCGGTCAGGCAGGACACATCGTCCGCATCCTTGCACAGCAGAACCGCCGGATCGAACTTGCACGCGGCGGGATTGCTGACAATGCCATCCTTCAAGCCGTCCTGCGCGTCGCACGCGGCAAGCGAGGCCCGGTTAATGGCCGACAGTTTCATGCTGGAGATGTAGGCCGCCGGGTTGCGCGTGGTGGCCTGCGCCAGCGAGATGCCTGCCGACACCATGTGGACCCAGTTGTTGGCGGGCGCACCGGCCAGGATGCCGTCGTAGTCCTCCGGAAAGCGCTGCGCCTCCATCAACGCCTCGCGACCGCCGTCGGAGCAGGCGTCAAAATAGGCGGTGGTCTGCGGCTTGCCGTAGAAGGCCTTCACCACGTCCTTCGACCGCAGCGCGGTCAGGTGAACGGCGCGGTAGCCAAAGTCGACGATTTTTTCAGGGTGGTGGTAGGCCCAACTGGCGTCTTCCGCCTCGGCCTGGTGACCAGCGTCAGATCCTGCGGTCGCGTAGCCACGCTGCAGGTTGCTCGCCATCTGCCGGTAATCGATAGACCCCGCAAAGCCGCCGTTGCCAATGTTGAGAATGCGGCTATTCCAGTTTGCCGCTTCCGGCAGCCAGACTTCAAAACGAATGACCGAATCGGACGTCGGGTGAAGAATGCCCGTGAGTCGGCAGAAGGCGGGCATCTGCTTCATGGGTGCGCTGTTTGCCATGGCACCGATCGGCATCACGCCCGGGCCGACCCTCTCGGCAGCCGTTAGGGTAGCGTCCTGTAGTTGCAGGGATTTCAACGAAGCGCAGTCGGTGGCGGCAAAGGCAGCGGGCGCAAACAGGACGGCGAGAGACAACACAGGCAGGAACCGGAACATGCCGTCCACTGTACAGGCTTGCTGGCAACATCGTGCGAATCGTCGCTAAAACTGCTGTGGAAGGTCGTGCATGCCATGCATGAGAAGACTTCACCCTGAAGCCGAAAGGAACAAGATGTTTGCCGACAGGCGCGCGCCAAACCCGAAGGACGCTAAACGGCATCTCCAAGAGCAGCGATGTCACTCTTCCTGCAACTTGCAACCCTGGCCGACGAACTGGCCACTACCAGCAGCCGCCTGAAAAAACGTGCGGCCATCGCCGCAGGGATCACCGCCGCGCGCGATGCTGGCGACGTTCACGATGCCGGCCTGTTTGCGATGTATCTTTCCGGCGAGGCCTTCAGCGAGGCGGACACGCGCAAACTGAACATCGGCGGCGCCATGCTGACGAAGACCGTGCGCGAAATCGTGTCGCCGACCGAACTACAGTTCCAGGCTGCGTGGCGCAGGCACGGCGACCTGGGTGCCGCAGCGGGCGACCTGTTTGCCGAGCAGGGTCACACGCCTGAGGCCACGCTGACACTGCATGACATCGAGGAAACGTTCGCGAAGATTCCGGTTGCGAAATCGACGGCCGCGCGCGGCTTGTTGCTGGCTGATCTGCTGCGCCGCTGCACGCCGGTTGAGGCCAAGTACCTCATCAAGCTGATCAACGGCGACATGCGCATTGGCGTGAAACAGGCCCTGATCGAAGAAGCCATCGCAGTTGCCGGTGAACAGCCGCTGCCTGCCCTGCGCAACGCCGTGATGCTCGAAGCGGACCTGTCACGAGCCACCGTCATGGCCTTTCGTGGCGAGCTGGAGCAAGCGCGAATGCGACTCTTTCATCCGCTGGGCTTCATGCTCGCGTCGCCCGTGGAGACAACGCAAGAGGCTGTCGCGCGCTTCGCCTCCAAACCCGATGCGGCGAAAGAAGCAGATGTTGCCGTAACAACCGAGCCTGCGGAGCCGGGTGCAGAAACCATCGCAGAAGCCGTACCGGAAGCCGTCGACGCGGAGATTGCAGGCACGCCCGTTGCGTCGCTCCGCATGAGCGCACAGGTTGAAGACAAGTACGACGGCATGCGGATTCAGTTGCACTGCGGCGACGCTTCGCAGCCCGGACGCGTGGCCCTGTACTCGCGCAACCGGGAGGACGTGACGGCTAGCTACCCGGAACTGGTCGAGGCGTTTGCCCGCGTGAAAGATGCCGGCAGCGGCATCATCCTGGACGGCGAGGTGCTGGCATGGGACGTGCGTGCAGACCGGGCCATGCCTTTTTCCGTGCTGTCGCCAAGGCTGGGCCGCAAGCGCGTGACGAATGAAATTCGCGTTGGCGTGCCGGTGGTCTTTATGTGCTTTGACCTCCTGTTCGCAGACGGCGCGCTGCTGCTGGAACTGTCTCTGCGCGAACGCAGGGAGCGGCTGGAAGCGCTTGCGGAAAAACTGCAGCGCGTGACCTGTTCGCCGCTGGAATTGCCCCCGCCGATTCCCTCTGGCGGACTTTTCGTCGAGCAAGCTGCAGAAGCCGCGAAGGGTGAACAGCGGCTGCGCATCTCGCCGGTAGTCGAAGCCCACTCTGCCGATGAGCTTGACCGTGTCTTCGTGGCAGCGCGGGACTGCGGCAACGAGGGCGTGATGATCAAGGCATCCGAATCGCTCTACCAGCCGGGGCGTCGCGGCCTTAGCTGGATGAAGCTGAAGCGTCATCTGGACACGCTGGATGTGGTGATTACCGGCGCGGAATACGGACAGGGCCGTAAGTCGCAGTTCCTATCCGATTACACCTTTGCCGTGCGCGGACCCAACGGCGATCTGCTGAACGTGGGCAAGGCCTATAGCGGCGTTACTGACGTCGAAATCGCCGAGCTTACGGAATGGTGCAAGGCACACACTCTGGAAGAGTTCGGCCACTTTCGCACAGTCGAGCCTCTGATCATCCTTGAGGTCGCGTTCAACAACATGATGCGCAGCGAGCGCCACGCCAGCGGCTTTGCTCTTCGCTTTCCGCGCATCCTGCAGATCCGTCGTGACAAGCCGCTAGCCGAGATTGACACGCTGGAACGTGTCGAGGAGATCTACCAGTCGCAGCCAGACAAGCCAGCGGAAGCACGCGAAAAAGCCGACTAGAGATTGACTCGCAACGCGCGTTCGAGTTCCTTGCAGGTTAGAAGTGGTACGCTGCGCCGACTGTGACCATCTGCGGCTGCAGGTCGTGCAAGGGAAAGCTGAACCACTTTTGATATTCGTACTCTGCACGCACGTTGACATGCTTCAACACGTTGAAGTCTGCGCCACCTGCGATGACGCCCATGTTGTAGGCCAGGTTCGCCGCGTCACCCGGATAGTTAAAGACGCCGCGACCGTACATGACCCGCACGTACGGATTGACCCGGTTAAAGTGCAGCACATAGCGCGGGCCCACTTCGTAGGACCGCTCGTACATGTTGTCTGACTTGTGCGTGCCTAATTGGTGAAACGCAACCTCGACCCCGTAATGGGTCTTGAAGTCCAGGGTGCCGTAAATAGAGCCACCGCTGATGCGTGAGCCGTCTTCCAGCGGCGTGTACTCGTAATCATGTTTCCCGTAGGAAAAGCCGCCGCCAACCTGCAGGTCGAATGCACGAGAAGCCGTCGCAGCGGTGGCCTGGGCCCGGGCCTCTTCAGGCAGAATGCCGGCTGCAATGCCAAGCAGCGCAAACCACGTCACAGATTCCAGTAAGGAGGTCCGAAGATTTCGCATGTTGCTCCATGAAACGGCATGCCGGCGTAACTGTCTACACTCACCCACGGTAAATCGGCAGAGCGCCTTCCATATCGGTTGAGCGATGCAGAAGTGGTGGCGCGTTTTGAACAGGATCGCTGCTTCGATGCGCTGCCCGGCTGCATCCATCACACTATGGAATTTCGTCAGCTTGGCAAAAGTGGTCTACAGGTCCCGGTCCTGTGCTTCGGCACTGGAACCTTCGGCGGTGCAAACGAGTTCTTCAAAAAGTGGGGATCGACCGATGTGGATGAGGCCCGTCAGCTGATCGACATGTGCATGGAGGCAGGCGTTAACTTTTTCGACACCGCCGACGTGTACTCCGAGGGCCGTTCGGAAGAGATTCTGGGCGAAGCGATCGCTCACCTGCCACGCGAGTCCGTGCTGCTGTCAACCAAGTCGACGTTTGGCTCCGGCGAGCCAAATCGCTCAGGTTCGTCCCGGTACCGCATTACGCAGCAGTTACATGGCAGCCTGAAGCGCCTGAAGACCGACTATATCGACGTGTACCACATGCACGGTTTCGACGCACAGACGCCTATGGAAGAGACGCTGAGCACGCTGGACCACTTCGTGCGTGCCGGCAAGATTCGCTACATTGCCTGCTCCAATTTCAGCGGATGGCACCTGCAGCGCTCGCTTGACCTGAGCGAGAAGTATGGCTGGGCTCGCTACGTTGCGCACCAGGCGTACTACTCGCTGGTGGGCCGCGACTATGAGTGGGAACTGATGCCGCTGGGCATGGAAGAGGGCGTTGCCAGCCTGATCTGGAGTCCGCTGGGCTGGGGTCGGCTGACCGGCAAAATTCGGCGTGGCCAGCCTGTACCAGAGGGTGCTCGCTACAACGACGGCAAGGCTGGCGGGCCGGTTGTAGAGGAGGAATATCTCTACACGGTCGTAGACGCGCTGGATGCCGTTGCCGCCGAAACCGGAAGAACGGTGCCGCAGGTGGCGCTGAACTGGCTGCTGCGCAAACCCACTGTCGCCAGCGTCATCATTGGTGCGCGCAATGCAGACCAGCTGAAGGGAAATTTGGAGGCTGCCAGCTTTGTGCTGACGCCGGAGCAGGTGGCGAAGCTGGACGCAGCGAGTGAACAGCCGGTCGCGTACCCGTACTGGCATCAGCGTCAATTTCCACGCAATCCTGCGCCGCCAAGCTACCGGTAACTGCTTGCCCAGTCTTCTGCGCGCGATGGAGATAGCCCTTTATACTTAGGGCTGTCTCCACACGGAAGCTGTCCTCATGGCCGAACACATCTGCCCCACCTGCGAGCGCGGAACCCTGACCCGGTGTGGCCGAAAAGGCCCGTGGGAGCGGTACCTACTGCCCCTGTTCGGTGTTTTCCCGTGGCGCTGCGGCAGATGCCGTACCCGGGTTCGGTTAAGTGATCGTGGTGAGGCTTTTCAACGGACAAAGCCTCACCACGATTTTGACGATCCCGAGAGGCGCTAAACCCATCATCCGGCGAGAATAGAGGTCGGAGTCACTGGGTCCAGAAAGCAGAACAGAGTCCATGCAGCGCACATCATCAGACCCGGCCCGGGGGCGTCGCCTGCTTGGCTTTGCGCTGACCAGCATTCTGCTGGCAAATGTTGCCCAGTGGCTGCTGTTCCGTTTGCTGCACTGGGGCAATCCGGGTTCGATGAAAAGCGACCTGCTCGCGTTTTTGCACGTTCGCACCTGGACAGACTCCTGGCTGCCCATGATGCAGTCGGTCGATTATTTTCGCGCGCACCCTGATCTGCCGATCTACTATGCGCCGCTGTATGACACGTTGATCTACTCGCTGGCCAGCATCGTCCCACTATGGCTTTTGAAGCACATGGGCATGGGAGACGGCGGGATCCTGCGATTGCTGGCGGTTACGTCCTGGCTCGCCGTGGTGGGTGTGGCTGCCCTGTCGCTTTGGATGGGAAAGCGTTTGCTGGCGCGTCGGGGGCTGCGGCTAAACGGGTATTCCACGGTCGCGGTGTGTGGTCTTGTCCTTTTTTGCTATCCGCTGTTAAAAGGCTACTCCCTGGGCAACGCGCAAACCTTTCTGTCGTTTGGCTTTACCGGGCTGTTGCTGCTTTGGGACAACGACAAGGAACGGGCAGGCGGTGCCGTGGCGGCAGTGCTGGCGTTTGTAAAGCCGCAGTATGCGCTGCTGCTGTTATGGATGGTCGTGCGAAAGAAATGGAATGCAGCTGCTGCATTTCTCGCTGTGGCGGTGTTGATGCTGAGCGTATCGACGCTGATCTTTGGCTGGTCAAACAACCTGGATTACCTGCATGTGCTGGCCGGGCTAAGCCGCAAGGCGCAATCGCATTTCGCCAACCAGTCCATGTTCGGCACCCTGAACCGGATGATCGGCAACGGTGAAAACCTGGGCTACACACCGCTGGTGTACACGCCCTACATCCGCTGGGTGTACCTGACCACGGTGGCGACCGCGCTGCTACTGGCAGGTGCGGTGCTGCTGTTTCCGTGGGGGAAACTGCGCGGAACGGCAGGAGACCTTGGGGCGATGGGCCTGGTATCGGTCGCGGCTTCCCCCATGGCGTGGGAGCACCATTACGGCATCGTCCCCGGTGTGCTGGCGTGGCTGTGGTTTGCCTACGGCAGTCCGCAAGCAAAGCGTCCATGGTTACTGGCATTGGCAGCGTTTTTGACCCTGAATGCGCTGCTTGGCTTTAACAAGCTGGCACCGTTCCACGGCTGGAACGTGTTGCAAAGTTACATGTATCTGGGTGCCTTGCTGCTGGTCGGGGTGCTGATGCGGACGGCACGTGCGGTGACCCGGGATGATGCGAATCCGGTGCGTTAGCCGACTAGCTGTCGCCCTTCTGACTGTTCAGAAACGAGCCGGTGCCGAAGTAAAAGCCGATGACCGAACCAAGCAGGCCCGTGACGGCGGGCAGGATGATCTGCAACATTTCCTTGGTTTGTCCCCACTGCGTTGCGGAGGCCACACTTTCGCGGCACGCCCAGAAAATGACTCCACCCAGCGCGGTTAACAGGCCAACGGTAACGATGGTGCGCACCCAGTCACGCTGCCGCTCCGGGCGATATGGCTCCAACTCCGGTGTGCGCCCGCTTGGCGGCAAGACGCTGCTAAGTTCTATGCTGCTTATCTCTGTCGCGCCATCTGCGTCTGGCATTTAGCTTGCGATACGCAATTTCTGATATGAATTGCCATCTTTAAACAGGATTTCCTGTCCTTCAGCGTTGGCATTCACAACCATACGCGTTAGATCCAGCGCTTGCCGCAGGTAAGCGGCCAGAGTCATGCCCTGTCTTTGGGCGAGCCGCTGCAACTCCGCGTACTGCTCCTGCGACATAGTCAGATTCAGAGTTTTTGTGTCGGCCATGGTAGCTCCACGCTGTGCTTCAGCGGCCTTCTAAGAAGTGATAGTACACCGCTATACTTAAGGGTAATGCAGAATTCTAACCGCAGCGACCAGGCGCGGTCGCCTGTTGATCACTCTACTTCTTTGATGCAACCGACTCCGAAAAGCTCCTCCGCGCACCCCTACGACACAGGCGAGGGCCGCCGCATCCGGTCCACGACCGTGCTGTGTGTGCGCCGCAACGGTGCCGTTGTCATGGCGGCGGACGGCCAGGTGACCCTTGGCTCTGCCGTGATGAAGAGCAGCGCCAAAAAGCTGCGCCGCCTGTACAACGACAAGGTGCTGGCCGGCTTTGCCGGGTCCACCGCCGATGCGTTTTCGCTCTTCGCCCGCTTCGAAACCAAGCTGGAGCAGTATGCCGGCAATCTGCCGCGCGCCGCCGTGGAACTGGCCAAGGACTGGCGCACCGACAAGCTGCTGCGCCAGTTGGAAGCCTTGCTGCTGATCGCTGACAAGGAACATATGTACCTGCTGGGCGGCAACGGCGACGTCATCGAGCCGGATGTCATTGAAGGCGGCGCCATCATGACCATCGGCAGTGGCGGCAGCTTCGCGCAAAGTGCCGCGCAGGCGCTGCTCGAGAATACCGACCTTTCCGCCCGCGCCATCGTCGAGAAAAGCATGAAGATCGCGGCGGAGATCTGTATTTATACGAACGAGAACATCACCGTGGAGGAACTGTAATGGCGATTTACCTTCCCGGAGTAGCAGAAAATCAGGCCGTCGGCCTGGAAGAGATGACGCCGCGCGAGATCGTTGCGGAACTGGACAAGT
>JBPBQP010000005.1:0-32277 GCA_050954745.1 Janthinobacterium lividum | reverse complement strand
TGAAGTTAGCACTCGGTGCAATCCATCCATAGATCTTTGTACGATGGTTTTGCAGCTTTAGTGCATTCATCAGTGGGTAGACATTTGTGTCAGGAACGCCGATCATCGGCGACCCTCCATAACCCCAGTCGCTGTTTGGAAAGGGCGGCGCGTCAAGCGGGGCATCCAGGGCGCGGCGAGCAGGCGTGGCTGTTGCGGCCGAAGTTCCCGTCCAGTCCTTTCCATAAAACTCCACGAGGCGGCGGAAGAAGTTTCCGTGAAGGTCCGGGTCTGTTGGCGTACCGGCGTTCGCGGCTTGCATTCCGCCATTTTGCGCATCGGCTTTGCTGGGTGAGGAGATTGGGTCGTCGGCCGCTACCAACCGCTGAGGCTGTGACGAATGTTCTGCGACCTGCTCCTGCGAATCCTGTGCCTGCATGGTTGCTGCTGAAACCTGGCTGGTGCCCAACAACAACACCAGTTTCAAGGTACTGCGTACTACTGTGGCGTTCATTACTCTCCCTTTTAGCTCGCGTTGTTCCGGCTGGTGCTGGAAGAACACAACCTGATCAGGCTAGGACCAAAGCCATCAGTAAGACATAAGGATGCATCATGGTGCGACACAGACACTTGCCCCGGCCTCAAGGAATGCGCCATGATGGCTGAATGGGTGAAGGTCTACGAGATGTTGCGCGGACCGGCACCTCGGCAGGTGCGATTCACAGGAAACGCGTGTTTCGCACAGTTGCCGCTGCCATTCTCGCGGGCTTCTTGGCGTATGTCGCATTTCGCTTCCATCTCAACCTGTCCTCCGTCGGATCGCTGGAGTTGCTGCTTGTCGTGATGACCGCGTTGCGCTGGGGATTCACCGAAGCGACGGCTGCCTCCCTGGTGGCGGCAACTGGTCTTAACTTTCTGTTTATCCCACCGCTTTTCAGGCTGACTGTAGCTGACCCAGCCAACTGGGTCTCGCTGGCGACATTTGAAATTACAGCCGTTCTGGTAAGCAGGCTGTCGACCAGCGTCCGCGTCCATGCGATCGAGGCTGAAAGTCAAAGAAGCCGCGCCCTGCGCCTGTACGAATTTAGTCGAGCCATCCTTTTAATCAATGGCGGGTCCCGAGTTCAAGAGCAACTATGCACTTTAATTCAAGAGATTATCCAGGTTGAAGATGTTCAGATCGTGCTTTTCCCCAGGCGTTCCAGTGATGCGCACACACCTCGTGGAACGACAGCGATACCTGTAGCAGAGCAGCAGGCTAGCCATCTCGGCGACTCAATGGACTACGTGGGCAAGGTTGCCCGGCGCACGTTACGCGTCGGCACAACGCCCATTGGAATGCTAATTCTGAACGGTTGGGAGAATGAATCGTCCATCGCCGATGCCGTTGCTTCCCTGTCAGCAATCGCGATTGAGCGCGCCCGGGCCGTTCAGGAAGAAAGCCGCGCCGAAGGCGAACGTGACACAGAGAAGCTGCGGACAGCAGTTCTGGATGGACTTGCCCACAGCTTCAAGACGCCGCTCACCGCCATCCTGACAGCCAGCTCAGGCCTGCTGGCGATTGGCGGCACGAATGCCACGCAGACAGAGCTGATTACCCTTGTGGACGAACAGGCGACTTATCTCAACACCCTCACTACAAAGTTATTGAAGACGGCCTCACTTGAGGGTAGGCAGGTGCGGCTGCGCAAGACTCAGCAATCACTGGTCGCACTCATCCACCACGTCATAGAACTCTGTGACCCTGCATCGCGGTCACGCATCCGGTTGCATGCTGGACCTGAGGTGGATTGCTGCCAGGTCGATTCGGAACTCATCACACTTGCGATCGCTCAGCTGGTGGACAATGCAATCAAGTATTCCGATCTGGGAACCGAAATTACGATCTCGATGACTCAGGACCAAAGGGAGTTGACCATTACCGTTGAGAATCTGGGCATACCCATCCTTAAGGATGAGACCGAAAAGATTTTTGAGCGCTTTTACCGAGGTTCCAATGCCATTGGCGGTCCCGCAGGAACTGGACTTGGCCTGTCCATTGTAAGCAAGGCTGCAGCGGCTCATCAGGGCCGCGTGTCTGTGCATACAGAAGACCGAACAATCCGGTTCAATCTCACCATACCCAATTAGGAGATCGCGCATGAACGGCACACAAGGAACAATATTGCTGGTTGAGGATGATCCTGCTATCAGACGCGCGTTGCATGCAACCCTGATGGCGATGGGGTTCGACGTGGGTGAAGCGGCTACGGGAGAAGAAGCGCTTACCCGCCTGCGCATGGTGCATTACGACGCAGTCCTCATGGATCTGAACATGCCCGGCATGGGCGGTGTGGAGGCGTGCCGGCGAGTCCGAAAAGAACATCCGCTCATCTCAATCATCGTTGTCACGGTTCGCGACAGCGAAGAAGATAAGGTCGAAGCCCTGGATGCGGGAGCGGATGACTATGTCACGAAACCCTTCCAAATGCTGGAGCTGGCAGCACGCATAAGGGCGTCAGTCCGACGGCATCGAACACCGCCCGACCCGGCCGACCAAACGATTGTGGTTGGCATCTACGAATTGCACCCAGGTCGACGTGTCTTGAAAAAGCGCGGGCACGAGGTCCGGCTCACACCCACTGAGTTCGACCTTGTTGCCTACTTAATGGTGCATGCGGGACATCCTATCCTGCACCACAAGTTGTTGAGTTCAGTCTGGGGTCCGGAGTATGGTGAGGAACGAGAGTATTTAAGAACGTTCATCCTTCAACTCCGGCGAAAGCTTGAAGACGATCCTGCACATCCGACCTATATCCGGACAGTAAATTATCTCGGATATGTTTTCTATGATCCATCAAACGATGTGAGTAGCTAGGTTGCAGACGTTTACAGAATCAGCCTGCAGCAGGCTATATCCCCAAAGATGCAGCCCCGCGTCCCTCCGTATCCTGACCTGCCTGCAGGGTTGCAGTGACCTGGCGGTGAGCCGCGCGTGCCAGCCGGGAACGACAGTCCGTTCACCGATCGCCGACGTTGCCCGAGGTCAAGCGCCGCAAGCGTGTGAAGACGCCCTCGACCCGGCTGCCGGATGCAATGGCGTGTGGATCAAGCCGAGCCCTGACTCGGTCCCTTCGTTGATCTTCCGTCAGCCGGCGTGCGAGACCATCCGTCGCAGGCAGCGAAAATGACGACAAACTTCGCGCGGTGGCTATCCACTTCCTGCAGACGAGCCGATATCCAGACAAGTACGGGAATGCGCAGACCAGAAAGTACGGTGTCCTCCATCCATGCCGCTTCGAGCAAAGATTCTTATCGCGGCGGTGCTGGTAAGTGGCATGTTGGCAGGTACCTGGTCGATGCGTGGGGCTTCATCCGCCTGGCTGCCTTTCTGCGTTTATCTGGCGCTCACGCTGGCAAGTTCCACGTTAAAGGTGCCGCTACCGGGTGACAGTGGCACCATGTCGCTGAATTACCCCTTCATCTTTCTCACCATCCTGCAACTGTCACCATTCCAGGCGTGCCTGCTTACCTTGTTGTCGGTGGTCGCCCAGTGTCGCGTCCAGGTGAAGAAGGTTTTCACCTTCGTGCAGATTGCTTTTAACATCGCTGCAAGCATTACAAGCACGGCGCTTGCATACCTCTGCTGCGCGTGGCTGCGTCACCACGGCCTCAGCGTAGCACCAGCACTGGCTATCGCCTCGGTAGCGTATTTCTTTGCCAGCACAATCCCGGTAGCACTGATCATCGGCCTGTCTCAAGGCTTGCCTTCCTTTCAAATCTGGAAGAAACAGTTTCGCTGGTTTCTGCCCTTCTACGTCTCAGGGGCGATTCTTGCAGCGATGACTGACATCGTGAGCCACCGTTTCGGCTGGGGTACGGCCGTGTTGGTTCTGCCGGTTCTATATACCGTGTACCGCTCCTACCTTGCACAGGTACGCAGCCTGCAAGAGCGCCAGCGCCATTTGGAAGAAACCGAGGCTTTGCACCTGCGCACCATCGAAGGCCTGGCGATGGCCATCGAAGCCAAGGATCAGAACACACATGAACACCTGTTTCGCGTTCGCGATTATGTAAAAGAAATTGCTGCGGTCATGAACCTGGATGACTTACAAAGGAAGGCGTTGTCGACCGCCGCGTTTCTGCACGACATTGGCAAGCTCGCAGTGCCGGAACACATCATCAACAAGCCCGGAAAGCTGACCGCAGAAGAGTTTGAAAAGATGAAGATCCACCCTGCGGTGGGTGCTGACATTTTGGAGCGAGTTCAGTTCCCTTATCCGGTGGTTCCGATCGTGCGTTCGCATCACGAACGCTGGGACGGAAAAGGTTATCCAGACGGCCTGAAGGGGGAGGAAATTCCCATCGGGGCCCGCATCCTTAGTGTGGTCGACTGCTTCGATGCGCTCGCTTCCGACCGCCCGTATCGCAAAGGCATGCCGCTTGAAAAGGCAATGGCGCTAATAAAAGAGATGGCAGGATCGCAATTTGATCCCGCCATCGTGGCGATTCTGGAGCAGAGTTATGCGGCCGCGAACAGCGCCATGGCAGATGCGGGTACATTCGTTGCGTTGGATCTAAATGTCGATGTAAGCCGAGGAGATGCACCCGCAGCGGGGCTGGCTTCTGAGGATGGCCCAACCGATGCTGACAACTCCTTGCCAAGTACAAGACAAAATAGCGGCCCGCCAACTGCGTCGCTGGAAAGCCTCTTGCTAATCGCAGCGGCAAGCCGCGAGGCGCAGGCGTTATTCGAGATGAGTCAGGTGGTAGGTACCTCGCTCAACATAAACGAAACTGTTTCGGTAATGGCATCGCGCCTGCGCTCGCTGATTTCCTTTGATTGCTGCGCGGTGTACCTGCGTGACCAAGACTCGCTGTCAAAGCAATATCTCAGCGGAGATTACGCCTGCTGCTTCACCCACAACGCCATTCCACTAGGCGAGGGTATTTCCGGCTGGGTAGCGCAAAGCGGACGACCCATTATTAACGGCAACGCTACCGTGGAGCCTAACTACAGGGACATCCTGGAACGTGGATTTCGGCTGCAATCGGCCTTGTCTATCCCGCTGCTCGACTTGCAAAACGAGATCTTTGGCGTGCTGACTCTGTACTCTGCCGCAGAAAACCATTTCGATCGGGATCACATTCGCATCCTGCAGGCTTCTGAAGCGAAGTTCACGCTGGCACTGCAGAATGCGATTCGCTTCTGCGGTGTCGAAAACGATGCAAGTATCGACTTTCTCACCGGCTTACTAAACTCGCGCAGTTTGTTTCAGCAATTAGAAGGAAAGCTGGAGCGGTGCCGGCAGGAGCAGAGTGGGTTGGCCCTGGTCGTCTGCGATTTGAATGGCTTTAAGAACGTGAACGACCTGGAAGGACACCTTACAGGGAACCACTTACTAAATCACTTCGGCAAACAACTGCAGGAGTACGCACGTACCTGTGACACGGTCGCGAGAATCGGCGGAGACGAGTTTGCCCTTCTACTTCCTGTTGGAAGTGCTGTTCTGTCCGCGGAAAGTCTTACCTGGTTGTCAGACGCGCTGGTCACTGCAGGCTTGCGTGCAGGTGTAAACACAAAGATATCGCTAAGTCTGGGCGTCGCCTATTTTCCAGGTGACGGCGTCTCCGCGGAAGAATTGCTGGCGATCGCAGACCGGCGCATGTATCGCAACAAGCGTGAGCATAAACAACGCATCGCTCCAACGGTGCCCGAACCAAGGCGCAGACCAGAGGTGCTCACCGCATGAGGATCAACCTGCGAGGTCCTCTGCTCTCGGCCGTTCGTCTGCTTTCTCTGTTGGCGCTCGCGAGTTTTGGCACCGTGTTGCTCGTTCGCTCGGCCCCGGGATACTTCACCCACACAGACGAGCTAGACGCCCAACACAGCGGGCAGGCGCGTGAACAGGTTGTCGCGCAACGCGAACACGAAGGTTCCGCCCTGCACTCTTTTTTGACCTCCTCCCAGGCGTTGCTGCGGGGTGATCTTGGCCAGTCGCACCAGTACGGTGTGCCGGTAAGTACGTTGCTGGGGCCGCGGTTGCGGGTTACGGGCAGGCTGCTGCTCATGGCCGCGGTGCCTGCTCCGCTGCTTGCCCTGTTCTGCGCTGTGCCTTGTAGCCAGATGCGGGCACACACCCTTGAGCGGGGGCTGGTTGCTGCGACGCTGGTCGGCGTGGCGGTACCGGTCAGTGTCCTTGCGGGTGTTTGCCTGCTGTCTGGTGTGGGCGGTCCCATCGCAGTCCTGTTCGTGATTCTTGCCGTGCGTGACTTCCGGTTTTTCTCACGTCTGCTGCGGCGCCAAAGCAAAGCACCGTACCTGCTGTACGCGCGTGCTTATGGCGTTCCGCAAATGCGGGGCATCCTGCACGGTGTTTTACAGCCCGTGCGGGGCGAGATCTTCAGCCTGGTTGCACTTTCCTTTGTTACAGCGCTGAGTGCAGCCATACCGATTGAGGTGATCTTTGGCATTCCGGGCGTTGGCCAGATGGCCTGGAATGCAGCGATGAACCGCGATCTACCCGTGCTGCTGGCGGTGACTCTGCTGATGGCGGCGTGTGTCGGAACGGTCGACCTGGCTCATCGCAACCTTGAGCGTTCCGCAGCAGGTATTGCATGAAGCGCATGGCCTTCGGGTCACTCGCCATACTGTTCGCGATTGCCGTGCTCCTGCTGTTTTTTGGACCTGCTGCACCAGACCGCGAGGCGATCTCAACCGGCTTCTCCACAGCGCACTGGGCAGGTACAGATGAGCTCGGTCGTGACCGCGCGCAACGTATGGGCGCAGCCTTCGTGCTGGGCCTGGCGGGTGCTGCGGCGGCGGCCCTGCTGGCAACCTGCGTCACCATCGTGGTTGCAATGGCCGCTGTTTTTTCAAAGGGGCCCGCTCGTGCCGTGGTTCTTTACGTGAGCGATCTCTGCCTTGCCCTGCCCTGGCTCTTTCTACTGATGCTGGTGCGGGCTGTGCTGCCACTGAGCCTTCCTGCGGCTGCTTCGGCGGTGGTGAGTTATGCACTGTTGGCCGCGCTTGGATGGCCGATCTATGTTCGTAGCGTGACCGCACGTTTAGCAGCTGTTCAACAGATGGATTGGTTCCTGCATGCAAGAGCAGGTGGAAGCAGTTTTCCTCGCGTGCTTCGGATGCATGTACTACCGCATCTCTGGCCTATCTCAATGACGCAGTTTCTGCTTTGCGTGCCTCTGTTCCTGATTGCCGAAGCCAACCTGGGAAGCCTCGGGCTTGGTGTAAGCGAGCCCCTGGTGTCATGGGGCAGCTTGCTGGGCGAAGTCACCACCAGCACACAGCTGGCGACAACACGCTGGGTGTACCTGCCGCTCGCCATGTTGGTAGCGTCGGTACTTTGCATGGAGATAGTTGGGGCTGAAGAATGATCTGCACGCGATTTTTACCGCTGTTCGCTGTGTTCAGTTTTGTCGTATTCGAAGGTGGCGCATGCTGTTCTGCGGTGGCTCAGCCCCCGGCTGACTTGACGTGGGCGCTTCATGCGGAGCCCGGAACACTGGACCCTGCAAAGGTGGACGATCAGTCGGCGGAGACGGTGCGCTTTCTTACCGCAGGCGTTCTGCTACGTGTCAATCGCATGAGCGGGCAGCCGGAACCCGCGCTCGCGGAGCACTGGGATGTCTCCGCGGACGGACGCGCGGTGACTCTGCGCCTGCGTGCCGGGCTGCAATTTTCAGACGGGTCGCCAGTTACAGCGCGGGACGCTGTTGCCAGTCTGCAACGCGTGCTTGACCCTGCTACGGCGGCGCCCGTGGCCGACGAGTTCCTGCAACCCCGAGCCGTGACGGTAGACAGCCCAGGACCGTTGCTGGTGCGCCTGCGTCTGCCAAAACGCATCGTGTCTTTGGCCAAGGTGCTGGATCAAATTGCCATTGAGCCTGCCACGCACACCGAACCTTCCGCGGTGACCGCGGGGCCATTCACCGTGGCCGACTATCACCGTGGTGAATACCTTCTGCTTCGGCGCAACAGCCACTACTGGAAGCACGACCGCGCCGGCCAGCCGCTGCCCTATCTTGCAAGTGTGCGGCTGGATATTGTTTCCAATCGGCAGATGGAGCGGTTGCGGTTTACCCAGGGTCGATACGACTTGATCGAGAGCCTTGCACCTGAAGATTTCGACGAAGTGCAGCATGCAACCGGCGGCGCGCATGATCTGGGTGCATCGCTGAACACGGAACAGCTTTGGTTCAACCAGGTAGCTGATGCACCCCTGCAGGGCTACGAAAGAGGCTGGTTTGCGAACCCGACGTTTCGGCAGGCGGTGTCGCTCGCCATTCACCGCAACGACCTTGCCAGGCTGGCTTACAAGTCGCATGCCACACCGGCTTATGGCTTCATTTCGCCTGCCAACAAAACCTGGTTTTCAGCAGCAAACCAGGCACCGCATGAAGATACAGCGCGCAGTGAGGCGCTGCTGAGTACGGCAGGCTTCCACCGTGTTGGTGGTCATCTGGTGGATGCAGACGGCCACCCTGTCCGCTTCTCCATTCTTACGAACAGCGGCAATCGGCCGCGCAAGCTGATGGGTACGTTGATCGCGCAAGATCTTGCAGCCCTGGGCATGCAGGTGACGGTCGTTGAGCTGGACTTTCCGGCGTTGATTGAGCGCTTGATGCACACGCACGACTACGAGGCTGCACTTCTGGGCCTTTCGAACGTCGACCCTGACCCAGGTGCAATGGCGAATGTCTGGCTAAGCTCTTCACCAAACCACCAGTGGAATCCTTCGCAAAAGACTCCGGCAACCCTATGGGAGGCGGAGCTGGATGGCTTGATCACCACGCAGGCAGCTACTGCGGATCATGCCGAACGCAAACACGCGGTCGATCGCATGCAGGCCATCGTGGCACAGCAGCAGCCTTTTATTTACCTGGTCTACCCCAATCAACTGTGCGCGGTTTCGCCTACGCTGACAGGCGCTGACCTTTCGCTGTTGGCACCGACCACCTTGTCAGCGGTTGAGACCATGCGGCATCGCGCGGTGGCAAGGTGAGCACCACGGCAGTTGCGCCCATGGGCCGACGCGACTCGGAATTCCTCCCCTTGGCGGAAGCATCTGAAGCCGCAACACAGCACCAGGCGGCACTGATGGATCTATCGATCTCGGCGGGTTATCGCAATGTCGCCACCCTGCAAAACGTCGCGCTGCAGGTACACCCCGGCGAGCGACTGGGGGTGGTGGGCAGCAGCGGTGCGGGCAAAAGTACGCTGGCCATGGCGGCCATGGGGCTGCTGCCGTGGCGTGGCGGCTGGGCCACGGGACGCATGATGTTTGAAGGCAGAAACCTGCTGGCCCTGCGCGAACGGGAGTGGCGGCACCTGCGCGGCAAGAAAATCGCCCTGGTGCCGCAAAGTCCCGGTACTGCGCTGAACCCGTGCCTTTCGTTGCGCAAACACTTTGAAGAGGCATGGCGCGCGCACGCAGCACCTTCACCGCAGTTACTTGAAGAGCGCATGCATGTCCTGCTGCAAAGGGTCGACCTGCCGATTGAGAAGCACTTTCTCCATCGCAAGCCGAAAGAGATCAGCATCGGTCAGGCACAGCGGGTACTCATCGCGCTGGCGCTGTTGCACGGTCCGCGGCTGCTGATTGCGGACGAACCCACCAGCGCGCTGGATGCCTGCAACCAGGCGGAAACGCTGCGGCTGCTGAATGACCTGACCCGCGAGTACCGCATGGGTCTGCTTTTTATCTCTCACGATCTTGTTTCCGTAGTGCAGATGTGCGAACGCATGCTGGTGCTGGATAAGGGCGTCGCGGTCGAAACGCTGCGGTGCGACGAACTGGGGGCCGGAACACGGTTCCACCCAGCGACACAAAGACTTCTGCAAACATTACCCGCTCCTCCGGAGGTGCTGCGTCGCCACCTGGCGTAACGCGTTTCCAGATTCCCGCGCCCTCCCCCTTGCATCACTTTCGGTTTAAGCCTGCTTACCACCACGAGCCTGATTCGACCCTTGTGCTGTCGACCGACGAATGAATCTGCGCTTCTGTGCGCTACGAAGGAAAGAGACACTGATGAGAACTTTGAAACATGCTTCTGCCGCAACTCTACTTGCTGCTTCTGCCGTGCTTTTTACACCGGCAGCGGCGTCAGCACAGGGAGTGCATCCAAAGCTGTCGCATGATTTGCAGCAGGCGAGGTATAGCTCGGGCCAGCTGCCAGTCATCGTGCAGTACCGGAAGACGCCCGACGACGCCACCGATGCAAAGCTGGCCCGCATGGGAGCGCGTCTCGGTGCTCACCTTCAGGGACTTCATGCAGTTGCCTCAACCGTTTCGGCTGAGTCGCTGACCGCACTGGAAAATGACCCGGAGGTAGCCCATGTCTCCATCGATCACGCGTTGGGGGCTCGTGGTTCAGCGGCAACCTCTATTGCTACCAGCGGCGAGTACATCAATGAACCGATCAATGCACCGGCGGTCTGGACCAAAGGCTATACCGGCGCCGGCATCGGCGTAGCGGTCATCGACAGCGGCGTCAACGCCTCGGTCGACCTGAATTATTCCTTAACAAGCGGCATGTTAGGCTCTCGCGTTGTGTACAACCAGAGCTTCGTACCGGGCGAGACCAACATCACCAGCGACGCCTTTGGCCACGGCACACACGTCGCCGGTCTGATCGCAGGCAGTGGTGGAAACTCCTATGGTCTGCAATACATTCGCAACTTCAAGGGTGTAGCACCGGACGTACAGCTGATCAACCTTCGTGTGCTGGATGAAAATGGAGCCGGCTCAGACTCGGCCGTCATTCAGGCCATTGAGACCGCGATCTCGCTCAAGTCGAAATACAACATCCGAGTCATCAATCTTTCGCTTGGCCGACCCATCTTCGAGAGCTACACGCTGGACCCACTGTGCCAGGAAGTGGAAAAGGCATGGAAGGCTGGCATCGTCGTTGTGGTTGCCGCCGGTAATGACGGGCGAGACCTTGCGCTGAATACGGAAGGTTACGGAACCATCGAGGCACCTGGCAACGACCCTTACGCTCTGACGGTAGGCGCTGTTCGGACGATGGGCACGGCGGCCAATACAGATGATGCCATGGCGAGCTATAGCTCCAAGGGGCCTTCTTTTCTGGATCACATCAGCAAGCCGGATCTGGTTGCACCGGGCAATCTGGTCACAAGCATCCTGAGCGGCTCGTCGAACCTGCAGACAAACAATCCCACCTTCTTCACACCGATGTCGTTCTACTTCCGCGCGAACAGCAAAAAAGCATCTACGGTTTACATGCCACTCAGCGGTACCAGCATGGCGACCGGCGTGGCAAGCGGTGCCGTAGCCCTGTTGCTGCAGGCGAGTTCGACATTGACGCCGGACCAGGCCAAAGCATTCCTGATGCTGAGTGCCAACCACAACGTGCTGCCCCAGCAGAGCTCCGTGACAGACGCTGCCAGCGGCATGACTTACGTCGCCTACAACGACGCATTTACCGCGGGCGCGGGATACCTGGATGTTTCAGCCGCCCTGACGGCTGTGCGTAGCAGCACGTCTTTGCCGACCGGCACCGCCATGTCACCGGTTGCGACCTACGATCCCAACACCGGCAACGTCACCCTGGTCACCGACCAGACGGCGCTGTGGGGTGCTACGGCTCTGTGGGGCGCGTCGAATATCTACGGTACGTCTGCCTTCAATGCTCCCAGCGGCCAGACTGCGCTGTGGGGTGCAACCGCTCTATGGGGTGCCAACGATCCAGCGGGCTTCACGGCCCTGTGGGGCGCCACGGCCCTCTGGGGCGCGGGAACGCCGGAGGCAGCCACAGCTCTGTGGGGTGCGAATGGAGTCGACGGTGCGACCGCGTTGTGGGGCGCCAGCAGCGTAACCGGCAGCACCGCTCTGTGGGGCGCGTCGGTTCTTACGGACAACTAGCCTGATGCCTGGAGGCGGGTTAGGCAGTTTGCCTTACCCGCCTTGATGGCAGATCCAAACGATGAGACGGGTCGCCGACCTGCGCTCGCCCACCGGTATCAACACTGCGACCCGGCTACTTCCCCCAAATCGTATCGAGCAGTACATCCCGCTCGCGCGTTGTGTCCTTGCTGGCAGCGGTCTGCGCGTCCAGGTGCATGACCTGCCAATCGGAAGCGGCGTTATAGGCCGGCCACTTCGGCAGAGCACCGCCGTTAGGGTCGCCGGTCTTCGCAAAATTCGTCCAGTACTGCTGCATCTGCTTGCTGAGGGTTTGATCTTCAGGAGTCCACCGGAAGTCGTTCAGCAAATGCTGGCTGCCAAAGACGTAAGCGATCTCTCCGGAGTGGTACGCCGCATTACCCGCGACATGGAACGGGTCTGCAGGTACCACCTCATCAAACCGGTAGCGATAGATCGGCTGCTTACCTGTGGTCGCCTGCGCCTCCATCCACTTCCAGGTGGAATACGCGATGAACGTATCGGCCGCAAGGTCAGACGCCGGACGAACGGATTCAGCGTCACTCGTTGCCGGGTAGGCGGCAAGCACCTTCGAAGCGTTCTCGCCGAACGTAGTGTTCACCGACTTATGAAAGCTCTCCAGCGTGGACTTGGTCAGAACCCCACCTTCGTCGTGGTTCCAACCGGCCATCATGGGAATGTCGTTCTGCTTGCCTGCCGCGAAAATGGCAGCGACACTTTCCAGTAACAGATAGCCGTCGACTACGGGTCCGAAGCGGACAAGGTCCGGACTCTTGGCTGGCTTGGTTGCTCTGTCCAGCAGCTCCTGTGCGGGAATGGCTCGCAGCGCGTCAAGGCTGTCCACGTGGTAAACCTTGCGCGCAAACTCGGCGTTCGTCTGCTCAACTTCAGCCGCCGGCTTGATCCCAAGCGTTACACCCGGGAAAGCTCCTCCGCTCTCGCCAATTGCCTTTTGAAACAGACCCTTGTCGATGGAAGATGCCATGTGCGTGCTCACAGCAAACGAGCCAGCGCTTTCGCCAAACAGGGTGACATTCGACGGGTCGCCACCGAACGCGGCAATGTTCTCCTTGACCCAGCGCAGCGCGGCAGTATGGTCCAGCAGACCGTAATTACCCGAAGCCTTGTTCGGCGACTCAGCGCGCAGCGCGGGGTGCGAGAAAAAGCCAAAGATGCCCATCCGGTAGTTCATGGTGACAACGATGACTCCGTTTCCTGCAAGTACCGCGCCATCCTGACGGGCCTCGGAACTGCTTCCACCCTGGTAGCCGCCACCGTAAATCCAGACCATGACAGGTAGCTTGGCTGCTTTATCCTTTGCCGGGGTCCAGATGTTCAGGGTCAGGCAGTCTTCGCTGGGGCCGGGATCACGGAAGATCATGTCCTCAAAGAACGGGCCCTGCATGCAATGCGGCCCAAAGGTGGTGGCCTGCCGAATGCCGCTCCACTTTGCAGCCGGCATTGGCTCACGCCAGCGCAGCGGCCCGACGGGCGGCGCGGCAAACGGGATGCCAAGAAAGGCACGGACAGTTCCGTCCTGCTTGCCGGCAACCTTGCCAAGTTTGGTTTGGACCTCAAGCGGTCCGCCGGTCTGTGCCTGCAAAGTACCGGCGAACGGTATCAGAGCAGCAATCGAAGCGACTAACAGGAGCCGCTGGAAACAAGCCGGTTGAAAGGTGTTCATATCCTGCGGAGTGTACTCTTCCGCTCGTTCGTTCGACAAAGTAAAAGGCTGCGCCCTTTGCACCTGGGCCTTCCAAATTCTGGCCTTCATCAAGGCAAGGCACCCGATAGCCGTGTCCACGACACCGCGAACGCGCGCTTGGACCTTGACCAACAAGACGGTCATCTACCCACGCCAGAAGGCATCAAGCGATATGACCCATGTCTTGAACTTCAGGGCTCGCCGACTGGACTGTCTCTCTGTCCTGCGCTTTTCTGGGCCTTGTCACTGAATGCTTTACTACTCCGTGACAATGAAACCGTTCTTCCATAGCGCCAGCACAACATCCATTTGGCTGTTATGCGCCTTCTCCGGGCTGGCAACTGCTCGCCACAAATCAGTCACGTTCGGTTTCTGCATTCCCTGCTTGAGGAGTTCCGCAGCCTTCACCGCATAGACCTTGTTGTCCTTCGACGCGGTGTACCGGCCCGCTGGAATATTCCGCACAAGTCCTTCTTCGCATAGCCCCAGGAATGCTCCGCGAGGACTGTCCTTCTTTCGCGACGTTGCGCTCGTAGGGTAGACGCGGTCCATTGCGCTTCTCCATCGAGATTCGGGATCTGCGCTCGCGACGAATTCATGTCCTGCGGCTAACAGTGCGGCTTCTCCATATTTATTGGCCAAAATGCCCTACTTTCCTGGGCTGATTTTACAAGAACCCCACTGCGTGCCTGGCGGGCAAAGCTGCACCTGCCCGGGATGCGACGCTGCCTCCGGCCCGGATGGGTTTCCGTACACCATCCCAGTGAGCTCCTGAGTCTGGCATTTACAGGCGGGCTCACGCCGCGACATATGGGGCGAGCAGCGACAGATTCCTATAGCGCAATAGCTGCTTCACGCCTCTAATTGTTCCAACGACCGCAGTGACATCGAAGCTCAGGCTTGCCGCCTCCAGCAAACGCAAGCTTGCTGGAGGACAGGGGTCTACTTCTTGAGGGCTTTCATCTCTTCATCGATCTGTTCATCCAGTGTGGTTCCGGGCGTGCTTTGCACCTGGCGCCGCAAGCTTCGCATCGCCTGCAGCGCCTGGTCGTGGTCGCCAGCCAACTCGGTTAAGAACGCCTGGATGAACTGACGTTTTAACGACTGCACCTGTGGGTCGCCCTGCGCATCGGTGTCTAGCCAGAGGTAGGTTTGCATGGCATCGGACGGCGCAAGCGCGGAAAATGACTCGAGGCGATCACGGCGAAAGGTCGAAGAAGGGTTGCAGCAGAATCCGAGTGCGTTGAGCTTGCGTTCTGCGTCCAGCGGCTCCTTGCCTTGTTGCATCGCGTGCGCGATTTTCATCACAGCAGCACGTGCACCTGGTTCTTCGTCGTTGTACAGCGCACCCAGTTCATAGCGGCGCACGAAGGGCCGTTCCTTACCGGTCGCTTCCGCGGCAGTGAAGTGCTGCATGGCCTCGGCCAGGCCCCTGTGGTTGATAAGGAGCCAGTTGCCCAGCATGGCATGGGCATAGACATTCTCGGGATCGAGCGCCAGAGCGCTACGCATATCCTGCTCCGCGGTGTCACTGAACTCACGCATGGCAAGGTAGCGATTCATCCAATGCGCCCAGCCCAGATGGGCCTGGATGTCGGCGGCCGCGGGTCCCTTAACGTGGATAAGGGCCGTGTCAAGAACAGGAAAGATCTGATCCAGATAAGCAGCAGCGACAGCCTTCGGATCCCTGTCGTCAAGGGCAGATGCATGAAAGTTGCGAAGCCACTCTTCTGCAGTGGCCAACTGCGCCTGCTCCGCGGGCTTGTACCCGGGATCAGACTGCAGGATCGCAGCGTAGGTCTGCAAGGCGGCGCTGTACTCGCCTTGGCTGACTTGCTGCTTGGCTACAGCGATCTTTGCGTCTAGAACCGTGTTGTGGTGCAGTCGCTCCCGGAGAGTGCCGAATGTGCCGCTGACCGTGCCGGCAAAAGCGACGACCAGGCTGACACCACCAATCCAGGCGGCAATGACGCTCCATGCGCGCTTGATTCGTGCCTCGGGAACAGGGGATGCCGTCTCCATAAAGTTGAGTGATTATGTCACTCCATGTGCTGCGTTGCACGGGTAAATTGATGGCTGAACGCCGCCCCCACATTTGCCCCGGCGAGCATCAATCCAACAGGCACTCAACGTCTTACTGACCAGGAGACCTAACTGACAGCGAGGAGGCTGGCAGCGTCTTAGCCGCAACTCCGTCAACAGCCACCCTCAGCGACTTTGGCGCATGCGTTTGCTGGATGGTCTTTCGCTTTCCAGGTGATTTGTCGGGGCACATGAAGGAAGCCCGTAGGCAAAGCAGTCCAGCGTGTCTGCCAGGTGCTATCAGGATGGCGGCCCTCACCGAGAAAGAACTCAAACCGGCTCGCACGGGAACTTTCTCCACACGGGAACTTCAGCCCTCGCCGGAGCCAACTTGAAACTACAGTCTACTTAAGGAGTTCATTCTAAAGGAGAATAATTGAGTGGCGGAGGATGGGGGATTCGAACCCCCGATAGAGCTTTTGGCCCTATAACGGTTTAGCAAACCGCCGCCTTCAGCCACTCGGCCAACCCTCCGCGGCGTCCCGGCTCCCAAAGCGAAGCGGCAGAACATCATGATTATACCGTGACGCTTGCCGACCCGCCGGTGCAATCGTCAGGGTGCCCCAAGTGGCCGTTTCCGCCTTCTGCATGGGCGGGGTACGCGGCAGGCGCGTGACGCGCGATACAGTCATGGACGGGGCCACCATGGAAGGAATCGCAGCGCCTGATAGCCACAAACGCCTGCGCAAGCTGGGCGTGTTGCCCTTGCTGGCGGCAACGTACTTCATGGTCTCCGGCGGCCCGTATGGTCTGGAAGACATCATCGGCTTTGCGGGATACGGCTGGGCGCTGCTGATCCTGCTGCTGCTGCCACTGGTGTGGAGCCTGCCCACCGCGCTGATGATTGGCGAACTGGCCGCGAGCGTACCCGAAGAAGGTGGTTTCTACGCCTGGGTGCGCCGTGCCATGGGACCATTCTGGGGCTTTCAGGAGGCGTGGCTCTCGCTGTCTGCCTCGGTGTTCGACATGGCTATTTACCCGACGATTTTTGTATCGTACTTGGCCCGCATTGCGCCTGCGATGACCCGAGGCCATCGTGGCCTGCTGCTTGAGATAGCGGTGGTCGTGCTGGCCGCGCTGTGGAATCTGCGCGGTGCCGTTGCCGTGGGCAAAGGCTCGGTGTGGCTGTGGCTGGTGGCGCTTTGCCCGTTCCTCGCGTTGACCGGCTTTGCCGTTTGGACGGGCTCGCACACCGCGCATGCCGCGTTGGGTCCGCCAGTGCACCTCGACCTGCCTGCGGCCATCCTGGTGGCCATGTGGAACTACATGGGTTGGGACAACGCCACCACCATTGCCAGCGAAGTGGAAGACCCGCAACGCACCTATCCGCGCGTTATGCTGCTCGCCGCCGGCATGGTCATGCTGACGTACCTTGTACCCATCGCGGCGGTGGCCTGGGCCGGTATTCCGGCTGAGCGCTTTTCCACCGGTGCGTGGGTCGATGCGGCGCACCTGCTGGGTGGCTCCGCACTTGCGGTCTGCGTCGTGCTGGCCGGATCGCTGGACAGCATGGGCACCTTCAACGCGCTGACGCTAAGCTACACACGGCTGCCCTACGCCATGGCCTGCGACGGCCTGTTGCCGCGTGTGCTGACCCGGCGCAACGCGGCGAATGTGCCCTGGGTCGCGCTGCTTGTCTGCGCCACCTGCTGGGCACTGGCGCTGAACCTTTCCTTTGAGCGGCTGATCAGCATCGACGTTCTGCTGTGGGGCATGTCACTCATCCTGGAGTTTGCCGCGCTCATCATCCTGCGACGGCGTGAGCCCAACCTGCTGCGCCCCTTCCGTATTCCCGGGCGCACGTGGACGCCGGTCGCGCTTGGAACAGGGCCGGTCGGGTTGACCTGCTTTGCCCTGTGGGCTGCGCGCAAGGAACATGTCGGTACGATTCCGGCCTCGCTGTTCGCGCTAGGCATCGCCGCACTCGGACTTCCGCTTTACGCGCTCGCCCGGCGCGGAATGCGGACAAAACCAGTAAACTTCTAAGCGAGGTACCTCGCACTTAGAACGTATCAACAGTAAGGCTAATCAATCTTGTAAGTTAAACAGACTACTTATAAGAACCAGGGAGATTCCATGAAGGCCGTCGTCGTAATTGAACCCGGAGTCGCAGTCGTGCAGGATGTGCAACGCCCCGTACGTGCAACCGGCGAAGTTCTGCTGCAGGTGCGGCTGGTGGGCATGTGTGGCAGTGACATGACGACGTATCTCGGGCGCAATCCCATGGTGTCGTACCCGCGCGTGCTGGGTCATGAAATCGCCGCAACGGTCGCGGAGCCAGGCGAAAGCGGCTTGCCGGTTGGTACCAACGTCACCTTTTCCCCGTACACCGCCTGTGGGACTTGTCCATCATGCCTGCGTGGCCGTTCGAATGCGTGCCAATTCAACCAGACGCTGGGCGTGCAGCGCGACGGTGCTATGACCGAGTTTGTTTCGGTTCCTGCTGCGAACCTCTGCCCTTCCAGCCTACCGTTGGAGGCCTTGGCACTGGTGGAGCCGCTCACGGTCGGCGCGCACGCCATAGCGCGCGGCCGCGTTGAGGCCACCGACATCGTCGCGGTGTTCGGTTGCGGCGGCGTCGGCCTTGGCGCCATCGCAGCGGCAGCGTTTCGCAAGGCCCGCGTCATTGCCATTGACCGCGACGATGCAAAGCTTGAGATCGCGCGCAAGGCCGGTGCCACGCACCTATTAAACGTGGATACCGAAGACCTGCACGAAACCCTGATGCGTTGGACGGAAGGGCGTGGACCAGACGTGTTTGTGGAGGCAGTGGGCCTGCCGCAAACCTTTGTCGCGGCCGTTCAGGAGGTCGCTTTTACCGGACGCGTCGTCTACATCGGCTATGCCAAGGAAGCTGTCGCGTACGAAACGCGCCTCTTTGTGCAGAAGGAACTCGACATCCTGGGCGCACGGAACGCGCAGCCAGCAGACTTCCGCTTTGTGCTGGACATGCTGGAGCAGGGCAACTTCCCCGTTCAGGAAGCGATTTCAACCACAGTTTCTATCGAAGATGCGCCCGCAATCCTTGCAGAGTGGAGCCGCAACCCAGCGAAGTTCACCAAGATTCAAATCAAGGTTAGTTAACCCTATCTGGTGCGGCGCAGGTATAACTTGCGGCATCGTCTTCACTGCCGCTGCCCATGTACTTACTAAGTTGCGGGTAAGGACACAGGTCGCGTGTGCGGTCCACTTTCCCGCTCGTCTCGTGCGCGGCGGGGATCGTCACAGGCTGCTTCCCTTGCTCGCGCCACGCCTCCAGCGCAGACAGCATATCGAAGTGGCTGGGCCCATCCCCACCACCGCAATGGTTCATACCCGGCACCAGGTAAAGCCTGTGCGACGCATCTGCAATGCCTGCACCAACGGTCGCACGCACCGCGTTGAAGTAGTTGACGCTATTGCCCGGCATAACCTGCTGATCGGTCAGGCCGTGGTACTGCAGCAGCTTGCCACCATGCGCAAAGAAGGGCCGCAGATCCGGATCGACAGCAGCCAGCACTTTGTCGGCACGCGTATGGGCAAGCGCCACATCTCCCTCGAAGTTCAGCGTTTTAAAGTCCCAATCGGGCTTGTCGAAGACGATGTAGCGAAAGAAATCATCGGCCAGCAGAATGGGCTTTGGTCCTCCCGCAAGCGTCTTCCAGACCAGTTCACTGCCGCGCTCCATGGGCGGGAAGATGACGTTGCGGTTATTTGGATTAGTAAGTGGCGCATAGATGCGTTGCGCAGCACTTACCTGTGGACTTGTAAGACAATCGCCTGTTGCTCCGGCCTTGCATTCGAGCTGTTTCGCGTCGAAGCGGCAGATCAATGCGTCGTCCAGCACACCCGCATGCGAAGGGCAAGCCTTTAATACGGCACGATGAAGCATCGGGTACAGCGCAGGTTCGATGTAACTTTCTGGCTTTGCCAACGTTGCCTGCGCCACGTTGATACGCTCGAACATCATTGGCGTGATGTTGTTTGTAGTTGCACCGGCAACGATGCCGTCGTAGTCCTGCGGGTAACGCTGCGCCTCCATCAGCGCCTGCCTGCCACCCGAAGAACAACCCACAAAATAAGACAACTTGGCTGGCCTTCCGTAGTAGGCAACGACGAGCGACTTGGTGGCTACCGTCATTTCATGGACGGATCGATAGCCATAATCGATCAGCTTTTCCGGGTGCCCGGTCGCAAAACTGGCACGGCCGCCACTGTGTCCGGTGTCGGTGGAGCTGGTGACATAGCCACGTGCCAAAGCCTCTGCCATCTCTGCCGTGTTGAGCGATCCGCCCCAACCTCCGTTGCCCACGGCCTGGTACTTGCCATTCCATGTCGCGGCGTCAGGCAGCCAGACCGCTATCGCAATGACCGAGTCTGCCGTTGGCCGCAGCACGGCAGTCACGCGGCAGGCCGCAGGCCCAAGTGCATCCTTGGCAGCAGGCTCCGCACGTAGCACCGTCATGCCCGGCAGCTGCAACTGCTGCAAGGCCGCACAATGCAGGGTCGCGCCGTGGGCCATCGGCAGCCAACATCCACCTACCAATGCAAGCCAACGCGAAACTTTCAAGAAACGCTCCAGCACTTTTAGGTCGGCGGCTAAGTGGTAATCCGCAGCACGTAAGCATACGGATTCGGCTTATCCGCAGGCATGCTGACTTCCAGGGCGTCTGAGGTCTGCGTGTAGCGCAACGGTGTAGCGCCGCCGATCATCTCCACGCGTTGAATCTTTGCGGGCGCGTGTTCCCCGCTTCGGCGCAGCGTTTTGATGCGCACCTTGCCATCGTTGGGCCAGGCCAGCACAAAGGCATACAGCAGGTTGCCGCGCGTTGTGAAGCGAATGTCTTCTGCCGTGTGGGGCCGCGTCTTTTCGCTGAAGTTCTGCTCGATGGGCTCGGGCGGTCCTTCTCCAAACACGGTAAACGGCCGCGTGCCATAAATCGCCTCGCCGTGCTTCGGAATCCACGACGCCAGTTCCTGCAGGAACTTGTGCTCATCCTCGTCAATGGAGCCATCGCCACGCACCGGGATGCTCAGCAGCAGGTTGCCGTTCTTACTGATCACGTCGATCAGCAGTGCAATGACGGTATCTGCAGTCTTGTACTTATGCTCGGTAAACAACGAGCGCTTGTAATGCCACTCGCCGATGCAGGTGTCGGTCTGCCATGGGTCTGGCAGGATCTCCGTGGACCGGCTGCGTTCAATGTCGAAGGTGAACGCACCCTGGTGTTCCGGCTTGCGCTTCTTGGCAAACACGACCGCCTGCTGCGATCCGTGACGCTGGATGCTGCGGTTGTACAGGTGCGCCGTCACACGCAGGCCCTTGTCGCCCAAGGGTAGTTCCTCATCGTCGAAATAGACAAGGTCAGGGTCGTACTTATCGAACAGGTCCTTGCAGCGCAGGTACCACTGCTCCGCAAAGCGGGGGTTCTGCGGTGGGTCTTCTTCGTGCCAGAAGCCATCCTTCGCCTTGTGCCACGCGTTCTGCGCCTCGATGGTGTTGATGCCGTCGGGCATGGCCAGGTCTGTACGCCCGGCGTACAGTTGCTGTGGGTCAAGGCCCTGCCACCACTGTCCTTTGCCATCGGCCTTTGTCAGAGTGGCGGCGTCGTAGCGCACGTTGGCCATGGGACCTGTAGCGTCATAGCCATACGCCACCTGGAGCCAGTGCCATGCGTGCGAGCTGTGGTTGCTCACACCAAACTTCATGCCCTGTGCCCGCGCAATTCTTGCCCATTCCCCCACCAGGTCGCGCTTTGGACCGATCTTTGTCGAGTTCCACGGGTGATACGTCGAGTCGTAGTTATCAAAGTTGTCGTGATGATTCGCCAGTGCAAAGAAGTACTTGGCACCGGCTGCCTGGTACAACTCCATCAACTTCTCTGGCTGCCACTGCTCGGCCTTCCACAGGTTGTTGTATTGCATAAAGCCGAACTTCGATGAGTGGCCGTGGTTCTTCAGGTGCCAGTCATAATCCTTGTCGCCCTGCATGTACATGCGGCGCGCAAACCAGTCGCCCTGCTCCGGTACGCACTGCGCGCTCCAGTGCGCCCAAATGCCGAACTTGGCATCGCGAAACCATTCCGGCGTTTTGTACTGCGCCAGCGACTGCCACGAGGGCTGAAACGGCCCCGGCGCAATGGTCGACTGCTGCTGAAACGCTGCTGCAAGCTGTTGTGACAGCCCCGAACCAGCAGAAGCCAGCGCGGCGGTAGCGGCACTGCCATGAAGAAACGTACGACGACTGAACTTACCGGTCATGGGCAACATAGTACGCTGGGCAGACAGCCGGAAGGAAGCTCGCACCTTGGTACACTTTGCCCGTTCCTCTGAATCCTGCACGTCACAAGGTGTAACTATGCCAGCCCCGCGAAGGATGCTGCCGTGCCAGTGATTGCGCCGCTCATCACCCAGTTTTCCGCCAAGCGGCGACGCCTGCAGATTGCATGGCTTCTGACGACCGCGTTCCTGTTTCTTGTCCTCTCGACGCCACTGAACCTGCTGCACGGCTTCCTGTTTGCAGAGGAAGGTACGACCTACCTGCGGTACGCACGACTGGCGCGGCCCATGCAGGCACTGCTGGCGCCGCATCAACAGTATTTTGCCCTGTTTCCCAACGCCCTGGCGCTGTTGGTGGGGCGCATGCTTCCGCTTTCGTGGGCAGCAGTCTGTTCGGCCTGGTTGGTGCTTCTGGTGCACCTTTGGCTGCTGTACATGGTGGCGCAGTGCGAACGCTTTACCTCTGGCGTAACCCGCATCCTGGCCGTTGCGGCGGTGCTGCTGGCACCCGGTGCAGCAGCCATCCTGGTAGGCAGCACGCAGACGCAGTTTGTCTTTGGCCTGCTGTGCATCGTGGTGTTGATGTCGCACAACGACCGCCTGCCGGTCTCACGAACCCTCTGCGTTCTGCTGGGTGGACTCAATGGTGTCATCAGCTGCATCCTGACACCGTTCTTTCTTTTTCGGGCCTGGCGAACCCGCAGTTTAGTGGCTTGGCTGCAGGCAGCCATCCTGTGCGTTAGCTGTGTCGTACAGGCGTTGGTTCTGCGTCATGCGCTGCCGTACGCCAGCCGGGGCAATATCTCTGATCATTCTCCCGCGGTCCTGCTCAACGTGCTTTCGAACCACATGCTTGTTCTGCCGTTTTTCACCCGGTTTGCTTACCATGCTGTGTCACTTACCGCCCACGCACCGCTGGCACTGTTTGCCTTGTTCGCTCTACTAAGCCTTGCGGGCTTCTTCCTGCTGGCAAAAATTATCTGGCCGGCTGGCCCCCTTGCACGCCTTCTGCTACTGGCAGGTGGTTTTCATGCATGCTGCTGTGTCATAGGATTGGAGGGGCAGTATGGTGATCTGCTCGGTGCGGGCGAACGGTATTTCTTTGTCAGCAACGCGGCCGTCGCACTGGCATTGGTGCTGCGGTGGCAGCAACTCAGGAGCACTGCAAACTTCGCTGGCCGTCGCATAGTTACCGGCCTGCTCGGCCTGCTGCTCCTCTCCGGGCTGGTCGATACCGTGCGCTTTTGGCGGCTGAATCAAAGCGGAACGGTATGGGCAGGCGAAGTGCGGGCATGGCGAGCCGACCCGACAAGGGTCACCCTGACTGCAAATCCGGCCGGCTGGAATGTTAAGCGGATGTACCTGACGCAAACACCAAAGCGACTGGACATTCCGTTCTACACATTTGACAGCAACACACGATCCGACGTGCTGAAGGCACTGCCACAGCGCCTGTTCGGCCCCGACCCGGAGGGCAACCAGGGCAGGCCGTAAACGCGTTATGCGCAGGCCGTCAATGCAGCATCGATACGCCGTGGTGCGTTGCCAGAACGTGTTCGATGGCCGCCTGATGCACCGTACCGCGACGCACAAACCAGCAGCTGACATCACCCTGCCCGTAGCCCCAGTGCTTCCTGCGGCGGTACACCTCTGACCCATAGGAGGTCTGCCACAGCTCGTACAGGGCAGGGCTCGCGCCCGCGGCGATGTTGCGTGTCAGCGCCTGCCAGCTGCGCCGCTCGTACGGCGTGGCCCAGCCTGGTTGCGCGTCACAGCTTTCGCCCGCGTCGGGGTGCATGTGAATCAGGTCCGGCGCCAGCGACTCCACGTCCGAGGGCTGAAAGAAACGATGCGCGAACGCTGGCGTGTTCAGGCCCCATGGATCGACCGCGGTCCAGCCGGAGTAGTACGGCAGTATGCCTGCTTCCGAACTCAGTAGCGTGCCGTGCTGCGGAATCGTTTGCAGTTGCAGGGCAATGTCACGCAACTGCGGCGATTGCAGATCGAGAAACGTTCGCAGCTCCCGTCGCAGTGGCATTGCCAGCAACAACAGCCAAGGCAGGCACACGGCGCCGCTGACGAAGTTAGCCCTTACACGAAGCGCCTTCCAGTGACATGCCAGCACCATGGCAGCCGCCAGCGGCAGGTAGAAGTAAAATCGAAACGCCACATTCTGATCGAGCCGCATGCACCAGTAAAAAAGCGTCGGCACCACAACCAGCGACAGTATCAACGACCTGTTCTGTCGGAACTGCGGAGCCACTTTCCGCACGGTCGCGATAACCAGCACCGCAAAGATGAGGAAGACAAGGCTCGTTCGCACCGAGCCTGTCACCACGGTGTGCAGCACCCGGTGCGCATCTGCCTTGACGTAGAACGGCAGCGGCAGCAGCTCTTGAAAGTACCAGGCACGCCACAGGAAGTAAGCCGCACCCGGCAGTACAAAGGCCGTTAGTATTCGGCCCGCATCGCGCCGACGGTCAGCGCTCGTCCACAGCAGAGTCACCAGCAGCGGCACCGCAAAGACCACGCCGTCTGGCCGAAACAGGCAGAACACGCATGCAGTTGCAGCGGCCTGCCACACACTGCGCTGCGTCGCGTAGAACACCGTTGCGGTCAGCAGCAGAGCGTCTGGAAGTGTCGCAAAGCCCGAGGCAGCGGCGAAAATTTGCGGTGTGCAGCCCGCCGCTCCGGCAATCAAAAGGACGCGCCACGCCGTAACGCGCTCGCCTGCCAACCGCAACAGGTACACCGCCAGTCCGGCCAGGCAAAGCACGTTCACCACGCCGGTAAACAGAAACGGATCCAACCCGCAACGGATGGCGGCGGCGACACAAACCATCCACGCGAAATCCGTCGCACCTTCCACCCGAGGCCCACCCGCGGCGTAGGAGATAACGCCATGCAGTGCAAGGTTGCGGCTGTACGCCCACAGGATGACAGCATCTTCCGCCGGCAGAAAAAAACGGCTCTCAACCAGCAGCGCCAGCAGAACACACGCGCCATACAGCGGAAGCAGCCATTGCATCGCACGGTACATCGCCTGCCCTGCGCCGCCCAACCGCCGGGAAGCTGTCAAAACTTCGGCCACACCATGCTCCTGTAATAGAAAACAGCTTAGCTGCAGACACGCAGCACATGTCTCACAAGCGCAAAAAGACACCGTCTCTGTCGAAGCAGACGGTGCCATGTTCGCAACCAGCAGTGCTGCCACTTACTTCGCGTTGATCGCCTTGTACGCCGCAATCGATTTCTCAATCACTTCGTGCGCATACTTCACATCACGCCAGCCCTTGATGACGACCGTCTTCTCTTCCAAATCCTTGTAAGTGGAAAAGAAGTGGACGATCTCTTTCAGCTTGTGCGGATGAATCTGTTCATAGCTGGTGATGTCGAAAAAGCGAGGATTCGCGCAGCCCACGGCTAGAATCTTCTCGTCGCCTTCGCCGCCGTCAATCATCTCCATCAGGCCAATGGGGCGCACTTCCTGCAGGCAGCCGGGGAAGCTGGGCTCGTCCACCAGCACCAGGACATCCAGCGGATCGCCGTCATCGCCCAGCGTGCTGGGCAGAAATCCATAGTCGCCGGGATAATGCACGGGGCTGTACAGGTTGCGGTCCAGCTTGAAAACGTGCAGCTTCTTGTCATACTCGTACTTCATGGTGCCCTGGTAAGGGATCTCGATGACTGCGTTCACCACTTCGGGCGACTTGGCACCCACCGGCAACTCCAAATAATTCGGCATAAGTTTTGTCTGTTCTCAGGAGGATCTGGGAGATATGCTACCTGCGCTGCGGCCCGCCAGACACGGCGACACACTACGCTTCTGGGAGAAGAAACGGCAACCACACCAGTCTACCTGTCCCAACACCCCGCAGCAAAAGGCCGAAATGTTCTGTCTTGCGGCAAAAGTGGCATGGTGCGCGGCAGAATCATCCATGACAATCAATTCAACGAAGCCATGCGTACCCTGTCACGGCCATGCTTCCAGCCCGCGCAGACGCCGCACGCAACACGCCCAACCTATAATGCCAATATGCGCGCCCACGTTTATGTCACGCTCAAGACCACGGTGCTCGACGCCCAGGGACAAACCATCGCCAACGCTCTCCGCCGCCTGCACCACCCCCAGGTAGAGTCGGTTCGCCAGGGCAAATACTTCGTGCTGACCCTCGCCGACTCGCTCACCGGTGACGCCGCTGTCGCCGAAGTCGAACGCATCGCCAGCGAAGTGCTCACCAACCCCGTCATCGAAGACTTCACCTACAAAATCGAGTAGGGAAAACTCCCGCATCATCCTGAGCGAAGTCTAACGGCTGGAAACCAGCTCCGCAGCGATTCTGAGTGAAACCTACTCCTCTTCGTCATCCTGAGCGAAGCCGAAGGACCTGCTGTTTTCCTGGAGCGCCACAGCAGCCCACCGGAAAGCAGGTCCTTCGACTACGCACTACGTGCTCCGCTCAGGATGACGAAGGAGAGAACGAACAGCGGTGTACCCTTTGCGCATGGCTTTGCTACCTGAAAGCAGTCGCCGCACCTTCCTGAAATCCGCAGCCGCTTGCGCACCCGCAGCCATGCTGCAGGGCCATCCAGCATCTGCCACCACGGTCACACCGCTGTCTACGATTATCCCGCCAGACCAGTGGCCCGCCCTCTTCGACGTCGCGCCCGACATCATCAATCTTGAAAACGCCTACTGGGGCCTGATGCCGCGCCGAAGCGCCGCCGTCTACGCGGAGAAAACGGCGTACGTCAACCGCTACAACAGCATCTGGGGACGCGGTGTTCTTCCCGGCGACAGCAGCTTTGCCGACCTGCACGCGGCACGCGCGGCGCTGGCCGGTATGATGCGCTGCGACACCGACGAGCTCGCCATCACCCGCTCCGGCAGCGAAGGCCTGCAAAGCCTCATCGTGAACTATCGCGGCCTCAAGGCGGGCGATGCGATGATCTGTTGCGACCTCGACTACGACAGCACGCTCGACGCCGTCGAGTACCTGCGCACACACCGCGGCGTCGAAACCGTGAAGTTCAACATGCCCGAACCCGCGACCGAGGCCAACATCCTGCAGGCGTACGCGGAAGCGCTGAAGTCCGCGCCCAGGGCGAAGCTCATGCTAGTCACACAGGTCTCGCACCGCACCGGCCTCGTCCTGCCCGTCAAGGAGATCGTCGCCATGGCCCGCGCCCGCGGCGTCGACTGCATCTGCGACCTGGCCCACGGCGTTGCGTGCCTCGACTTCACCCTGCCCGACCTCGACTGCGACTTCGCCGCCTGGTCCGTCCACAAATGGACGATGGCCCCCATGGGCCTGGGCGCCCTATACATCCGCAAAAGCCGACTCGCCGACATCGACGTCAGCTACAGCTCCGGCTTCGACGCAATCCCGCAGACCCCAGCCGCAAGCCGCCCGCACCACCCCGACATCAACGCGCGCGTACCCTACGGCGTGCCCAACTACCCGGCCATCCTGACGATCCCGGCTGCCGTCGACTTCTACCGAGCCACCGGCGGCAAAGTTCGCGAAGACCACCTGCGAGCCCTGCGCGACCGCTGGGTCCACGCCGTACGCGACCTCCCCAACGTCGAAATCACCGTACCCGACGACCCCGCCCGCTCCTGCGCCATCACGGGCTTCCGCCTCAAAGGCATGCAAACCGACGCCGACGCTCACCGAGTCCAGCAACGCCTCTTCGACAAATACCGCATCCACACAGTAGCCCGCAAAGGGGTAGCCAAAGGCCCGGTCCTTCGAGTAACTCCCAGCCTATACAACACCCTCGCAGACAGCGACGCCCTGGCCACCGCCCTCCACGCCGAACACGCCATGCTGCTGTAGATTGGCAACATCAGCATGAGCATCTTTCCCCTGAAGCCAACTTCTTCCTACGTCAAGGCATACTTCGCCGCACTCGCGCAATTCCAGCAACACGGCCACGTCACCGAGGGCAATACCCGCTCCGCCTTTGCCGACCTGCTGAAGCGTGGCTGCAGCCCCTACGGCTGGCATCTAGTGGAAGAGTTCAACTTCAAAAGCACGAAGAAGACAACGATCCGCGCGGATGGCGCGCTCATTGACGAACTGACCCTAAATCACGGCATCTGGGAAGCCAAGGACTCCGAAGACGACCTGAAAACGGAAATCCGCAAGAAGGTGGAGAAGGGTTACCCGCTCATCAACACGCTCTTCCAGTCACCGGACCACGCGGTCCTCTACCAGGACAGCCGTATCAAGTTCGACAAGCCGCTCAACACAGCGGAGAACGTAGTGGAAGTCCTGCAACTCTTCTTTGACCACCAGATCGTTCCCGGCGTGGACTGGCAGAAAGTCATAAAAGAGTTCGGCCTCAAGATCCCGGAGATAGCAGGCGGCATACTTGTCCTCCTGGATAAGGAGCATGAAGGCAACGCAAAGTTCAATGAGCAGTTCGCCAGCTTCGCCGAACTCTGCCGCAGCAGCATCAATCCGGACCTGTCCGACAAAAGCATCCGCACCATGCTGGTGCAGCACCTGCTTACCGAGCGCATCTTCCGCAAAGTCTTCAACAATCAGGAGTTTTTTGCAGCGCAACGTCATCGCCGTCGAGATTGAGAAGGTCATCGGCTCCATCACGGCCAAGCACTTCTCCCGCGACCAGTTCCTCAAAAGCCTCGACCACTTCTACATTCCGCTGGAACGCGCGGCAGAGCAGCAGGAGGACTACACCGAGAAGCAGCACTTCCTGAACGCCGTGTACGAGAAGTTCTTCCAGAGCTTCGACCCTAAGCAGGCTGACACCATGGGCATCGTCTACACGCCGCAGCCCATCGTCGACTTCATGGTCCGCTCCGTCGAAGAAATCCTCAAGCAGGAGTTTGGCAAAAGCCTCTCCGACGAGGGCGTGCATATCCTCGACCCGTTCACCGGCACCGGCAACTTCATCACCCGCATCATGCAGGAGATCAAGCGCTCCGCCCTGCCGCATAAGTACGCGCACGAACTCCACTGCAACGAAATTATGCTGCTGCCCTACTACATCGCCAGCATGAACATCGAGCACGCCTACATGGAGAAGGTGAAAGAGTACAGCCCGTTCGAAGGCATCTGCCTTGTGGATACCTTTGAACTATCCGAGTTCGGCCAGCAGTCCTTCGCGTTCTCCAACTCCAACACGGAGCGCGTTCGCAAGCAGAAGAAGCAGCCTATCTTCGTGGTCATCGGTAACCCGCCATACAACATGGGGCAGGAAAGCTTAAACGATGCAAATGCAAACCGCAGATATAAGCATTGGGACAGTCGCATTCGGGATACTTATACAAAATCTTCAAAGGCGAGCAACAGAAACAAGCTTTCTGATCCTTATGTTAAAGCTTTTAGGTGGGCATCTGATCGAATCCGGAATGGCGGAGTAATCGCTTTCGTCTCAAACAACAGCTTTATTGACCAAATAGCGTTCGACGGTATGCGGTCGCACCTTCACAAAGATTTTTCGAAGCTCTTCGTCCTTGATCTTGGCGGTAATGTACGACTCAATCCCAAACTCTCGGGCACTACTCATAATGTTTTTGGCATTCAGGTCGGAGTGGCGATCAGCTTTTTGATTAAAACAGCAGAAGAGGGAAAAGGCGAAATCTTCTATGCGCGCATGCAGGAGGATTGGCGGCGCGAACAGAAATGCGATCAACTAACGCGCTGGAGAGCACTGCATGATGCGAAATGGGCAAGCATCTTCCCTGATCATCGAGAGACATGGCTAACACAAGGTCACCAGTTAGATTTTTCCACTCTGTTGCCGCTTGTGGATGACGAGAGAAAAGGTAAGCTTAATCCGAAAAGTGTCACCACCATCCATAGTCTTGGCGTGAATACAGGATGCGATGCGTGGTCAATCTCATTTTCTGAACACAATTTGTTAGTCAACGTACGTACGCTTCTGACCACTTATAAAGAAGACCTGCTGAGCCAAAGTGGGAAAGCCGATTACAAAAGAGCTACGATGGACGAGCGTAAGATCAAATGGACTGATCGCCTAAGACAATCCTTCCGCGCTCGCACCGTTATAAAAATAGATCCGACACTAGTGCGGCGGAGTGCTTACAGGCCTTTTACTAAACAGTTTCTTTACTTCGAGCCGCGAGTGAACAAGCGGCACTTTCAGCTTGGTCACATGCTCCCAAACGACACGACGAGAAATCAAGTCATTTGTTGGAACGTCAACCTTCTAGGAAATAATCTGTTTTGCTTAGTCACAGATTTGATACCAGACCTACACTTCGCCGGAGACTCTCAATGCTTTCCGTTTTTTATATATGACACAAATGGCACGCGTCGCCGCGAGAACATAACCGACTGGGCGCTCAACGAGTTCCGCACGCACTACACCGACGACAGCATCACCAAGTGGGACATCTTCCACGCCACCTACGCGATCCTGCACCACCCGGAGTACCGCACCCGCTACGCCGCGAATCTTAAGCGTGAACTGCCCCGTATCCCGTTCCCGCCAGACTTCCACGCCTTTGCCGCTGCGGGCCAGCGCCTGATGGAACTCCACATCGACTACGAGCAGCAGCCCGAGTACAAGCTCGAACAGATCGAAGACCCAAAGGCCGAGATCAGCTTCCGCGTTACGAAGATGAAGCTGTCGAAGGACAAGACCGAGCTGCGCTACAACGACTTTCTGCTGCTGCGCGGCATCCCGGCGGGTGTCTACGACTACCGTCTGGGCAACCGGTCCGCGCTCGAGTGGGTGATTGACCAGTACCAGGTCTCCACCGACAAGCGGTCCGGCATCGTGAACGACCCAAACCGCAAGGACGATCCCAAATACATCCTGCGCCTGATCGGGCAGGTGATCACCGTTTCGCTGGAAACAAACAGCATCATCGGCGCGCTGCCCACGCTCGGACTCCCAGATGCGGAACAGACAACAGAGACGCCTTTAATCAAGTCAGCCAACAACACTCGGTAGCCGCAGCCCTGCAAACGGCCAGCGCCTACCGCTTCAGCACCGTCTGCAGCAGCGACAGCGTGACCTCTGCGACCAGCAGCCAGATGATGATCCATTCCACGCGGTGGCCCTGCTGCGAGGCGCGGAACTCGCCCATGCGCTGCGACGCCATTTCGTAGATGTGTTCGAAGGTTTCCAGGTGGGCGTCCAGCGCCTCGGCGCGGTCTTCGAAGCGCGCTTTCTCGCGCAGATCGTTGCCCAGCTTCTGGGCTGCGGCCGTCATGGTGGCGTCGGCTGCAAACAGGTGCGGTTCCAGCCGCGAAAAATGGATGCGGCGCTGGAACGCCTCCCCCATGCGCGCACCGACGGCATCGCTGCCCCGCAGGTCTGCCGCTGTAACGTCAAACGCCAGCGGCCTGTCCTGCTCCAGGTGGCTCCAACCCGCAACCACACCTGCTTCCAGCCCGCGCAGGACGCCTTCGTACCACTGGAATTCCGCAACGGCACCCACCAGCGCATCTGCCTCGTTCCGGTCGCACTGCAACACGGCCTGGCCCGGACACCACCACAGCTCCACGCCGCGCGCCTTCAGATAAATCGGTGCGGCACGACCGGTTTCGGCGACGCGGCTTGTCCACTCCGCAAACGTCTCACGAGCTTCGCCAAAGGGGTATACCGCGACGGTCAGCGGCTCGACATCGCCATCCTTTGATGCAGGCGTGCCAGCAGGAACGACCACGGCATGGGAAGCCACCGGGTCAGCAAAGCGCAGCAGAGCGCCCGCCGGCGCGGCCGTCCCCGTAACAAGGTGGATGAGCCGTCCGCCCGCCACCTGCGCTTCTGCCGTGGCGTTGTCTGTCGCAGCACTCACGCCAGCACTGCCACGGCGGACGGTGCCGCCTGAAAGTCCGCCTGCAGGCGTTCCACCAGCGTTTCCGCAACATAATCGGCAGAGTCGATCACGCCGTTCAGCGTCGAATCAAACAGGTAATCGCCCACCACAAACACGTTGCGCCGCGTGGGGTCAGGCATGTGGCGGTCATCCATGCTGGTCGCGACGGCGCCGCCAGGCATGCCGTTCACCGCGCCGATCCAGCGATGCACCCGCGCCTCCACAAACAACGCCCGCCCATGCTGCAGAAACTCCGGCAACGCATCCAAAATCGACTGCACCAGGGCGTCGTCCGTCAGGTTTGCGGCAGCCGTGGCCGCGTCGCCGGCCAGCAGCCAGCCCAACGCGCCGTAGTGTGCGCTGCCGTTGCGCGACGACTCGTCGTACAGGCAGCAGCCGCCAAAGGCGTCCAGCATAAAGTACGAATCCTGCAGAACATCGCGCCAGAACACCTCGCGAAACAGCACGCTGACACGCAGGTAGTGCGCCGGGTAGTCGTACTGGATGTAGTGGCGGCGCATGGC
>JBPBQP010000004.1:0-34490 GCA_050954745.1 Janthinobacterium lividum | reverse complement strand
CGGAGAACCTGCGCATCAACGGCGTCTACGGCCTGAAGCGCGAGCTCGACCTGCCGCAGTGGCGGCTGCAGCTGGTCGGGATGCAGGGGGACCAGCAACATCCGCGCTACGCCAGGGACGTCACCGAGTGGACGTACGGCTATCGCGGCGCAAACAGCGGGGACACGGGTCACGACACCAAGGTCGACCCCGCGAAGGCAGCAGCAATGCAGACAGACGCAAAAGGCAGCGTTGCAGCCACGCACGGCGATATGCCGGTGGAACACACCGCCGAAAAAATGGCCGACGAGAAAATGATGCCGAAGGCCATGGCCGACGAAGATAAACGCGCCAGCGAACCGGATGCCAATGGCACCGGCCGCACGTCTCGCGGCAACGAAGAGGCTGGCGAAAGCAACAGCACCCTGAAGCCGAACACGCCCGGTCTTCTGCTCCAGATCGGCGATATCACACGCTTGCCGCGGCATGAGTTAGTCACTCAATTCAAGTGCATCGAGGGGTGGAGCCAGATCGTCCACTGGGCCGGCGTTCGCATGGCCGACTTTCTGGACGAGTACCCGCCCGCGCACCTCGACGGCAAAGAACCGAAGTACGTCTACATGGAAACGCCCGACGGCGATTACTACACCGGCTATGACATGGCAGCCCTGCGGCACCCGCAAGCTCTTCTGGTAACGGAGATGATGGGAGAGCCGCTGACGCAGTTCCACGGCGCTCCGCTGCGCCTGCACATGCCGACCAAGTACGGCTACAAGCAGATCAAACGCATCGGCCTCATCGCCTATACCAACGACCGCCCGGACGATTACTGGACCAAGCTGGGTTATGACTGGTTTGCAGGGCTATAGTCGATAGTAATGCGCTCCGACCGTCCACTTAGGTAAATGGCGCGGTAGACCATGTACAACTTCTTCGTAAGTTGCCCGCCACCTAGATCGGACTATTGAATTGCACCTTCCTGCAGTGTGTGCGCAAGTAATCATTGCCCTCTCCATCCTTCTGGTCTGGGTCGCCCGTTTCCCTAATGTGGTGAAAGAATTTCACGAGTACGGCCTGCCAGAGATCGTGCGCAGCCTGGTAGGTGCAACGAAGATTTCACTTGCGACGTTGCTTGTAGTCGGCATCTGGTACCCGGCCCTTGTTCTTATTCCCGCGTTGCTAATGGCCGCCCTGATGGTTTGTGCTCAACTGGCACACCTGAAGGTGCACCACCCGTGGCAGAAATACATGCCGTCACTTGGACTGCTGGCTCTATCGCTGTTTGTAGCCGCGGTGTACGGAGGCTGGCTGCGCGCATGAGGGTTGTTCGAGGTCTGACCTGTCTCTCGGGCGCTGCCTTTATTGCCTACGGTGTGCTTTGCCTGGCGTCACTCTCCATGGTGCAGGACTTTCATCGATTCGGTTTAGAAAGACTCAGGTATCCCACTGGAGTGCTGGAAGTACTGGGGGGTGTGGGTCTGCTAATCGGACTTGTATGGCGGCCGGCACTGCTGGCGGCGTCGTTCGGTCTTGCGCTGCTAATGCTTATCGCCTTCGGAGTGCGCGTGGGCATGCGTGACAGTGTGGCGCTGTCCTTGCCTTCTCTGCTGCTGATGCTGGTCAACGGGTACATCTTTGTAAGAACGCTGTCCACATAGCTCGTCGCCTTTCGACTTCGTAAGGATTGGCCAGACCGCATCCAACCTGGAAGGAGATACACATGGCACTTGAGCAAAACAGTAAAGGCACCATCGTCTTCGTCCATGGCGCCTGGTGCGACGGCAGTGTCTGGACCAAGGCACTCATGCCTCTCGCCCACGAGGGCTACCGCCTTCACGCAGCCCAGCTTCCTCTTGAGACATTCGAAGGTGATGTAGCAGCGTTGACGCTGCTTCTTGACCACGCGGAGGGCCCGGTCCTGCTGGTGGGCCATTCCTATGCGGGTGCCGTAGTCACCGCGGCAGGCAACCATGAAAAAGTAAAAGCGCTTGCCTACGTGACAGCCTTTGCGCCGGAGGAGGACGAGGTCATCGGGACCATCAGCAGCATGTATCCCGCGCAGGAAAAGCTGGACATTGAACCGGACGCGAAAGGCTTTCTGTGGCTTACGGCAGACTTTGCAGCGAAGGCCCTGGGCCAGGACCTGCATCGCGGCTACCTGAACCTGGCCGCCGTCGTTCAAAAGCCCATCCACGCAGGCGTCTTCAGCGCTTCGATCAAGAACCCGGCTTGGAAGCACAAGCCCAGTTCGTACCTGGTCACCACGGAAGATCGAATCCTTGCTCCGGAAACCCAGCATGCGTTGGCCAAACGGATCGATGCTCGCACAGAAGAGATTGCCGCAAGCCACCTGGTCCTGCTGTCGCAGCCAGAGTTCGTTGCCCAGTTCGTTCGCAACAGCATGGAACCTTTGGCCGCTTTCCTGTCCTAGGCGTTATCAACCCATACGCAGGGTGCTGCAGCTTCGGACTCTGCTACGCGGCAACAGCACCCGCTTCTTTTAAATGGCCTTCCAGTAGGGCCAGCGACTCCTCGGGCGTACCTGCAACCGAGATGTTCCATGCACCATCCCCGGGGTGTTCCAGCGTGGCCAGCTGGCTACCCAGCAGGCTCGGGTTCATGAATTGGTGGTGGCGCGCGGCCAGGTGTGCGGCAATGACGGCGGGGTCTGCCTCCAGCAGGGCAAACTGTACGACACTGGCGGAGAGATCACCACGCAGGGTGTTGCGGTAGCCCTCACGCAGTGCGGAGCAGGCCATGATCATGCCCTTGCCGGCATTCGCGTACTCGGCGATCTTGTCATGCAGAATGGCGAGCCAAGGCGCGCGGTCTTCGTCGGTAAGCGGGTTGCCGCTGGCCATTTTCTCCTTGTTGGCGGCAGGGTGGAAGTCGTCGCCATCCAGAAAGGGCCAGCCGGTCGACTTCGACAACATCTCGCCCAGCGTCGTCTTGCCCGTACCGCTCACGCCCATCAAAATCAGAACCATGTGCCTTGCCCTCTGCAGGTATTGTCGAACATCTGCAGCGCACAGCGCCACGCGGTACGCTGCACCGTCTAATCTGTTGCTGTGACGATCCGACCCATGTTCCGACTGGCATCCGCGTGTGCCCTCCTGCTCGTCCTTTCGCCCGCCGCTTCCGTTGCGGCAACTGCGCCGGTCAGCGGCTACTCTGTGGTGGCAAGGTATCCGCACTCTACAGACAGCTATACCGAGGGCTTTTTCTACCTGGACGGCCTGTTTTACGAAGGCACGGGCATGGAAGGCCGGTCCGCCCTGCTGGCCATTGCACCCAGCACCGGCAAGCCGGTACAGCAGCGTATGCTGCCGCGCCAGTACTTTGGCGAGGGTATTGTGGACGTCGGTCCCAACATTTACGAATGGACCTGGCAGACCCACAAGGGCTTTGTGATCGACCGCTTCTCCCTGCGGCTGCTGCGAGAGTTTACCTACACCGGCGAAGGCTGGGGCATGACCCGCGACAAGAGCAGCATCATTACCAGTGACGGCAGTGACACCCTGCGCTTCCGCAATCCGCAGACCTTTGCGGAGACGCGCCACATCGTGGTGCATGACGGCGACAAGAAGATCGACCAACTGAACGAACTGGAATTCATCAAGGGCGAAATCTGGTCAAACGTCTGGCACAGCGACCGCATCGCTCGGATTTCGCCAAAGGACGGCCGCGTACTGGGCTGGGTCGACCTGTCCGGCATCCTGCCCGCAAGCCAGAAGAAGGACGACGAATCCGTGCTGAACGGCATCGCCTACGACGCAGAGAAAGATCGCATCTTCGTGACTGGCAAGCAGTGGCCCGCGATCTTCGAAATCAAGGTCATTCCAAAGAAATAACTGCGCCGCTACAGGCGGCCAGCGAAGTCCTTCTGGTACCACTCCACGGTGCGCCGCAGCCCCTCTTCAAAGCTCACCGTCGGCGTGTAGCCAAAAGCCTCCTGCGCTGCCCGGATGTCCGCGAGAGAGTCGCGCACATCCCCGTTTCGCGTTGGGCCATGCTGCAGCGTGGTGTCCGTTTCCAGCAGCCGCGCGATGACGCCAAAGGTCTCGTTCAGCGTGTGCCGTTCGCCGCAGGCCACGTTGAAGACGCGGCCTGAAACCTTGTCGACGGGCGCTTCTGCCGCGCGCAGGTTGGCATTCACCACGTTGTCGATGTAGGTGAAATCGCGGCCCTGTTCACCGTCGCCAAACACGACCGGCTGTTCGCCGCGCTGCAGTTGCAGAATCCACTTCGCCATGACGCCAGAGTAGGGCGAGTCCGGCACCTGGCGCGGACCGAAGATGTTGAAGTACCGCAGCGAGACGGTCTCCATACCGAAGACTGCGGCGTAGCTCTGCAGATACAGTTCGCCCGTCAGCTTCTGCACCGCGTACGGCGACAGCGGCTGCGGCTGCATGCTCTCAACCCGGGGAAAACCGGGCTGGTTGCCGTACGCCGAGCTGGACGCGGCATACACCACACGCTTTACCCCCGCGGCACGGGCGGCCTCCAGCAGCGCGAACGTCCCATCAATGTTGTTGCGATGCGACGTCTCTGGATCGCTGACACTGCGCGGAACCGACGGCAGGGCGGCCTCGTGGAAGATCACGTCCACGCCGTCGCAGGCGCGCCGCAACGCGTCCGGATCAAGCAGTGAACCTTCCACGAAATCGACCCGTTCGCGCAGATGGGCAAGGTTTTCCGCGCGACCGGTAACGAAGTTATCCAGACCACGTACGCGGTCGCCGCGCAGCACCAAAGCATCCATCAGGTGCGAGCCGATAAAACCCGCCGCACCCGTTACCAGAGCCGTTCTCATCCCCGTCAGTATCGCAGCCCTCCCGTACCGGGCCTAGCTGCCGGTATGCGGCACGCGTTGTTCGCGCGCCCACAGGTCCACCGGCTCGCCCGCCACCAGGTGCATGGCAGACTCTGTCCAGCGGCCGAAGGCCTCGGCGGCTTCCAACAAGTGCACGCGATCCTCTGCGGCTGCCTGCCCGGCAGGCCCGCGCACCGACATAACAGCCGTGGCAATGCCGGCCTGCGCGATGGCGGTTGCAGCCCTGGCAGTGCTGGATGGCGACGCGGCGGACGTGCCCGTCAGTTCACGAATGGCCTCGTCGCACAGTGTCATCAGGCGTGGGTTGAAGACGTCGCGATCACCGTCCGGCAGCACAACGCCCAGCGGAGCCGCTGCGTCGCTGGCGGCTTCCACATGCAGCTCCAGGTAGGCGCCGACCTGCTTTTGCTGCAGTGCAGCCGCTCGCTCCTGTGGCTGGCCCGGTGCCCAGACGACCAGGTGCAGGGTGCATGGCGGCCGCCCGTCAACCCGCTTCGACACGGCGCGCAGGATCTCCAGACCGGCAACCAGTTCCACCTGGCTGTCCAGGGCCTGGGTGCCCGACTCCTGCAGGTAGGCGCCCAGCACAACCGACCGCGACTCCGCTCCGGCCAATGTAATCCAGTGGTTTCCAGCGGCATCCTGCTGGTGTTCCAGTGACATACCCTGCAGTTCGCCCTGCAGCCAGTCGGCCTCCGCAAGATGCGGCGTTGTTGCGTCGTCGTTCGAGCGGAGAGCTCCCAGTTTTACCAGCTGGGCCAATACAGCTTGCGCGTTGATCATGCTTCCAGAGGAACCGTTTGCCGGCCCACGTGTCAAGCCAGCGCCGCAAGTGGCCAACCCCATCGAAGACAAACCAGGCGTCCGCGCCGCCCTGTATTCTTCCTTCGATTGGCGTCGCGCATTGTGGCGGGTCCAGGCAACACCGCGCACAAATCGTAGAAGGAGCGCACGGATGCAACACCTCTCAAGACGACGATTCATGGCATTGTCTGCGGGCAGTGTCGCGGCGACTCGCGCGCTGCTTGCGGCGACGCCATCGGCGGGTGCGCTGACCGCAGCGGCGGTACTCGACCGCATACAGCAGGACCGGGCAGACCAGTGGAAGCTGGCCACGGACGGCACGCTGAAGGCAGGCGGGCCCGCAACGCCGATCACCGGGATTGTGACGACCGCGTTGGCATCCATGTCTGTTCTGCAGGCCGCAGTGCAAGCCGGTGCGAACATGGTCATCACCAGCGAGCCGTTGTTCTTTTCGAAGCAGGACTCGCCCACGCCGCCCGTCCTTCCTGTCGCCGGTGCGCCGCTGGACCCTGTCGTCACTGCCAAGGCCGCTTTTCTGCAGCAGCACCGGATGGTCGTGTTGCGGCTGAAAGAACCCTGGAACGTACAGGCCCCGAATCCGTTCGTGGTCGGCTTTGCCCAGGATCTGCGCTGGATGCGCTATGTCGATCGCAGCGACCCTGCACGGCTGACACTGCCGGCCATGCCGCTGGAAGCATTCGCGCGGGTGGTGAAGGCGCGGCTCGGCAATCGTGGCGGCATGCGCGTGGTGGGCGACCGACACCTGGTCATGCGCAGCGTTGGATTTCTGCCCGGATCTACGCCGCTGCAGTCTGCGCTGGAGATGTTGCCGCAGGTGGACGTCATTGTCGCCGGGGAAGTGCGCGAATGGGAGACGGTCGAATACGTGCGCGATACGGTAGCCCTGGGCGGCCGTAAGGCACTGGTGTACGTGGGCCGCGTGGTGTCAGAAGAGCCCGGCATGAGGCAGTGTGCGCGGTGGTTGCAAACGATCGTGCCCGAGGTACGCTGCAGCTTTTTGTCCGCGGGCGATCCGTATTGGAGACCGACTGCATGAGCACCCTGACCGCAGGCGAAGTCGTTGACCGCATCAAGCTGCACCTGGGCTTCCCCTGGCGCACCACCACCTACCGCGACACCTTCAAGTTTGGCGGACCCGACACCGTCGTCACCGGCATTGCAACCACCATGTTCGCCAGCTACGACGCCATTTACCGCGCGGCAGAGGCTGGTTGCAACCTGATCCTGCCGCATGAAGACGTTTTTTGGAACGACCAGGACAAGACCGATTTACTCAGCACCGATCCAACATACCTGCAAAAGATTGCGTTCCTGCGCGACCACAACATCGCCGTGTTTCGTCTGCACGACCACATGCACGCGCAGCGGCCCGACTTTCTTTACGTGGGTGCGGCGCGTGCGCTGGGGTTGGAAAGCCGGTACGAAACGGCGCCGCAATCGCACCTGTTCCACCTGCCACCGACTACGCTGGGTGCGCTTGCTGCGGGCTTTCAACGGCGACTCGGCATTCGGGCGCTGCGCGTAGTCGGCGACCCGGCGGCGCGTGTCAGCCGGGTACTTTTGGGCGTTGGGTACGCAACGCCGGCAATCAACAATCCGGACGTGGACGTGGTCGTGAGCGGGGAACAGCAGGAAAGCGACGGCATGCTGGACGGCGCTTCTTACGCGCTGGACGCCGCTGCTTTCGGCGTTCCCAAGGGCTGGATCATGCTGGGCCACAACGTGTCCGAAGAACAGGGCATGCTGGAGATGGCACAGTGGGTGAAGGCGTTTGTGCCAGAGGTGCCGGTGCAACTGGTCCGCTCTGGCGAGCCCTTCTGGGCGCCGTAAGATCCGACCTTACGGGTACAGTCGTTGCGTTCGCCAGCCCGCATCGGCGCGTACAAACTGCATACGGTTGTGTGTCCGGTCAGGCCCGTCCGCCCAAAACTCGATCACCTTCGGCGTCAGCAGAAATCCGCCCCAGTGTTGCGGCAATGGGACGGGTGCATCGCCTAACTGCTGTGAAAAGGTTTGGACTTCCTGCTCCATCTGTTCGCGTGAGCCAAGGGGCCTGCTCTGCTGCGAAACGGCAGCGGCAATCTGGCTGCGACGCCCGCGGCTGTGGAAATATTCCTCTGTCTCTTCACGACTGAGCAGGGTAACGCCGCCCTGGAAACGCACCTGGCGGCGAAGGCTCTTCCAGTGCAGGACCAGCGCGGCGTGGGGATTTGAAAGCAGCTCCTGCCCCTTCTGGCTACCTTCGTTGGTGAAGATGCGCAGGCCGCGCTCGCTGACGCCTTTTACCAGCACCATGCGCACGCTGGGCACGCCGGCTGCGGTCGACGTTGCCAGCGCCGCTGCATTGGGATCGTTCGGCTCTGACTGCTCTGCCTCTGTCATCCACCGTCCGAATGTGTCCCAGGGTGTCAATGGTTCAGGTTCGTCAAAAGGTTCCATGGCTGCTTGGATGTGCTCCCAAACCTGATGCGAGGTGGCGTGAAGATGGGCAGTTGCGGCACACACAAATCGGCCACGCTCAGTTGCGCCCAGTCAGAACAAATCGCAGTCTGCCTGGTTGAAGCTGGGTGAGTGCTGACGCACACTTCACAAACATGCCCGTTCCCGGCCTGTCACCTGTAACAAACGGCACACCCGTGGTGTCTACAGAGCCAGCTGTTCCTCTCGCAGATGGGACTGCCAACATGTTTGAAATGTCGTTAGTCGAGTCCTCCGGTCAACTGCGGACGAAGTCGAGTCGTTACCTGTGGATCACCGCAACCTTCAATGCCACGCTGATCGCACTCATGATGTTGTACCCACTGCTGTACCCGCAGGCGCTACCCAGGACGGTGCTGTCGGCCATGTTGACGGTGCCCTCGCCACCTGCTGCTGCAGCACCTCCGCCGCACCCCGCACCGCCAGGCAAGGCCGTCAGAGTGACGGCGGCACTGGACCCGTTTACCGCTCCCACCAATATTCCTAGAACCATCGACAGGAGCCACGAAGATGCGCCCCCTGCCATCAGCGGTGCGGACACAGCAGGGATGAGTCGTGTAACAGGTGGCGACAGCGGCCCCATGGGGGCGTTCAGTCTTGCCGCACCGCCGCTGCCGGTGGTGAAGATGGCCGCGCCGAAGCCGCGGATGCCTGCGCATATTTCCAGCGGGGTCGTCGCCGGCAACAAGCTCTTCGGCACCAGCCCTGTGTACCCATCCATCGCAAAGGCCGCGCACGTTTCCGGTGCAGTGGTGCTGCACGCGGTCATCTCCAGGGGCGGCTCCATCGAAAGCCTTGCGGTGGTCTCCGGGCCAGAGATGCTGCGTGCCAGTGCAGTCTCTGCGGTGCAGGACTGGCGGTATAAGCCCTACCTGTTGAACGGCGAACCTACCGAGGTGGACACCACCATCACGGTGAACTTCTCCTCCGGCAGCTGACCCGCTCGGACGGGCTGCGTAGCGCGAAAGCAGCGGTGCTACGCAGCGGCGTCCAGGTGACCGAGGGGGTCGGCTGGTGTAGACAGCGGTTGTCGACGCCAGTATTGCAGGAGCACGATCGCGACCAGTACCAGCGCGGTACATAGCCCGATCCACAAGCCGGCAACGCCGCGATGCAGCGGAAACGCCATCACAACGCCCAGCGGCAAACCGATGATCCAGTACCCGGCAAAGTTCACCAGCATGGGCACGCGGGTCAGGCCCATGCCGCGGAGCGCACCGGTCATGACTACCTGCACCGCGTCGAAGACAGCGAAGACCGCGGCCAGTGCCAGCAGGGTGACCCCGAGAGCAACGACGCGGGGCTCGCGCGTGTACAGCGCAATCAGCGTGCGCGGTGCGGCCAGAAAAGCGCTTGCCGAACACAGCATGAAGGTAACGGCGAGGCCCAGGGAAAGCCACCCCGCGCGGCGCGCCTTTGCCGGGTCTCCTGCGCCGATGGCATGACCCACGGAGATGGCCGCCGCAGCCGAAATGCCCAGCGGCACCATGAAGGCAAGTGCCGCATAGTTCAACGCGATCTGGTGCGCTGCCAGCGCGTCCACGGAGATGCGTGCGGCCAGGATGGTTGCCGTCTCAAACGCTCCCACCTCGATCAGCAGGTGCAGTGCAGCCGGCAGGCCCAGGCGCAGCAGCACACGCAATTCCGACAGCACTGGCGCAGGCCACCGACGCCATAGCGAGTGCTGCCGACGGCTTTCGTACCAGCCCGCGTAGCCCAGCAACAATCCGGCCATGAAGATGCGTGCGATAACTGTGGCCAGCGCCGATCCACGCACACCCATGGCCGGCAAACCCAGCCTGCCGTAGATCAGCACGGCGTTCGCGCCCCAGTTGATCAGGTTTGCAATGACGAAGGTGAGCGTAACGATGCGGACCTCGCCCATGGCCTGCAGGTAGCGCCGCGTGGCACCGTACACCAGCAGCGGCAGCGTGCCCCACATCAGCACATCCAGGTAGCTGCGCGCGGGGGCCACCAGCACCGGGTCCACGCCAAAGCGGGGCAGCAGTGCAGCCGGTAACAGCGTCGCCAGCATGGCCGGAATGGTGGCTACCAGGGCGATGTAGATGCCCTGCGCCAGGGCACGCGGGCAGGCGTCACGGTCGCCGCGCCCGAAGGCCTGCGAAATGACGGTGTCCAGGCCCAGCAGCAGGCCGAAGGCAAACAGCGTAATGGGGTAGTACAGCGCGTTGCCAAGCGCCACCGCGGCAATGGCAGACGGTCCCAGCTTGCCGACCATCACCACGTCGACTACGCCCTGCAGCATCCAGCCCAGCTCTGCCAGCACAACGGGCACGGCCAGGGTCACCAGCGCCCGCAGTTCGGGTTTCTAGGACGTGTCGCGCATCCTCTCAGGATACGTTCGCTGCCGGTCCAGGCGTATATCGATGTTGCCCTTCCTGAACAGGGAGCCAGCGCCGCTGCCCTAAACCAGCGTCAGGCCGATGCCCATCTCGCGAATAGCTTCGGCTTCTTCCGGCGGCAGATCGGCGTCTGTGATGACGTGCTGAACGGCTCGAATCTCTGCAATCAGGGAATGGCTGCGGCGGTTGAACTTGGTTGAATCACATACCGCAACCACGCGATCGGAAGCCTTGATCATGGCCCGGTTGACGCGCGATTCCAGGACATTGGGCGTCGTCAGGCCCACCTGGCGGTCGAAGCCGTCCACGCCCAGAAACAGCAGATCAGCATGAAACTCTCGCAATTGATCTTCCGTGATGGGACCCACCAGGGATAGAGAGTTCGGACGAAGAAAGCCACCCAGCAGAATGACCTCGAACCCGGTGGTGCAGCTTAGCTCGGAGGCAATGTTCAGCGAATTGGTAATTACGGTGAGGCGTTTGAACCGGGTCAGGACGCGCGCAATTTCAAGCGTGGTGCTGCCAGAATCGAGCACAATGCACTGGTCTTCCACGACCATGTCTGCTGCCGCGACGGCAATTCGAACCTTTTCTTCATGGTGCAGGCCGGTTTTCTCCTGCAGGGTGGGGTCTGCCAGCGCGCCGGCACTGGTGGGCAGGGCGCCGCCGTGGGTGCGCAGCAGCAGGTCCTTCGCTTCCAGGAAGTCCAGGTCTTTGCGAATGGTGATTTTGGAGAGGTTCAGCGTCTGGGACAGTTCATCGACCAGAACGCGTCCGTGTTGGTGTATCAGCGCCAGGATGTGCTGGCGTCGTTCCTCGATGAGCATGGGTGCCTGCTTCTGGTTTCGTTTCACAAGCCACCTTGAGCTGTGCCATTCCTGAAAATGTAGTTTAGCAGTGGGCGAAATCGATGTTGCGCGAAATGGCGGCCGCATCTTTATTGTATGTTATGGTTACTTTTATCTTCTAATACTTTCGCATAGGAGCGACAGACCCCGTGGGCGAAGACAGTGGCACGCAGCGGACGACGGCCTTTTCGGGGTACGCGGCAAAGTACCCGGAGGCCGCCGCGCTGCTGGATGCTTCGGCCGCTCGGTGCGAGCGACTTGGGTATGGACACACGCTGCTGGAGATCCTGCAGCAGCCTGAAACCTGGGTGGAAACCGCAGGCCGAACGATGCGCCATGCGGATGAGCTGACTTCGCTGTTGGACGGGTGCTGCTTCGTGGTCCTGACTGGTTCGGGCTCCTCGCAATATGCGGGTGAGTGCGTTCGAACGCCACTGCAGACTTCACTGCTCATTCCAGTGCAGACGATGGGGTCTGGCGCGCTGCTGACGGGTGGATCGACCCTGCTGCCGACCGGATCACCCAGCTTAATGGTGTCGTTCGCGCGGTCCGGTGACAGCCCTGAGAGTGTGGGTGCCATGCTGGTGGCACAGGGGTTGCGGCCCGGCATGCGCCACCTGATTGTGACCTGTAACAAAGATGGCAAACTGGTCACCAGCTTTGCAGGACAGCAGAACGTGGCGATCGTTGTGCTGGACGAGCGGACCAACGACAAGAGCCTGGTGATGACCAGCAGCTTCACCAACATGGTGCTTGCGGCCACCGGTCTGAACTTTCTGCACCAGCCGGAACGCTTCCTGAAACTTGCCCAAAGCCTGGGTGCATGTGCTGCCGGGCTGCTGCGGCAGGCCTTTGGAAGGCTGCCTGCTTTTTTGGCGGAGCGGTTTGATCGTGCGTTCTACCTGGCGAGTCCGTCCCTGCTGGGCGCGGCGCGCGAGTCGGCGTTGAAGCTGACGGAGATGACGTCAGGCCGCGTGCTGGCCGTGTGTGAGACCTACCTCGGGCTGCGCCATGGACCCATGAGCGCGGTTCATCCCCGGTCGCTGGTTGTCTGTTACCTGTCCGCCGATCCGCTGGTGCGGGCCTATGAACTGGACGTCATTCGCGAATTGAAGAGCAAGCGGCTGGGCATGAAGAAGCTGTTGGTCGGCCACGGTATTCCCACGGATGTCGCCGGACCGGATGACCTGATCCTTGACCACGCGGGTCTGGATGACGACGCCGTGACGTCTGTGCTTTACGTCGTGGTGGGCCAGGTTCTGGCGCTGCTGCGGTGCCTGGAAGAGGGACTGCGGCCAGATGCACCGTCGGAAGATGGCGTGATTAATCGTGTTGTCAGTAACTTTCGCATGTACGGCAGTGCCACGGCGGTGTCAGTCTAAAAGCGATTGCGACAGGGGGTTGGGGTGACGCGTAGGTTCGACATGACGCTGGCTGGCGAGTTGAACCTGGACCTTGTGCTCCATGGGCTGCCGCTTGCCATGCCGGTCGAGCGGGAGCTGCTGGCTTCTGGTTTCAACATGACGCTGGGCAGTTCCTCCGCAATTCTGGCGCACAACATGGCGAAGCTTGGCTGTGCCGTGGGCTTTGCGGGCCTGGTGGGCGACGACAGCATGGGCCGCACCGCGGTGGAACATCTGCAGCGGGCCGGCGTAGACGTGGGCGGCGTCCGCGTGGCGGAAGACGGCACGGCAACGGGTGTGACCGTTCTGCTGCCGCATGGTGGCGAGCGTCACATCCTGACGTATCCGGGTACCATGGCCGATTTCACCCTGGCCGATCTGTCGCTGGGATACCTGGCAGACAGCCGTCATCTGCACCTGTCGTCACTGTTTCTGCAAAGCGGTTTACGTCCGTCCGTGGCCGAATTGTTCCGGCAGATGCGCGCGGCGGGCCTGACCCTTTCGCTGGATACGAATGACGATCCGGAAGATAACTGGGACGGCGTTGCCGAATTGCTGCCGATGGTGGATGTGCTGCTGCCCAACGCGTCAGAGGCGTGCCGCATCACGGGCTGCGACCGCCTGGAGCGTGCCGTGGATCAGCTGGCCGAAGCTGCACCCCTAGTCGTGGTGAAGTGCGGTGCCGACGGGGCATTGCTGGCGCAGGGCAGTAGCCGCGTGCGCGTCCCAGGCGTACGTGTGCAGCCGGTGGACACCATCGGTGCAGGCGACAGTTTCAACGCGGGCTTTCTGAGCGGCTACCTGCGCGGCCACGATCCTGCGGAGTGTGTGCGTGCCGGCAACGCCTGCGCTGCGCTGTCCACGTTGCGACCCGGCGGTGTGGAAGCGTTTTCTGATGACGCTCTAAGAACCAGCTTTCTGCGCGAACATGGTCCCTCATTCCTGCAGGAGACAGTTCGATGACGGTCCAAGGAGAGTCGTCCAGGCTACGACGTGTGCTGTCGCGGCGCGACCTGATCCTGTATGGGTTGGTCATCCTTACGCCAACCGCGCCGTATCCGGTCTTCGGCATCGTTCAGCAGACATCGCACGGGCACAGCGTTTTGAGCTACCTGGTAGCCATGATCGCCATGCTGTTTACCGCGATGAGTTATGGTCGCATGTCGGGCGCGTTTCCTTCAGCAGGTTCCACCTACACCTACGTCTCTGAGGCGCTGCATCCCGTGGTGGGTTTCCTGGCAGGCTGGGCCATGATTTTGGATTACATGCTGATTCCGCTGCTCAGCGTGGTGTACGCGTCGCTGACCGCGAACCGCATGTTGCCCGCCGTGCCGTACCCCGCGTGGGCCGTGCTGTTCACCGTGGCCGTTACGCTGATCAACCTGCGCGGCATGCGCATGACCAAGTGGACCGGCAACGTGCTGATGGCGTTGATGTGCGTTTGCGCCGTGCTGTTCCTGGTGTTGGCGGTGCATTACAGCGTGCTGCGCGGTGGCGTGGGCGCACTGCTTTCCATGCGTGCGGTGTACACCCCCGCGGACTTTTCGCTGCACCCGTTAATGCTGGGCGCAGCCATTGCCAGCCTGTCATTTATCGGCTTCGACGCTATCTCGACACTGGCCGAAGACACGCTGCACCCGGAGCAGGACATCTCGTTTGCGACCGTTGCGGTATGCCTGATTGAGGCGGTGTTCTGTATCGCTGCTGTGTATGTTGCGTCGCTGGTTGCGCCGGACTTTCTGCACTATGCCGAGTCGGAGACGGAAATCCTCGACATTGGCCGATCCATCGGCGGCGCGGCCATGATGCAGTTCATGAGCTTCATCCTGCTGGTGGCGGGGCTGGCCAGCGCGTTGACCGGGCAGGCCGGAGCGTCTCGATTGTTGCTGGGCATGGGTCGCGACGGCGTGCTGTCTCGCCGCTTCTTTGCGTATCTCGATCCCAAGCACGCGACACCGGTCCGCAGCATTTACCTGATGGGCGCGGTGTCGCTGGTTGGTTCGCTGCTTCTGCGCTTCCAGATGGTGGTGGAGCTGTTGAACTTTGGCGCGTTCTTCGGCTTCATCCTCGTCAACCTGAGCGTGGTGCGGCACTTTTACCTGCGCAGCGAGCAACGCAGCGGTGCGGCGGTGTGGACGTGCCTGATCTTCCCGCTGCTGGGTGCCTCTGTTTCGACTTACATCTGGCTGAATCTCACCGCCAAGGCGCAGCTGGCTGGCTTTGGCTGGCTGGCAGCTGGCGCGCTGTACCTGGCTGTGCTGACGGGCGGTTTCCGGAGACCTGTTAAGCGCCTGCAGGCCCTTGCGGAGGCCGCATGAATATTGATGCCAACACATTGAAGGCCACGGTCGAGGAGCACCGGGAACGCCTGCTGCGGACGCTGGAAGACCTGATTGCACTGCCGTCAGAAAACCGGTCGCCGAACGGCGCGGAGAGTGCCTGTCAGCAATACCTGGCAGAGCAGCTTACGCACGCAGGTTACGCCGTGGACCTGTACACGCCAGACAGTGTGCCGTCGCTGGCTGACCACCCGCTGCGCACGCCTGGTCGCCACTACGCGGACCGGCCGAACCTTGCAGTCAAGCGGCAGGGATCGGGCGGTGGCCGTTCGCTGCTGCTGTCCGGCCACATCGATACGGTGCCGGTGGGCACACTGCCCTGGACGAGGCAGCCACTGCGCGCGAAACGCGATGGCAATCGCATCTACGGGCGCGGCGCGAACGACATGAAGGCGGGCATTGCCATCAACCTGTTCATACTGCAGGTGCTCGATGATTTGGGGCTAACGCTGTGCGGCGACCTGCTGTTTGAAAGCGTCGTCGATGAAGAGTTTGGTGGCGTGAACGGCACGCTGGCCGCACGCCTGCGCGGCCCGCTCCCAGACGCAGCCGTGCTGACGGAACCGTCGTCCCTGCGCATCTGCGCCGGGCAGCGCGGAGGCCGCACGGTACACCTGCTGTTTTCTGCAAAAGGCGGCGTTCTGAACGGGAGCGCGGGTGCGGGCGTCATCGCACAGGTCAGTCACTTTCTGAACGCGTTGCCGACGTTTGCGGCACAGCGGAAACAGGGCTGCGCGGTGCATCCGTTGTACGCCGCCTGTGAAGACCCTGTGCCGGTCACCGTCACCAAAATGACGACGGGGCCGTGGGGCACTGCGGAGCCAATCACCGTGCCGGAAGAGTGCCGCGTGGAACTGTACTGGCAGCTGATGCCGGGCGAGTTGGAAGACGACGTCAACGAAGACTTTCAGGCCTGGCTACAGCAGTTGGTCACCGGCGCGCCGGACATCTACGCGCAGCCACCAGCGGTGACAACCGCGGTGCGCTGGCTGCCGGGATCAGCCTGGCCAGCCGATGCACGCCTGTGTGTCGAACTGGCAGCCGCCGCGGAACAGGTTACCGCGACCCTGCCTGTGATCGTTGGAATCGAAGGCCCGTGCGACCTGTTTGTCTTCCACCAATTTGGCATCCCGGCGGTACTTTGGGGTCCACGAGGCGGCAACACGCATGGGTCAGACGAGTACGTCGAAATCGATTCCATGCTTAGAGCAGCGGCGGCCCTGCTGCTGTTTGTATGCAGGTGGTGCGGGGTTGCAGCATGAGGCCCGCATGGCTCGCTGTCCTATCCGTTGTAGTCCTGTCCGCAACGGCGCAGATGGTGGTCGTGAAGCCGGTGGAATCGGACCGTGTGTTGACCAACCCCGGCATCGGCTTCACGACGTTTCAGCGCTTCAACGGCGATAGCCTGAACGGTGGCACGAGCTGGATCGAGGGCACGCCCATCGATTACGGCAAGGCGCCGTCTGCCGCGGTCGCCACCGGTTACCCAAATACCACGGTTGCTTACCTGCGGCTGTACTGGCGCTTTTTCGAGCCGACGAAAGGCCGGTATGACTTCGCCCTGCTGGACAAGGCGCTGGCGACGGCGCAGCAGCGCGGCCAGACGCTTATGCTTCGCATCGCACCCCACGGCACCGCGCCCGCAGAAGACGTTCCCACCTGGTATCGTGCGGAGACCGGGGAGCGACTCGAACCCAACCGTGAGAAGACGAACTGGCAATCCACGCGGGCCAAGTGGATGGTCGATCCAGAGAACCCTGCCTATGCGCGGGACTTTGGTGCGCTGGTCCGCGAACTCGCGCATCGCTACGACGGCGACCCGCGGCTGGAGCTGGTTGATATCTCGTTTCTGGCCGCGTGGGGCGAAGGCGCAGGCAGTGATCTGCTAACGGACCGAACGCGACGTGCGCTGGTCGACAGCTACACGCACAGCTTTCACAGGACGCCGCTGGTCACGCAGCTGGGCGACGCCGCCACCGTCGCAGAGACGCTGCAAGGCGCGCGCAACGGAGGTGCGGTAGGCAAGCCGATGGCACCGCTGGTCGGCTGGCGAGCAGATTGCCTTGGCGATATGGGTGGCTTCGATGACAAACGAAACCATATGACCGACATTTACCCGGAGGCCATAGCAAACCTGCACCTGGACGAGCAGTGGAAGCAGGCTCCCGTTTCCATGGAGTCCTGCTGGGTGATGCAGCACTGGAAAGACGTCGGCTGGAACCTGCAGTACATAGCCGACCAGGCCATCAAGTGGCACGTATCCACGTTCAACAACAAGTCGTCCGCAGTGCCCGAGGCGTGGTGGCCGCAGGTCAACGAGTGGCTTCGTCACATGGGATACCGCTATGCCCTTCGCCGTTTTGCTTTTCCAGCAACCGTCGGCACGTCACGCACTTTCACGTACGAATCCTGGTGGGAGAACAAGGGAAATGCCCCCGCGTATCGAAGTTACGCGCCCGCGGTGCAGTTCGTCGGCAACGCTGGTACGTGGACCGTTCTGCTGAAAGGCGATGCGCGGCAGTGGCTGCCTGGTGATACGGTGCTGGATGGAGTCGCTCATCTGCCGCCTGATCTGCCAGACGGCGCATATCGTGTAGCCATCGCGCTGGTGGACCCATCCACGCGGCAGCCGTGCATTCACCTGGCGTCCGAAGGGGAACGCGCAGACGGCTGGCTTCCTCTTGGCAACACTGCGGTGCGTGCGGCAGATGGAATACCGCGGTGAAAGCGCCGCAGAACGCACGAAAAGGCTCACCCATGTTTCCTTTATATTCTTTTATTGACTTACGTTTATCTTTCCTGTAATCACTCTGCATCGGGCTTAACATTTGTTTCCTGTTGTAAATGGTTGTTCGTAGCGTCGCTTCTGTCAGTGCGCCGCACCTTTTTGCCCTGACTGCGATTGCCGTATTAAGGAGATTCCATGAACGCGCCACTTCGTCTTCTCGGTTGTACTGTGTTGCTGTCGTCCGTTGCGGCGGCGCAGTTGTCCAACTCTGGCATCAAGGGCACGGTTCACGACAAGGGGCAGGGCATCGTTCCGAATGCGGCAGTGACGCTGACCAACCTGGGCACGGGCGAGCACAGGGAAGACCACACCAACCGCGAAGGCTACTTCGACTTTCAGGCGCTTAGCCCGGGTGAATACGAAGTGCGGGTACAGCAGGAGGGCTTTGCCGACTACGTTGCCAAGCTGACGCTGCGCGTAGCACAGAACGCAACGGTCGACGCCGCGCTGGATGTCGCATCTGCAAGCGCCAGCATCGATGTGGTGGATGCAACCCCTGTCATTGACCGTTCGGAAGCGACCCTCTCGGACGTGAAAGAGGATGTTCGGATTCAAGAGCTTCCACTGGCCAATCGCAACTTCCTGAATGTGTTGAACTTTACGCCGGGCGTGGTAGCGAATGGATTTGCCGGGCAGGGTAACAACTACACGCGCGTCAACGGTATTCCGGGCGGATCAATGGATTACCTGATCGACGGCCAGACCGCTTCAGAGCGCGTGACCAATGAACTGCAACGCACACCGCAGCCCCTGCCCACCATTCAGGAACTAAAGGTGACCACGTCCAACGGCAGTGCGGAATACAGCCGCCCCGGCGTCGTGGAAGTGGTGACCAAGAGCGGCACCAACCAATTACACGGTCAGTTTTTTGAACTAAACCGCATCAGCGCTCTGCAGGCGAAGACACTCGGGCAAACGTCGGTTAATTCGTTGGTCCATAACGAATTTGGCGGCAACCTGGGCGGCCCCGTCATGATCCCAAAGCTTTACAACGGTAAGGACAAGTCGTTTTTCTTCGTCGATCTTGAGGGCATTCGGGAACGGTCCGCTGCGCAGGCCCGCTATACCGTGCCAGAGAAGAATTGGAAGACCGGCGACTTTTCAAACTTCGTCGATTCGCAGGGCGCTCCCGTCGTGATCTATGATCCGCTGACCACACGGTACGATCCGGCAAGCAAGTCCTATGTGCGCTCACCTTTTCCGGGTAATCGGATTCCGACGGGTCGAATTAACGCGGCGGCGGCAAAGGTAGTGAGCAATATCCCGGATCCAAATATCAACCAGACCTACTATCTTGGACCAAATTACCAGGTGCCAAATCTGCGGGCTTTGAGCGATCAGAATCTTTTCACTGCCAAGTTCGACCAGCTGTTCGGGCCACACCGGCTGGCACTGCGTTACACCCACACGGACCAGACGCTGGGTACGGCGGGGTACTTTCTTAATCCAAACCAGGGTCAGCGCGGTGGACACAACGCGGCTATCTCCTACACGCATGTCTTCTCGCCGAACATAGTGAATGAAGCGCGCGGTGGTGTGCAGATCTTCCACTCCTACAGCGGTCCACGGCAGATTACTCCGCCCATTACACAGACGCTTGGCCTTCCCACTTATCCCGGCACCATTGCCTGGCCCGGCATTTACTTTGACGACAATTACAGCTACAACTTCGACGGCATCGATCGTGATAATCCCAAGGATTCACCGAACATTACTGTGAATGCCGCGGACAATGTCACGATCAGCAAGGGCCGGCATGAAATGAAGACCGGCTTTGCCTTCCAGCACGTTATGGTGCAAACCTATGAGACGGGCCAGCCCGGCGGCGACTACAACTTCTCAGGCCTGTTCACCGCGCAGATGGACCCCGTTGCAGCCGCGAGCGGCACCTATAACCAGCAGGTTGCCGACACGGGTGCAGGACTCGCCGATCTATTGCTGGGCTATGTCGATTACGCTGGACTGAACCAGTATCCGGTCTTCGATACACGCCAGAGTTATGCAGCAGGCTTCTTTCAGGACAACTGGAAGGTCACACCCAAGCTCGTCCTGAATCTCGGCCTGCGATACGACTTTTGGACGCCGTTCAAGGATGCAAACGGTCGCGCATCGACCCTGAAGTTCACACCGGGCAATAACAAGCCGGTAGTGGTTTACCCCGGCACAGGCGCACCCAATGTGGACCCTGCGGTGCTGGCTGCCTACCAGTCGGCGGGCCTGCAATTTCAATCGGCACAGGCTGCCGGCTTTAAGCCAGACCTGTGGAACATGGCAAAGAACAACTTTGCACCGCGTTTCGGTGTTGCTTACACTTTGAATGAGAAGACGGTTCTACGCGGTGGCTATGGTGTTTACTTCTGGGCCATGCCATTAATTCAATACCACCAGAACACGCGCAAGAATGCGCCGTTCAGCTACAGCTACCAGAGCATCGTCGATAACAATGACAACAGCGCGGGCGAACTGACCTGGCCAGCCGGTGGCAGCATGTACAGCAGCCAGGGTGTCAATGATCGCACCTTTGGAAATACTTTTATCAATCCAGGTTCGCTCAACATTGCAGAGAATAGCGGCTGGAATATTCTGCCATTCGATCCCAATTACAAGCCGCAGCGTGTAGCCCAGTACAACGTGACGCTGGAGCGCGACCTTGGCAAAAAGACTGGTGCGCGCATCTCGTATGTGGGCAACTCAACCAGCAATCTGGTGATGTACGACCCCATCAACGCGCTTGCTCCCCGAGGTTTGTCACCCGCAGGCGCAACCCTGCAGCAGCGTCGCGCTTACCCGAACTTCACCACGTCAAGTACGAATGCGATGGATCTGATGCGTTACAACGGCTTTGCTAATTCAAACGTCTTGCAGACCGAAATCAAGCAGCAGGTCAATTCAGACATGATCGTGCAGGGCTCCTTTGTGTACCAGCGAGTGCTCACAACCTCCGAGGGCAGCAACAACTCTTTTAGTGGTCTTGAGATGCTGCCATCGGCGCTTACCGGCGGCGCCACAGACGACCAGAGACTCTTTGGTGTGTACGCGAACGACTCGTCGCTGCCTCGCTACACGGTCAGCGTTAACACGCACTACGTCTTGCCCTTCGGGAAAGGTAAGGCGTTCTTGAACAACACCAACGGCTTTGTGGATCGCGTCGTGAGCGGGTGGAATGTCACGGCCTTTTACTACTGGCGCAGTGGTCTGTTTTTCTCGCCGTATTACAGCACACGCGGATCGGCCACGTTGCTGGCTGCGGGCAGAAGCAGTGCATTGCCAAGGGATCAGCGCACTCGCAAGCAATGGTTTGACCCGCGTGTCTGCAGGCTTGATCTCGGGCAAACCTGCGCTTCACAGCCCTACGTCCAGCGTGCGAACCCGATTGATAACGATCTGCTGAATAACATTCCGCGCAACGCGCTCACCGGGCCCGGCTTTAACAACATGGACGCCACGATCTCAAAGATCACGCCCATCCGTGAGCGGCTCAACTTTCAACTGGAGGCGCAGGTCTTCAACATCTACAACCATGTCAATCTGGCGCTGCCAAATAATCAGGGAGTGATCTCCTCGCAGGTTGGTGGCAGCCGCCTGATCCAGCTGCAGGGAAAACTGGTCTTCTAACGTCTCGAGTTGCCTCGCGAGGAGCGGCTTGGCCGCTCCCTTTTTTTAGCTCTCGATCTGACGCAGATAACCCATGCGCTTGGGCACGTGGAAGCTGTCCTGGTAAGTCGGTTGCCAAGCTAACTCGATGGGGCCAGGTCCTTGACTTCGAAACAGATTCAGCCGCAGATCGACGCCGTTTCCACTATCAGCAGGGCGCGGAATGCGCAGAAAGGCGGTCCATCTCTTCCGGAGGCGATCAACCCGCGCCGCAACCTGAAAGCCGGAGTACAGTGGCTCTCGGTGGCTCACGATGCCGTCTTCCGCTGTGATGTTCAAATCGATCCACTCGCCGCGGGGTGAAACCTCAAACTCCATGTACTGCCGAAAGGGTTCGCGATCCCTGCCCAGGAAAACCTCTGCGACGTCATGCTCCCAAAGATTCTGTGTCGGCAGGTGATGCAGTGGCTCCTCTGGCGCCAGTGACAGGTGTTGGTAGCCGCAGACGAACAGCAGGTACAGGTTGTTGTCCGTCCACTGCAGTCGAACATCGGTGTCGTGTTCGGGGACGCGCAAACCCGTGTTATCTACCAGCAGCGTGACAGAGGGCGCGGCGTTCCACCAATCGGAGTGCGGATCGAGATTGACTCCGCTTTCCACGGCAGTCCTGGCGGCCAGCGCGGTGCAATGCCACAGTTGCTGCTCGTCTTCATCATCGTCTACCTGCAACCAGTATGCGGATGTCACGACAGGCAATCGTCGCAGCAGCCAGCCTATGCGGTAGGCTTCCGCTTCGTGTGTCTCAACCAGGAAGCGCAGATGCATGTCGTCAAGGCAGCGCCATGCCTCGAAACGCAACGGCAGAATACGCTGTGTCTCCAGCACCTGCAGCATCCGCGAGGGCGAGCGCTCTGGCTGAGCCGCACGTATCTGGAAGTACCAGCGCAAGGGTCACTCCTGTGCGCACGTTCACTTCGCGAGGGCACAAAGACTGAGATGATAATAAAACGTAAGTAAACGATAGTCAACGCAACTGCAATGAGGTAGCATGGCTTTCATCGCGATACACTGCCGGATACAAGGGGCTGGGCACACCTGATGAAGAAGCTTCTGCTGGCTGCTTTTGCCTGCTGTTCCGCTGCGCCGTGCGCCTTTGCGCAGCAGCAGACCGTGGTTGTGACTACGGGCGAAATCTCGATGCCGACGTACGAGAGCGCCGGGCGCGAGTTGCAGCCGCCCCTGTTTGCAGACTCTGCCACGGGTGGCCTTTACCCCTTCCCAACCTACCGGATGCCGCTGAGCGCAAAGCCAGCGATGAAGACGTACAAGGCAATTTTTGTCGAGAGCGACACCCTGAAGCTGACGTACCTGCCAGAACTCGGCGGGCGCTTCATGGAGTTATACGACAAGCTGAACAAGCGCAACGTCTTCTATAAGAACGATGTGATGAAGCCGACGGCGTTCAACGCCCGGCTGGACTGGCCGCAGGAAGGCATCGAGTTGACCGGGCCTTTCGACGTGCACTCCCTGACGCTGAAATACGATCCCTACTGGTCGAATACCGTTGTGCGCCATGACGACGGCAGCGTAAGTTTGGCGCTGGGCGAGGTCGATCCGTTCTACGGTATGAAGGTCACACTTACGGCGACGCTGCACCCCGGCGTACACGGCCTTGAGATCAGCGTGTTCTGCTTTAATCCCAACACCAGCCGCATGCCGCAGATGTTCTGGACCAACGCAGCCTTCCCGACGACGAACCATACGCAATTTATCTATCCCATGTCGCGCACGGTTGGCCACAACACGGGCGAAGTAACCGGCTGGCCCATGTACCAGGGCATCGATTACAGCCAGGATAAGAACAACAAGAACATGCTGGGCGTCTTTGGCATCGACCTGTACGACAACTTCGGCGGCGCTTACATGTTCGACCAGGACTACGGCGTGTTCCGCTACGCAGACCGCCGCGTGGTGCAGGGCATGAAGATGTGGACGTGGGGCCATGGCCGCGATTCGGAAGCGACGCAGCGTAGCTACACCGATAACGCCGGCCCCTACTACGAGGCTCAAAGTGGACGTCACGTGTGGGACGGCCATTACGAGTGGGTTGCGCCGCACCAGGTGGAGCGCTGGAGTGAATGGTGGATTCCTGTCGCCGGCACCAAGGGCCTGTCGACACTGACTGATTCCGTAGCGCTGAACCTGCGCACGGAAGCGCATGCGCTGCAGTTGGACCTGTCACCGGTGCGCGCTGTGCCAGGAGCAAAGCTCACGGTCACGGCGAGCACCGGAGTGTTGTCACAAGAGACGCTGACTCTCGCGCCCGCAGTGACCGTACACAGGACGGTTCGCACCAGGCAGGATGCGGCAACCTTGCACGACGTGCAGGTGGTAGTGACCGACGCGAATGGAGCGGCATTACTGCACTACCGCCGCCCTGACGCAGCGCAGCAGCCATCGGAATACACGGCCTTTACGCGTGAGTTGGAGAAGCCCGCAAAGCTGCCCGAGCAGATGAGCGCGGAGGAACTGGTGTTGGCTGCGGAGTTCCGGCTGAAGGAGCTGGACGACGCGGGAGCGTTGGACCTGCTGAATCAATCGCTCAAGGAAGACGCGGGTTACAGCGCGGCAAATACCCTGAAGGGCATCGTGCTCTACAAGCAAGGCAAGCTGCCCGAAGCAGAAGTGGCGCTGCAGGCGGCGGTTGACCGCAACCCGTATGAGGATCGCGCCTGGTACTACCTCGCGGTCACGCAGATGGGTCGCGGCAACCGCGCGGCGGCAGAGCGGAATTTGTATTACATCTGGCCTGACAGTGCGTACTTCGGCAATCGCGAATACCAGTTAGGCCGCATCAACCTGATGCGCGGCACGATGGATGCAGCAATCAATCATCTGCAGGGTGCCATTCACCACAATGCAGAAGACCTGAGCGCGCACCACCTGCTGGCGGTGGCGTACCGCCTGACGAAACAGAACGATCTTGCAGAGGCTGAATGCGTAGCTTTGTTACGCATCGATCCGACTGATCGTTCTGCCTTTGCCGAACGTTACCTGCGCACAGGTGACGCGGCCGCGAAGCGTGAGTTCAAGCAGCGTATGGGCGACCAGACGCAGGAAGCATTGCATGCCGCGCAGTTCTACAGCGATACCGAGCGCTGGACGGATGCGGCAGACATCCTTCGGCTTGAGGCAGTGCCGAATAGCGATCCGTTCGGCACGTCCTCGGTGTACTTCTACACGCTGGCCGACGACCTGGACCATGCAGGCGACCATAGCGGTGCAAAGGCGGCAAGGGAAAGTGCAAAGCAGACCGCTGCGGTGGTCGACCGCTTTCCGTACCTGCCGTCCAGCGAGGCTCCTCTGCGCGCCTCCCTTGTGGCGGACCCGAACGATGCGTTGGCCCGCTACGACCTGGGCTGCCTGCTGTACTCACTAAACCGCAAGGACGAGGCTGTAGCGCAGTGGCAGGCCGCGCAGGCCCTGCAGCCGAATGACTTCAAGGTAGAGCGGGTGTTGGGTCTGGCCGCTGCGGAAACAGGCCACACGGACGTTGCCGTAGAGCATCTGCAGCATGCGGTGCAACTTGACCCCGCGCACATGGGAACGGTAAACGACCTGGTGACGCAGTATGCCCGCGCCGGCCGTTTCGACGATGAATTGCAGTTGCTTAATGCAAGCATCGCGCGTGCCGACGATAAGGACGACCTGCTAATGCGCCTGTTGCAGGTAGACCTGGTGCAGGCCCGATATAGCGACGCAGAAGGCATCATTACAGGGCACACCTTTGCGCCGCGCCACCGTGACACGCAGTTGCGCGACCTGTACCGTGCGTTGAAGTACGCAGAGGCCGGCAAGGCCTTTGCCACGAAGCGATACGCGGAGGCGTACGCCGCACTGCAGGCAGTAGCGAGTCCGCCGGCGTCCCTGGGTGTCGACGACTTCCAGTTCCAGGCCACATCGCGGCTGGCGTTCCAAATGGGCGTGGTGCTGGATGCCATGGGCAGGCACGAGGAAGCACAGCGCGAATACGCCGAAAGCGTCAAGCGTGCAGACCTGACTGCGGGCGACCGTGCCACGTACAACAGCGATAACATTCTGCTGCTGTTTGCGCTGGATCGTCTTGGACGCAAGGGCGAGAGTGATGCACTGGCAGAGAAGTTTAAAGCGTTTGCAGAGACGCAGTTGCCACTGAAGCGAGCGCATCGCCAGGCTGAGGGGCACTACATGCTGGCCTTGCTGGCTCTGCGATCCGGCGATCAAGCCGGGGCGAAGCAGCAGATGGAAGCAGCACTGCATGCAGAACCTGACTTTTTACAGCCGCGCTTCGATCTGCGTAAAGACTCGATCGATATGGCGCTCACGCAGCCATAAATATCCGGACAAAGGGGCAGCATGAAACAAGGGTTGCAGTGGTCGGGGTGCCTGGCAGTGGTCTGCTGCATGGTGTGTGTGCCTGCGCGTGCGGACGCAGATGGCAAAGGCCCCGCGGTTCTTGAGCTGCCGGCAAAAGCCTTCGAACGCAACGGCAAGGTGGCAGCCCGGCTCCGCTTTGATCATGCCCATACAGGGAAGGGTCAGCTGCACGTGCGCTGGACGGATTCGCTGGGCCGCGTTGTGCAGGATGACAGCGGGCCCGCAGAGCTGACCGACGAAAACCAACTCGGCTTCACGGTCGACATGACGCGCGCCGTGGCCATGAGAAACACACTTGAAGCCACGTACACGCTCGAAGAAGCGACGGCGACCGGCACCAGCCACGTGGAGGAATCCGCAAAGGCCGACTTCATCGCAAAGCCTGCAGTGAACGGATGGCGTGACTACGAAATCATCATGTACCAGGCCTACCCGGCAACCATTCAGACTCAGTTGCAAAGCCTTGGCATTAATGGCGGTCAATGGGTGGGCCGCAATCTTGCCACGCCAGACTTTCTGCTGGACAGCAACCTGCGCTGGTACTCCGAAAACATAGCGACTGACTTCTATTCCGAATACCACCGCTACCGGCTCGATCGCAAGGAAGAGTGGTCCTTCATCCATACGAAGGACGTGTACTTCAAAGACCCGACTTCAAAAGAAGCGCTGAAGCGGCACCCCAGTTTTTCGGATCCGGTTTGGCTGCAGAAGATCCACGATCGTCTGCATGAAGTGGTGACACGCAACTCACCGTACCAGCCTATTTTCTACAGCCTGGCGGATGAGAGCGGCATTGCAGACCTGGGCGCGCAGTGGGACTTTGACTTCTCCGACCAGTCGCTGCAGGCCATGCGTGTGTGGCTGCAGGGGCGCTACAGCACACTGGCCGCATTGAACGCCGCTTGGGGTACGCACTTTACCGAATGGAACCTCGTCACGCCCGACACCACCAACGAAGCCATGAAGCGCAAGGACGAAAACTGGACGTCATGGGCCGAGTTCAAAGAGTGGATGGACATTGCCTACGCAAGCGCCATCCGCATGGGTGTGGATGCGGTGCATGAGGTCGATCCCGCTGCCTACGCGGGTATTGTAGGAGCGCAGAAGCCCGGCTGGGGTGGCTACGACTATGCTCGGCTGGCGACCGCAGCCAGCGTCATGGAGCCGTATGACATTGGCGGCAACGTCAAGCTGGTGCATTCGCTGAACCCGGCCATGCCGCTGCTGTCGACCACGTTCGCCAGCGATGACTGGGAGCGCCACCGCATTTGGCACGAGTTGTTCCAGGGCAACCGCGGCCTCATTTTGTGGGACGATACGCAGCGCTACATTCACCCCGACGGTAGCAAGGCTGACGCGGGCTTGAAGGCTGAGGACTACTACAACGAGCTGCGAAACGGCCTTGCAGCAACTGTAATCGCGAGTAAGAGTGAAGACGACGGCATTGCCATCCACTACTCGCAACCCAGCCTGCGCACGCAGTGGATGCTGGAACGCAGACCCGACGGCGACGCGTGGATGACGCGCCTCGCAGAGTACGAGCGAAGCCACAATGACTTTTTAAGGCTGCGCGAATCGTGGACGCACGCGATGGAAGACCAGGGTTTGCAGTACCGCTACCTTTCCTACCTGCAAATGGAACAGGGCGACCTGCTTCGGTCTGGTTGCAGGGTGTTGCTGCTGCCAAATTCCAACTCACTTTCTGCGAAGGAAGCTGCCGAAATACGGACCTTTGTGCAGCGTGGCGGCACGGTAATTGCCGATGGCACGCCAGGTATCTACGACGAACATAGCCGTCATCTGCCTGCCTCGCCGCTTGCGGATCTGTTCCCCGTAGGCAACACGGAATCCTTTCATGTGACGGTGTATGGTGCGGGCAAGGCGATTGCCGTCCACGCGAACTTGTTGCCCTATTTGCAAGACCGTCTTAGTGGCAAGGAGCGTGTCACGGCACAGATGGTTGCGGCCATCTTCAAGCAGGCCGGCGTTATACCGCGCATCCGCGTGACAGACGCAAAAGGTTTGCCAGTCGTCGGCGTCAATGTGCGTAGCTTTACGAACGGCTCCGTGCAGCTGCTGACGCTGCTTTCCAATCCGCAGTTGCTGGTCGATGAACTGGGCACGGCAGAGGTTCACACCAACGAACGCTTCAGCAAACCGCAACACCTGGTCGTCCGCTTCCCGACGCCGGTGTATGTGCGCGACATCCGCACAAAGCGTGACCTTGGCCGCGTGACCAACCTGCCGGTGACCATGGATGGCTATGACCCCACGGTACTGGCCATCAGCAGCGTGCCCCAGCCCTCCATGCAGACGTCGTTGCCTGCCGCGGTAAAGGCTGGCGAAAGGTTGACGCTGGCGATCGATGCTTCAGGCGCGCCCGCGTCAACGGCTGTCTACCATGTGGATGTGGTGGACCCGGCAGGCAAGCGCAACTTGCAGTACTCCACCAACGTGTTTGGGGAAAACGGAACAGCGGTGCATACCTGGCCGCTGGCAAAGAACGACCCCGCGGGGGCGTGGACGTTTCACGTACACGATCTGCTCACCGGCGTCGAAAAGACGCAAACCGTGCAGGTTCAGGCAGCAACGGAATAGGAGCATTCCATGCGGATATTAGCGGCTCTGCTGGTGCCATGCACACTGCTTGCAGTCTCAGTGCGGGCGCAGGTGTATTCACCTGTCGTGGTGCGTGCGGGTGCGGTTGACACGTCTGACATGCACCGCATGGCCGCAGGCATCGTGCGCAATGCGCATGCCGAGACGCCGCGCGAAAAGGCAGAGGCCATCTGGCGATACTTTTTAACAGACGGACGATTTGTGCGGCCGGGCATTTTCTACCACATCCCCGGCTGGGCTTACGAAGAGCCCATGGGAGAAGTGCTGGATCCGGTCAAGCTGGTGAACAGCTACGGCTTTGGTTTGTGCTATCAGGATGCGCCGCTATTGCAGGCCACCTGGGAGGCCGCGGGTATGCCGGCGCGCGTGTGGTTTTTGACCGGTCACACCGTTGCCGAGGTCTTCTACGAGGGCGCCTATCACTACTACGATTCTGACGAAATGGGCTACACGACCACCGGCAACGGACCCGTGTGGAGCAGCCCGGTAGCGTCCGTGCAGCAGCTTGCCAACGACCCGAAGATCATCCTGAACAAGCTAAAGACACCGACCATGACGCTGGCCGGTGCGGTGGATGCGCCCTGGTACCCGGCTGATCTGCGTGCCGCTGCCATCCCAGGGATCGCGGAGTTGTTTGCCAGCAGGGACGATAACTACGTCTTTACCGGCGCTCGCTTTTCCGCTGGGCACACCATGGATTTCACGCTGCGCCCTGGGGAGCGCATGATCCGTAACTACGCATCTGCGGAGGACGCGGCGCGGTATCTGCCCTACAAAAAGGTCGACGGTCAATGGGAAGAATTTCCACGAGACTGGAGCGACATTCTGCAGGTGAAAAACGGTCCGCTCAGCGAGAAAGACAGTCGTAGATGGTCAACGGGTGTGCTGGAATACGAGCCACCGGTCGCGGCGCAGCGGGCCGCACGACTGTCTGGGGAACGCTCGACTTTCATCTACCAGGTTGCATCACCATACGTCTTGATCGATGCACGATTCGGTGCCGGAGCAAAGGTCCTGAACGCAGAGACATCCGTTGACGACGGGCGCACATGGACGCCTGTTGTGACTACGACTGGAACGGGCTGGGCCGCCTCAGCGGGTGACATCATCGCGACGTCACATGGACAACATAACGCTGTCGCCGGCACCTATGGCTACCTGCTCCGCGTGCGCACAGACACTGCAGCGCCGGACGGGAGCATTCCAGGATTGGTCATTCGTTCGGTCTTCGAACTGAATCCGCGAACCCTGCCTGACCTGCAACCGGGCAAGAACCATATGGACGTGACCACTGCAGAGTTTCAGCGGCGTGAACTGCCTGTCCAGGCCAGGTCTGCACTGCGGTCTGCACTGTCTGCAAAGAATGTGGAGTTCCACGAAGAGGGTGGTCAGGGCTACCTGCGCAATGAGGATGGGCAAGTTGGAGAGCTGATCTTCGCATTGGACAGCAGGGGCAAAGGCGACCTGAACGCGGTGGATGCGGGAGGTCGATTTCTCGATCTGTCGCAGGGGCTTGCACCAGACAAGCTGACGGCTGAAACACGCAAGGTGAAACCCTGGCCCACAGGAACCTCGCAGCCACGCACGGCAACCGTCGCATGGTCAACTGCGCCCACAGGCCCGTGGACGGAAGTTTGGTCGTTCGACAGCAGAACCGAGTGGCCCGATGGCGCAGTGACACCGCTGAAACTACAGTGGCCGCAGGTTGACCGTACGATCAGCGGCATCAGCAATGGAGCTGCTGCGATCTATGTGCGGTATCGACTTCAGAACCTTGCGCTCGATGACATTCGGCTGGCCACGATGACCCTGCCCCGCACGAGAGCGCAGGCTCTCCAGGTGACACATTGCTGGACCGAGAATGGTAACTCAATGCAGCAGACCAACATGCTGGCTGGCTTCCCCGCTTCGTATGATGTTCAGACTTCGGCAACGGCGTTGATTCGCCCTGTCAGTATTGTGCTGTCTGCTGCGGGGCAGCAGGGTCACACGGCGGATCCGTGCGGCGGTCTGCAGTGAGTCCAATCCTGCCTGCGACGCCAAGGCCATTACCTATAAGTCGATGCGCTGTGCCCTGTGGGTATTTAGCGCAGTTCTAATAAGACAACTTATTTACAGATGCTAAGTGGGCCTATAGATTATGCGTAGCAACTTACTCGTCATACAGGGTGGTGGGCCCACCAGTGTGGTCAATGCCAGTTTGGCTGCCATTATCCACGAGCAGCAGTTGCAGGCGCCCGCAGGCCGTATCTATGGCGCTCGATTCGGCATGCAGGGTCTTGCACAGCATGAGCTGATCGACGTGACTGAGATGTCAGGACAGGCGCTCGATCATCTTCGCGACAGCCCGGGCGCGGCGCTTGGATCGTCGCGCTTTGCACCGGCAGAGAGCGATTTGAAGGCATGTCTGCAGGTCTTACGTTCCCGCAGCATCAACCAAATAATTTTCCTGGGCGGCAACGGCACCATGGCGGGCGCGGAGCGGTTCAGCATCTTTTGCAAGAGTCAGAACTACGACGTGCAGGTGATGGGTGCGCCCAAGACTATTGATAACGACATCGCCTCGACGGATCGATGCCCTGGCTACGGCAGCGCCGCACGCTTTGTCGCGCAATCCACACTGGACCTGGGCATGGACCTGGCTTCGCTGCCGCAGCCGTTTTCTATCTTTGAGACGTTAGGGCGCGATGTGGGCTGGCTGGCTGCGGCCTCCGTGCTTGCAAAGCAAGGCGAAGTCGAAGCGCCGCACGTGATCTGCATTCCGGAAGTGCCGTTTCAACTCGACCGGTTCCTGGGCGCGATTGACGAAGCCGTCAGGCGAGTCGGATGGGCAATGGCGGTAGTGTCGGAGGGTATCTGTCACGGGGACGGAACGCCCGTCTTTCAACAGGTGATGCCCTCGGGAGCGCACATTCCGGTGCGGCCGCTGATCGGTGGTGTGGCGCAGCACCTGTCTGGCCTGGTAGCCCAGCATCTCGGCGTGCGGTGTCGTAGTGAGAAGCCGGGGCTGATCGGCAGGTCGAGTCTTGCACACGTCTCGCCGCAGGATTTGCAGGATGCGGAGGCGACCGGGCGTGCGTGCGTGAAGGCGATGGCCGAGGGCAAGAGCGGCTTCATGGCTTCGCTGCTGCCGCTCAGTTTGGGCGAGGGCCGGGTCGAGTTGCTGCCGCTGGAGAAGGCTGCGGGAAGCCGGCGTACCCTGCCTGCGGAGTGGCTTTGCGACGGTGCAATCCCGGTAAGCACAGGCTTTTGCGATTACCTGGCACCTATCGTCGGACCTCTGCGGCGGTACGCTGCGCCCTTAAGTGGACGCGTGGTCTTACCGGCTGCTTTGCCTGACTAGCTCGGGGATGTCGCGTTTGAAAGCTCCATCCGTACCGCAGATCAGGAGCATCCACGCAGGAAAAGAAACAAGACCAGCAGAAGCAGGACGGAACCTGCAATGCCGATTGCGAGCACCGGAAAGCCTCGCCCTGGGCCGCTGCCAGGGTGGTGGCTGATATGAGGCAGATCAGGATCGTAATGGATAGGAAACAGGCTGCCCTGCGGATGTGCAACTTCGGAAAAGCACTCGCCGGTGTGCAGTTCATCGCCTACACGATAGTTGTAGTCGATGCGGAAATGCTTGTCAGACGTGAGGCCAAAAGCGAGGGCCTGCCCAGCGCGCACGTCGTAGTGGCACGCCGTGACTTCGGCCATGGCCTCCGGCCAGTCTGCCCGACTGTCTTGCTTTGCCATAGAGCCTGTCCCTTTCGCCAGAGAGTGGTGCACTCTGACCTTCGCACAGGGTGAGATGCGCAGCTTTGTGCCGTCTGCTTATTTCACGATCAGGGTCAGTGGGACGGTGTGCGTCACGCCTGCCGCGGTTGCACTGACAAGGATGTTGTAGGTGCCGCTGGGTGTGATGGCGACGGGCCCCGTGGTGCCGCCGCTCCCTGTTCCTGCGCCGCTGTCGGCAACTTTGCGGCCCGATCCACAGCCGTTCAGACCTGTGATGAAGACTGCACTCACGAACAGGGCGACCAGGCACCGCCATGCCTTGCGCCGCATAGCACATGGCGCGAGGCCCAGCAGCGGCACCAGCCACACCAGGCTTCCGAGCAGAACGCGTTTCGACGTGGTGCCGGTGAGCAGGGTGACGCTGACCGTCTGCACGGCAGACAGGTCACCGTACTGAGAGGTGACGTTGCACTTCGTGTTTGCGGGTGTGCCGGTGCAGGTGTAGGTCACCACGTCTGGCGTTGTCACCAACGGTCGCAGCAGCAGCGGGAAGACGGCGTTGTTGCCGTTGGTGGTGGTCACGGTGGTTTCACCATTCGGCACCAGTTGGAAGTCGACGCCGGTGCCGGAGAGCTGTGCGGTCTGCGTGGGCGCGCTGCTTAGGATGGTGACGGAGCCGGTTCGCAGCCCTGCGCCCGTGGGTAGAAAAGCGATCTGCAGCGTACACGCGCTGCCCACGGCGATGGTGGTGCCCAGCTTGCAAGTGCTGCCGGTGCTGGACAGGATGCCGAAGTCGCCAACCACGGTCACCGCCGTAATCAGCACGGGCGAGCCGCCGTTGTTGGTCAGCGTCAGCGTCTGGTCTGCGCCTACCACGCCAACGCCGGTGCGTGCATAGCTGAGGCTTGCGGGCAGCAGCGACACACCCGGACCTGCGATGCCGGTGCCACTAAGGGCGACGGTCTGGCGGCGCAGCACGTCCGTGACCTGCAGCGTACCGGTCAGCGTACCGACGGACTTCGGTGTGAACGCAACGACGATGTTGCAGGCGCTGTGTGCGGGCAGCGTCGGTCCGCAGCCGTTGGCGGCGGTAAAGTCGCCCGTCAGGATGGCGGCTGAAACCAGGGTCAGGGCGACATCGCCGTTGTTGGTCAGCGTTACGGTTTGCGAGGGGGAGGCAGTGTTCACGGTGGTGGTTGCAAAGGTGAGCGAAAGAGGAGCAAGCGCGTCGGTCGCGGGCAGGGTGCCCATGCCGGTCAGCGTGGCAGTCTGGGTACCGGCGTCGTCCAGTACGGTCAGCAGGCCGTTGCGTACGCCGCTGGCTGTGGGCGTGAACACCACGGAGACGGTGCAGCCAGTCTGCGCGGGCAGCGATGTGCCGCAGGTATTTGCGGAGAGGCTGTAGTCGCCCGAGACGCTGATACGACCCAGCGCGCCGGTGACGTTGCCGGTATTCGAGATCGTAATGTTGCGGACGCCGCTGGGCGTTCCTACCGACTGTGTCCCAAAGTCGACAGCGGTAGGCAGCAGCACCACGGTGAAGGCGCCGGTGCCGTTGCCGGAGAGCGCCACGGTGGTATTTGCGCCGCTGGCACTGTCCGTTGTGACGGTCAGCGTGCCGCTGCGTGCGCCGGTGGCCGATGGAGCAAAGTCTAGGGTGACGGTGCAAGTACCGCCTGCCGCCAGCGTCGTTCCGGTGCAATTGCTTACGATGGCGAAGTCACCCGACGCGGCTGCGGTGAGGACGCGCAGGGGTGCGTTGCCGGAGTTGGTCAGCGTGACGGACTTTGTTCCGCTGGTGCTGCCCAGCGCGGTGTCCGGGAACGTCAGCGTGACCGGTGTGACCGTCAACGCGCCCGTGCTGCCGGTGCCGACAAGCGCTACGGTGTGGTTGCCGGATACATCCGGGACAGCCAGCACGCCGTTGCGCGTGCCAGCCATGGTGGGGGTAAAGGTCAGCGTTACGGTGCAGTTGCTGCCTGCCGCCAGCGTCGCTCCGCAGGTGTTGGTGGCGATGGCAAAGTCGCCGGAGACGGCTGCCGGACTGAGCGTGGTGGCAGACGTTCCGCCGTTCACCACAAAGACCGTCTGCGCGGCAGTGGTCTTGCCCACGGCGGTGAGCGGAAAGCTCAGCGATGCGGGCGAAAGCGTGACCACAGACACGCCCTGCGCGGTTCCACTCAGCGTGACGGTGTGCGGCCCGACGGCGTCGTTCACCGTCAGCGTGCCGGTCCGCTGGCCTGCTGCCTGCGGTGCAAAATCGACGACCAACGTGCAGCTGCCG
>JBPBQP010000003.1:0-36975 GCA_050954745.1 Janthinobacterium lividum | reverse complement strand
GTAAATCCTGTAGCAACCTCAAGGGTCATGATCCAGTCACCCGCGGCCGGTGACACGCTGAGCGGAGCGGTCCAGATAGTGGCTTCCGTGGCCACCTCGCTGGATGCGGCCGGGTCGTACCTGACTGTCGACGGTCTGGAGATCGGCACGGCCCGGGTGACAGGCCCGCCCTATAACTACTTCCTGGACACCAACACCCTTGCTGCTGGCGCCCATACCCTGCAGATTTGGGCGCACAGCACCGACAATGAGGTGCTGCTCTCCAACACGGTGCCCGTCATAGTCAACGCGGCGGCTGCCCCGGTAATGACCACGCCAGCGGCACCGGTCACAACAGTTCCAGTGACAATCTCGCCGGTGACGACAGTGCCAGTTGTGACGGCACCCGCGCCTACCGTTACGGTATCAACCAAACCCGCAGCCATCACCTTCCCAACGTCTGGGCAGGCAATTGGCAGCGCACTCAGCGTTGCGGCCAGTATCCAAGCCAATCTGGACGCAGCTGGGTCCTACCTGATGGTGGATGGGCAGGAGTACGGTTACCAGCGTGTGGGCTCTGCACCCTACCTGTACACGCTGGATCCAGCCTTCCTTGCGGTCGGCACCCACACCCTGCAGGTATGGGCGCATACAACCAACAATGAAACTCTGGTTTCCGATCCGGTCGCAATTTCAGTCGTTCGTTAGCAGATACGGCAGAGCAGAGGAACGGTCATGGCTGGTTAAGCGGCCATCGACCGTTCCAACTCTCGCCCCCGCTCCAACTCTTTTCCCATGGAGAGGTGTTGCTCCCATTTGTCCAGGCTTCGTCTCAACTGATCCAGACTTGGCATGATTCGGCTGTCAGTGTGGAGCAGGTTTGACCGGCTGACACGCAGGTATCCACGATCGCCAACTGGTACCGTCATCCACCAGTCCCTCTCACTTGCCTTGTCATCCAGCACAGCGTCAAAGTACAAACCGTGCAGGTAGAGTTCAACCGTGGCGAACCGCAGGTCGCCGCAGGTTTGTTGTACTAACTCCCAGCAGCCTTCCGCGTCTTCTACCTTGCCAAAGGCGATCTCAAGCTCACGCAGGTAGATCTCATCGCGCACCTGGCCGCGCATTCGGCCTGATGAGAAGACCCTACGCAGCGCACGGAACTCAACGTAATCCAAGTACCGCACAGCACTGATCAGGAGCACGGTCAGCAGTAGGTAGCCGCTGATGCGAAAGGTTCGCGGGAAGATACTGGCCACTACGGAAAATACCGCAGCAACAGCACATGCACCGTACATGATCAGCGCAGCGGCCTTGGTCTTATGACCGCGTGCCTGGATCATGTGGTGAATGTGTCCGCGGTCCGGCGAAAAGAGCGGCACGCTACGCAGGAATCTGCGGCCAATCGCCAGCGCCACATCCAGCAGGGGCAGCGCCAGCACCATGATGGGCGCTAACATGCCCAACGTCATGCCGCCGCCGTGGTGCTGCCACGTCAGCGAGATTGCGCCAAGCATAAAGCCGATGGTCAGGCTGCCGCAGTCACCCAGGAAGATCGAAGCAGGGTTGAAGTTATAGAACAGAAACGCGCACAAAGCACCCGCAAGGGGTACAGTGGCAACGACCAGCCCCTGATTGTGCGTGTAGAGACCAACCATCAGCGTTGCAATGGTGCCGACCAGTCCGATACCGGAAGCAAGACCATCCATACCGTCGATCAGGTTGATCGCATTGGTACACAGCACCAGCCACGCCGTGCAGATGGCAATACTGACCAGCGGATTGGCCAATAGCGAGTGAGGCGCACCAAATACAAAGCTTTCAGGCGCATACAGGTGGCCTAGGACCGCAGCTGTGATGCAAGCAAAAATCTGTCCAGCCAGTTTCTGCAGCGCTGACAGCGTCACCAGGTCATCCAGCAGGCCCAGTAAGAAAATCAGGGTAGCTGGCGGCAGCAGCACACGCAGCAGGGCGTGGTGCTGAATATGGAGTTGCTCATTGCTAACAGGGATCAGCAGCATGAGCCCTAACGCTGCGGCATACGCCAGCACGATGGCTAGCCCGCCAACACGTGGAACGGCGACTGCGTGGAACTTTCGAGCCTCGTCTGGCTTGTCCACCAAGTTATACCGCAGGGCGATTTCACGGCACATGGGAGTAAAAATGAAACAGAGGACAAAGCTCAACAGGCCGAGTAGCAGTGTAAGGTACATTGCTCTCTCCTTTATGTAGTTAGTTAGACAGCAAAACAGTTGGCTCTGCTTCTTCAGCAGGAGCCCTGGGAGATAACACGACAGACACATCGTGTTGTGTAAGTAAAGCCATGATGTGACGGGTCCCAATGGGACGGTCGAAATGTTCCAGAAGCGCCTGTCTCGCATTTCTTCCGGCAGTTTCTATCTCGTCCGGATGCGTCGCCAGGTGCTGTAACAAGCCAACAAGAGAATCAGAATCGCCACAAGCTATATGCCAGCCACATCTATATGTCGTGACGATGTGTGCGGGTGCTGCTGCAATAGGTCCTATAAACAGTATGGCGCGGCCCGCGGCCATAAGTCCATATATTTTGCTGGGCACTACGGAACCACAGCAGTCGTCGCGCTGGGTTACCAGGCCAATATCTCCGAACCCTAGAACCTGACTAAGATCGGCTCGCGCCACATAAGGTCGGATGGTTACTTGATGAAAGTTTTTCTCGCGAATAAAGTCACTTAGTTGTGAATGCCGCGCACCACCGCCACCGAAAGTAAAGTGAAAGCGCGCGTCATCGTTCAACTGATCCATTGCTCCCAGGATCGTATCTACATCATGTGCAAGTCCCAGGTTGCCCGAATAAACAACTTGCAGCGGTAAGTCTCCGCTGCGCGGCAGCACGCGAATCTGTGTACTGTCGGCCCAGTTATCCACGGTGAACATCTTGTTGCTGTCGATGCCACGCGCCGCCAGACGCGCACGCATGCATTCACCTAAAACCACGATGCCATCAGCCTGCCGGCGTGACCAGTCTGCGATAAGCCCGATCACCTTTGTAAGCGGGCTGTCTGCACGGAGATAACCCAGGTCGATGGCGATATCCGGGTACACATCCATCTCCCAGATGAAAAAGCGTGAGCCTCGAATTTTACGAACCAGCGCACCAATCGCGGAGAGCAGGGGTGGTGTCGTCAGGGTAAATACAACGTCCTGCTTTGGCATGGTCAACGCGTGATAGGCAGCGCCCAGGTAGAAGGTGGCGTAAGAAACAATGCGGCCAAGGGTGCTGCGAGAAAATTTGACCGTGTTGACCCGGTGAATAGCTACCGCGGGCGCGTCCTCCGCCGCAGTAGCAGCGTAGCTTCCGCCGCAGATCACTTCAACCTGGTGCCCGGTAGACGCCAGATCTCGGGCTAAGTCCGTCAGCAACTGACTTGTTGCTGCACTGTCCGGCCAAAAAAACTGGTTCATCAACAAGATCTTCACTGTTGCACCGCTTCATGGTCTATACGGATGTCGTGACCCTCTCGGATGTGTCGGGTTCGTACAAAAGCGGCAGGATTGCCGGTATGTACCTCGAAATCGGGAATGGACCGCGTGACCACACTGCCAGAGCCTGCAACAGCACCCAAGCCCAGCACCACACCGGGAAGAAGCACGCTGCGCGCGCCCGCCCAAGATCCGTCGAGCAGCGTAATCGGTTTCACCACGAGCCCGAAGTGGGGGTCGGTCCAGTCGTGGTTGCCGGTGCAGAAGTAGCAATCCTGCGACACGCATACGTCATTGCCGATTGTGACGGCGGTCAGGTTGTCGATCCACGCTCGCTCGCCTATCCAACAGTCGTTGCCAATCTGCAGGTGCCATGGGTATTTCACGTGGACCTCGGAACGGATCACCACGCCGGTGCCGACCGTGGCGCCAAACAGCCGCAACAGCGCGACCCGCACTCGAGAGATCGGCAGCCAGGTGCAGCGGAAGAGCGGGAGACCCACAAACAGCCACGCAACTTGCCAGCTGAAGGAACGGCCCGGCGAGTACCAGGAATTGTCATACTGCCCTAACTGCACGGGAGACTTCATTCGGCCTCCGGGTAGAACTCCACGTCGACAGGTATAGGCCCGCCGCTTACCCATCGGTAAATGCCCGCCATCCGTGCGGCCACCGTATTCCAGCTGAATTCGCGAGCCGCCAGCGACTTCGCGCTGTTCTTCATCTTCAGGTGCTGATCGCTGCTGCTTAAAAGCGCGGTTAAGATGGCTGCGGCAAGCGGCTGCACTTCTGTCGGAACCAGCCAGCCAGCACCCTGTTCTTCCACCTGCGGCAGGTTGCACTCATGCGACAGGATCAGCGGTAGCCCCATGCTCATGGCTTCCAGCACCGCAACGCTTAGTCCCTCGGAGTACGAGGGCAACACGAAGCACTCAGCGGCTGCCAGCGCGCTCCACTTCATTGGGCCGGTCAGCATGCCCGTGATCAGGACCTGGTCCTGTACGCCAGCCCTGGTAATGGTCTCCGTTACCTTCGCTAGGGTTCCTTCAGAATCAGGACCCGCCAGAACCAGCAGAGCATCGGGAAGCTGCCCTGCGATTTCAGCCCAGGCTTTCACCAGCAGGTCGACGCCCTTTTTATAATGGAGGCGCCCAAGGAACAACACCAGCCGCTTGCCCTTCGCCTGCGGAAAGGCATTCAGGAAATGTTCCGGAGCGGACACCGGTGAGGATTCAATGCCATTCGGCACGATTGCGATCGGATTTTTTGCACCGAACCTGCGATAGTCTTCCGCTTCGGCCCGCGTCAGAGCATGCAGGCAGGCGGCTTTTTGCACGTTTTTGCGCTCCACCAGCACTGCGTAGATCGCTTTTTTGACACGCTTGTTCCGTAACGCCCATCGTTCCAGCATTCCATGTGCCGACAGCACATACGGCAGGCCAGAACGTCTTGCTGCAGCAGCTGCCACGCGGGTGCTGTTGTCCCAAAGGCCGTGGATGTGCAGACCCCGGCTCCCCTCGACCGCGACCTGAAAGCGCTGCTGGCCCGCTGTGTCTTTCGCCCAGGCAGAACGTGCCAGCGGCCAAGTGGAGATGTCCGCTCGGCCCATGGCAAGATGCTCTTCCTCCGGCCCACAAAACGCGGCAATCTGAACCTGCATACCCTGCTGCAAAGTCAACTCTGTGGCCATTCGCGGCACAACTGCGCACAGGCCTCCGTAGCTGGGATCGAGGTGTGGCAATACTTCCATCCACGAGCCGGCGTCTGGTTGCGTTTCCATGACGCTGCTCAGAGGCTTTTTGCCAGCAATGGAAGAACTACCTGCCTCAAGCGCTGTCACGCGAGACCTCATTCAGCTTCACCTTGCCGCGGACGCTTCGTTCGGCAGCGTCGGCAATGGCGGCGATGCCCTGCCCAAAATTGAGCGGCGAATATGTCGCGATGCGAGCCAGTGATCGCTCGCCCTGCCTGGCACGCTCTGCCTCGGGCAACGCGGAAAGCTGCGTCATGCAGGCCGTCAGATTCGAGTCATTCGAAGGATCGAAAACGTAGCCGTTCTCTCCATGCTGCACCAGGTCTTCCGCACATCCACAGCGGTTAGACACGATGACGGGCAGCGATGCGGCCATGGCCTCGTTCACCACCAGCCCCCACGGCTCACGCGTGCTGGGCAGCACAAAACCCTTGGCAAAAGCGTAAACCGGCAGCAGTTCTCGAGCACTGCGATGCCCCAGAAATCGCACGTCGTCGCGGTATGGGCTGTCCTGTACCAACTGCTTCAACGGCTCGCATTCCGGACCGTCACCAGCCAGCAGCAGTGACCAGTTGCCGCCCGCGGCGCGATACGCAAGCCAGGCCCTGACAAGGCCCATGACGTTTTTCTCCGATGACAACCGGCCCACGAACAACAGGTAGTCCAGAGGCAACGCAGTGTTGCCGCGCATATCGTCCTGCCGAAGACTGGCAACATCTTCCTGAATTTTATGGTTCCCCACCACGTCGTAGTAGTGAGCGATTCGGTTTTGCGGAAACCCCAGTTGCAGCAGGTAGCGGTCGTGTGCCGTTCCGCCAGTCACGGCCCAGTCGAACAGGCTGCGGATGAGGCGGCTCTTCAGCGTTTCCCGCCAACCCTTGCGAACGTGATCGGTCGCCGTGGTTTCTGTCATCAACACGCTGGTACGGTGACGTAGTTTGCACCAGATGGCCGCTGCAATGGCGGGCAGCGTGTAGTACCCAGGTACCAACACAACGGAAGGGTTTAGCTGCGTCAATCGGCGAAACACAGCTACGGAAAGACTCAGCTTGCCGGTTTCGTGCCAGCTGTCGCTTGGCCGCAGGGTTTCTACCGGCATGCCTTCGGGCAGGCCTGCGCGAAAGTTGTAGCCCTTGTGTACGCCAACACCGCCGACCAGCTCGAGGCCGTAGACCTGGCCGTCACTGCCTAGGGCAGACTGCAGCCCTCTGAAGCGCGCAAGGTGGTAGGCGTACCAGTCGATCCAGATAACGGCTACGCGACAGTTGGCTTGCATACCGGATACGGGAGATTGCCTGGCACTCATGTTCGCCTCAGTTTTAACGGGCAAGGATTTGCTCAAGTCAGCACCGGTACTTCTCTGCGAGAAGAGCGGCGGTCGGCCAGACGCCGGTTTCGCTGTGGCTCCTGCCCGCGTGCATATTTCCACATCAGCCAGCTTGGAATGGAAAGCAGCAGCGAACGAAAGATCACTGCCTCCATGGTCTGCATGACCAGGTAAATCGAGATTGCATTCAGAACAATTAACTGGCTTGCCCACGGGCCACCAAGCGTCACGCTCTTCTTCCAGACCCACCCATACAGCCATCCCAGAACACCCATAAACGGGACGGCGAACCACCACACCTCAACCCAAAGATCGGCAACAATACCCGGCGCAGAACCATCCGCACCCTTCCATCCCAGCGTGTCACCGAAGCCTTCCCCGGTGCCTGCGTTGTGCAGAAGTTCGGGAACGCCGAAATCCACGTACTTGTTTGGCCAGACAGCGCTCGGTATGGGCCTGACCAGGATCTGTGCGAGGTAACGGCGCATCCAGAAATAGTGGTCTCGCCGTTCAGAACTCAACACGGTGCCTGCGCCATAAATCCACTCGTTGCCTGTATCGGACGATTCGACGATATTGCTTACGTCCGTCTTCACATTGAAGCTGGAACCGATGTAAATGGATCCGCGATTCGTCACCAGGAACAGGACCAGCCAGCCCAGAAAGACGCCCGCAAGCCCCAGCGCAACGACTGGCGGACGTTTTTTGCGGTTGACGTACCAGCTCATCATGCCGAACATGGCAAGCTCAAAGGTCGGGCCGCGGCGAGCCATCAGCAGCGCCGCCGCCAGCCATGGCAGGCCGAAGATCAGCATCATGCTGTAAGCCGGCCAACGTGGCCCCCCCGCGCTGCGCGACAGCATGGCCGCGCTGACACCCACCAGCAGCAGGATGCTGCCATCGCGAATGTAGCCGCTGTCATCCCAGCCGCCCGAGTACGACGAGCTGTAAGCGTTTACGAAGCCACCGACGTTCACGATGGTTACCGCCCAGCACAGCAGACCAAAGGATCCCGCAACCGCACCGCCAAGCAGCAGCCGTCGACAGACCGTGGGCGATAACTTCATCCGAATGTTGCGGCGCGGTACCGAACGTACGCCCACGGCCAGGCAGCAACCCACAAACGCAAGCACGCCCAGCAGGTTCAGCGTCGCGATGTACAACATCTGGTGGTAATCGAAAAAGCGCGCGAGGCCGCCGTTCATATACAGCTTCCACGGCATCCAGGTGTACAGAAAAATCATCATCGGACCGATGAGGACCAGCGGATGAAAGATGTCGCCGCTGCCATCCAGAACGCAGAAGACGCCGATAGCTGCAATGACAGCCGTCGTCAGCAAAAGGACGAGGAAGATCATGCAGGCTCCTGTGCGGCAGCGCTGGCGGCGATCAGGTGCTGATGGACGGCGTGTGTCACCTCATCATGAAACCGGGACCAGGGAAATTGTTCCGCACAGGTCCGCGCAGCGCTTCGCATGGCGAGCAATTCTGCGCGATGTTCCAGTGCCCAGCGGATGCGGTCTGCAAGCAGGTCGGGGCGGCGCGGCTCCACGATGAAGCCTTCGCGACCCTCGTGGATGAGGTCCGGCGCGGCGGTGTGGGTGGTCGCCAGGATGGGCAGGCCACAGGCCAGCGCCTCAAGCAGCACTTGGCCGAAGCCTTCTGCGATGGAAGGCAGCACAAACAGGTCTGCCTCCTGGTATGCCTTCACCAGATCTTCCGCACTGACAGAGGGCCGGATCCGCACGCGTGCACCCGCCTGTTCGAACAGGTCCAGGCCGTCTAAAACGCGGCCGCAGACGGTCAGTTCAAGTTCTGCGTCTGGCAAAGCCGCGATGGCCTGCAACAGGTACTTGATGCCCTTGCGCTGGTTGATGCGACCGACAAACAACAGCTTGAGTGCTCCCTGAGTGGAACGGCTGCGTGCTGTATCCGGTCGAAACTTCTCGAGATCGATGCCATACGGTGCGACACCAACCGACTCGGGTGCGCTGCCGTGGTCCAGCAGGCTGCGACGGGTGAACGACGATGCCGTAAGCGAACGCGCAGGCATGGTCGTCTCGTCCACCAGCCGTTGAAAGTCGGCGGGCGGCAGGTTCAGCTCCCACTCCTGCTGCAGCGATGCGGCACAGTCAGGGTGTGCGGCGATCTCAGCCAGCAGCAGATCGCGCATGGTCTCGGGATGCGGATGCATCTGGAAGAGCATGCCCGGCTTCCCTGCCGCGCGAAACGCGTCATAGGCGTAGTAGCTATAGCTGAGCAGTTCCGCCCCGGTGCGTCGCGCCGTGCGGCCGGCAACCCGGCCCAGCGTTGCGTCGGCCTGGCGGGTGAACCAGCGGCGAACGCCATAGGGAATGATCTGTGCCTTGTCCAGCAGAAAGCCCGCAAACGCAGCGCTTAGGCAGGTTTTAACCTGTGACGGCGGAAGGCCGGGAACGCTGCGCTGCCGCAGCATGGAGAGCAACCGGGCCGGTAATCGCTGCGCCAGCCAATGCCGGAACGGTGTCTCTTCCGACCAGAAGAAGTCAGTCACCAGGCACTGCAGCAGGCCTGCCTGCGAAAGGCCGAGTGCGATCTGGTAACGGTCCCGGGCGCCGCTATGGACAACGACGACCTTGCTCGCTTGCGGGGGCCTTGCCGTCTGCCGATGGGCGGGCAGCGCCTGCTGCGTCGGGCTTGCTGCTCCTTGTATCGCAAGGGACATTAGGCGGTGCCTCCGCTGCGTCGCGCGAACAGCTTGCCGGTCATTCCGCCGAAACGCCTGCGCACAGAAAGCAGCATGGCGCGCGAAGGCAGCCAGGTGTGCCGCTTGCCCAGCAAGTACAGCCACACGGCTGTGATGGCGGCTACCGCGAACATGGCTGCGGTCAGATGGAGCAGGAGGTTAGGATGGCTGGCGCGGTATAGCGCCAGGCCTGAGAGTGCGGCTATGGCAGTCGTGCTACCCGCAAAGAGTTGGATCATGCCAGACGGCAGACGATCGCGCTGCTGCAGGATGATGAGCACCATGACGGCGATGACGATGTGCGCCAGCATGAAGATGCCCATGGCACCCGCGGCGCTGCCACCGTGCAGCATGAGAAAGGTTCCAAGCGCTGCGGTGAAGACGGCCCAAACGGTGTTCGTCACCGCGGTAAAGCGGATGGATACCACGCTAAGCCGGGCGGACGGTGGCGCATTGCCCATCTGGATCACGGCCACACCCACTGCAACGCTGACAGCCAGGGCAGCGGACTGGTACGAACGACCGTACATGAGCCTGAGCAGCAGCGGAGCCACGATGATCGTGAGCGCCGCAATCAGCAGAGACACTGCCGTGGAGGCATAGGTACACAGGGCCATGACGCGGCGTGACACGGTGTCGCCGTCTTCCCTAGGCGATGCCATGACGGCGAAGCTGCCCTCGGTCAGCAGCGAAGGGATGAGCCCAATCAGGTTGCGCAGCTGGCTGGCGATGGCAAAAAAGCTGATCTGCACCAGGCTTGGGTCGCCGCGCGCAACCAGCGCCGTGACCCACCAGCCTGCAAGGTTTGCGCTTACCAGGCCGGAAAGCTGGATGAGACCGTAGCTCCAAACCTCACGCAGCAGGTGCATAAAATTGATCTTTGAAACCACACCGGCCGGTGGAAGCAGGTGCAGGCGAGCGGCAAATACGCAGCACAGTGCGACCGCGGTCAGCGTGATGGCACCATGCGAAATGACCATGGCGGCGGGATGATGGGTCGTCGCCATACTGGGCAGGACGATCAGCATGCCCAGCCCAACCAGCATCGACAAGGCAGCCAGCGCAAGCAGCCTTCGCTGCCCGACAAAGAAGCCGCGCGCACACTCCAGCAGGACCATGCCTGCGGCTGTAATGCCTGCCCACTGCAGCAGGCCAGCGAGATTCGGCTGGTGTAGTAGCCGCGAGATCGGCCCGGCACCCAGCGTCAGTGCAAGCGCCGCCAGGACAGCCGACAGCAGCGAAATGGTCGCCATGACCTGCGCAAAGGTGCGATAGCTGCCGCCGCTGTACGGGTATTTGCCCGAAAAGCGCGTTGCGGTCGTGCCTATGCCGCCCGCTGCATACGTGGAGATGTTATTGGCCGTGGTGATTCCGAGGGAGTAGGCACCGAACACGGACGCACCCGCCATCCGAGCGGCAAGTACGTTCGCCAGAAAGCTGGCACCGCGTTCGACGAACACCGCTGCGCCTAGCGTAGAGGTGCCCTGCACGACGTGTTTGGCTACCTCTGGCGGCAGCGCAGACATCGCTGGAGCGTGCTCCAGCGTGCCGTCCGCCAGTTGCGGCTCGTCAAATACTGCGGGAGTCATCACGAGGCCTTGGCACCAAGGTCAGAGTCCGAATCCTGGTACTCGTAATAGCCACTGTAGTACTTGCGCTGGCCCTCGCGGCTGGGATCGAAGTCGTTCAGGATGCTGCCGGTTATGGACACGCGGTCGCGTTCCAACATACGGCGCGCGCTTACGGCGCTGGACCGCTTCGTGACGCCGGAGCGGAAGACCAGGATCGCGTGGTTGGTCTGCGCCGCCAAAATGCGGGCATCCGCGATGTGCAGCATGGGCGGTGAATCGACCAGCACGACGTCAAATTGCTCCGCCAGCTTCTCAAACAGGACGCGCAGTTCTGACGAATGCAGCAGGTCCGCAATGGAGCCGCGACCGGAACCCGCCGGAATGACATAAAGGTTCTCGTATGCCGTCGGTTTGCAGACGGTCTGCATGGAACCCGCATACGACGCAACGCCATCACGCAGCAGGTCGCGCAGACCGCGGTCGTTGCTGACCGACAGCACGTCGTGCAGGCGCGGTTTGCGCAGGTCGCCGTCGACCAGCACCACCCGTAGCTTGGACTTGCTGAGCGCAATGCCAAGATTGGACGTGACCGTCGTCTTACCTTCGCCTGCACCGGGTGATGAGACGACGAACATGCGCGAGCCCTTGTTCGGCTCCGCCAGCAGCAGCGACAGCGTCGTGTTGCGGTACGACTCCGCGACGAGCGCTTCTTCCGACCACGTCTCCTCGGTTGAACTCGCGCGGTCCGTGGCATCGTTGCCATTGAACTTTACGATGGCATTTTGCACAGGCGACAACATCCTGGAAGCGACGTTGCCGGGTGCAGACTGCGCGGAGATGGCCGGAATGGTACCCAATTCATCGATACGCACGAAGCGGTTCACATCGCCGGGCAGCCGTAGGCGCGGAATCTGGCGTTCCAGCAGGAATGCAATGACGATTCCGAGGACCGCACCGATGATGGCAAATGCCACCGCTGTTGTCAGCCGCTTTGGATACACCGCAAAGAGCGGCGGTTTAGCCTTGTCGACAATCTGAATGGTCGAGGTAGGCATGGCCGAGGCAAAGCCCGCTTCCTTGGCGCGGTTCAGAAGGGTCTGGTACAGCTGCTGTTCTGCCTGGGTCTCGCGGCGCAGCAGATCGATTTCGGAACTCTTCTGCAGGTCGGTCGAGACGCTGCCCTCAATCTGGTGGTAGCTCAGGTTCAACAGGTCTTCGCGGTGCTTGGCGGACTGGTAGGCCTCCTGCAGCTTGCCCGCGCCAACTGCCTTTTCGCGCTTCATGTTGCTTTGTACTTCTGCGATCTGCGAACGAAGTTTGATGATTTTCGGATTCGCTTCCGTAAGCGGTGGCACCAGGGCGGCCACCTGCGCCTGCAGGTCGTTCAGCCGCAGCTTGGACGCGGAATAGGCCGCAGTGTCAGGACCACCGTCCGCCCCACCACCCTGTGCCTCGGCCAGTTCTGCCTGCTTCTCCATACGGTCGGCCTGCGCGTGCACCAGTTCCGTTTGCATCTGCTTCAGACGCTCTTCACCGATGCTGTCAGTCGCCGGATTCAGCAGCATGCCGTTTCCACCGGTTGCAATCTCAAGGCGGCGCTGCGATTCTTCGGCCTTCTGCCGGACATCCGCGGCCTGCCGTACCAGCCAGTCGCTGATGTGCTTGGCCTGTCCGCCGCGGCTTTCCATGTCCTGGATCTGAAACTCGTTCGTCAGGGTGTTGCAAAAATTCGCCGCAAAGGTGGCGTCCCACGAATCGCAGGTCACTTCTACCAGCTGCGAGATGCCCATTGGCTTGATCTTGACGCCCTCAGCGGTCTCGTCCAGCAGCTTGTCGTAGGGGATGCCCTGGCCAGAAGGCAGGTGCAGCCGGCGCTCGATCTTTGAAAGGGTATCGCCGCGTTCGACCAGGCTGGAATGCGGTGCAGCGCTTAGCTGCTCCTTGACGCGATCTAACAACGAGTCACTGCCCAGGAGCTTGATCTGCGTCTGGACCAATGCATCCGTAGGCAGGGCCGCATTGGCCGCGACAGACTTGCTGTCCATGAACTCGCTGTTCATCGACTGTATTTCGACCGAGGTGCGTGTCTCGTAGACAGGCTGCGTTGTCAGGTGGAACAGGATGCTGAGCAACACACCAAGGCACGCCAGCCCGAGGACCAGCCAGCGATGCCGCATGACGATGCGGTAATACTCCGCTACCATCCCGGTGCGTTCCTGATCCTCTGGTTCGTGAGAACCCTCGTCCTGCCAGGATTGGCGGCGTTCTCCTTCGAAACGGTCGGCTGCGGAACGCATACCGTACTCACGTTCCCGGCTCGTTCTGGCCAGATGCTCTTGCAAGACAATCTCCTGTGGTGCGGTACTCGGGGCTTAGCGGTAAATCAAGAGGCCGGTTGTGACCTGTAATATTGCTTCGGCCGCGCGACGCGCGCCCGTCTTGGCTGCGCTGTTGGGTATGTACAAAATATCGTCTGCAAACAGCTGGGGATCGGTCTGTTTGCCGGCAAGAACCTTGGGGATGTCGACCGCAATCTCAAGACGCTTCTCGCCCTTGTTGGGGGAAGGCCGAAGGATCTTGGACTGGTCGCTCTTCGAATTCGCCGTCAGACCCTCGGCCAGCGCAAGTGCCTCAATTACCGAAAGGCTTCCACTGGAACGGAGGGGAAATCCACCGGCCCGATGCACGTTACCAACCACGTAAACAATGCTTCCTTTTGGAATAGAGATCACATCGCCTGGTCGCAGCAGAATGTTGTTTTCTGGCGTCTTTTCCGCGACCAGGTCGTCGAGCGAGAGCGTCGCTCGCGAGAAAGGCGTGCCAGGGTTCATGGTGGCACCCGCAATGGGCAGCAGACCCCACCGAGCCTCACGCGTCACGATGACCTGCGGCCCTGCATCCGGCTTCGCACCACCCGCGCGCGTAATTGCCGCCAGCAGCGTCAGCGGGCCAGTCAGTTCCTGCACGTTGGGGGTATTCACATCGCCAATCACAGACACCAGCTGATTCTGACTGCTGACCAGTTGCAGCGACACCTGTGGATTGGTCACATACTTCGAATATGCCGCCGCCAGCACGGCACGGAAGACCGGCAGGCTGACGCCGCCTGCCTGCACAGAGCCGATCATGGGCAGGTCGACAGACCCATCTTCTGCAATACGTACCGAGCGGCCGGTGACTTCATCCAGGTCGGCAACACTGACCAGCAGCTGATCGCCCACTCCAAGTCGCGTTGCCTGCGAAGGAGTTCCCGCGACGGGAGGAAGCTGGACTGGGGCAGGTCCGGGCACTGACGTCGGCGCCTGTGCATGCACAAGGCTGGTCGCAACGGCGAAGCAGACTGTCGCTGCCAACCCGGTTTTTCGTATCTCTCGCATCATAAGGAGTGTAAGCCGCACGAATACTTTCTTTGCTCACTTTGTCACACAGCGAGACATCGCGAAACAGCAAAAAGAGGCTGCCGCAGTAAATACAACATCATGGTTACTGAGTTGAGGTAGAGTCTGCTCAGTCACGGGCTTGCTAAGTTCTTCTATCTGAACAACGCACCATCAGGTCCGTTGGATGGTTGCTGTTGCAACAACAGCGACATAAGCCGCCAAGGCCGACATTACCATGCCCTTACCGCATGCTTCTGGGCTTTCAAGCCGCCCTCAACCAGCCTGCTCTTTCCCTTCCCTTCATGCACAAAAGTAACCTTCTGGTAACTCGAGGTAATCCTGCGATGATGGAGCAGGCTGCCACCTACTTATGCATGGTCCATTCGGCGCACTTACTGTGACACTTAGGTTCACGATAAGTTCTTCGCAACCGCACCCTTGAACCTATCTCTGTAAAACGTTCGCTACCGTTCACTCAGAAAGAGTCTGAACCCCTCGCCCTACTCCGGCTGCGGCCCCTGTCTCTCCCTTTATCGACACCGGCATCCGCCGGATGAGACACAAGCCGACATCTGAGGCTTACAAACCCGGCGGCTTCCCTAAAAGCAACAAATCGCCCTACCCTCGCATTGCGGTGGCAGACTGCTTGGTCCTCGTACTACCATGCGTCCGAGGGATTTCAGATGACCCAGCTCGACCCCAATCGCAGAAGCTTCCTAAAAACAGCCGGTCTGGCCACCGCCGGTGCCGTCGTCACACCGTGGACGGCTAGTAGCTACGCGCAGATCGCAGGATCGAACGACCGCGTGCGAACCGCCATTGTCGGCTGTGGAGACCGCATGAGGCAGGCGCTGGTACCTGCGTTTATGAGCAACTGCAAGGGCATGAACTTTCAGTTTGTCGCGGTGTCGGATATCTGGAACATGCGTCGCAACCAGGGTGCGGAGATGTTGAGCAAAGCCACCGGCACCAAGGTGGACGCGGTACGCAACAACGACGAGCTGTATGCGCGCAAGGATATTGATGCCGTGCTGATTGCCACCGCTGACTTCCAGCACGCGCAACACGGTATCGAAGCTGTAAATGCAGGGCGCGATGCCTATGTCGAAAAGCCGACGGCACACACCATGGCAGATGCCCGCAACTTCCGTGCAGCCGTACACCGCACTGGCAAAATCGTGCAGGTAGGCACCCAGCGCCGCAGCACACCCAGCTACCAGCGCGCGTACGAGTACATCAAGAGCGGTGAATTTGGCGACATTGTCATGGTCGAGATGACGTGGAACGTGAACCAGCCCGGTCGCTGGCGGCGCCCCGACGTCGTGCCGCTACTGAAGGAGGAGGATACAGACTGGACTCGCTACCAGTTAAACCTGCCGCGTGCGCCCTTCGACGCACGCAAGTATCTTGAGTTTCGCCTGTTCTGGCCCTACTCCTCGGGACTGCCTGACCAATGGCTGGTGCACCAGATCGATACGGTGCACTGGTTCACCGGGCTGCCGCACCCCCGCAGCGTGGTGGCCAACGGCGGCATTTACGCCTGGCACGACGGTCGCGTGAACTGGGACACGCTGACCGCTGTCTTCGATTATGGCCCGCTGGACGACATGAGCAAGGGCTTCCAGGTCTCGTATTCCACCCGCCAGACCAACGAGGCGGGCGGCGTCAAGGAGCTGTATTACTCCACCGGTGGCATGCTCGACATGGACAAGCAGCAGGTGACGCCAACGGGCGGCCTGACGGCAAAGTACGCCGCTGAAATGAAGATGAAACCGGAGCTGTTGAAGCCGTTTTCACTGGCCGACGGCGGCAAGACATCTGCCATGGCGACGGATGCAAACACCGGCGCAGGCGATCCGCAAACCAACGCGAACATGCGCAATTGGATGGAGTGTGTTCGTTCCCGCAAGACGCCCAACGCCTCCATTGAAGCTGGGTACAGCCACTCGATTGCGCTTTGCATGTGCATTGCCGCCATGCAAAGCGGCCAGCGTGTCACCTTCGATGACAAGTCGCAGTCCATCTTGGTAGGCGGCAAACGTGTTTAGAAGATGCCTCACTGCGGGCGCGCTTGCCTTGCTTGCATTCACGACCGGGGCGTCTGCACAGGTGGAGGTCCGGCGCGACGACGCACATCGCCGCGTCGACATCACCGTCGATGGCAAGCCGTTCACCTCGTACCTCTGGCCGACCTCTCTGAAGAAGCCGGTACTCTTTCCGCTGATTACCTCGAACAACGTCACCGTCACACGAGGCTATCCCCTGGTGCCGCGTGACGGTGAGCGCGTAGACCATCCGCACCACGCGGGGATGTGGTTCAACTACGGCAACGTCAACGGCTTTGACTTCTGGAACAACTCAGACGCCATCCCAGAGGCGCAGCGGTCGAAGATGGGCTCCATTCGCCACGAGCGCATCGTCTCTACCAGCTCCGGCAAGGACCGTGGGGAGCTTACGGTGGACTCCGTGTGGACGACCGGCGAGGGCAAGGACCTGCTGAAGCAGACCACGCGCTACGTCTTTCAAAAGCAGGGCGACAGCCGCATCATCGATCAGAACATCACCCTGACCGCGCTGGACCGAGCCATCTTCCATGATGACAAGGAGGGCCTGCTGGGCATCCGGGTGGCGCACTTCCTGGAGTCGGCCACGGAGAAGGGCGGCACCTTCCAGGATGCGAGCGGACGCCCGACAAAGGTGGAAGGCGGTGACAATGCTGGGGCGACTGGCATCTACCGCACCAGCGCAGGCGTGGAGGGCGACAAGGTCTGGTCTACACGCGGGGACTGGTGCGAGTTGACCGGCACCTATGAGGGCAAAGCCGTCACAGTCGCGATCCTCGACAGCCAGCGAAACCCTGGCTATCCCACCTACTGGCATGCGCGTGGCTACGGCCTTTTCGCCGCGAACCCTCTCGGAGACCACATCTTCGATGCGAAGGTGCCCGAGCACAACTTCACGCTCGAGAGGGGTGGCAGCGCCAACTTTACGTACCGCGTCATCCTGTTTGCCCACGCAGCCGGTGTAGACGAGGTAAAGCGGGCGAACGAAGCTTTTCAGACCCGGTAGACGTGGCAGCCTGGTCATTCGCCCGCTGCTGATTACCGTGTTTCCACAGATGTAGGAAGCACTCACATTCCGTTTCTTCTGCATTAAGGTCCGTTGCACCCCTGCCGATTACCGTTTCGGGGGAAATATGGTCCCAGCAGAGTCAAACACTATCACCCGGGTAGCTGCCTCGGCCGTTATCTCCGCACTGTCGTATGCGTTGGATTTAACCGAAGGCCAACCCATGGGCCATGCACTGCAAACCTGCGTCATCGGGATGCGGATTGCAGCCGGGCTGGGCATGGCACGCAGCGCGCAGGCCGACCTTTACTACGGCCTGCTCTTGAAGGATGCGGGCTGCAGCAGCAATGCCTCCAAGCTCTTCCACATCATCCAGTCTGACGAGATCCAGGCAAAGGGTCACCTGAAGGATAAAGACTGGACGACGACTAATCTCGACAGCCTCAAGTACGCACTGGGCCATGTCGCCACGGGCAAGCCCTTTCTGGAGCGCGTCCGCACGCTGCTGCGCGTAGCCAGTACGCAGCAGACCGACTCCTGCGACCTGGTAAAAATTCGCTGCGAACGCGGCGCTTCCATCGCCCGGCAGATTGGCTTCTCCATGGAAGTTGCGATGGGAATAGCCGGCCTGGACGAACACTGGGATGGCCGAGGCTACCCGATGGGTGTACAGGGCGATGAGATTCCACTGCTCTCACGCATCATGAACCTGTCGCAAACCCTGGCCGTCTTCTGGAGTCTTGGGGGCGCAAGCGCGGCAGAGGAGGTCATGCAGCGACGCACAGGTAAGTGGTTTGATCCTGCCCTGGTGCAGCTGGCACAATCTCTCGCCGCAGATGGTTCTTTGTGGTCCGGCCTGGCGGATGAAGACATTCTGTCCCTGGTGGCGCAGATGGAACCGGAGGACTTCCGTGTGACGTTTGACGCCGACCGCCTCGACAGCCTTTGCCTTGCTTTCTCTGAAGTGATCGATACGAAATCACCGTTCACCTACCGGCATTCGCAGGGGGTCGCGCTGGCGACGGTGGCGATCGCCACGCGGCTGGCACTTCCCGAGGCAGACATCGTTATGCTGCGTCGCGCCGCGCTGCTGCACGACATTGGCAAGTTGTCCGTGCCCAACTCAATCCTGGAAAAACCGGGCAAGCTCACCGATTTGGAGTGGGCTGTCGTGAAGAAGCATTCGTTCTACACGCTGGAAATACTGCGGCGTATCCCCGGCTTCCTGGAACTGAGTGAGGTGGCTGCGGCGCACCACGAGCGGCTGGATGGCAGCGGCTACTTTCGCGGCTGGAACCACACCCAACTGAACCTGCATGCGCGCATTCTTGCGGTGGCCGACGTCTACGACGCGCTGGCCGCACACAGACCCTACCGGGGAGCACTGCCGTTGGAAAAGGTCTATTCCATCATGAACAGTGAGGCTCCCCACGCCCTGGATGCCCAGTGTCTGGAAGCTTTGCAGATGGCTCCCGTAACCGTTGTGAACTTACCTGAAAACCCATACGCGTTTCAGGAACAAATCTTGCCGAACCCGGCTCTGGTCCCTGTTCATGCCTTCTAAGCCTCTGCTATTCCGACGCAATCAGCTCAATCTTCCCAGTGAGGGACCTTCCGTGAAGGGCGTTCATCTGTATGGGCTACGCTTGATCCTTACTTCCGCCTGCGTTTGCGCAGGTGCCGCAGCGCCCGGCCTGCACGCGCAGGGTTTCTACTGGAACACCGCCTCTGCCAAGGCAATGGGACTGGGTGGCATCTATGTGCCATCGTCGACCAGCGTGCTAGACGCCATGTCGGTTAACCCTGCCGGCCTGTCGGAATTGAGACGGCCAGTGCTCGAGGGCGCTGCCAACGCGGTGTTCTCGCGCGGAACTTTCTCGAACATCGTCAACAACCGGGCCACCATGCAGACTGGACCGGGCGTGGCTCCCTCAGGCGCTTTCGGTATCCCGCTGGGCCACAGCAGATATACGCTCGGTGTCTTCGCCCTACCGGAACTTACTTCGGTAAGCAACTGGGCCTACGTGGATGCGCCAGGCACGGCAGGTGCAAGCTACGGACTTCAGCAGAACAAGTCAGCTATCGTTGCCTTGCGATCGGCAGTCGGTTTAAGTGCAAGGCTGGGGCCGAGGGTGTCGGTAGGGGCCACACTGGGCGCGACTTACAACAGCAACACGTTGCATTCGCCTTACATCTTTCAGACACAACCCACTGTCAAAGGGCTCAAAACGCTGCTGGATCTGCGGACCTCCGGCTTTGGCGTGAACAGCAGTGCGGGCATCCTGGTGCGTCCAGGCAGGCGCGTGCAGCTTGGCGTGGGCTACCGCAACGCAACGCGCATCACCAGCACGGGTGTCGCGAATGGAAATCTCGGTGTCCAACTTGCCGCAGCGGGCCTTGGCGGTGCGCGCCCTGACTTTCGTTATGACGCAACCGTCCGCAACGTCCTTCCGCAGAGCATCTCAGTTCACACCCTCATCACGCTTACGCCCAGGCTCTCGCTCGCACTGGGCGGCGAGTGGGTCAACTGGAAGCGGGCCTTCAAAACACTCAGTGTTGACCTGAAGAATGGCAACAATGCAGATGTGAATGGCCTGTTGCAGTCCACCTCACTGCACGATGACGTACCGCTCGACTGGAAGAACCAGTTCCCCGTGCGCGTGGGTCTGGAGCGCTCTCTGGGCGAATCGCTGGTTGCGCGAGCAGGTTATGTACACGTCAACAAGGCAGTGCCCGCATCGACGGCAACACCGCTCACGGCAGCCATTTTTACCGACCAGGTCTCCGCAGGCGGCGGATACCACAAGAACAACTTTTCCCTGGATGCCGCCTACACCTTCGTGCCAACGGCGATGTCGAGAACCGGCATTAGCAAGCTGCAGGCGGGTGAGTACAACCACAGCGCCGTAGGGGTCGGCTTGCAATCGGTCACGCTTTCCACCGTGTTCGTGTTCTAGGCCCGGGCGTCCGGGATCCATTTACTGGACGCCTTTTCTTCTTCCCTTCATACTTTCCATGGCAAGAGGACGTAGCGTTACCGCAAGGACTTGTCGCTCCCGGTCCACATTCCTTGAGGGTTCCTTTGCGTAGCTTGACTCTTTCTTTCGCGTTATCAGGCCTGATGCTTGCCACGGGCCTGGCCAAGGCTGACACATTCAAAGTTGCTATCAACAGTGCGGCTCTTGGTGTCAGCACGGTCGGCACACTTACTGCCACCAATAACAACAACGGCTCGTTCCAGATCACAGGCATTACGGGCACCGGCATTACCGGCCTGATGGCACCGAACGACCCCTTTTTTGGCAACGACAACCTGCTGTTCCCAACGCAGGCTCGACTGTTCGATGTGAGCGGACTCGGGTTTACCGGCATCTTCTCTGGCCAGGCACTCTCCATCGATCTGTTTTCAACCGTGTCGGGCTATGAAGCAATTGCAACCGACGCAGCCGGGAACTTCTACGACGTGGCAGCAACCGCATCCCTCGCAAATACGACTTCAGTCACGCCTGAGCCTTCGAGTCTTATACTTTCGTTCACAGGGCTGCTGGCAATTAGTGTCTTTTGCATGCGCAAGCGCGTGCAGGGTCTGGCCCTCTAAGGATCGGTTTGTACAACGTAGAAAAGCCCGGCAAACCAGCCGGGCTTTTCTGCGTCAGTACGGTCTAGTTCAGGTAGCCGGTCCGGATCTGCGGAACCAGAATGGAGCCCTGTAGATCGGCATCGGTGAACCCGAAAACAAAGAACTGGTTCGGATTACTGTTGGTCACGCCGCCGTAATCCTGCAGGAAGTCGTTGTCGTTAGCGACCCAAAGGGTGTGCGTCGTGACGCCCTTGACAGAGACGTCGGGCCCCAGCGCAAGGCCTTCGATCTTTGCAGGAATGGTGCTGGTCGTGAAGCCATTGGCCGTCAGAACATTCACGAGGTCCAGAAACAGCGTCTTCGGAACCGAGTTCTTTGCTGCAGTCAAACCATCCATGTTCGACACGTCGGTCGCACCGGCAAAGTCGATCTTGAATAACTGCTTGATCTTTGCCTTGGAACCGTCACCCAGGCCCTTGCCATCGCGCTCGTCCACGAGGATCTCATGATTGTTCAGCGCGAGAATTTCGCTGACGCCGCTGCCGGTCGTCAGGCTGTAGGCATACTCATGCGTTGCGCCGGACGTGATGTCGATAGTCAGAAAGCGAAGCAGGCTTGCTGCAGCACCGCCCTGGTTCGCGTCCTGGATCAGCGGTGCCTGGATCATCGTCACCAGCGTCTTGCCATCGGGTGTGATGGCGAGGCCTTCCAGGCCCTTGTTTGCGGTACGGCCTGAGGTATTCCCTGAAATCTCGGTGGCACCGTTCGGGCTCAGGTTGCTGACGTAATACTTTGCCGGCAATGCATAGGTGCGAAGGCGTGTGCCCTTGAAGCGATTGAACTGGTAGACGTAGGGGCCGTACTCGTCTGAAATGAAGACGCTCATGCCGTCGTTGGAAAGGCGGATGCCTTCCGGGTCAAGCCGGGCGTCTGCGGCGTTGCCGGAGTTCTGTGCAGGATCAAAGTTATCCGAGCGACCCGTGAAAAAGTACTGGTTGTAATAGTTGACCGAGGGCGCGCCCGAACCTACACCCAGGCCTGCTCCGGAACCGTACACAAGCGGTGACTGGCTTGAAAGCAGCGTGGTTTTTTCCAGGGTGGGCGTAATGACATAAGGCAGACCGGTGCCTGCGGTGTTCGCCTGCAGGTTCATCTTGATGGTGTGAAAACGGTTAATGTAGCTATCCGTATCGTCGACGGCTGAGTCGTAGGAAACGGCATTGGGCCCGCGGTCCGGGACGGCAAGAAAGCGGTCACCAGACACATAGGCCAGGCCGGAGCCGAAGCCACCCAGCAGGCCGGCGGGAACGCCGTTCTCAAGGTTGCCCTGCAGACCGGAAAGATCCGTGTAAGTGCCCGCACTGCTGCTCGTCAAGGTTCCCTTGGCTACCAGCTGCACCTGCGCCTGCAGACCCACAACGCAGGTCAGTCCTGTGATTAAAACCGCACACCGTACACCGTTCATTGAAGTCCCCGTATCAAGAGTTGAAGTTGTAGCGACAGTGTCTGCTTCCGCCGTAAATCTCTGATGAACTTTCGCCTCTATCTCTGCGCACATGAGACAAGTGCAGAAACGGACCATTCCCGTCACCCTGTGCGTCGCTGGCTGCTTTGCGACACTCTGCGCGTGGAACCCGGAACGGTGTGGCCCGGCGCCATACCCGTCGACGAACTGCCATACTGGACGCGTGACCCGTCCTCGTCCCTTGCTCGCGTTGATGGAACGGTCCCTGCACCTGCTGGAGCAAACCAACGGGCGGCTTCGCCGCCTGCCGCAGCGTTCCGCCGTGCAGCAGCTTGGCGTGGACGGTGAGCGCGCTGCCTACTTCTTTCTGCGGCGACAGGGCTATGTCGTGGTGGCGCGCAGGTGGCGGCATGCGACACTGAGCGGCGAGGTCGACCTGATTGCGTGGGAGGGCGAATCGCTCGTCTTTGTCGAGGTGAAGACGCGGGAAGGCCGGTCAGCCTTTGCCGCGGAGTTCCAGGTGGACCGCGATAAGACCCAGGCCCTGCGGCGCATGGCCGATGCGTATGTTCGACAGCTGCCCTGGCGGCCCGGACAGACGCCAGATGTGCACGTGCGCTTCGACGTGGCCTCGGTCTACATGCAGCCGGGCCATGCGCCTGACATCACCCTGCTGCGCGACTTCATGCGATAGCCTTGGACGCGGCTCGCAGAGCTGACGCGGCTGACGGATCCGCCGGCGGCGGTGTCTAATACTGCAAAGCAACCCTGAGGAACGAACGACATGACCCTGCTGAATGCGCCCGCCTACAACGAACGTCACGAACGGCTGATTCAAACGCTGCTGATTGCCGGTGGCAGCCTGGTTGGATTGTTGCTGGTGCTGACCTTTGCAGGCTTCCTCACGGGCCACGGCTGGCTGTTCATGAACCTGTACACAGAGCACCGCATCAACCGCTTCCTGACCGATATTGAACAGAAAGATTTCGCCGGTGCCTACGGCATTTATATGAATGATGCAGAATGGAACGCGCACCCGCAAAAATACAGCGCCTACCCCCTGCAGCGCTTCACAGAAGACTGGACGAAGTACAGCCCGGTCGGGCCCATCCGCAGCCACCATGTGGACAAATCGGTGTCAGACGGCTCAGGACCCATCGGAACGACGTTGATTGTGGCGTCCACCATCAACGGCGAGAAGGACCGGAGATTGTTCATCGCCGTGCAGCGTTCGGACGGCACGCTCTCGTATCCGTCGCCGCACATTTTCGAGTACTAAGGACTGTTTGCTCCAGCATCGTCCCCGGTCCCTTGCGGGTTCCGGCTGAGGCTATTTTCCGGCGAGCAGCCGCAACACGGCGCGCTTTAGGGCGCGGAACAGGTACGCGATCCATGAGGCAGAGCCAGGCGGACGGCCTGCCACACGTTCGTGGGTCGGTGGCACCTTTGCCGTACGAGGTACATGTTGGCCTGGCAACTTGCTTGTTGCGTCTGCGGCTGTGATCCGGGGCACTGGCGTATGCTGCGCTGGCACAGGCACTTCCACGGGCGTCGGCACCGTTACAGCGGCTGCCACTGCAGGCTCCGTTAACTGCTTCATTTCCGGCTCAGATGCTTCCAAGTCAACCTGCTCCAAGGGCTCAGGCTCTGCGACAGGTGGCTCCGCAGCCTCAACGCTCTCCCCTTCTGGCAGAACGCCAGGCATTTCTCCTTCAGCAGCGGCTACTTCCGGCTGAGTGTCAGCGGAGAGTGGCGCGTCGGTACTCGCGGCTGTCGCCGTCAGGTGTTCGACCATGATGGTGTAGTCGAACCCCGCGGCTGCCGCAGCAGACAAAACCTGCTCAACAGGCAGGGCCTGGTCGGACCGAAGCGCACCCGTCAAGCTGAACCAACGCAGCAACTGCTCCAGCGCCTCGCGGTTTACATAGCGTGTGCCGTCATGCTCGTTGACTGCAGCCAGCCAGTGCACATCGCTCTGGGCCCAGAATGCAGCCGACGCCGTGTCAACCGGGTTCAGGGCGAGATGCACACGCGCGGCGGCTCGCCAGGCGTCCTCGCCCTGTATACCGACCTCAGAAAAGATTTCCGCAAGCGAAGGCCGAAGCTGCAGCGCTTCGATCACGTTGCCGTCGCCGGGCAGGTTGAGCAGGGCGGCAACGGCCAGCAGCGGCGACCACAGCGCTTCCGCGTGGGTATGCGGTGGTAGTGCATGGGATCGCTGCGCAGCTGTGACGGCCGCAGCTGCACGTTCTGCCAACGTGGTCGCGGCCGCGGCGTAGCTTTCCGCAGAACCGTCTGCCTCAGGTACCAGTTCTGACCAGCGCCAGTAGACCGCCCTGGCACGTTCGCCCCAGGCGCGTGCCGCCTCGGTCTCAGCCATGGGCTGCTCGCCTGCCGGTGCCAGCAGGCGCACCGCGTCCCACGCAATGGCGTCGCGCAGTGCACCGGTCAGCGGTCGCAGGCGGAGGTGGGTAAGCGCTTCATCCAGGTTGTGCACGCCAGCGCCGTTCAAGCCGTCGCAAAGCTGATCCCAGGGCTGTTCCGCAGTGCTGCGCAGTTCGCGCCAGTGCAGCAGCACGATGTACTGGTAGCCTCGCAGGTCGACGGTCAGGCCGTGGTCTTGCAAATGCCGCGCGCGACGCAGGTATTCCAGACCGGTCACGGTGTCGCGATAGGCGAAGAACAGGCCGTCGTCCGATGACAATGCGAGTGCCTGCGATAGCGATCGCTGCTGCAGTTCACCCGTCCATTTGTTCATGGAGGCAGCGGAAATATGGACTGTGCCGCGTGTGCTCTGGTAAGCGTTGTTGTACAGGATCAGGGCGCGTTCATCACCACGGCGATTGCTGTAGGCAAACACGTTCTCATCAACCGTGCCGCCGTCCGTCCAGCAGTCAAAAAAGACGAAGTTTTCGCTTTCTGCAAAGAGCGCCCGGTTCGCAAGCAGTGGCGCGATTTCGTGCTGGTGGCGGCGTATGAGATCTTCGTTGGGCCACTCCTCCGTTTTGGCACGCATGTAGTCCATACCGTACTTTTCGGTGTAGCCCTCCAGCTGGCCGTGCGCAAACATGGGCAGGCCCGGGATGGTCGCCATCATGGTGGCGACACCAAAATACTTGTCACCATTGCCGAACTGGTCAATGGCGGTGCGCTCGTCCGGGTTTGACATGAAGTTCACGTAGCGCTTCAGAATGTCTGGATCGAACTCGACCGTCTTCTTCAGGTAGCTGCGATACTTCGCATTTTCCTCGTCGCGCAGCATCATCATGAACGCCGAGTTGTAGACGCGGTGCATGCCCAGCGTACGGACGAAGTAGCCTTCCAGCATCCAGAAAGCCTCGGCCAGCAGCAGCGTACCGGGCACCTCTGCCTGCACGCGATCGACGACCTCGCGCCAGAACTCGGCGGGCATAATGCGGTCAAAATCTTCCTGCGTCATGGCATCTTCTGCACGCGAAGGGATCGACCCGCCGACGCCCGGCAGCGGGAACCAAAGCCGCTGCACGTGCCGCTTCGCCAGCACCATGGCGGCGTCAAAACGGATAATCGGAAAGCGCCGCGCGACGTGCAGAATTACCTGAATCACATGCTCGCGGACCTGGGCCTGCGAGTAGTCGAGCTGCGCCGTGTCGTTCCACGCGAAGGTGGTTCCGTCGTTGCCGTGGTACAGAAAGTCAGTGCGTCCGTCGCCGCCGCGCTGACGCAGGCGGTAGACCACGGCGGCATCCGTCATGTCGTAGTAGTGGTCTTCCAGCTTGATCTCAACGCGTGGATCGGTCGAAAGATCCGGCCCCTCGAACGAGTACACGGGATACGGGCTTTCGCTGCGCCGCAGGAACCACTCCGGATGTTCGATGACCCATGTGGAGTCAAGGCCCATGTGGTTCGGTACCATGTCGCTGGCCAGCCGCAGGCCTACGGCTGCAGCCTCGTCGCGCAGCTTCGCGAAGGCGGATTCGCCGCCGATATCTTCGGCGATGCTGTAGTCCATCAGCGAGTAGGCAGAGGCCACCGCATCCGGATTGCCACGCAGTCGCTTGATGGTTTGTGAGGCCTTGCTACGTTCCCACAGGCCGATGAGCCACAGGCCGGTCATACCGCGGTCCCGCAGCAACTGCAGCTCTTCGCGCGGAATCTGGTCGAGCCGATGGATGTGGCGACCGTACTTTTTCGAAAGCTGCTGCAGCCAGACGTAGGTGCTCTTCGCCATCAGAACGACGGTGGGCATCCACGCGTCGTCGACGGAGAAGGCCTCGTACTCGTGCAGTGGGGCCTGGTAGTCCTGCGCGTACTGCCCGTCGACAAGGCTACCGGAACGGGTGCGAAAGCGCTTCTTATGGCTTATCTGCCCGTCTGCGCCGACGACCTCTTCCCAATACTCTTCGTAGCCGACGTACTCGTCGCCATTGAAACCTTCGCTGCCGCCGCCCTGCTGATTAGGACCGTGCTGCCGAACATTGCCGCCGCCAGGGTGAAACTGCATCCAGATGGCGACCTCTTCTTCACGCAGCGTATCCACGGCAAGCAGCGTGCGTGTGAGCGCGGCACCCAGCACCGGCTCCCAATGCTGGCGGATGTAATCCAACTGGCCGCTTAGCGAATCCGGTGCAGCCTCAAAGGGCGCACGCAAGGCTTGTAGCAGCGTTCCTGCTTCCGCGCTGAACTCGGGACGCGTTTCAAAGTATGCGTCCGCATCCTTTTGCAGTTGGGTGTAGGCGGGAATGTCCTGCTGCAGGGCCTTGTCGTCGAAGAGCGGACGAAACGGCGCGTAAGCAGGATTCTGGTTGCTCAGCCACAGCAGGAGCAGTTCCTCCAGCGCAGCTTCGCGATGGGTCAGGCCGCCCGTCGCACCGGCGAGCCACTCCACCGCGGTCAGCTTGCCATTGTAGATGTCGGTATTCGGAAACTGTTCCGTGAAGGCAAGCAGAATCGCATCCACCTGCTGTGCCCCAACGCGCTTGCCAAACCATTTCAGCGCATCCGCCAGCATCTCCGGATCCTGCTCGGTGCGGTAGCGTTCGATGACGGCGTGACTCAGTTCGTCAATTAGGCCCATGGCGAACAACTGGCCGGCGTGGACGACCGCCTCCGGCTTTGCACCGGGTGCAGCATCGTTCATCTGCTGCGCCAGGCGGCGGCTAGCCGCGACGCTCCCGAAGATCACATTGCCCGTGTAGGAAAACAGCAAGTCCCGTAGTTCGAACCGGTCACGGAACGCGCGCGCAATGTGAAACTCCATGGACACCCCAATGCTTGTGCCGCAGACGCGGCAAGGTTTGCGACTCCTGCTTACACAGTCATCGCGGTCTCACCATGGTAACCGCTGCGTCAAGCGGCGACCGCTCACTTGGGACCCTTGAGTCCCTACTGCGTCAGCGCAAATCCGTATGGAAACAGCGGTCTGGGCGAGTCATGCGGCAGGTCGCTCTTCTGCGCCGCAACCGCAGCCATGGACGACGGTAACTCAAACGGCAGGTGCCCCTCTGCCTTCGCCTTGCCGGTCAAAACTTCCAGCAGGGCATGGTCGCTGACGCCAAAATCGGCATACAGCGCGGCGACCTTGTCCTTGACCTCGGTCAGAATGGCAGGGCGATCCATGTAGACCGTCATCACCACGGGCTTGCCCGCACACTGCAGCAGCGCGTCGTACGCGGGGTCGCCGGGCTGGAAGTTCAGGCGGCCCTCATGCTGGCGACTGCCGAAGAAATAACCGGGATGCAACATTTCCGATGGCGTTTCGGCGCGGAGGATGACGACGTCCGCCGCCTGCGGCGTGTCCACAACCGTCAAACCGGCGGCCCGTGCAGCGGCAGGGTCCACATGGAATAGCCAGACCTTTGCGCCCGGCTTCACAGGTATCGTGCCTAGCTTGTTCGTCAGGGGCACCATGGCATGCTCCTGTGCTTCTTCGCCCGCGCGCAACGACGCAGGGTCGCCAACGATCTTTCCAGCCGCGTCGGCATCGACGTAAGGGTCTTCGAAGATGCCGATGGCGAACTTCTGTTCCAGGATGCGGGCAGTCGCTTCCCGCATGCGGTCTTTCGACAGCTTGCCGCTCTTCGCCGCGTCGAGCAGGGCGGCCACGTCTTCGGTACCGCCTACCTGGTCGACACCAGCGTTGATGGTAGCCGCGAAGCGGTCTGGTCGTGGCAGGTCCATGACGCCCCACGACATGGCGATCTGTTGGACACCGGCCTTTTGCCCGGCAGGCATGCCGCCCTTGCACAGGTCACTGCAGTCGCTGGTAATGCCCCAGTCGCTGACAACCACGCCACGAAAGCCATACTTGCCTCGCAGCAGGCCTTTCAGCGCGATAGAGGAGAAGCCGACGCCAGTCTTCTCCATTGGCTTGCCGTCTACCACCACGTTCTCCAGAATGGAATAGGTCGGCATGACAGCCGCCACGTGGGCGTCGAACGCGCCCAGAAATGGCTCCACGTGGTAGCCGAGTTGCGCTGTGGTCAGTGCGGAATCACGGCCGTAGTAGTTGTGGCTGTCCCATCCGTCTTTCTGCGCGCCGTAGCCCACCCAATGCTTCACCACGGTCACGACAGAGGTGGGCTTCAGGCCGGTTTTGCCATCCTGCATACCTTCGACGTAGGCCTCGACCTGCGATTTCGCCACACCGGCGTCTTCGCCAAAGGTGCCGTTCAGGCGAGCCCAGCGCGGCTCCGTGGCCAAGTCGGCCTGGGGCGACAGCGCCTCGCGGATGCCGACCGCCATGTACTCGCGCCGCACGGTGTTGGCAAAGCGGCGGGTCAGCGCCGGATCGTTGATGGCGGCCATGCCGGTGGTCTCGGGCCACTTGGAGAAGGAACCCGCCTCAACGCTGGCACCCGGCACGTACAGAAAGTTGTTGCGGGGATCGGTGCTAATGGTCAGCGGAATGCCGAAGCGCGTGGCCTCAGCCAGCGCCTGCAGCTGGTTGCTACCCTCCGCGATTTTGCGTGGGTCACCGCCCAACCGGGTGATGAAGGTGTTGATCCGCTTGCCATCGATCAGCGCGCGTGACCTGTCCATGTCATACCCACTGCCTCGACCAATGGCTGCCTCAGGCCCGCCCGCAGCAGGCAGAGTTCCGTGGACCATGATGCCGGCCATATCTTCAACGGATAGTCGCCCCAGCAAATCGGCGGCCCGGTCTGCCGGCGGCTTACGCCAGTCCTCATAGACGTCAAGACGCCCGTTGCGGTTCAGGTCCTTAAACTGGAGGCCGTCCACGGTCAGCAGAGGCGCCGAACGGTGGCCAAGCGCCAGCTGCCGAACGGACGGATCTTGCCCGAGGCTCGTAGGTATTACCGGAAGAAAAATAAAAGCAACGGCGCAGATGGCGAACTTCATGCGCGCATTGTCTGCGTTTCAACGAGTTGCCGTCAATACAAAGGAGTTTGTGGTGGGCCCACCAGGATTTGAACCTGGAACCAACGGATTATGAGTCCGCTGCTCTAACCGTTGAGCTATAGGCCCGCGACCCTTGTTCCACTGTATATCGACGATCCGGAACACTGCGTTGGTCTGGTTCTCTGCCCGACGAGCCTTCTCTGATCTCTATCGAGCAGAGCTTACGGGGTCGTTGATCCTGGGGTTGTCCCGGTAGCCGCGGGGGCAGAGGGATTCAAGCTGCCTTCCTTGTTTTCCGGTGTGCCGGAGTTCACGGCGGTAGAGCCGGGTCCGGCGGTCGAAGGATTGTCTCCGCGGTAGCCCGATGGCTCTGCCTTCGATTCCTGCTGTATCTCTTCTGTGGTTGCTGGCATTGGCTTGGTGTTGGGCTGTTCCACAGGTTGCCTCCTCAGTCGCGTCCGATCATGCTGCGAACGTACTGTCGCTCGTAGGAGCATAACGGTACGGCAGTGGGATGCCTGACCAGCTACCTCCATCTGAGAGTGTGTGGAACAGTGAGCCTATCCGGTACACTTTGGTGACTGTAGACGCAACCGGCCCGGATGTCTGCTGAGGATTTCTTTGTGAAGATTGTTTTTTCTTGCCCGTCTTCCGTGGCAAGCCGTACCCCGACATACCGCAGCACGGTTGCCGTTCTTTGCGGCCTGCTCTGTTGCGCGCCCCTGCTGCCAGGCCAGACAACTCCGGCCGTACCTGCTGCTGCACCCGTCGCGCAGGCACCCCAGATCATTACACTTACCGCGCCCGCCGCAACTCCTACTGCTGTCAGCAGCGGACCAGACTGGAGCCGAACAGCGAACCAATCTGCCGGCGTGGGTTCCAACCAGAACAATGACGACCGGGCACGAATGGCCACCAGGCTGCCGGATACGCCGACCGAGTTTCAACTGCTGGTAAACCAGACACTTGGCAGTACCCTCCCGATCTTCGGTGCGGACCTGTTCAACAACCCACCCAGCACGTTTGCCCCGGTAGGCGACGCGCAGGTCACGCCTGACTATGTCATTGGCACCGGCGATGAAATCCGTATCTCCGCCACGGGCCAGGTTAATCAGCAGGGCACTTTCCGGGTTGACCGCGGTGGAAACATCTCTATTCCCGAGGTCGGTACCCTGACGGTGGCAGGCCTGCGTTACAGCGAGCTGCGCCCGTTTATTCGGCAGCAACTTGCACGGGTGTACCGGAATTTTGACCTGAACGTGACCCTTGGCCAGCTTCGCTCCATCCAGATCTACATTCTGGGCGAAACGCGGCAACCGGGCGCTTACACCGTTTCGGCGGTATCGACGCTGGTGAACGCGTTGTTCGCGTCGGGCGGCGTTCGCCCACAGGGTAGCCTCCGCCGCATCGAATTGCACCGCAGCAACAACACTGTAACCGTCGTCGATCTGTATGACCTGCTGCTGCGCGGCGACAAGAGCAAGGACCTGACGCTTCAACCGGGCGACATCATTTTTGTACCCGTCGCAGGGCCACAGGTGGCACTTGCCGGCTCCGTGGTGAATCCGGCAATTTACGAATTGCGCGGCGAGACCACCCTGGGTCAGCTTGTGAAGCTGGCCAACGGACTTACAAGCTCGGCAAACGATGTCAAGGTGCGCGTCGAAAGCATCACCAACGCACAGCGCGCCATTCAGAATGTGAACCTGCAAACGGGTGGCGAGATTCCCTTGCACGCAGGCGACATCGTCACCGTGAATAATATTTCCGAGCAGTTTGGAAACGCTGTCACGCTGCGCGGTAACGTCGCAAACCCAGGCCGTTATGCGTGGCACACGGGCATGCGACTTTCAGACCTGATACCAGACACAGCCACACTGATTACGCGCAATTACTACCGCTCGCGTAACGTCCTGGGCCTGGCCACAACGACAGAGCGCGCGGTCACGCAAACCGGGCAGGGACGGCTGGCTGTAAGCACCTCTCCCAGTTCTGGCAGCACGGGAACAAGCGGTTCGGCCGGCACAGCAGCAGAGTCAGCAACGCCTACGGCATCGGGAACCGCAAACAGCTCCGGCGGTGGCACCAGCGTGGGCGACGCCCTTACGCAAAATAACGGCACCTTTGCCTCAACCACGGACGTGCTTCTGAGCGCGCCGGATGTCGATCTGGCCTACGCCGTCATTGAGCGGCTTGACCCCGTCACGTTGACCACTTCGCTGATTCCATTCAACCTGGCGGCGGTGCTGAACGGGTCTGATCCGACACAGAACGTGCTTCTGGCTGCCGGTGATGTAGTGACCATCTTTTCCAAGTCCGACATCCGCGTGCCACAGTCGCAGCAAACCCGCTACGTTCGGCTTGAAGGTGAGTTCATCTCCGCCGGCGTGTACAGCGTTCGCCCCGGTGAGACGCTCCGTAAGCTCATCGCCCGGTCAGGTGGCTTCACGCCCGATGCCTACCTGTTCGCCTCTGAATTCACCCGGCAGTCAACCCGCCGTGTGGAGCAGCAACGACTACGCGAATACGCCGATTCACTTGAATCGCAAATCACTTCGGAAACCAGCCGCCAGGTGGCCACCGCAATCGATCCCACCAGCGCAGCACAAACTGCCAGCGTGACGGCAGATAGCGCGCGAGCCGCAGTAGCTCGCCTGCGCAATGTTCAACCGACGGGACGCATTGTGCTGAAGCTGCAACCTACCGCCAGCGGCATCGACAGCGTTCCAGACCTGCCGCTTGAAGATGGCGACCGCTTCATCGTGCCGCGGCAACCATCCACGGTCAATGTTGCGGGTGAGGTCTACAACGCTTCCGCCTTCTTGTTCGAGCCCAACCTGCAGGTCCGTAACTACCTGCGAAACGCCGGCGGCCCGTCACGCAGCGGCGACGCTAATCGCGTTTTCGTCATTCGCGCAGACGGGTCGGTTGTATCCCGTCAGTACAGCAACGTCGCCAAGGCAAGCAGCCTGCCAGGGGACACCGTAGTTGTGCCACCCCAGCTGACTCGTCGCAACATCCTGCGCGACATCGTCGCCATCAGCAACATATTCGGACAAGTTGCAACACCGCTGGCGCTGCTTTCAGTGATTCGATAAGGAACGTGGATACCTTGCACATAGAATCGGTCAAGCCAGAGGAAGAGAGAGGCTTCGACGTTCTCGAAATCGCCTTGATCCTGGCCCGCCACTGGCGGCTCATCGCCTTACTCACAGTGGGATTAGGCATCTTCGGCGGTCTATTTTCTTATACCCTCACACCCCGCTACTCCGCCGCCGTGTCCTTCCTGGTCGACCAGGAGAACAGTGTGTCTGGCAGCTTTCTCTTTCGGCAAACCGATCCGACCATATCGCTGCTGCAAAGCAGGGCTATTACAGAGTTCGTGTTGCAACACATTGACGTCAATGCGTTTGCTGCCAATACCAAGAAAAGCTCGAACGAGGGCGACAACCGGTTGGCATTGCGAGCACGCGTGCAGTCTGAAACTACCGCTACTCGTTCTGAGCAGGGCGTTTACGTGGTGCAGGTACAGGACGCATTACCGACACGGGCCGTTACCATTGCGAATGCCTACCTGGATGCGTTGCAGGAATTGAGCGACCGCATGTCCTTTGAAGGCGCCACGCGCAGCCGATCTTTTTACCAACAGCAGGTCGCCGCGGAACGGGCTTCACTGGAAAAGGCAGAGGCCGATCTCAAGGTGCAGCAGGAACGCACTGGGTTGCTGCAGCCTGGCTCGCAGACGGGTATGGGACTGTCGCAGATCGCCGCGCTGCGCTCACAGATCGTTGGGCTGGAGGTACAGCGGGCGCAAATTGCACAATCTGCCACGGCAGAGAACCCGGAGATGGTCCGCCTCAACGCCCAGATCGCCGAGCTGCAAGGTAAGGTGAACGGGCTGCAGGGCCGCATCACAGGTGCCAGCGGTCAGGATTTGCCGTCGCAGAGTCTCGACACACAACGGCTGCAAAGAGAAGTTGCGTACCACGAGAACCTGCTCACCTCACTTGCGACACAGTACGAGCGGGCTCGGCTTCAGGAAAACTTCAGCATTCCACGAGTTCACGTAGTGGACCGGGCAGCGCTTCCGGTGCCGAAAACGTGGCCAAATCGCTATGCCATCGCGATTGCCTCTGCTGTGATCGGCCTCTTTCTCGGGCTAATCGTTACAGGTTGCCTTGAAATGCTTGCGCACCTGCGGAGCGACTCCGTGTCTGCCGGAAAGCTGACCGAAATCAAGCGTGCGCTCCTTCGGAGAGCCTGACATGATCTCCGCGAAGCACCACCCCATCGCGAACACAGCAGCGGCAAGTCTTTGTCTTATGCTGATCCTGTTTCCGAAAGGTGGCGTTCGGGTCGGCGAAATACCGGTCACGTGGGGCTATCTTCTCCTCTTCGCTTCCCTGCTCGGCCTTCTGCCCATTCGAATGCTTGCCACCAAGGCGCGGTACGTGCGCCGACAGATCGTCGCTTTGTTCTGCGTGACCCCATTCGGCTTGTTGCTCTTTTATAGTTCGCTCGCGTTTGGCGTGGCCTTTCTGGGTGGCCTTATCAGCACCTTCACCAGCCTGATTTTCTTTCCCCTGCTGTTTCTTTGGTTCTATCCGCCACTGCTGCCCCTTGTTGACCGCGAACTCTTTCTGAAGTGGTTCCGTTACACCATCCTCATAGCAGCGCTATTCGGCATCCTCCTATTCTTCTGGCGTCCAATTACGGGGTCATGGATTCAGATTCCATACCTGACCGTCAACGGTGATGACGCAGGTGACTTTTCCTCGACCAAGAACATTGCACGCGGAGCCTTCTTCAAGCTTGTTTCGACTTATAACAACGGCAACATCTACGGCGCGGCAACACTGATCATCTTTCGTATGTACACGGAAGCAACGGGTCGCAAGTGGCAACGCTGGGTGATCTGGATTGCGCTGTTCCTGACGCTAAGCCGGACCATCTGGGCGGGAATGCTCTTCGATGTTCTGCTTTCGCTTGGCGCTGTGTTGATACAGCAGCGCAACAGCTTTCCCGTGCTTCGATTGGGCAAGGCGGCTTGGATTACCGGCACAGTTGTTGTGCTTGCACCCGTGTTCGTTATCTTGACGAAGCTGGTCGGCGTCCAACAGCGAAATAGTTTTCTGCTGGATCCGACCCTCGGTGGGCGGACCGGTCAGTTTACCAACCTGGGTTCGGCTACGTTCTTTCCGCAAAGCGGGAGCAGTAATTTCTTCACTGAAATCACCTACTTGTCTGCTGTCAATCTTTACGGGTACATCGGCTTTTTCACGATCGCCTTATTGCTGCTTTCACCGCTGATCGTGTTGTTGTTCGACCGCAGGGCCTTGAGTGATCCCTACCGCAGAGCTGCGTTCAAAGGCCTGCTGCTTTACGCACTCATTTCCACATCGGACGGTGCACTCAATCTCATCCCTGTCATGGCTTTTTATTGGTTCACTTATATGATCTTTCTATTCGGTCTACCCGGTCATCCGACCCAACACGGCGTTGAGAGGCAAGCCTCTTTACCCCTGTTGCCGTCACCGCTTCAAACTTCATCCGTGTAATGGAGACACTGTTCTTATGCGCCTAGAAAACGGGCAACTTGCTGGTCCTTCGCCACTGCTTGTAACGGGCGGGGCTGGCTTTATTGGATCGAACTTTGTTCTGCGTCACCTTCGGGGGGCTTCGGCGTCGCCCATCGTGGTGCTGGATGCGCTGACGTATGCGGGTAATCCTCACAATTTGGATTCGGTGAAGGACGACCCTCGTCACACGCTGGTGCATGGGGACATTCTGGACCGCGACCTGGTGCAGTCGTTGCTGCAGAAGCACCGGCCTCGTGCGATCGTTCACTTTGCGGCCGAAAGCCATGTGGACCGCTCCATCGTAGGCCCGGGCGCTTTCCTGAAGACGAACATCGACGGCACGTTCAACCTGTTGCAGTGTGCACGCGCGTTCTACGACACGCTGGAGGGTGCGGAGCGGAGTAGCTTCCGTTTCCTGCATGTTTCGACGGATGAGGTTTACGGCACGCTGGAACCGGGTGAACCGGCCTTCCATGAAGACACGCCATTTGCCCCGAACAGCCCGTATGCGGCGTCCAAGGCCAGCAGCGATCACCTGGTGCGGGCATGGCACCATACCTTTGGCCTGCCGGTGCTGATTACGAATTGCTCGAACAACTACGGTCCGTACCAGTTCCCTGAGAAGCTGATTCCGCTGGTGATCGGCAACGCGCTCGCGGGCAAGCCGCTGCCGGTCTACGGCGATGGCATGCAGGTGCGCGACTGGCTGTTTGTGGAGGACCACTGCTCTGCCATTGAGACGGTTCTGGATCGCGGCACGGTAGGCGAGACCTACAACGTAGGCGGCAACAATCAGCAGACCAACATCAGCGTGGTGCAGACCATCTGCAACCTGCTGGATGAGTTACGCCCGGCTGCTAAATCGTATGCCGAGCAGATCACCTACGTGACAGATCGGCCCGGCCATGACCGCCGTTATGCCATTGACGCGCGCAAGATTCAGCGCGAGCTGCAGTGGTTTCCTGCGCAGGACTTCACCGGCGGCCTGCGGGAGACGGTGCAGTGGTACCTGGATAACCAGGCATGGGTCGACGTGGTCACCAGCGGCGCCTACCGTGACTGGATCGACACCAACTACGGCAGCCGCGAAACGGACATGGAACAGGGAAAAGCAGGCATTCGATGAAGGGCATCATTCTTGCCGGCGGGTCTGGCACACGTCTCCATCCGGTCACGCAGACGGTCAGCAAGCAGTTGCTGCCGGTCTACGACAAGCCCATGATTTACTACCCACTCTCAACGCTGATGCTGGCCGGGATCCAGGAGATCCTGATCATCTCGACGCCGGCGGACACGCCACGCTTTCGGCAGTTGCTGGGCGATGGCAGCCTGTGGGGCCTGAACCTGCAATACGCCGTGCAGCCTTCCCCGGACGGTCTGGCGCAGGCCTTTCTGATCGGCAAGGAGTTCCTGGCAGGCGACAGCTGCTGCCTGGTGCTGGGCGACAACATCTTCTACGGCCACGACCTTGCACGGTCGCTGCGCGCCACCGCAGAGCAGGCCTCGCGCGACGGCGGCGGCCATGTATTCGCCTATGCCGTGACTGACCCGGAGCGCTATGGCGTAGTGGAGTTCGACGCGGACCGCCGTGCCATCTCGCTGGAAGAAAAACCCGCCCAGCCGAAGTCGCGCTATGCGGTCACGGGAATTTATTTCTACGGTCCGGATGTGGTTGAGTGCGCAGAAGGCATCAAGCCATCGCCCCGCGGCGAGCTTGAAATTACCGACGTAAACCTTTGGTATC
>JBPBQP010000002.1:0-43240 GCA_050954745.1 Janthinobacterium lividum | reverse complement strand
GCTGATCATCATCGGCGTTCCCAGCGAAATTACGCAGGTGGAAAAGCGCGCCGTGGAGGACAGCGCCTACCGCGCCAAGGCCAGTGAGGTTTACCTGGTCGAGCAGGCCATGGTGGCCGCCATCGGCGCAGGCCTGCCCATTACAGAGCCAGGCGGCAACATGGTCGTCGACATCGGCGGTGGAACGACCGATATCGCGGTCATTTCTCTTGCCGGCATCGTCTATTCGCGCTCCGTCCGTATGGCCGGCAATCAGATGGATGAGGCGGTCATGAACTTCCTGAAACGGAAGTACAACCTGCTGATCGGGGAGCGCACTGCCGAGCAGATCAAGATGCAGATCGGATCTGCCTTTCCATTGGACAAGCCGCTGACCATGGAGATCAAGGGGCGCAACCTGATCGAGGGCGTGCCCAAGACCATCACCATCGACGACTCGGAAATTCGCGAAGCACTTGCCGAGAGCATTGCCACGATCATGAACGCCATCCGCGTAGCTCTTGAGCGCACCCCGCCCGAACTCTCTGCGGACATCTCGGACCGCGGCATCGTTCTGACCGGCGGTGGCGCACTGATCAAGAACCTGGACCGGCGCATTCGCGAAGAGACCGGCCTGCCTGTCTCCATCGCGGACGATCCGCTGGCTTCTGTGGTGCTGGGTACAGGGCGCATGCTGTCGGACTTTGCCCTGCTGCGTAAGATTTCCATCGACTAACCCGTACCGGAAGGCGATCGAGCACGTACGGATGGAATCGTTTTTCACTCGTTTCAGAAGCGCCCTGGTGCTGGTGGCTGTGCTGCTGGCACAGGTCATCGGCCTTGCGCTGCAGATGGGCCGCAGCCGGTACGCGTCGCAGCCGGATGGCAGGCATGTCCGCATGGTGCGTGCCTGGTCTGCGCACACTACTACTCCGGTTGAGAGCGTGTTGAAGCGAGTCGGTGGCACTATCCGCGATGCGTGGCACGGCTACCTTGATCTGCGGCATGTGCGGCAGCACGATCGCGACCTGCAGTACCAGATTGACCAGCTGCGCCTGCGCGAGGCGTCACTGAACGAAGATGCACGGCAGGGTCAGCGCCTGCAGCGGCTGCTCGCGTTCAAGGAGCAGTACATCGGCAAAACCGTAGCGGCAGAGGTCGTCGGGACCGGCGGTGGCGATCAATCCCGCATCCTGACGATTAACAAGGGTTCGGACGACGGCCTGCGGCCCGACATGGCCGTCATCACGCCAGACGGCATCGTCGGCAAGGTTCGCGACGTCTTTTCCGACTCCGCACAGGTTTTGTTGCTGAGCGACCCAAGCTCCGGCGCGGGCGTCGTCCTGACCGGCACGCGTAGTCGTGGCGTTCTGCGCGGCACCGTCGGTGGCCAGTTGCAGATCAGCAATCTACTACCAGACGATCGCATCAAGCCCGGCGAAAGCGTCATTACCAGCGGCGGCGACCGCGTATTCCCGCGGGGCCTGCCGGTGGGTGCGGTGAAGTCCATTCGGCCCGACCCGGAACACCAGCCCTACACTGCCATCCTGATTCAGCCTTCTGCCAACCTTGACCGGCTGGAGGAGGTACTCGTCGTGACCGACGTGACCGAGCAGCTGGCTCGCCCGCTGAGCGCCGCCGGTGAAGAGGCGGACGAGGCGGGAAAAAAGGCTGCGGAGATTGTCGCGGATCGCCTGCCCGGCCTTCATGACAAGCAGTCAGAGAACCCCGCCGAAGCGGACAAGCCGCCCGGTGCGGATGCCGCGAAGCAGCCTGCCGTGACGCTGTCAAAGCCGCCCCCCGCGCTGCACACGGACCGCTACTCGCCAGGTTCCAGCCCTGCCGCGTCGTCGCTTGCGCCGGGCGGACAGCACGATCAGCTTGCGTCCCCAACGCCGAAGGCCCCGCGCAACAGGCCCGCGGAGGAGGCGCAACCCTGATGGCACGCCGGTCCTTTGCCAATCGCCGCGAACTGGAAGAGCACCACTTCCACCCTGTTGTGCTGGTCGCTGTTCCGCTGTGCGCGCTGTTTCTGAACAGCTACATGCCACACATCTGGCGGCCGCTCGGCATCCTGGATCTGCCGCTGATCGTGGTGCTCTACTTCTCGATTTCGTGGCGCAGCCGGATTGCAGGCACGCTGTTCGGCACCGTCGTCGGCCTGCTGCAGGACCTGCCCAGCAACCAGTACATCGGCGTCAACGGCATCGTGAAAGCGGTTGTTGGCTACGCTGCCGCGTCCATCGGCGTGAAGGTGGACGTGGAGAACTTCATTACTCGCGGCCTGATGAACTTTGGCTTTTGTCTGTTGCAGTCTGCGTTGCTCTTTGTGCTGGAACGGTTCCTGCTGGGTGAGGCTGGGTACCAGGCGAATCCTCTGCACGAACTCATTCGCGCAGCGGTAAATGCAGCTGTGGCGGTCCCGATCTTCTTCCTGCTCGACTACACCCACCTGGAAGAGTAGACGCTGAGGCGTAGGCGCTGCAGCTAGCGATTTCCAGTGGCCTTGCCGGTCAGCGCAAGCACGACATCCAGATCCTCGGACGCATGCAGGGGCGCAAGCGCGGTTTGCTCACGTTCATACAGCTTGATATCCTCCGGCGATGCCGGCGGCAGGTTGTAGATTTCAAGCTGCGCGCCATGGAGTACGGCGACGTGCAGTCCGTCCGGCGACATCGAAAAGTTGCCGCCCGGTCGCTGCGCCGGCGAGCAGACTACCCGCAGCAACTCCTGCCCCTCACGGCTGCTGAACACCCGCACCTCCTGCGCGCGGATATCGTCGTTTCCCAGGCGGTCCGCCTCCTGTGCAGGGTTGGTGGTCAGGGTGTTGCGCACGGCAAAGCGACCGGCAGCCGGCGCAGTACTGATGCCGAGCCACAACGGCGCATCGTCGGTCGTGAACACCCACTTGGCTTCGGCCAGCAGATTGAAGCCGCCCATCAGCTTCCGGTCCTCTCCCCCACGGCAGCCGTAGGCGAAGAATTCGGCGTCTGAAACGAAGATGCTGGACGGCTTGCACGTGCTGGTAAACCCGGCCAGCTCGATGTTCTTACCCGCATAGCTGTGGAAGTCAAATCCCCAGTGCATGCGGTCCTCTTTGACCGTCTGCAGAACGCCCATGGACGTAAACGAGAACGAAAACGGATTGCGCGAAACGGCATGGCCACGTTCCTTCAGATGAACGACGCCGTCGTTCTGCAGGGTGACACGGAAGAAGTCGGCGGATACGGGCAGGTCACGCTTCTCGTCCGGGTCGTCGCCGATCTTTTGCGTGGCGCGGGTCTCCACCAGCAGCAGGTCACGCGCCGGGCTCAACTGCACCGCTTCGATCTCGTTGTCGGAATGGATGAGCATGCGACGCCCCAGCTGCTCTGGCCTGTAGGTGCCCATGGGGTCCAGCGAATATAGGTCGCCGCGCTCGCGGAGCAGAAAACGGCCGTTTGCCAGCGGCCACAGGTAAGGTGCGCGGTCGTGCATGCGCCATTCCGTCTCGCGCATCACCTTGCCATCGGCCACTGCGACCACCACGGCGCGCACGGTGTGGTCGTCATCGCCCTCGCGCTGGTCCTTTGCGCGGGCCATCAGTTTGCGCGTGCTGAAGGTCAGCAGCAGGTGTTCCGGATCCACGAACGACACCGTAGCGTTGGTGTAGCCCGAGCGCAGGGCAACCGCGCTGGAGCCGGGACGATAGCCGAAGCTGTCCAGCGGAAACGTAGCGGCAGGCGTGGGTGCCACCGTCTTGACCGGTGCCGCGTCTGACGCAGGAGACGGCAGCGGGCAGCACAGGATGCAGGCGGCGAGAGCGCTAACGAGCGAGGCGGGGCGGAGTGGCGAGGGGCTTCGCATGGCTGCTTTGGTCCTTATCGTAACGCGTCACCAGCCCGTTCCAAGCGTGGTTGCACGCCGTTTGCGTGGTGCCAAGGTGCGGCGGCAGCTGTCGCTACCGGTTCATAACGGGGCAGCCGGTCTGTGCGAGAGTGGAGAGATGCCCCGTGCCGCACAGTCCCGTCCGCTTGGCTTCCTGGCCTGCGGCTCCGCTGGAGCCTTGTGGGGGACCGGCTTTTACTTCGGCAAAATCGCGTTGCGCGAAATGTCGGTCGGCCACATGGTGCTCTACCGCTTCCTGTTCGCCGTCCTTCCTGCGCTGCCCTTTGCCCTGCGCGGGGCCTCACCCTGGACGCGGCGTGACTGGACGATCCTCGCCACGGCCGCTTTTTTCGGCATCCCTTTGCAGTTCCTTATCCAGTTCAAAGGCCTCTCGCTGACCACGCTGGCACATGCCTCGCTGATGATCGGCACCATGCCGGTAGTGCTGGCGGGCGCAGCAGCCATCTTTCTGCACGAGCGGCTGGACGCGCTGGGCTGGTGCGCCTTGGCTGGCTCAACGTCAGGCGCCTGCTTGATTGCGCTGGCCGGTCGCAGCAGCGGCGGTGCTTCCCTTCTGGGCGACGCGCTGGTCGTACTGTCGTTGATCATCGCGCTGGTCTGGATCCTGGGCAACAAGGACCTGCTGGGACGGCACAGCGCGGTGACGGTCAGCGCGCGGAGCCTGGTGCTGGGTACGTTGATGCTGACAGTCTGGGTCTGCCTACAGTACGGTCCGCCACCCGTTCACGGCATCTCTCGCCAGGCATGGTTTGCCCTGGCAGCCAGCGGACTGCTGTGCACGGCTGCCACCACCCTGCTTTGGAACTGGGGCATGACGCAGGTCCCCGCCTCGCAGGCCGGTGTTTTCCTGAACCTGGAGCCGGTCATAGGATCCGTGCTGGGCATTGCTGCCTTTCATGAGCGGCTGGGTTCAGCGGCTTGGCTGGGCGGCGCGATGATCGTGGTTTCGGCGGTTCTGCTGACGACGCGGAGCCACGCAGGGGTGGGACCCGCACTGCTGGTGGCTGCTGAATGAGCACGGCAAGTATGGCAAGAACCTCAGGCACGGCAGGCACACCTCGCATGATCGCCATCGACATGGACGGCACGCTGGTCCACACCGGCGGCTATGTCACCGAGGGCAACCAGGCGGCACTCCGAAATGCACAGCAGTGCGGTGCGCACATCGTCATTGCGACAGGCCGCAGGCACAGCTATGCCAGGAAGATTCTGTCAGCCCTCGGCCTGCATCCAGACACCGTCGTACTCAGTTCCAACGGGGCGGTTGCTCGTACCTTTGGCGGACATCTGCTCTTTCGCCGACCCATGCCGCTGGAGACGGCACGCTGGCTGTGCGAACGGTTGGGGCCATTCCGCAACTGCTTTGTGATGACCTTCGACGTCTTTCAGGCGTTGGACGAAGCGGAACCCGGTGCCCTGGTACTGGAAGAGCTTGATGAGCTGCACAGCAGCATCCGCAGCTGGATGGAAACCAACGCAAGCTCCATCCAACGCGTTCAGCCCATTGAAGACGCCTTGCCCCTGGACAGCACCGGCAACCTGCCCATCCAGGCCATGCTGTGCGGCAGCATGAAACGCATGGCACAGGCAGAAGATCTGCTTTCCACCTCGCACGGGGGCCGGCTGGAACTGTTTCGCACGGAGTACCCGCTGCGCGATCTGTGCATTCTGGACATGATGCCGGTCGGCTGCTCCAAGGGTTCCGGGCTGGAACAGCTGCTGGCGGACAGCGGCCTGACCGCCAGGGACCTCATGTGCCTGGGCGACAACTGGAACGATCTTCCCATGCTTGAGCTTGCCCAATGGCCCGTCCTGATGGGAAACGCGCCGGAGTCACTGCAGGCGGTGGCCAGGCAGCGCGGCTGGGCGATCGGCAGCATGCACGATGACGACGCCGTTGCCGATGCTTTGAACGCATGCTTTTCGACGGCAGAAGTCCTGGGATGATCGAACTCGATGGGCGGGAGTGGTAGCCTGAACCCGATGTCAGAGCGCCCCCCTCACGTTCGCGGCACCCTAGCCTTTTGCGTCTGCGCAGCCCTGCTGGCGGCCTCCGCCTTGCGCGCGGATGAAATTGTCACGCTGCGCAGCGGCTTCACCATCACGTGCAGCACGCACGAAGCCATTTCGCCAGATACCGTTCGCCTGATATTGACTGCCGGCAAAACGGACTACATGGATGTTCCACTTGCCTCTGTGCTTGGCGTGGATGCGATTGCCCGACAGGAGCCGAAGCCCCGCGATGTAGAGGGGATGCCATCCAACCGGTCCCTGCCTGAGATCGCGCAGAGTTCCGGTGCAGCGCACAACGTAAACACAACGCTGCTGCTCTCCGTCATCCATGCAGAAAGCGCCGGCAACACCCGCGCCGTCTCGCGAACCGGCGCACGTGGCCTGATGCAGCTGATGCCCGCGACCGCAGCCCAGCTAAACGTGCACGACAGCTTTGTGCCCGAGGACAATGTAAACGGTGGCAGCGCCTACCTGGATGGCCTGCTGACGCGCTACCACGAGAATGTGGCCCTAGCCCTGGCCGCGTACAACGCCGGTCCGGCGGCGGTCGATCGCTACCGCGGCATTCCACCGTACCGCGAGACGCGCCTGTACGTAGCCCGTGTTCTGCGGGAGTTCAATCGCCTGGTGCAGAACCAGCACGCGAGCAACATTGCAGCCGTTCTGCCGCAGGGTGCAAGCCGCTGAGCTTCGACAAGCGCAGGGCAGGCCTGTGGGCCGTGACGATCTTGGTGCTCGGGCTGGTGGCGTGGAAGCTGCACAGCTCGCACTTTGACTGGTCAGCGTTCTGGGCGGCGTGTCGCGGTGTGGACTGGCGCCTGCTGATCCTGGCAACGCTGATTTTGTACACCAACTTCCTATTTCGAGCGGCGCGGTGGGCTGTGTTCCTTAAGCCGGCCCTACCGCCGGGAAAACGCTTCAACTGGTGGCAGCTGGCTGGATCACAATTCATTGGCTTTGCCGGCCTGGCAGCCCTGGGGCGTGTTGGCGAACTAATCCGCCCGTACCTGGTAAGCCGTCGCACGGGCCTGCCCTTCTCGTCGCAGGTGGCGGTGGTGGCGGTAGAACGCATCTTCGATCTGGGTGCGTTTGGCGTGCTCTTTGCCGGCAATTTGCTGCTTTCGCCGGGGCTGAAGGCGCTGCCCTACAGCAGCAAATACCACCTTTTCGGCTTCGCCATCGCGGGCATCATCGCCTTCCTATCGCTCTTTGTAGCGTTGATCCGCTTTGCGGGTGCGTCGCTGGCACGCATCGCCGGAAGGGCTGTCGGTCGATTTTCACCCTCGGCAGGGGCGGCTACCTCTGCCAAGATTCTTGAGTTTCGCGACGGTCTTGACACCATCGACAGCCCCGCCGACTTCGCACTTGCCGCCGTCTACAGCCTGCTCACCTGGGTCGCCATTGCGGCAAGTTACATCGTCACCATGCGAGCCTTTCCGCCTCCGGTGCATGGCCTGACGCCCGCGTACGCGGTGCTTCTGCTTGGCTTTAGCGTCGTCGGTGGCGTGGTGCAACTGCCCGGCATTGGCGGCGGTGCACAGCTGCTGACTATCACTGCGCTCACCGTGTTGTTCGGCATTCCGAAGGAAATCGCCACCAGCGCTGGCATGATCCTCTGGTTCATTACGTCCATGTCGGTCGTTTTACCGGGCCTGCTGTTTGCGCGTGCGGAGCAGGTCTCGCTCCGCAGCGTGGCAAGGCAAAGCGGCCAGGCTGAACGTCAGGCGGAAGCGCATCCGGTACACTGAGGCTCCATGAAATGTCCGTTTTGCGGTTACGCCCAGGACAAGGTCGTAGACTCGCGTGAAAGCAAGGAAGCCGACAGCATTCGCCGCCGTCGCGAGTGCGAGCACTGCGGCAAGCGCTTCACCACCTACGAGCGCATCGACGAAATCCCGTACATGGTCGTCAAGAAAGACGGCCGGCGCGAGAAGTTCGACCGCCAGAAGGTTCTCAGCGGCCTGCTGCATGCCTGCGAAAAACGGCCTGTGCCCACGGGCAATCTTGGCAAAATCGTCGATGAGGCCGAGGCCTTTGTCGTCGATTCACCTGACCGCGAGCGCACCACCAACGAGATCGGTGAAATGATCATGGATCACCTGCGCGAGCTCGACACGGTGGCCTACATCCGCTTTGCGTCGGTCTACCGTGACTTCAAGGATGTGCGAGAGTTCAAGGAAGAGCTGGAAGGTCTGTTAAAGGCGACCAGTCGCAAAGTTACCGGCACAGGTAGCTGACCGCGCCAAGACACTGCGTCCGTACACTACCGTTGTATCCCCGTTCGTACTGAAAGGCCAGCAACCCATGCCCGATCTGCACTTCGTCGTTTTGCCTTTCTGGTTTCTCGTTCTTAGCCTCTTCCTGCCGCGTATTTCTCTGCTGGTGCTGTACCTGCAGGGCCAGACAGGCCACGTCTTCGTGGTGCCCCTGATTCCGACGATCATCGCGCTGCTGGTGCCGCGCATCCTGATCCTGTTCTGGATCTTCAGCGTGCAGGGTCTGAGCATCTGGTTCCTGATCCATGCCGTTGGCCTTCTGATTGCCTGGGGCGGTATCGGTGGCGGCAGTTACCGGCGACGTTACCGCAGCGACGTCTAGCCGGAGACGACGCCTTTTCACGTATCCTTGAAGCTGCAGAGGATCGGAAAAGATGGAACGTCGCAAGGTGGGGATTCTGGGCGCGACCGGCACCGTGGGTCAGCGTTTTATTCAACTGTTGCATGCGCACCCGTGGTTTGAGATCACGTGGCTGGCCGCGAGCGAACGCTCCGCGGGCAGGCGGTTCGAGGATGCCTGCCGTTGGAAGCTGGACACGCCGCTACCGTCGCACATTGGCGACATGGTGCTGCAGGGGAACACACCGGGTGCTGCGACCGGCAAACTGCCGCGCATCATCTTCGCCGCGTTGGATACGGACGTGGCGCGCGAGCTGGAACCGCTGTTTGTCGACGCGGGGTGCGCCGTGATCTCAAATTCGAGCGCCTTCCGCATGACACCGGATGTTCCGCTGGTAGTGCCGGAAGTGAACGCCGTCCACCTGGAACTGATTGCCTCGCAGGCGGCCTTCCAGAGTGCCGCAGGCGGCTACCTGGTGACGAATCCCAACTGCTCTGCCATCGGCCTGGTGCTTGCGCTGAAGCCGCTGGAAGAGCGATTCGGCATCAACAGCCTTTTCGTCAGTACGATGCAGGCCGTCAGCGGCGCTGGCTATCCCGGCGTACCATCACTCGACATTCTGGGGAACGTGGTGCCGTTCATCAAGAACGAAGAAGAGAAAATGCAGGAGGAAGTCGGCAAGCTGCTGGGGCGCTACACGGGCACCGGCATTGAGAGCCTGCCGGCGAAGGTCAGCGCGCATTGCAACCGTGTTGCGGTGATCGACGGCCACACCGAGTGCGTCTCCATCAAGCTGAAAAAGCCTGCCACGCACGAAGAAATACTGGCGGCATGGAGCGAGTTTCAGCCGCTGGCCGCGCACCACCTGCCCTCTGCACCGCTGCACCCCGTGATCTACAACGATGGCGCGGACCGCCCGCAACCGCGGCTCGACGTGAACAACGGCAATGGCATGAGCACCACGGTGGGCCGCCTGCGACCCTGTTCCCTGCTGGACTGGAAGTTTGTGCTGCTAAGCCACAACACCCTGCGCGGTGCAGCCGGCGCAGCCGTACTGAACGCAGAAGTGCTTGCAAAACTGGGCAAGTTGCCAGGCGAGGTGCTGCACACGCAGACCGGCAGCGGCACGCAGGAGCCAGTCAAAGCATGAGCACAGCGAGACCGCAGATTGTTGTCATGAAGTTTGGCGGCACGTCCGTAGAGGATGCCAAGGCCATGCGCCGAACGGCAGAGATTGTGCGCGGTCGCCGTGCACGCGGCCTGCAACCCATTGTCGTGGTCTCGGCCATGGCCAAGGTGACAGACCAGCTGCTGGCCGCAGCGGCTGCCGCGGGTGTCGGCGACAAATCCGGCGCACTGGCACTGGGTGCGCGGCTGCGTTCGCGTCACCTGGAAACGGCAGCCGACCTGGTCAAAGGTGTCGAGCTTTCGACCCTGCTGAATACGATCCAGCACGACTTTGACGCACTCGATGACCTGCTGCGCGGCATCAGCGCGGTCGGTGAGCTGACGCCACGCACCACCGACCTGGTGGTCAGTTTTGGCGAGCGGCTTTCCAGCACGATTGTTGCTGCTGCCTTTACCGCGAATGGGCTGGAGGGTGCGCATCTTGACGCGCGCCAATGCATCGTAACCGACGACGGCTACGGCAGGGCGGTCCCGCAGGAAGCACTGATTGAAGAACGCATGCTGCTGCATGCATTGCCCATGCTCGAACGCAGTATGACGCCGGTGATGGGCGGCTTCATCGGCTCAACCGCTGCAGGTATCACGACGACGCTGGGCCGGGGTGGCAGCGATTTTTCCGCCGCACTGGTGGGTGGTGCGCTGCATGCTGGCGCCATTGAAATCTGGACGGACGTCAATGGCATCATGACGACCGATCCACGCATCTGCCCGGACGCGCTGCGCGTGAAGACGATCTCGTTCGAGGAAGCGGCAGAACTCGCCTACTTTGGCGCAAAGGTGCTGCACCCGGCGACCATTCTGCCCGCGGTGCAGAAGAACATCCCGGTGTTCGTACTCAACTCGCGCAACGCGGCGAATGAGGGTACGCGGATCAGCGCCGTGGCTCCGCCCTGTCGCTCACCCTTCAAAAGCATCGCGGTCAAGAAGAAGTTGACCATCGTCGACATCGTCGCCAGCCGCATGCTCATGTCACACGGTTACCTGAAGGCTGTTTTCGACGTCTTCGACAAGCATCGCGTGGCCATCGACATGGTTTCGACCAGCGAAGTTTCCATATCCGTCACCATCGACACCAGCGAACACCTGCCTGCCATTGCAGAAGACCTGAAGAAGATTGCCGACGTGAAGTACGAGAGCAACAAGGCGCTGGTATGCCTGGTGGGCGAAGATATTCGCGGTCACAGCGGCATTTCCGGCAAAGTATTCACGGCCATCGAACACATCAACATCCGCATGATTTCGCAGGGCGCAAGCGAAATCAACATGAGTTTCATGGTCGAAGAAGACGATGCCGCCGAGGCGATCCGTTCGCTGCACAGCCGCTTCTTTGCCGATCCGGACGCAAACATTTTCGACCTGGACGCACGTGCCAATACCACCGGCGCGCCGCCAGTGCATACACCGATTACAGCTGTAATGCAGTAAAGGGAGCAGGACACAACAATGCGGATGCTGGTACTGGGACACGGAAAAACAGGCAAGCTGGTTGCCGATGTGGCGCACGAACGCGGCCACGGCGTACACGTTCTGGACGCGAAAGAAAATCCACGTGGAGCCGCGCTGACAGCACCGTTTGTTGCTGGCTTCGATGTGGTGATTGACTTCACGACACCAGACGCAGTCATTCCGAACCTGCGCGCGTGCCTGGCCGTCGGTGCAAAGGTCGTCGTCGGAACCACCGGTTGGTACGGCAGCCTGCACGACATGGCGGCGCTCGCAGTGCGCAAGGAAGCGGCGCTGCTGCATGGCACCAACTTCTCCATTGGCGTGCAGGTCATGCTGCAGGTGGCAAAAGCCATGGCAGAGCCGTTAAGCAAAGCAGGCTACGAATTCACCATTGAAGAAACGCACCACGTCACCAAGCTCGACTCGCCTTCGGGCACGGCCACTAGTCTGCAGCAGGCCGTCGCTGCCGCGGGCGAGGTGCCCATCAAGTCGCTGCGTGAAGGCGACGCGGCCGGCCTGCACACACTCGAAGCCAGGAGCGGTTCTGACCGCGTCATTCTGACGCACGAGGCCTTCAGCCGCCGCGGCTTTGCCGAGGGTGCCGTGCGCGGGGCGGAGTGGCTTAGCGGACGCAAGGGCGTGTACGACTTTCGCGACATCTTCTCACAGTTGTAACAACGCCGCACTTCGCAGGAGACACCATGGCTGCCATCGCCGAACTGCCCCGCACCTTTGCTGACTACACCTTTGAAGAAAAGCTGGACCGCATGGCGCTGGTTGCCGTGCGCGTCGGGCTGAACCTGCAGCCAGGGCAGGAGGTCGTGATCACCGCGCCGCTGGATCTGGTGACCTTTGTGCGGCGTGTCGCCGAGCACGCCTACCAGGCCGGTGCGCACGTCGTCACCGTGATGTATGCCGATGACGAAGCCACGCTGGCCCGCTACCAGTACGCGCCGGATGCAGCCTTTGACACCACGGCAAAGTGGCTGGCTGACGGGATCGCAGAAGCCTACCGTGGTGGCGCTGCGCGCATGGGCATCACTGGCGCGAACCCCGCGTTGCTGAAGGATCAGGATCCAGCCAAGGTTAGCCGTACGAATATCGCTACGTCCAAAGCCTCCAAGCCAGCAATGGAGTTGATCACGCGGCACACCATCAACTGGACTATCGTTGCGGGCGCAACACCGGCATGGGCAAAGCTGGTCTTCCCAGATGTCTCCGAGAACGAAGCCATGGCAGCGCTGTGGGGGGCAATCTTCCACGCGTCGCGCATTACCGGTGCAAACCCTGTTCAGGACTGGAAAGATCATGGTCGCAACATCGCAAAGCGCGTCGAAATTCTTAACGCGAAACGTTTCGCAGCGCTCCACTTCCGCGGACCGGGTACCGACCTGGTCGTTGGCCTGGCGGACGATCACCTTTGGGCCGGTGGCGGTGGTGTGTGCGGCAACGGCATCTTCTGCAACGCCAACATACCCACGGAAGAGTGCTTCACGACACCACACAAGGATCGCGTCAATGGCACCGTCACTGCGTCGAAGCCGCTGTCGCACCAGGGCACGCTGATCGAAAACATTTCCGTCCGGTTTGAGAATGGCAAGATTGTCGAGGCACATGCATCGGCCGGTGAAGAAGCGTTGCGCAAACTGATCGCAGTCGACGAAGGCGCAAGCCACCTGGGCGAAGTAGCCCTGGTGCCGCACTCATCACCCATTTCGCAGAGCGGCTTGCTCTTCTACAACACGCTGTTTGACGAGAACGCCGCCAGCCACATCGCACTAGGCCAGGCGTACGCCACCTGCCTGATCGACGGCGAGACCATGGACGACGCTACGTTGGCCGCGAAGGGTGCCAACAGCAGCCTGATCCACGTGGACTGGATGATCGGCTCTGGCCAGGTGGACGTGCACGGCGTTCACGCTGACGGCACGGAAGAGCCGCTCATGCACCAGGGTGAGTGGGTCTAGGATGGATCTTCGAGGCGAGATGAAGACGACTCGCCTCGAAGCGTTTTCTGACGGCGTGATCGCCGTGATCATTACCGTCATGGTGCTGGAACTGCATGTGCCGGTGGAGAACGGCTGGCCGGGTTTGTGGCAGGTTGCACCGCGAGTGGGCCTGTACGCGCTGTCGTTTGCGATGACCGGCGTGTACTGGATCAACCACCATGAAATCCTGCGTCGCACAGAGTCTGCGAACTACCGCGTACTGTGGGCCAATCTCTTCTTCCTGTTCACGCTTTCTTTGATTCCCTTCTTCACGGATTATGTCGGCGACAAGCACTTCGACTCGTTCTCAACCGCGCTGTACGCATTCATTATGTTGCTGGCGGGCCAGGGTTTCCTGGTGCTGCGGCTGTCGCTGGACAAGGTGCGACGGCGCAACGGTGAGGTGCTGCCAAAAACCAATCAGCTTGAAACGACGAAGCATATCGCAAGCCTGTTGCTGTATGTGGCTGCCATTCCCATGGCGTACTACAAGCCGGTCGTGTCGCTCTGCATGAATGTGCTGGTTACGTTGCTGTGGATTGTGCCAGAACTTGGCCTGCATAAGACCGAGGCATGCGTCGCCGAACGTACCGGCGAGCGCTGATCGCGATACACTCAAACGCGGCATGGAACCTGCAATTCTTCACGGACTTGGCACTGCACTCGTCACGCCTTTCCACAGCGGCGGCGAGGTTGATTTTTCTTCTCTGACAGCTTTGGTTCACGCTCAGATTGCTGCGGGTGTGAACTTCCTGGTACCGTGCGGCTCAACCGGGGAAGCCAGCACGCTGAGCGAAGACGAGACCGATGCCGTTGTTCGGGCGGTCGTCGAGTCTGCCGCGGGACGTGTCCCGATCCTGGTAGGCTGCACGCACAACGCGACCTCGGAAGCGGTTCGCCGCGCGGTACACCTGTCGCAGATCGACGGCGTGTACGGAATCCTTTCCGCGAATCCGTACTACAACAAACCCAGTCAGCAGGGGCAGTACCTGCACTTCAAAGCGATTGCGGAAGCCATCGTCAAGCCGCTGCTGCTCTACAACATTCCCGGACGCACCGCGGCGAATCTGCTGCCGGAGACCGTGCTGCGACTTGCGGAGTTGTCCAACGTCATCGGCATCAAGGAATCGAGCGGTAACCTGCAGCAGATCGGCGAACTGCTGGCCAACGCACCGGACACCTTCAGCGTGTTCGCGGGCGATGACTACCTTGCACTGCCCATCATCGCGGCGGGTGGCAAGGGGCTGATCTCGGTCGCATCCAACGCGGTGCCTGCGCAGGTATTGCAGTTGGTCACTGCGGAGCTGGCGCACGACCAGGGCGCGGCACGGCATCACGCGCGCAACCTGCACGAGTTGATGAAGGCGCTCTTCGTCGAACCTAATCCCGCGCCTGTGAAAGCCCTGCTGGACATGATGGGCGCGATGGAGTGCGACGCCCTGCGGCTGCCCATGCTGCCCGTAAGTGAAGGCACGCGCGATCAGCTACGCGCCGCCGCAAAACTTTGCGGATTGCAGCTTCAGGCCTGACCTTCTCCGTCCGTTAGCCCTGCGAACCAGTCCGCGTAGGGCGTGTTCTTCGCCATGTGCCGGTTGTAGTCGGGCGCGCCGTCCGCCCACCACGCCGCGCCGCGCTCACCCAGGGCGTGCTTGGCCGCGTCCACGTGCTGCCTCGCGGTTTCTCTCGCACTCGCGTCGCCTGCGCGCATGGCTCGGCCTTTCGCACTGCGCGCCTGCATCAAGTCGTGCGTCAGGCGTATGCGTTCATCCTCCGGCAAAGCTGGATTGGAACAACGCCACAGCCTGCCGCGCACGACGAAGTAACGACCGTCCGGTGTGACTTCATAACGACCTCGACTGACGGCTGGCATCCATCCATACGATGCTCTAAATGCCGTGACGTAGGCACTTGGTAAACTCCAGAAATGCCTTTTGAAGATCTGGAACAACGCATCGAGCATGCGTTCTCGCTGGGTGCCGCTGCGGTGGCAGAACGTGCGTCGATTGACGCTTTCAACGAACTACGCGAAGCGCTGGAGAGCGGTGCACTCCGTTCCGCCGCACCGGACGCATCCACGCCGCTGGGCTGGAAGGTCAACGCGTGGGTCAAGCGCGGCATCCTGCTCGGCTTCCGCCTGGGCACGCTGGTCGATATGGACTCGGGTTCGTACGTGGACAAGCACACCTACCCCGCCCGCATTTTCGAGGCGGAACAGGGTATTCGCATCGTTCCCGGTGGCTCCAGCGTGCGCGCCGGTGCCTACCTGGCGAAGGGCGTGGTCTGCATGCCTCCCATGTATGTGAATGTCGGCGCCTACATCGATGAGGGCACCATGGTCGATTCGCACGCACTGGTGGGTTCGTGTGCGCAGATTGGCAAGCGAGTCCACCTGTCTGCCGCGGCGCAGATTGGCGGCGTTCTGGAGCCGGTGAATGCCACCCCCGTCATCATCGAAGACGACGTTCTGGTAGGCGGCAATACTGGCGTCTATGAAGGCACCGTCGTCCGCAGCAAGGCGGTTCTGGCTGCGGGCACCATCCTGACACGCGGCACGCCTGTGTATGACATTGTGAACGGCGTCACCATCCGCGCCACGGCGGACACCCCGCTGATTATCCCTGCGGGTGCGGTGGTCGTACCGGGGTCGCGCGCCATCAGCAAACCCGGCGCCGAGGGCCTGAGCCTGTACACGCCCATCATCGTGAAATACCGCGACGAGAAGACGGAGCTGTCGCTGGCTCTGGAAGATTTGCTGCGTTAATCCACGCAGAGGAAGCGCACACTGAGATCTAGCCGGGCACCAGCGCATGCTGCCCGGCTTTTCTCCTGAATGCAGGTAGCCGCCGGCTGGCGCGGCATGCCTGCCTGCGATAATGCAGGAATCGATGCTGCGCACCCTTCTGAATCACGAGCACGAAGAGATCGACAGCGACGGCTTTCGTCTGCGTGGACTCGGCTTCTCGCGGCTCGATGGCTTCTCGGACGTCGTCTTTGGCTTCGCGCTGACCCTGCTGGTCGTCTCGCTGGAAGTGCCAAAGAGTTTTGAGGAGCTGCACCATCTGTGGGGTGCGTTTCTGCCGTTCGGCGTCAGCTTTCTGCTGCTGATGCTGATTTGGTATGGTCACTTCACCTACTTTCGCCGGTTTGGAACGCATGATGCAGGCACGGTATGGATTAATGGCCTGCTGCTCTTTGTTGTCCTGTTTTACGTTTACCCCTTGAAGTTCCTGTTCCTGTCGGCCTTTGGACGGGCAGGATCGCTGGGCAGCCAGCGCGACATGACCGAGGTGGTGCTGCTGTTCTCGGTGGGCCTGGCCGCGCTCTATTTCCTGTTTGCAGCGCTGTACGCGAACGGGTACCGGCAGCGGGTAAAGCTGGGGCTGACGCCGAGCGAGTGCTTTCTGACCCGCAGCTTCATCGTGGAAGAAGCTGGAACCGGGTGCATCGGCCTGCTGGTCTGCGTGCTGTCTGTTGCTCTGCCGCCGGGATACGCGGGCGTTTCCTGCCTGGCTTTTTTGCTGATTGGCGTTTGGAAAAGCGTCATGGGAGCCCGCGCAGGCCGACGGTCGCGCAAGATGCGCGCGGCCGAACTTCAAACAGCAACCGCTACCGCGCACATACCGGAAGCTAACACTGCTAGCATAAGCAGTGAATGAATACTGATGCGTTGAAGGTAATACCGCTCGGCGGTCTGGGCGAGTTCGGCATGAATTGCATGGCCGTGCGCTGGAAAGATGACATTATCGTCATCGATGCCGGTTTGATGTTTCCCGAAGATGATCTGCTGGGCGTCGACATTGTCGTCCCGGACATCACCTACCTGCTGGAAAACCGCGACAAGGTGCGCGGCATTCTGCTGACACACGGTCATGAAGACCACATAGGCGGCCTGCCGCACATGTTGTCGCAGCTGAACGTACCCGTGTACGGTACGGAGTTCACGCTGACCTACGTCGAAGGCAAGCTGGAAGAACACAAGCTGCTGGACGATGCGGACCTGATCGAGATGCTGCCCGGTGAGAGCTTCGACCTGGGGCCGTTCAAAATTTCTCCCATCCGCGTGACGCATTCCCTGGTGGACTGCGTGGCGCTTGCCATACGCACGCCAGTTGGAACCATCGTCCATACGGGCGACTTCAAGATCGACCTGGCGTCGCCGGATGGCAAGCCGTTTGACCTCCACAGCTTTGCGGCGCTGGGTAAGGAGGGCGTCCTGCTGCTGCTGCAGGATTCCACCAACTGCGATCGCCCCGGCTTCACCCCCGGCGAACTTGCCGTGAAGCCACGGTTGGACGAGATCTTCGCCCGCACCGAGCGCAGGCTCTTCTTCTCGTGCTTTTCGTCGTCCATCCATCGCATCAAGCTGGCCATGGACCTGGCCCACAAGCACGGCCGCAAGATCGCCATCATCGGCCGGTCGATGGACAATGCGACCGAGATTGCGCAGGACCTGGGCTACATTGACCCACCACAGGGCCTCATCGTCCACAGCAGCCAGATCAAGGACCTGCCTCCCGAAAAAGTCTGCGTCATGATCAGCGGTACCCAGGGCGAGCCCATGAGCGCGCTGAGCCGGGCCGCGGTTGACAACCACAAGCACGCACGCATTGAGGCGGGCGACACCGTCCTGTTCTCTTCGCGCGTAATTCCAGGCAATGAAAAGGCCATCTCGAACGTGGTGGACCACCTGTATCGCCGCAAGGCAAAGGTGATTCAGGACGACGGCCGCAGCGGCCTGGTCCACGTCAGCGGTCACGGTTCGCAGGAAGAACTGCGGTTGATGATCAACCTGCTGCAGCCAAAGTTCTTTGTGCCCGTCCACGGCGACTACCGCCACCTGACGCAGCACATTGAAATTGCGGTGGGCACCGGCATTCCGCAGAAGACCGTTCTGCTGGAAGACGGCGAAGTTCTGGAGCTGACGGCAACGACCGCGGAAAAGACCACCAAGGTCACCAGCGGCCGCATCCTGATCGACTCCGGTTCGACCTCGGACGTGGTGGAAGACATCATCATCCGTGACCGCCGCCACCTGAGCGAGGCCGGTCTGGTGCTGGCGATCATCACCATCGACAAGATGACCGGCAAGCAGCAGGGACAGCCTGAGATCGTGACGCGCGGCTTTGCCATGGATGAGACCGGCATCATCCGGGACGCTCGCCGCATCATCGGCCAGACGCTCGAGCAGTCCTCCGCCGAGGAGAAACGCGACTGGATGCTGATCAAGGAAAAGATTCGCTCCGACCTGAAGCGTTACATTCAGAAAAACACGCAGCGCCGGCCCATGATCATGCCGGTCATCCTGGAAATCTGAGTACTAAAAGGCTTTCTTAACCCAAAAGCGCCGCGGCCTAAGCTGCGGCGCTTTTATCTTCTCGGTAAGGACTCTTGCTTCTTTAACGGTGTTTTTGGACGGGTCCCGAAGAAAACTTTACGACTCATGTTGTAGACCGTTATCGTGGTGCGCACGGACCCCGCCCACCTATGAATCGTCGCCAGTTTGTTCAGACCTCACTTGCAGTCACGGCTGCCGGTCCCCTCTCGTTCGCGGAAACACCACTCGCCGCCATGCAGACACCTGCACAAGACGCGCAGCGGATCGCGGTGCTGCAGGTCGATACCGACCGTGCTTCTGCACCCGTCAACCCGTACGTCTACGGCCAGTTTCTGGAGCACATCAACCACTCCATTGAGGATGGTTTGTTTGCTGAGCAGGTGCGTGGCGCTGGCTTTGAAGGCGACGACTACCAGACGTACTGGAAGCCTGTCACCGCAGGCAGCGGAAAGGTTTCGCTGGTCGACTCCGCCGTCAACAAGGGCACCAAGAGTGTGCGGCTTCATGCAGGCGGCGGCGGAAAAATTGCGCTTCAGCAGGGGCGCGTCTTTGTAGATGCGAACATGCCGTACGACGGATTTGTGTGGCTTAAGCGTGAGAGTGGCACGGCACGCGTAACGCTGCGCGTGACCGGCTCGGATAGTAAAGCCATCGCTGCGGTTCCCCTCGCCGTTTCGGGGCATGAGTGGCAGCAGGTACCCTTTGCGTTTAACAGCACCGTCCGCGACGAGCAGGCCACCCTGGAGATTGCGGCGGAAGGCAACGGCACGCTGCTGCTGGACTTCGTCTCGCTGATGCGTACGGACAGCCGCCGCAATGGTAAGCTACGGCCTGACCTGTTGCAGTCGCTGCAGGCGCTGGAGCCGACGTTCATCCGCTGGCCTGGCGGGTCGTACGCGTCGACGTACCGCTGGGACGAGTGCATCGGCCCATATGCTTCTCGCGGGTACCACCCGAACAAGTATTGGGGCGGCTACTCCGGCTACGGCGGCTTCGGCACGGACGAGTTTTTGCAGCTTTGCGAGCGGCTGAAGACCGACCCGCTGATCGTGCTCGCCTGCCCCGACACCAAGCCTGAGAGCGTGCAGTACGCCATGGATTGGGTTCACTACCTGAACGATCCCGCCACAACCGCCATGGGCAAACTGCGCGCGGCAAATGGCCACGCAGAACCGTACGGCGTAAAGCTCTTCCAGATTGAGAATGAGCCGATGAACAACGGCCTGACGCCGGAAGCTTACGCCGCCATCGTCAATGTCTTCGCCTCACGGCTGCGGCAGGAGTGCCCCGGCGTCACCATCGTAGCGTGCGGCCAGAAGCGCTCGACCGACATGGACTGGAGCGAGAAGGTCATTGACCTGGCGGGCGCGAACTTTGACGTGCTGGGCTGTCACAACTACGAGTACGAACCGGCAAACTTTGCGACCGGCCTCCCCCGGCTGCGTGAGTACCTGACTCATCTGTGCGCGTACGTTCAGCGCTCTGAGTACAAGAACATTAAGGTCGCCGTGTTGGAGTGGAGCGTGCAACACACCTACGACTGGCGCGCCGGTCTGCACGCGGCGGGCAGTCTGATGCTGTACGAAGAACTAAGCCCTGGCCTGACCATGACCTGCCCGGCGCTTCTGATGCGCAATGCGACCGACGACCCCAAGTGGACGTCGTCGATTTATCACAATCACGTGACGTGGTTCCCCGGCGGCAGCTACCCAGTCGAGAAGCTGTTCCGCGAACACTTTGCCGAGCGATTTCTGGCATCATCGACCGGTACCTTTCAGGCCGTACCCGATCGCAAACAGTTCTTCGATAAGATCTCCACGAGCATTCCGGCAGAGTGGGAGGCAGCTTCGGTGGATGCTGTTGCGACCGGCAGCGCGGATGGCCGGCGCGTCGTCATTAAGGCGGTCAACTACGAGCCCGGCGGCAATACCCTGCTGGTGCGTTTCCAGGGCAAGGCGCTGCAGGCAGGCGCTACCGCAACGCTGCACACCCTAGCCTCGGGTCCGCTGGATAGGGCGTCCTTTGAGCAGCCAAACCGGTTCGTGACGAAGAGCCGGACGGTACCGTTCACGACCGACCTTTCGCTCGAACTGGAGCCTTACTCGGTCGCTGTATTGGAGATTGTGGCAGCACCTGGGCGACAATAAGGCATGCTGACCCACACCCTGGTGACCCTCGATGACATTTACGCAGCACGCGAACGCATTGCGGGCACCGCAGTCCGCACCGGCCTGTACCGACTGGAGCCGCAGCGGATGCGCGCGGCGGGCCTGCGTATCAGTGATCGGTCCCCGGAGATCTGGCTGAAGGCTGAGAGCGAGCAGCCCATCGGCAGCTTCAAGCTGCGCGGTGCTTACAACAAAATCCGGTCGCTGCCGCCAGAGGAGTTGCAGCGCGGCGTCATCACCTACTCCAGCGGCAACCATGCGCAGGGTGTCGCGTTTGCGGCGCGTGCGCTGTGTGCGAAGGCCGTCATCGTCATGCCTGAGAATGCACCTCGCATCAAGCGCGACGCCACCCTGGCCCTGGGTGCCGAGGTGGTCCTCGTCGGCCCAGCCAGCACCGAGCGGAAGCAGCGTGCGGAAGAACTGGTCGCCGAGCATGGCTACATCATGGTGCCGCCTTACGATGACGACTACATCATCGCGGGGCAGGCGACCTGCGGGCTTGAAATTGCAGAGCAGGCTCCCGATGCGGAACTGGTGCTGTCACCGGTCAGCGGCGGCGGACTGCTGAGCGGCGTCGCTGCGGCGATCAAGCTGTCCGGGTCACAGGCGCAGGTATGGGGTTGTGAGCCGGAGTTGTCTGCCGACGCCGCAGAGAGCTTTCGCAAACGTGAGCTTGTGGAGTGGCCCGGATCGCAGACCACGCGCACCATTGCCGATGGCCTGCGCACGCAAAGCCTGGGAGAGCGTAATTTCCAGCACATCCTGCAGTTCGTTGATGGCATTGTGACCGTAACGGAAGAAGAAATCCTTGATGCCACCCGCGTTCTGCTGATGAGCACGGACATTGTCCCGGAACCGAGCGGCGCGGTCACACTGGCCGCGGCGTTGTTCCATTCAGACGAATTACCCTCCGCCACGAAGATCGTCGTGATCATCAGTGGCGGCAATATCGATCCGGCGTTGCGGGAAGAGTTGATGACCGCCGAAGCATGACGAGACAGCTCGGCCTGCGGCGTCGTCTAATCAGGTATGCGCAAGCTCGTTTCCCTGCTCTTTCTTGTACTCCCGCTCACGGTTCCCGCGCAGAAGAAGAACGCGCCGGAACCGCCCGACACCATGCGTGCCACCGTGCTAAAGGTCGCCGACGTCTACGTGGCGCCTGACGCGGACTCGCAAAAGGTTTCGGTTGTGATGCCCGGGCATGAGGTGGTGGTGACGGAGCGCTCCGGGCCGTGGGTCAAGGTGTTCGCCAACACCGACATCAAGGATGAGCAGGCGGACGACGAGCCGGAGTTCTCCGTTGACGCGGCCTCCGTACCGCGGGCGGGATGGATACGCAACAAGGGCGTCGTGGGGCCTACCACTCCCGACGGTGACAAGCTGATCTTCGGCCAGGCTGCCACCATGGAAGCCGCTGCCGGCGAGCCGCATGCACCCAAATCTGCCGCGGGCGCGGCGCACCTGCTATACCGCCGCGTCGCAGAATACTTCCCTGCCTCACCGCTGGCGGGGGAAAGCGCCTGGCGGTCTGCCGACATCCGCTGGCAGGAAGACAAGTTTGACGCGAGTACCCTGCCCTCCTCCAAAGACAGGGACGCCATGATGCGACCGCAACTGTACAGTAAGGGCTTGCAGAAAGTGCTCAAGAACGGCACCGGCAAGTATCCTGCGCTGGCGGCCTACGACCTGCTGGATGCGAAGCTTTGCGGTGACTGGCAGGGCCTGCCCAAATGCCCGGAGATGGAGAGCAATCTCTACCAAAAATATGCCGACCAATTCCCCGATGGCCCCAAGACGCCCGAGGCACTGTGGAACGCGACCTATCGGCAGGGCGTGCTGGTGAGCATGTACACCACAGAAGAAAACAGGAAGAAGGCCGACGCTGCAGCACAGCGTGCCCACGTCCTGCGCGACCAGATGATAACCCGTTTTCCTGCCAGCGACTACACGGCCCGCGCGGTCAGTCTGGTATACAGGGTGGAGCAAGGTATCGCGATCTACGGCAGCGACCGCGACTGATCCCGAACCGTGCTGCAGCCCCTTTTTGAAAGCACGGTGCACCAGCGTTGAACGACTATATCCTTTCCGTAATTCTTGGCATTGTGGAGGGCCTGACCGAGTTTCTGCCCGTCAGCTCCACGGCGCACCTGCGACTGGCCGAGGCCGCCTTGCACATCTCGCTGGCTGATCCGTTTTGGAAGATGTACACCATTGTGATCCAGCTGGGCGCCATCCTCGCTTTGCTGCTGTTCTTCCTGTTCAAAATCATTGGGTATCTGCGCACCTTTCCGCAGGGCGAACGCGGCAACAAGACGTGGCTGACCCATCCTGTTTCGCTGACGCTGATAGCGTTTGTATGCACAGCAATCCCAGCCAAGCTGCTAACCAAAAAGATCGGTGAAAACCTTGAGAACCTTACGGTTATCGCGCTGGCCCTGTTGATCGGCGGCATCGTGATGTGGGCGGTCGACCTGTGGGCAAGCCGCCGCGAGCCGGACATCACCCACGTGGAGCAGATGGGTCTACCACAGGCCATCTGGATCGGGTTATGCCAGGTGATCAGCGCGGTGGTGCCGGGAACATCGCGTTCCATGGCGACCATTGCCGCTGGTCAGGTGGTCGGCATGAACCGCACATCTGCCCTGGAGTTCTCGTTCCTGCTGTCCATTCCGACCATGGTCGCCGCGACTGGCTACTCGTTGCTGAAGGCACTTCACGCCAGCGCAAAGGACCTTGCCGCGGCTGGTGGCGCGGGGGCATTGACGCCGCTGGTCATGGGACCTGAGCGCTGGATCGTTCTCATCATCGGCATGGCCGTCTCGTTTGTGGTGGCCTACGCCGTGGTGGCGTGGTTCCTGGGCTGGGTGCGCAAGCATGGCTTCGGCATCTTTGCGGCATACCGCATTGCGCTGGGCGCAGGACTGCTGGTCTGGCTTCACCTGCACAAGTAGGCCTTCACAACTGACGTCAGGCAGAGAGTGCCCGATCCTGCGTGGGCCGTGTATATACCCAGGCCCACGCGATCAGCACCAGTTGCAACGGCAGGCGCGCGTACAAAGCCCATGCAGGAATCGGGGCAAAGTGCGCTGCGTTGCGCAGCATGTAGAAGTGCACGTCAAAGTACACGACGAGCATGGCGATGATGCCCCAGGCCGATAACTTCCGAGTGGCTGGTACCAACAGGCCCACCGCGCCCAGGATTTCAGCCGCGCCACTGATCTGGACCAGTCCTAATGGGTGGGCGTAGTGTGGCGGCATGATGGCCGTGTACGTGCCGCTGTGCCAGAAGTGGTTCGCTCCTCCGAACAGGTAGAAGACCGACTGAACCACCAGGCCTGCGGTGTAGAGCATGCTTCGTTTTGCCATAACTTTGCTGCTCCTGATCCGGCATCATCGCACAGAAAACCCCGCCTGACGGCGGGGTTTCTTGTTACGGCGAGTGCTGTTGACACTACTTGCGGCTATCGCGTGCAGCCTTCACATAGTCATGCGAAGTCTGGATGTGTGCAGCCTGCGTGCTGAGGATCTGGTGGATAGGCAGCGGCAGCTCGTGCTTCAGTGCATCGGCATAGGCCTTCTTGGCGACGTCTTCGCCCTGCTCTGCGCTCTCAAGCAGCGTGTGGTCCGTGCCACCCAGCTTGGCCTTCAGATCGCCCCAAGTGCGGTGCAGAGCGCCGGAAACGGTACCAGTTTCCTTGTAGGCATCGGCAACGCCCTCTTTTACAAGGACATCTTCCAGTTCGCCCTTGAACTGTGCGCGCTTCAGGCTCTCTGCCAGAAAGTAACGCTTCAGGGTTTCATCTTCAAGCTTCTCGCCGATGTCCCGAAAGCCTTCCTGGCCGTCGATCAGCGACTTGATGACGTCGCGCAATACACTCTCTGTTTCCTTCAGGGAATCTTCCATGGGTAGGATCCTTTCGGCGCTCAGCGCCTCGTTCCAGTGACTGTTAGTACCAAATTTTCTGATAGCCAGTGCTACCAGTTGGCGTAAACGCAGCGGCAATCCATAGGACCGCACGCTCTCGGTTACATTCCCACGCATAGGAGGGGTCGCCGCGCAGACGGGTTGCCCACGCGGGTTCCTCCAACAGATTGCGCCGCTTCCACTCGCCGGACCGATAGAGAATCGGCAGAGTACCGTTGCGTCGAGGCCTGCAGCTTCTCTGCGCTTGAACCGCACCGTACCGATGGGAGCAACACGCATGAAGCCGCTTCGCCTGGAGATGACCCCAACCCGCAGTCGGCGGCTAAACGAGGTTCTTGGCCTCGGACTGCTGACATGCGCCGTGCTGTTGCTGCTGGCACTGGTCAGCTACACGCCCACGGACCCCTCCTGGAACACGGTAGGCGGCTTCGCGGGTATGACGACGTTGCGCCCGGTCCACAACTGGGCCGGTCGTGCCGGTGCCACGGTGAGCGATGCCCTGCTGCAAGTGGTCGGCATCGCTGCTTTCCTGTTCCCCCTGCTGATGGGACGTCTGGGCATCTGCTGGATGCGTTCGCGCCCCCAGGGCTCGCCGCTGGCAAAGACAATCGGCCTCGTCCTGTGGGTTCTGGCCGCACCGGCCGCGCTGGGGCTGCTGCCATGGCACCTGCGCTGGCGCGGCGTGCTGCCGATCGAAGGTGTCGCGGGACGTCTGCTGGCTGATGCCGGGGTCGTCCTGTTGAATTATCCCGGAGCCTGCGTCGTGGCTGTGCTGGCCCTGTCGCTAAGCCTTTACCTAAGCACCACCTTCACGTTCAACACCGCGCAGGACTGGGCAGGGCAGCGCCTGGGCGTGGCTTACCGGCTGCGTGAACGCTACATACAGTGGCGCAGTGGACGCGCAAACCTGCAGGCAGCCCGCGCCGCCAACAAGCTGGAGACTCGGCGCGAGCAGGCGACCGCCAAGCAGCAGGGACTCGACCGCAAGGCTGCCGCAGCCGCAGAGCGTGCCGCCCAACGCACCCTGCTGGGCGGTCTATTTGCCAAGTGGGGCTTCTGGCGCAGCGGCATTCAGGCAGACCGCCAGATGGCCGCCGAAGCCCCGGCCGCGACCCGCACGGTCTGGTCCAACATGCCGCGCACGGACGTGGATGCTGGTCCCGCGCCGGAGTTTGCACCCCTGCCCACCCATCTGCAGGCAGCAGCCGCCGCGCAGTTGGAGGCGAACGACCTGCTCAACGAGGCCGAAGACGCACCCGTTCCCTTCGCCGATTGGGCAGCGCCCGCGCCCACGGAGGACCGACCCTTCGCCTGGACCGCAGCACCCATGGCCGAGCCGGTGCAGCCGCCCGCACGCATGGCAGAGGTGGTGCCATTTCCGGTGTCGGCAACGCGACCTGAGGTTCTCCCGGCACCCATCGCTCCCGTACCTGCTGCTGCCGTACCCGCCGCGCAGGGCATCGCTTTCGGCAAGCGTGCCGACGAAAGCACAAAGCCGGTGACACTGACGGCGAAGAGCGTCCACGGCTACCAGTTGCCCCCTTCGTCCCTGCTCTTCCGCAGTGAAGAGCACGCTACCGTCCGTGAGGAAGAACTACGTGACGAAGCCCGCGTTCTTGTCGAAAAGTGCGCCGAATTCGGTGTGGACGGCCAGGTCACGCAGATCAACCCTGGTCCCGTCGTGACCACCTTCGAGTTCCGGCCAGATGCGGGCGTCAAGTATTCGCGCGTCACCGGCCTGTCGGACGACCTGTGCCTGGCCATGGCCGCGGAGTCCATCTTGATCGAGCGCATGGCGGGCAAAAGCACCGTCGGCATCCAGGTGCCGAACCACGAGCGCGAAACCATCTGGCTGCGTGACATCGTCGAAAGCGAAGGGTTCGCCACCAGCAAGAGCAAGGTCGAAATGGCCATGGGCAAGGACATTAACGGCCGCATTGTGACCGCAAACCTTGCCGCCATGCCGCACGTGCTGATTGCCGGTTCGACCGGTTCGGGTAAGTCGGTCGCCATCAACGCCATGATTATGAGCGTGCTGTTCAAGGCCACGCCAGAGCAGGTGCGCATGATTCTGGTGGACCCAAAGCGCGTGGAACTGGGCATGTACGAGGGCATTCCGCACCTCTTCACGCCCATCATTACGGAACCAAAGCTGGCCGCCAACGCACTGAAAAATGCTGTGCGTGAAATGGAACGTCGCCTGAAACTACTGGCATCACGACACGTGCGCAACCTGGACCAGTACAACCGCCTGTTTGAGACGGGTCAGCTTTTCGACGAAGACGGCCTTCCGCAGGAGCCGCTGCCGTACATCATGATCATCATCGACGAGCTGGCTGACCTGATGATGCTGGACAAGAGCAACGTCGAAGAGAGCATTACCCGGCTGGCACAGATGGCCCGCGCCGTCGGCATCCACCTGGTTCTGGCCACGCAGCGGCCCAGTGTGGATGTAATCACGGGCCTGATCAAGGCCAACGTTCCTACCCGCATGAGTTTTCGCCTGGCCACCAAGGTGGACAGCCGCACCATTATCGACAGCAACGGCGCTGAGAGCCTGCTGGGCCGTGGCGACATGCTGTTTCTGCCACCCGGCACGTCCCGTTTGCAGCGTGTTCACGCGCCGTTCGTAACGGAAAAGGAAATCTCGGATGTAGTCGCCTTTTGGAAGGGCCAGGGTGAAGCGCAGTATGTCGAAGGCTTCCTGGAAGGCCCGAAGGATGAAAAAGGCAACGACCGCGATGGCATGGAAGACGGCCCCGAAGACGAGCTGTTTCCTGATGCTGTGCGCCTGGTGTTCGAGTTCGGCAAGGCCAGCACTTCCCTGCTGCAACGCCGCCTGCGCGTTGGCTACGGCCGCGCAGCCGCGCTCATCGACATGATGGAGCGCGACGGCCTGGTGGGCCCCGCCGATGGATCAAAGCCGCGTGAAATCCTGAAGTCGCCTGATTACTTCCGTGAGGTGGACGAGGCTGTTCGCTAAGTCACGAGACGAAGGAAGCCGCCACGCACTGTGACGGCTTCCGTGTTGCACCAGGCACTTAAAAGACCTAGTGCGTGTGGAAGAGCTTGTGGTTGATGTCGGGCCAGAACTCTTTGAAGGTGTAATTGGCGGCATCGATCAGGTCGCTGGTCAGCCACTTCTGCCCAACTTTTGTCCAGGTGCGGTAACGAGTTGGGTAGTACAGCGAGGACACGCCGGCAGCCGCACCCGAGCCGATGATCTCTGAAAAGTTTGGAATCGCGTTGCCGCGATCGTCGCGCGAAATCAGAATGCGTGAGGCTGCATAGACCGCTCGCTTGCGGAAGCCACCGTGCCCGAGCGTATAAAACCGCGGATCCTGGTGGAGTGCCGCCGGGAACAAACCAGAGACCATAAAGTTCTCATCCGCAGTGTCGGCCAGCGTATGCCAGTAGTACCTGCCATAACCCGCAACGCCCTGGTGGAACTCCGGGTAGGAGGCGCCGTTCATCGCGACGCCAGCCTGCACCGCTGCCAGCACAAAGGACGAGTAATCAAAGGTATTTCTGCCTGCCAACACAAACTTGTCCCTTGCACTGAGCGGTGCCAGTGTCTCATCTGCCGAGACAGAGCTGAAGTTTGGCATCAGGCCCAGAATGCGCTTGGTCTGTTCCGGCTCTCCAGACGCGGAGTGGCCCTTTTGCCCAGCCCTGGACGCATGCTCGTCAGTCGCCTGCGACGCAGCCTGATCGTCGTTTCTGCTGGAGGAAGCAGAGTAACCGGGGGCGTCCGGCAATCCGGCAACCGCCAGCTGGGTTTGCGGCTGCCCAGGGGCTTCAGTCTGCGCAACACTGCACACATGGAAAAGCGAAAGCGCAGCGACTGCCAGGCAACTTCGTAGAAATGTTTGGCTCACGTCCTATGAGACGCCGCTCCACCGTCAGAGACGCAGAATCTCGGACAGCTTGGCGGGCTGCCATCTCCTTTGACCAAGCAAGTTACGAAGAAACTGACTTCAGTGCGACATAGAGCGCCAACTGCCCTCTGCGGCATCTGCGCGAGGGGCATGGTTTGCGCACCTGCGTTCCAGGCCGCAAACCGCTGCGACCACGATGGCGGTAAACCTTCTGAAACGTCTCAGAATGCTGCTACGCTACTGCGCATGAGACTTTCAACCCTGGCGGTTGCGGCCACCCTGCTGATCGGTTCCCCCCGCGCGCACGCGCAGTTTGGCGGCGAGGGCAAACCCACCAACGACACTGCCACCATCCACAGTGTGTGCGCGCCAGATGGCACCCAGACCATCAAGGACGACTACTCCGGCTCGGTGTACATCGACCACACGGCAACGAAGAAATATATGCTGCCCATTGACGGTGCGCGGGCGCGTGGCGAGTGGAACGAGGTGCTGCGACTGTCGAACATGTCGATCCGGATTGCGCCCACTTGCTACTATGCCTACTTTGCTCGGGCGCAGTCACTTACCTATAGCTGCCAGTTACCCGAGGCAAAAGAGGCCATGGCAAAGTTCATCTCGCTGGCTGACGGCAACGCCCCATACCAGCCACTGGTTGTGGTTGCGAAAGATCTTTTCGACTCGCTTTCCAGCGGCGATGCAGCGGCACACTGCACCAACTAACGCCTGCGAAGCAGTGGCACCGCCGTCAACAGGAAGCCTGCAGCCGCAACAAAGACGGCCAGGCCGAGCCGCTGCAGACGAGTGAGCGTAAACGTGGTGCTGACTCTGGACTGGTAGTTCACGTTGCGCTGCGCGGGGCCAGGCGATGCCAGCAGGGCCTCAGCCGTGGGTCGGTAGTGAGCGGCGTAAGCAGAGCGTACCGGCAGCGCATCGGCGTTACCGTACAGCAGCAGCAGCGGTGCCGAACTCAGCGGCTGGTAGCACAACGACCGTTCGTGCATCTGCAGCCGGGCATGCGAAAAGTGTTCCGCGCCGGCGTTTACAAGAACGTCCACATGCACCTCATGCTGGAGATTCGCGCCAATGGCCGTTCGCTCTATGGGGCGGGCTGCATCCAGGTCATCCTCAATCACCTCGCCCGGTGCGCTTGCGTTGGCACTCTGCGGCGTGGCAACCAGCCGTAGGTGAACTGTCCCATGCGACGGGGTAGCGGGAGCGGCACCATGCTCGTCCGTGCCAGGAACCAGTTCGATCCGTTCGACGGGCACATGTTGCGGCAGCACAGCGGTTCCACGTTCCAGCCCGCTATCGGCTGACAGGGGAACGCTCAGTACCGTCATATACACAGCACGGTCCACGCCTCCCGCGGTGTGGACTGCCCGTTCGTCATAGCTTTCCTGCAAGGCGTAGGCGACCTCTCGCCCGTCCTGCAACAGCCTGACGTCGCGCAGGCCGGGTGCAGAGGCAGCATACAACTCGGCATCCAGCACAACGCACTGCTCGGCTAAGGGAACGCCCGCCGCAGGCTGAATCGTTCGCTGCCATTGCCAGGCCTTATAGCGAGCGGGAGCGGCCGGGCGGGGGCCTGTCATAGGCAGTACAGACAGCGCAGCTAGAAGAAGGATTCGCATACGCGTACGGAGAGTGTACTGACGAGGTCACGCTTCCGTCTCCGGGGATAGGGCCAACGCTTCACTCATTTCCCGCCTCCAAACTCGAAATCAAGGATGCCCATATCAGAACTTTTGCGACACGAACGGCAGGGATCTCGCTTACTTTCCTGCAGCAAAGGCATCCAAATGCGTGAGTATGTCCCCACATACAGAAAATCCCTGGTCACTACGAACCCGGGATATGAGGATTTATGACTTCGAAGCAGACAGTTTCCGCACGGCTTGGAACGGCACTTGTCCTTACAAGCATTTTGTCCTGCGGCTTTGCCGCCGCACAGGAACTTAACCCCACCGCAGACCCTAGAACTGCCAATGGCGTGCAGAATGGCGGGCGTCCCGTGGGCGAACTGAATGGGGTTCCACTCTACCGCGTAAATGTGGTGCAGCGCGACCTGGACGCCGTGAACTACTTCCACCGTAGCGGTTCCACCAAGGTTGACATGATCGGCACTTCGCTGCTGCCGCGCGCCAAGGGTGAAGCCAAGGTACAGAGCGACAAGGGCAGCATCTCTGTCGATCTTCACGTGGAGAACCTCCAACCGGCAAACGGGTTTGGTCCCGAGTACCTCACCTACGTGCTGTGGGCAATTACACCCGACGGCACACCTGCAAACCTGGGCGAAGTGCTGCCCACCGGCGGCGGCAACAAGGTTGACATGAAGGTGACTACCGCCCTGCAGTCGTTTGGTCTGATCATCACTGCAGAGCCTTATTTCGCGGTCAAGGTGCCCAGCGACATCGTTGTCATGGAAAACCACATCATTGAAGACAAGACACAGGGCGTGCTTGGTAAGGTGAACGCGCATTACACACTGCTGCCCAAGGGCCTTTACGCCGAAACGGGCGGTTCCAAGACCGTTCTGGATCCCATCACACGCGACGAGCACAGCCCGCTTGAACTGTACGAGGCACACAACGCCTACAACATTGCACGCCTCGCCGGTGCAGACCAGTACGCACCGGACATCCTCGCCCAGGTAAAGACCGCACTGCAGAATGCGGACGATATGGACCGCAACAAGCATCGCGACGTGAAGATGGAAATTACCTACGCGCGCGACGCTGTGCAGCGTTCCGAAGATGCGCGCATCTCTTCCCTGCGCAAGCGTGAGGCGTTGCGCCAGCAGGAGCAGGTGGAAGCACGCCAGACTGCGGAAGCACAGGCAGCCCAGTCCCAGATGGCTGCACAGCAAGCCGCCCTGGATGCGGACCGCGCCCGCGCCGCTGCGGACCGTGAAGCTGCGGAACGTGCCCGTGCAGAGGCGCAGGCCGCCAACGCCAATGCCGCTGCTGCCGATTCCGCGGCAAAGGCTGCTGCTGCACAGCAGTCGGTGGTTGCGATTCGCGAGAAGCTTCGCGCGCAGTTGAACGCGGTTCTCGCCACGCAGGAAACCGCACGGGGCTTGGTCGTCACGCTGGGTGACGTGCTGTTCGACACCGGCAAGAGCAACCTGAAGGAAGACGCAAAAATCTCCCTCGCAAAGGTCTCGGTCATTCTGCAGCAGTACCCCGACCTGAAGCTGCAGATCGAGGGCTACACCGATGCCGTTGGCGGTGATGAGTACAACATAAAGCTGAGCCAGGACCGCGCCAATGCAACGCAGGCCTTTCTGGTTAGCAACAACGTAAATCCCGGCAGCATTACCGCGATAGGCTACGGCAAGTCTCACCCGGTGGCGGACAACAGCACCGCGGTAGGCAAGGCGCAGAACCGCCGCGTTGAAATGGTTGTTTCTGGACCGTCGATCGGCGTAACCACGCAGGCGCCCACCGACAGCCAGTAACTCAACCTGCATCCGTAAAGAGGCTGCCATTCTGGCAGCCTCTTTGTTTTGTGCGGTACGATCACCAACCGCAGTATCTCTTCTGCATCTCACCGGACGAGGGCACATGGGAATCAGCATTCAAGGAAAGATCGCACTCATAACGGGTGCCAGCGCCGGCATCGGCCGATCAACGGCGTTCGCACTGGCACGTGAGGGTGCACGCTTATTGCTCTGCGCCCGCTCAACGGAAGCGCTGGCGGGCTTCGAAGAGGAATTGCGTGCTGCCGGTGCCGCCGACATCCACAACTTCGCTCTGGATGTACGCAACCGCCTGGAAGTGCAGTCTGCCATCGCCGAACTACCCCGGGAGTGGCAGGACATTCATATTCTCGTCAACAACGCTGGGCTGGCACGCGGCCTGGAAAAACTCTATCTGGACGATCCAGACCATTGGGACGAGATGATCGACACCAATGTGAAGGGGCTGCTGTACGTCACGCGCGCTGTCCTGCCAGGCATGGTGGAACGTGCTGCAGGACACGTGGTGAACATGGGGTCGACGGCCGCCTACATGGCATACGCAGGCGGGTCAGTCTACTGTGCCACCAAGGCATCGGAAAAAATGCTAAGCGAAGGCATGCGGATCGATCTGCTGGGAGCAAACGTCCGCGTCACCAGCATTGATCCCGGCATGGTCGAGACGCGCTTCAGTGAAATCCGCTTCGTTGGCGATAAAAACCGTGCCGCAAAGGTTTACGCAAACGTGACGCCATTGACGCCGGATGATGTTGCCGATGCCATCGTGTGGGCCGTCACCCGGCCGGCTCATGTCAACGTGTCGTCTGTTGTGCTCACGCCGATCAACCAGGCAAATGCCGTCACCATCCTTCGAAATTCCTGATCTGCAACGCCGTCTCAGTCCGGGCTACCCAGAAGAGGTTTGATCCAACTATGCTTTAAGGATGAGTAGTTCGGCCACAAACGACCGCGTAGTACGGTTCGGCAATCTTTCTCCCGTTCGCACACTTTCAGCAGCAGCAGTCCTTTTTCTCACCACGGCAGGCGCGTCCGCCCAAGGCGCAAACGCCTTACTCTCAGGCATGGTACGCGACAGCAGCGGCCAGTTAGTGGCCCACGCGCGCGTGACAGCGGTTGAGGAAAGCCGCTCCGCGCAACGCCTGGCTGACTCAAATGATGCAGGCCTCTACACCCTGCCTCAGCTACCCGCAGGCCGCTACAGCATCACCGTAGAAGCGCCCGGCTTTGCACCCACGCGGCGCGTGGTCATGCTGACCGTCGGTGAGCGCGCCAGCGTTGACGTCACCCTGCAGGTACAGGCCACGACCGCTGACGTCACGGTGGAAACGTCCGAAGTCACGCTCGAGCGCGAAGACCCGTCCCTCTCCGCGGTAACCGGGCCGCGCGCCATCGAGCAGTTGCCGCTGAACGGTCGTGACACCACGCAGCTGGCGCTGCTGTCGCCCGGTGTGGTGCCCTCGCGTCGCGTCAATCCTGACTCGCAGGGCCTAGGACGTCAGATCTCCATTGAGGGCCGTCGACCCAACCAGGTGGCATTTCTACTCGACGGCACCGACGTGAACGACGCCTATAACAACACACCCGGGGGCGCGTCCGGCGTCATTCCCGGCGTGGATTCCATCGCGCAGTTTCGCGTGCTGACCAACGGCTATGGTGCGGAGTACGGTCGGACCAGCGGCGGCGTTATCGACGAAATTACACGCAGCGGCACCAACAAACTGCATGGCAGTGCCTTTGAGTTTGTGCGTAATTCCGCCCTGGACGCGAAGAACTATTTCGATTCGAAGACGCTGGCGATCCCCGCATTTACTCGAAACCAGTTCGGCGGCTCCGCGGGCGGACCCATCGGCAAGTCGCAGACGTTCTTCTTCGGCAACTACGAGGGGTTGCGGCAAGACCTTGGTTTGACCACGCAGGCGTTGGTGCCAAACGCCACCTCGCGCGCCACCGGTGTGGCTGCGGTACAGCCGTTCCTGGCGGTCATCCCCACCCCGAACAGCACCGTGTTTACGGACGGCACAGGCATCTACCAGTCCACGAATACCGCGGTCACCGGCGAAGATTTCTTCGTCGCACGGGTCGACCACCAACACTCCGACCGCACGTCGTACTTTGCACGCTTCCAGTTCGATAATGCCAACGTACGCACGCCAGACTCGCTGCAGCTATCCGCCAGCCACAACCGGTCACGCGCGCAGTACGCCACGGCGCAGCTGACCCACAGCTTCTCGCAGCGGCTGGTAAACCAGTCCCGCGCCAGTTATAACCGCAGCTACTACACGCTGGAATACAACATTCTGAAGTCACTTGACCCATCGCTGTCGTTTGTGCCGGGAAATCCGTTTGGGTCGATCAGCATTACCGGCCTGGCCATGATCGGCCCCATGCGGTTTGGCCCGAACGTGAACGTGCTGAACCTGTTCCAGGGCAGCGACGACCTGACCCTGACGGCAGGCCGCCACACCCTTGCGCTTGGTTTCGACGAGAAGCAGATCCTCTTCCCGCAAGAGGCGGCGCAGTCACAAAATGGCTTTTACCAGTTCACTTCCGTTGCCAACTTCATGGCAGCACGCCCGTCTGCGGTGGAGATTGCACTGCCCGGCTCAAACCCGCGCCGCCACTGGCGTCAGCATATGGAATCGATCTACCTGACCGACACGTACCGTGCCAGCCAGTCGCTGAATCTGACGCTGGGTCTGCGCTATGAACGCGCCAGTGTTCCTTCGGAAGAGGATGGCCTGCAGGCCACGGTACGCAACATCCTGACCGACAAAGCCGACACGGTGGGACCGCTGTACACCAATCCTGCCAACCTGAACCTGGCCCCGCGCGCGGGCTTCGCCTACTCCCCCGGCAGGGCTTCGACCACGACCATCCGTGGCGCGTTCGGCATCTACTTCGATCCACTGTGGACTGACTTTTACCTCAACTCCGGCAGCCGCCAGCCACCGTTCTTCACCGTGGGCAGCGTCGCAAATCCCGTTTTCCCGCGCGTCTCCATCACGCCCGCAAACTTTGTACTGGGCCGTATCGATGTGGTGCAGTACCACCCTGCCAGCCCGTACGTCATGCAGTGGAATGCCAACGTGCAGCAACAGGTCGCGCGTGGAGCGGTGCTGACACTGGCCTACAGCGCCAACCGTGGTGTACACGACCAGCGCATTACCGATGAGAATCAGGCGCTGCCCCAGATTGTGAACGGCCGCAAGTTCTTTCCCCTGAACTCGACTGTGCGCAACACGGCCTTTACGGCCATCCGCTACAAGCAGACCAACGGCCTGTCGAGCTACCACGCGCTGCGCGCCACGCTGGACTATCGCTTTCACAACTTCGTCCAGTTGCGTTCGACTTACACGTGGAGCAAGGCGCTCGATACCAGTTCGCTGGTGACCGCGCAGGGAACGGAAAACGACGTGCCGCAGGACCCGGACAGCCTGGCCGCCGAAAAAGGCCTCTCCAACTACGACCTCCGCCACTACAGCAGCACGTCCATCACGACCGACCTGCCGCGCTTCCGCGGGCCCAAGTGGCTAGCGGCGGGCTGGCAGGCAAACGGCATCATGGTGCTCAGCAGCGGCGCGCCTTTCTCGACCCTCGTCAGCTACGACAGTGCCCGCGCGCGATTCGGCACGGGACCTTCGCCGGAGCGGCCAGACCTGGTACCGGGTCGCAGTTCCAACCCCATCAAGGGTGGGCCGGTTCAGTACTTTGACCCAACGGCCTTCACTTTGCCTACACCGGGCTACTACGGCAACCTGGGACGCAACACCCTCATCGGTCCGGGGCTAATCTCAATCGACGGTGCCATTAACAAGAGCTTCCTCTTCGGCGAACGCAGCCGCCTGCAGTTGCGCGCTGAAGTCTTTAACATTCCCAATCGCGCCAACTTCGCCATCCCAAGCCAGCGCAATGTCTTTAGTAATTCCACGATCACAGCCACAACAGATCTCTCAACCTGTGTAAACAATCCGACCGCGCGCGTGATCGGCGGAGCGTGCACCCTTCGCGTGGCTAGTGCAGGGCTGATCACGAATACACTGACCAGTTCACGCCAGATACAGCTGGGTGCGCGCTTCGACTTCTAACCATTTGCATCACACAGTGCATGGCAAAGAAGGCAGCAGCGAAGCAGGCAAAGTCCAATATGAAATCGACGAAAGCGGCAGCTAACAAGCCTGCAGCGACAAAGCTGGCAGTCAGCGCCAGGACTGGCGGCAAGCCTGAAAAGAAGGTGTCTCAGGAGACTACAAGCCCTGCTGCGGAGCCTCTGATGCATCGACTGGATGCCCTGCTCCACACGATACGTACCATCGCACAGCATGAGGATGAACTGTGCACCCTGCTGCACGATGTGCGCAGCAAAGGCAAGGTCAGCAAACCGCTGCTGCGCGAGTTGCAGACCTTGCTGGCGGTGTTGCCCGCGGCCGAATACACGCACGACCTTTTTGCCGTGTCTGAACTTACCGGCGAAGTTTGAGGCCTAGACCTCGAAGGTGGAACGATCCTGCCTCGACCTTGTGTACCGCGTCATGAACAGGGCGAACAGCAGCACGCAGACGTATCCGTACAGCGGCAGCTGGTAGGAACCTGCGGTGCTGTGCATTTTTTCCGCGACCCAGCCCATTAGCGGCGTGACAATGGCGCCCCCGATAATGGCCATCACCAGCAGTGACCCGCCCAGGTTTGTGTTCGGGCCAAGATCTTTCAGACCCATCGCAAAGATGGTCGGGAACATCACGGACATGAAGAAGCTCGTGATGAAGATGGCCAGTAGTCCGCCCCAGCCCGGAGCAAAGATGCCAAAGCCAAGCAGCAGGATGTTGAGGCTTGCATACACTGTCATCAATCGGCTGGGCAGCACAAAACGCATCAGGTATGACGATGCAAACCGACCAACGCCAAAGGCACCCAGCGTGCCAGTCAACAACAATCCTGCCGTGCGTTCGCTGACGTGTGCATATTCCTGCGAGTATTGAATGAAATAGCTCCACGTGCCGACCTGCGCGCCGATGTACATAAATTGCGTTGGCAGTGCCAGAACGAAGTGCTTCTGTTGCAACAGCGTTCTCCAATTGCCGCTGCTCTCTGCGCTGTGTTCCCTGGCTGTGATGAACGAGGGCAGCTTGGTCAGCAGGATCATGACCGCCCACAGCAGCGCCAGCGCACCCAGCACCAGGTAAGGCGTCACTACGCGCAGCGTTTCACTGTGCAAGTACGCAGCATAGGTGCCTGCGGCCTGCATCGCTGTTTTCTGCGCAGCGGTAAGCTCCAACCCAGAGAAGATGAACCGCGTACCCACCAGCACGCCCAGGATCGCTCCCACCGGGTTGAACGCCTGCGCCAGGTTCAGGCGTGACTCGGACGTCGCGGTGGGTCCAAGCTGTGCAATGAATGGATTGGCCGCCGTTTCAAGAAACGCCAGGCCACTGGCCACCACAAACAGTGCCACCAGAAAAAAGACGTACTGACCAGACTGCGCGGCAGGCCAGAACATGAAACACCCTGCACTGAACAGCAGCAACCCGGTAATGAAGCCGCTCTTATAACCAAAGCGCCGCATCAACATGCCCGCCGGCAGCGCCAGCAGAAAGTAGCCCAGGTAGAAGGCTGACTGCACCAGCCCGGCCTGGAAGCGACTGAGCGCAAACGACTTCATGAACTGACGAATCAGTACGTCGTTTAGATTGTTCGGGATGCCCCACAGAAAAAACAGCCCCGTGATCAGGATGAACACCCGCAACACACCCGGTGGCAGCAGCGGTGCAGCGGCATCGCGCGGAGAAGAAGAACTCGGTGCGGAGACAATCATGGTGACTGGACCTTTCAGCAGTGTGTCTGCGTAACGCTAACGTGTCGCCACCCTTCTTCGCAAACACAAAGCTACATTCCGCTTAATGCCAGCCGGTAGGTACGCATGACCGTACCTCCCAGCATTGCTGCCTGTTCGTCCACGGAAAGTGCTGCGATCCACCCCTCGACCACCCGCCACCAACTGGCGTAGGTGCAGTGCGCCGTTAGCACAGGCCAGTCTGAGCCAATCATTAATCGCTGCGGAGAAAATGCCTCAAGAACCACATCAAAGTACGGTTCCAGCAATGCCGCGGTCCAACTGGCGCCCGCTTCCGTCACCATGCCAGAGACTTTGCACGTGACGTTGGGGCGCTTGGCCAATGCAAGCAGGTGCGTGCGCCAGGGCTCCAACTCACCCGCTGCAATCTTCGGCTTTGCAACGTGGTCCAGCACAAAGCTCTGCTTGGGATGTCGATCCACTAACCGCGTCGCTTCCTGTAGTTGGCCTGCATGAATCAGCAGATCGTAGACCAGGCCTGTGCCCGCAAGACTGCTAATGCCGCGGTCAAACGCAACACCGTCCATAAAGCCGGCCGGTTCCCCCTGCACCACGTGCCGCAAACCCTTCAATCTCGGATGGGACAGGTAGGGCTCCAAAACCGCTTTGAAGGATGCGTCGGCAAGGGGCAACCAGCCCACGACGCCCGCTATTTCGTCACGATGCGCAGACATCTGCAACAGCCAATCCGTTTCCGCAACCGTCTGTCTCGCCTGGACAGCAACTGCGCCCGTCACGCTGGCTGAGCGCATAGCCTGCATAAGGTCCGGCACTAAAAAATCTCGCCGCAGCATCGCCAGATCACCCTGTAGCCAGTCGAACTCAGTGGCGCTGTAGCTCCAAAGGTGGTGATGCGCGTCGATACGTGGAGTCTCGTACTTATCCATGATCACAGAAGCATAGCGGAGAATGCACACGCAGCGATCCAAGCCCGCGACCGGGGCGACGTATACTTTGGTGCGAAGGGATCTAGAACTCCACACAGCCACCATGCGACGCTTTTGCCTTATGCTCGACCTTCGTCCTGACCCCGCACTCATTGCGGAGTACCTGCGCCTGCACCGTGACGTCTGGCCTGAGATTCAGGCCAGCATCAGAGACGCAGGCGTTCTCGATATGCAGATTTACCACGCGGGCTATCGGCTCTTTATGATCATGGACACCGAAGACGACTTCAGCCTGGAACGCAAGGCCAGGATGGACGCGGCGAACCCTAGGGTACTTGAGTGGGAGACGCTGATGGGACGCTTTCAACAGGTTGATACCGGTGCCGATCCTACAACGCGTTGGATAGAACTTAAGAAGGTCTTTCAACTTACTTCCAACCAAGACGGGTAAGAGGTAGCAAACCATGGATCTTGGTCTTCAGGGCAAGGTAATTGTCGTCTCAGGCGGCGGTTCAGGCATTGGTGAATCTATAAGTCGTGGCGCGTTAACAGAAGGTGCAAAGGTCGCAGTAATTACCCGCATGACAGACGCAGCCCTGCGGTTCGAGGAATGGGTGCAGCAACAGCAGGTCGATTGCATCATTCTGCCTGCGGAACTAGGCGATATAGGCCAGTGCCAGCAGGCAATCGCAGACGTATATCGTCACTATGGCCAGATTGACGGCCTGGTCAATAATGCTGGAGTGAATGACGGCGTGGGTCTGGAACACGGCTCGCCCGAACGTTTTGCAGCAAGCCTGCAGCAAAACCTGGTGCACACATATACCCTTGCCTATGCCGCACTACCGCATCTGAAAGCGACCGCCGGCAGCATCGTGACCATCAGTTCCAAAGTTGCGGTCACAGGCCAGGGCGGCACGTCTGCTTACGCGGCAGCCAAAGGCGCGCAGCTCGCGCTCACCAGAGAGTGGGCCGCAGAGCTTTTGCCATACCGCATTCGCGTGAATGCCGTGCTGCCGTCTGAAGTCATGACGCCGCTGTACCGGCAGTGGCTCGATACGCTCGGCGATCCAGAGGCGCGACAACGCAGCATTGAAGCCAACGTGCCGCTCGACCACCGCTTCACCACTCCGGAAGAGATCGCGGCGGCCGTGCTGTTTCTGCTGTCGCCGCTGCAGTCCGCACACACCACCGGCCAACACATTTACGTCGATGGTGGTTATGTCCATCTCGATCGCGTCCTGACCTAATCCCGTACCGCATATATCTCTGGAGATTGCATGAAGTTCGTAACCTACTTATCCCCGCGCGGCGAAGCACGTCCGGGCCTGCTGCAAGATGACACCATTTATGACCTTCCTGCAGTCGATACATTCCAGTCGCTCACCACACTCATTGCAGCTGGTGATGATGCGCTGAAATCAATTACCGAACAGGTCGGACCCGGTACACCGCTGCACGAAGTGCGCCTGTTGGCACCTTTGCCAAAGCCGTCACGCATCTTTGCCGTGGGCCTGAATTACGCCGACCACGCGGCTGAGTCGAAAATGAAAGTGCAGGCTGTGCCGACTGTCTTCATAAAGCTTTCCTCCTCCGTGTGCGGACCTGAAGACGAAGTGATCCTGCCGAAGAACAGCACGGAGCCGGATTACGAAGTGGAGCTGGGTGTAGTCATCGGCAAGCCGGGCTATCGAATCCGTGCGGAGGACTGGCAAAATCACGTCTTTGGATACACCATTGTGAACGATGTAAGTGCGCGAGACATTCAACTAGCCACATCCCAATGGACGCTTGGTAAGAGCTTTCCGACATTTACACCGATTGGCCCTTGCATCGTTACAAAGGATGAAGTCAAGGATCCGCATAGTCTTACGATCGAGCTTGCGATCGACGGCGAAACCCTGCAGAGCTCAAACACGCGCCAACTCATTTTCAAGATTCCGCAGTTGATTGAATACATCTCCAGCCTCACTCCGCTTGAGTCCGGCGACATTATCAGCACAGGAACCCCGGAGGGTGTCGGCCTGGGTCGCGACCCGAAGCGCTGGCTCAAAGATGGCGAAGAAATGACGCTCACCATTGAATCCATCGGTACTCTAAAAAACCGTACTCGGCAGGAGGCATAAATGCCCGAAGCCTTTTTGCTTACTGGAAAGATCGCTCTGGTTACTGGAGGTGGCAGCGGCATTGGTGCGGCCACCTGCCGTGAACTAAGTCGTGCCGGTGCTGAGTTACTTGTCGCAGACGTAAATGTTGGTGCCGCAGAAGAAGTGGCTGCAAGCCTGCCGGCAGCCAGGGCAGTCGCAATGGATGTGACTGACCCTGCGTCCATCGCAAAGGTAGCTGAATCGCAGACTCGGCTTAACATCCTTATCAACAACGCGGGCATTGGCCATGTTGGTGGCATCGCAGACGTGCAGCCGGACGACTTCGATCGTCTGATGAAAGTGAACGTTTATTCGATTTATTACGTCACGCAGGCCTTTCTTCCGCTCTTGCTTGCAGCACACGGTTCTATCGTGAATATAGGTTCGGTAGCCGGTCTCGTCGGCATCAAGGGCAGGTTTGCGTACTGTGCAACCAAGGGCGCGGTTCATGCCATGACCAGGCAATTAGCGGTTGAATACCCGCGCGAACTGCGGGTCAATTCCATTGCACCCGGCACCGTGCAAACGCCCTTTGTTGAAGGCTACCTGGAGAAGTACCACGCGCACGAGAAGGACAAGGTGCGCGAGCAACTCATCGCAAGGCAGCCTGTAGGCCGACTGGGTACACCGGAGGATGTGGCAGCCATGGTGCGATACCTTTGCTCCGACGAAGCTTCCTTTATCAACGGAGCGATCATGCCACTCGATGGCGGCTGGACGGCAGCTTAAGGTTGCACTGTGTCCCAGAATGACTTGTAGTGAGCCACAACGTACTCTTCCCAGGCGTCAATCGAGGAATATCGCCTCGAAAGTTTGACCGTGTAGCTTGCCACCTTCATTAGGGGCAGTAACTTACCAAAGAGTCACATGAGGTTAGAGGGCGAGAACGATAGCCTTGTGGGTGCAGTCCCCCGAGGTTTTACATGCGAATGATTCTCTCTGCCGCAGCCGTGTTGTGTGCGTGCAGCTTTGCCGCTGCCCACGCGACACCTGTCCTATACAACATACAAGCCTATAAAAACACTGATCCTACACAGGCAATTACGCTGGTGGGAACCACAACTCTCGACCTTTTCACGGCCAATCCTTCCGTGCTCAGCATTTCTTTGGGCTTTGCCAACGGCACCGCTCAGAACGGGGTAGGAACGTCTGGACAGGACAACGGTCATACCGTGTACGTCGGGACCGCCAATGACAGGTTCAGCTTTACCGACGATCTTCACAACTACACCCTGTCTGGTGGAACCTTTAACCTTCAGGATGCGTCCGGTGACTACGTGGGCAGCCTGTCGAACGGCACCGCAGCAGCGGCTACGCCTCCACCGATAGCCGTAACGCCTGAACCCTCCAGCATGGCTTTGCTGGCAACGGGCCTGATCGGTGCAGCCGGTATCGCTCGTAGGCGTTTTGCTACGACCTCAATCTAATTGGCTGATCCAAGGTACTGACTCCAGTACGGGTGTCTCATTTGCCTATTGGCTGAGTTTATACACCCTAAATAGCAGCGAAGGTGCGGGAGCAGCAAACGCTCTTCCGCACCTTCGCTGCTAACATCCAACTTCAGCTGTTTGCATGCTTTTCTCTGTACTCGTCCGCTCATCGAGCTTAGCAGTAGATGCGGGACAGTTAGGGCTGCCAGGCCGATGAACGCGATGCAAGAAGACGCGCGGATAACGTGGTGGCCGGCAAGTAGCGCCATAGCAGCGCTGCCAGTAACAACGTTGCGACCACCGGCGGGGCCACCGCCAGAACAATGGCGCGCACACCTCGCAGTCCGACGTCAGGAGCCGTCTCCGTCAGGTGCCGCGGACTGTGTAACATCAGGAAAGGTTTTCGTGATTCCAAAATATAGAACAAACAGGCCCATCGAAAACTGCGCAGACTTCAACTTCAGCTTCGGCATCAGAGGCACTGATCCAGCATCTTCGAATAAAGGAACGCCGGGTCAGCCTCCGAAATGACGAATTCAGCAGGCAGGTATTACCCGCCTTCCAGCTCTACGCCGGTCGCGCACCCGTCTTTCACGCGAATGCGGCTCACCGTCGTGTTGAGCCGCATCTTGATGCCGCGGGCCACCGTTAGCTGGTTAAGAACGCGAACAATCTCGCCCATGCCTCCCATCGCAAACAGGGATGCTTCTCTCCCAGAAGCTCAAATAACTCCTCAAACAGGAAGGGCGCGGTAATACCCGTCGGGCCTGCGTCAAAGCGGAAACCATCGCGAGTAAACGCCTGTGCGCGACCGCCCAACATGGGGCACGGTCGACCAGGGTCACTTCATACCCTTATGCCTGAGACAGTAACCGCAGTCTTGTAATGCGACGCAATCTGCGAACGACTAAGAAATAGGAAGACGGTCGTTGCAGCCATGGCTGCCATGACGAAGGAGAAAGCGTTAGACACAAGGCTGTAGTGGCCTAACGATAAGGGTTCCCTTTATGTACTACATCAGAA
>JBPBQP010000001.1:0-43966 GCA_050954745.1 Janthinobacterium lividum | reverse complement strand
CCCAGGATGCCCCAGAACAACACCCGCCGCTGCTTTGCCTCGCCAATCTTGAATGACTGGAAGAGCAGCAGGAAGACGAACAGGTTGTCGATCGAAAGCGACTCTTCGAGCCCGTAGCTGGCCAGGAACTCCTGCCCCAGCTGCGGATGCAGACGCACGTACACCCACGCCGCAAACGCGACAGCACCGGCAATCCACATGCCCGTGGCGATGTAAGAGCGCTTTGGTGCGGTGGCAGGTGTGGTCTTGTGCAGCAGTGCGATCTCCGCGCATAGCAGCACCAGCAGCAGAACGTGGAAGACAATCCAGTCGAGGGGTTGCGCTTGGGGCATCAAGCTGTGATGCCCTCTATGTCGCCGGAGTCAGCTTGGCCTTACGACGTGCCGGGTGGACCGCAAAGGCAACGCCCACACTTAAGCCGTACAGCCCCAGCATGGGCACAGCGAACAGGCACATGGCCACCGGGTCAGGCGAGGGGCAGATGATGGCCGCAACGATGAAGATGATCAGGATCGCGTAACGCGCATGCCGTATCAGGAACTTCGAATCCACAATGCCGAAAAGTGCAAGGAAGAAGATGAGGATCGGCAGTTCAAACGACACGCCCAGGCCCAGGATGATGCTCATGAAGAAGCCCGTGTAGTCCTCGATGGTCAACATTGGGTTGAAGTCTTTGCCCATGTCGATGACCAGCACCTTGATGGCGCTGACCAACACGTAGTGGTAACCGAACCAAGCACCCGCAGCAAAAAGCCCAACGGTCGAAAACATGAACGGCCACACGTACTTTTTCTCGCTGGCATACATTCCCGGCGAAATAAACAGCCAAACCTGGTAGAGGATGTATGGACTCGCCATGATCGCACCGCCGACTAGCGCGGTTTTGATGTAGAGATTGATTGTGTCTGTCGGGTGCGTAAAACTAAGCTTCAGGTGCAACTGTGTCAGGGGTGCCTGAACAATCCCATAAAGTCGCTTGGAAAAAACGTAAGCAATGACAAAGCCGATGAGCAGCGCGGCCGCCGACCGAATCAGGCGCGACCGCAACTCGGTCAGGTGCTCCATCAGGCTCATGCCGGGCAGTTCGGCGCGCTCGGTCATGGCTTCGCGAACGTTATCGAGTACGTCAGGCATGGGTCTGCTCTTCTGCGCGGCTGGCTTCGGCGGTTGGTTCTTCGCTGCTCATGCCGACGGGTGGCAGGATAGTGTGTTCCGGGATGGTGCTGTGATCGTCAGTGCCGTGGTTCGCAATCGCATCCGCATCGTGGAACTCGAAATTATCCCGTGATGTGCCATGCGTTCTGCTTTCCACGGGGAAGCCGGTGGAGGGGGGCATCATGCGCAGGCTGCCGGACTCAGCGATGGGAGTTGGAGCTGTGAGGTGGGTCGCTTCCTCATCCACAGCGTTAGAGCCGTCGCTTAGATCGCCGTGGGTGCGTGTAGAAACTTCGTGCGTCAGGTCGGCAGTCGTCGAGGGCAGATGAGGATGCTCGGGGTCGGGCAGGTCAGAGGGCGGTCCAGCCATAGCGTCGACCTTCTTCTGGTGTTCCTTCTGGTCCTCGATGCGCAGCTCGTCTTCCATCTGCATGCGGAACTCGTTGGAGGCGCGGCGAAACTCGGCCATCAGCTTGCCCAGTTGCCGGGCGAGCTGCGGCAGCTTCTTCGGGCCGAAGAGCATCAGCGCAAGGATGAAGATGACAGCAGAATCCGCGAAGCTCGGCATCGCCCTTCATCATAACGGACGAAATCCGCAAAGGGGAGGAAGCGGTTTTACTGCGGTCGTTCGCCGCCGGTAAAACGGTCGTCCAGCGGCTCGCGCTCGTTCCAGCTGGCCTCTGCCTTGTGCCACTCCGTAATGTTTTTCTGGCCTTGCAGCCAGCACAGCATCACGACTTCATCCTTTAACTGGTAAGGAAACTCCAGCAAGCCGGTCGACAGGTCTTTGACCTCAACGCCGATGGAGTCGATCTCCTCCAGGGCGTCCTTTGCTTCGCCCACGGCGGTGTTGTGCTCGGCTTTTACATGGGCGACATCCGCCAAATCGACGCGCAGTCCGCCAGACAGAAAGATCGCCTGCGCAAGGGACTGGAGTGCGTGTTCCCGCGAGGTTGCGACGGCTGCGGCTGCCTGGGCGCGCTGCAACAGCGAATCCAGAACAGGGATCAGGGTCTGTGCCTCTGGCAAGGTAAATGTCCGCATTGTTTTTCCTCCCTGGCCGTTGCCTGCAGCGTTCTCTGTGCACTTAGATGACGGATTCAAGCCACGGACACATCTTGACACCACCTTGTGGGTCTTATCTACTAGATGATGTCATGGTCGAAGGTTTGAGGACATTTCGTGAGTTGTGCGGTGAACACGGCATTGCCGTGACGCACCAGCGACAGGTTCTATACGAGACCATGCAGGGTATGTACGGCCATCCTTCGCCAGATGAAGTTTTTGCTGCGGTCAAGGAACGCATCCCATCCATCTCGCTCGCGACGGTGTACAAAAATATTCATCTGTTCGTACAAAGTGGCGTGTTTCGCGAGCTTTCGATGCACCACGGCACACTGCGTGTCGAGATGAACAAGCACACCCATCACCATATGGTTTGTTCCATTTGCAAGCGGGTCGCAGACCTGCCTGACGATGAAGAGCATGGACTTGCGCCGCAAAGTTCGCCCGTGCGCCTGCTCGGCGGCTTTTTGGTGGAGCGCATTTCGATGGATGTAATAGGCGTGTGCTTAGACTGCCAAAACCGCCGCAATTAGGGCTGAAAAGTGCCTCCACCGATACATTTCTGAGCAACTTCGTAGCTTTGAGGACGTCCTACAGGGCAGTGCCTGCCTACCCGCCAGTTCGAAGCAAGCTTCTCCGCGTTCTATGCGCCACCATGGCGTTTTCAGCGACCCTTCTTACGGGGTGCAGCGGCTTCTTCTACAAAGAGACCACTTCCTCTACTGGGACAGGAACGGGAACAAGCGCCAGCAACTATGCGTTTGTAGCGAACACCGGTGCCAATACGGTTGCAGGCTTTGGCATTTCCACTGCGGGCGCGCTGGCTGCGTTGTCAGGCTCTCCCATCAGCCTGAGCACCGTGCCGCTGGCGCTTACGGTCAGCCGTGACAACAAATACCTCTGGGTCGGCACCGTTTCGCAGATCTTCGGGTACAGCATCTCCAGCACGGGAACGCTGGCCGCGCTGAACGGCGGCAATGCCATTGCAAATGCTTTTTGCCTGGACATGCAGACCACGCCTGATGGCAAGTGGCTCATGGTGCTGGACGGCACAGGGGTCAGCATCGACCTGTTTGCCATCGCGGCCGATGGCACGCTTGCAAACAGCAGCGGCGTAGGCTTCACCCCGACCGGCACTGTCGTCCCGAAGCAGCTGCGCATCGCGAACAGCGGGGCGTTTGTGGTAGCGGCCATGGGAACTGCAGGTGACCTGGTGTTTGCTTTCAATACGACGACGGGTGCCTTTACCCAACTGTCTCAGAGCAGCCTGCCCAGCCTGACCAGCGTGAATGCCATCGCGATCGACAGTGCGGGAACGTACCTGTACGAGGCGCGTTCCGGGACCGGTGCCGGCCTGGTCGTGAACGCCATCGGCTCCAACGGATCGCTGACACCGACGACCTCAACCGTGTACGGTACCGGTGCCCAACCCAACGCGGTTATGCTCGACAGTACGGGCAAGTACGTCTACGTAGCGAACCGCGGGGATGGAAATATCACCGGGTACAGCATAGGCACGGGCGCGGCGCTGGCACCCATTTCGGGTTCACCCTTTTCTTCCGGTGTTGCGGTGACTTCACTGGGTGTAGATTCTTCGGGCAAGTGGTTGCTGGCCGCGGCTTACTCCGGCGCGCCTGACCTGTCGCTGTACGGTTTTGATGCGACCAATGCCGGACGCCTCTACGCGGTCAGTTCGGTAGCGACGGGAACGAATGCCAGCATTGTGGCACTTTCGCATTAGAGCCCTGGTGGCTAGGCGATGCTATTCTCGAACCTGCCCTGATGCCGTCCTGCACGCCCCATCTCATCCGTCCCCTCCGGCTTCTCGCGTCCGCGGCACTTCTGCCTCTACTGTTTACGGGTTGCAATCGGTTTAAGCCAAAGATCCTGACGCACTACGTGTACGTCACGACGAAGACGACATTTCTGCGCGATCGCATTGCCGCCGTATCGAACCGCACCGGCAATGTAAGCAACGGCCAACGACTTGAAATCCTTGAGCAGAACCGCCGCTTCTACCGTGTGCGCACCGACAAGGGCGAAGTTGGCTGGATCGACGAGCGTGCCGTTGCAACCGAAAAAGTCTCCGACCAGTTCGACGACCTGCACAAGCAGCACGCAGACGACAAGCCGGTAGCTACGGGCACCGTCCGCGACGATGTCTATCTGCATACCGCACCGGGCCGCGACACCGACAAGCTCTTCCGCCTGGACGAAGGCGACAAGCTGAAGCTGCTGCAGCGCAGCAGCACGCTGAAGCCGTTGCCGCCGGGTACGCCCACGCCTACTGCTGCAGCCAAGGGCAAGGACGGCAAGCCCGATCCGAACGCTGCCGCCGTGCCGCTGCCGCCTGCCATGGAAGACTGGTGGCTGGTGAACGACAGCAAGGGCCGCACCGGCTGGATGCTGAGCCGTATGCTCGATACCGACGCGCCAGACGCCGTGACCCGGTACTCCGAGGGGCAACGCATTGTGGGTGCCTACGTGTTGAACAAGGTGGTCGATCCGGATCTGCAGGGGGCCAGCCAGGAAGTGCCGAACTACGTGGTCGTCCTGAGCCCCTACCAGGCCGGCCTGCCATACGACTTCAACCAGCTGCGCGTCTTCTACTGGAACCTGAAGAAGCACAGGTATGAGGGCGCGAACCGCGATAAAAACATTCTGGGTTACCTGCCGGTAAAGATCGGCGTCGACCCGGGCAATGCGTCGCCAGGCCGCGGTATTCCGGCGACCGGCCCCGCGCCGTCCTACAGCTATACCGTGCTTGCCGATGGTGTCTCCGTGCCGCCACCGGGTAGCAGCGGCCAGTTTCATCCAACCGGCAAGCAGTTGGTCACCAAGACCTACCGGCTCGAAGGCAATGTCACACGGCGCGTACTACCGTCCGGTACCGCCGCTCCAGTTGAGGCACGCCTGGAGCCCGTGGAAGAGAAGAAGTCCAAGCGGCGTCGGTAACCGCACCCCTTGGCCAGTCCAGTTCGAGTCCCGGTTCGATTGATTTGCCGATAAAGATTTACGATGACGCGGAACTATGTCGCAGCCCGCCCGTCTACACCCCTATGCAGGCAAGGCTCGTCGCTCTTCTCGCCGTGGGTGCCTGCTTCGCCTACCCATGCCGGGCGCAGGAGGTTGGTGTGCCGGATGCGCCGGTGCCACAGGCTCGTCCTGCGGATGCGGCATCGGTCACAGTATTTGCGACGCAGCATGAGGTAGCCGCGGCCGAAGTGGCGGGGGAAGAGAAGCAGCGCGTTCTGGGGGTAGTTCCCAACTTCTTTGTGGTGTACTCCCCGCACCCCACGCCGCTGGCAGCGGCCCAGAAGTTTCACCTTGCATGGCGCTCGACCATCGATCCTTTTTCCTTTGTGGGGACCGGGATCGGCGCCGGGATTGAGCAGGCGACCAACTCCTTTTCCGGCTACGGGCAGGGCGGCATGGGGTATGCCAAGCGCTACGGTGCCGGCTTTGCCGACGGTGCGATCAGCACGTTTCTCGGTGGGGCCATTCTGCCAACGCTGTTTCATCAGGATCCGCGCTACTACTACCAGGGCACTGGATCGACCCGCTCTCGCGCCCAGCATGCGGTGGCCAGCGTGTTTGTGACGCATGGCGATAACGGCCGCAGGCAGTTCAATTACAGCAACATCCTAGGCAACTTCGCTTCTGCCGGGCTTTCCAACCTGTACTACCCGGCCAGCGACCGCAACGGTGCGGGCCTGACGATGCGGAACGCGGCCATCGGAACGGCCTTCGGTATGTTCGGCGCGCTGATGCAGGAGTTTGTGGTGCCGAAGCTCACGCCGCACCTGCCGAAGCGGGTTCCCTCGGGTAAGTAGGCTTCGGCCTCACCCTTCTCTTTCACCGCTTGTCATCCCTCCGCTCCGCAACGGGATGACGAACGGAGAAGGGTTGGAGAAAAGGCAACTGGTGTGCTGACGCGACAGCAAGGACGTGGGCTGCGCCGGGCGCTAGACCAGCCCGGCACGCAGCAGGTCGTGAATATGCAGGATGCCTGCAATCGCCGTTCCATCCATGACAAACAGGCTGGTGATGCCTTCGGCGTTCATGCGCGCAAGGGCTGCGGTGGCAAGCTGGTCGGCGGCGATGGTGCGGGGATGGTGCCCCATCACCTGTGCGACAGGCCGGTCCTGAAAACCGCTTTGAAAAGCCCTGCGCAGGTCGCCGTCGGTGACGGCCCCGGCCAGGTGGCCGTCCGCGTCCAGAACGCCGGTAATGCCGAAGCGGCCGCTGGTCATCCGCATAATGGCATCGGCCATGGTGCTGTCTGCTGCGATCAGGGGAACCTCGTCGCCCGTGTGCATGAGCGTGCGGACGCGCAGCAGTCGCGCGCCCAGCCTGCCGCCCGGGTGCAGGTGGCGGAAATCATCATGGTTGAAGCTGCCGCGCTCTAAGACTGCAATGGCAAGTGCATCGCCCAGGGCCAGTTGGACGGTGGTGGTGGTGGTGGGCGCCAGCAGGGCCGTGCAGGCCTCGTCGCAGGCAGGCAGCAGAAGGACGATGTCCGCGGCCCGTGCCAGTGCGCTGTCGGCGTGGCCGGTGCTGGCGATCAGCGGTATGTCGAAACGGCGTGTGTAAGCGATCAGGTCGGCCAGTTCCGCAGACTCACCCGACCACGACAGCGCCAGCACCACGTCGCCCGGCTGAATCATGCCAAGGTCGCCGTGGCTGGCGTCAGAAGGATGGATGAAGTGCGCCGGTTTGCCGATGGAGGCGAACGTCCCGGCGATCTTGCGCGCCACGTGGCCACTCTTGCCGACGCCGGTAAGGATGACGCGTCCGCTGGCGTTCTGGATGGCCTCGACGGACTGCGAAAAGGCCGCGCCGAGCGGGCCTGCCAGGGCGGTGCGCAGCCGCTCAAGCCCCTGCAGTTCGCAGGTTACGGTGTCGATCGCGGAGGTGATGTCCTGGTTCATACGGCCGGTTGCGAACCCGTGATGCGCTTTGCCAGCCGGTCAAAGTCCATCAGTTCGCGCAGCAGCGCTTCCATGCTGCGCAGTGGCAGCATGTTGGGGCCGTCGCTGGGGGCATGATCCGGGTCAGGATGGGTTTCGATAAAGACACCGGCGACCCCGACTGCGACTGCGGCGCGCGCCAGCACAGGCACAAACTCACGTTGACCGCCGCTGCTGCCGCCCAGGCCGCCCGGCTGCTGGACGGAGTGGGTCGCGTCGAAGATGACGGGAGCGCCGGTCTGCGCCAGGATGGGCAGCGCGCGCATGTCCGTCACCAGCGTGTTGTAGCCGAAGGTGGTGCCGCGCTCGGTGACCAAAACGCCGCCCGCGGCTTCTGCGAGTTTGTTCACGACGTTACCCATCTCTGGCGGTGACAGGAACTGGCCCTTCTTCACGTTCACCGTACGGCCTGTGTTCGCCGCGGCCAGCAGCAGGTCAGTCTGGCGGCAGAGAAACGCCGGAATCTGCAGAATGTCGACGGCCTCTGCCACGGGTGCGCACTGCCAGCTTTCGTGCACGTCGGTCAGCACGGGCAGGCCGAGGGTCTCGCGAATCTCGGCAAAGATCGGCAGTGAGGCGTCGAGGCCGATGCCGCGTTCCGCGTGCAGGCTGGTGCGGTTGGCCTTGTCAAAGCTGCTCTTGTAAACCAGGCCGATGCCGACGCGGGCGGTGATTTCCTTCAGCGCGATTGCCGTCTCCAGGGCGTGGCCCCGGCTCTCCATCTGGCATGGGCCGGCAATGAGGGTGAGCGGACTGCTGTTGCTGAAGCGAACCTGGCCTACGGTGACGACTTTGCTGGTCGGCATCAGGCCCCCCGTCCGGCAGAGGCCAGAGTGCGATGCGCGGGTTGCAGAAATTCGCTGATGGCCTCTACGACAAGAACCTGCTCGTCGTGTCGCAATTCCGGGTAGATGGGCAGCGCCAGCACTTCACGCGCGGCACGCTCGCTCTCTGGGAACTGCCCTTGGCCATAGCCGAGGTCGCGCAGCGCGTCCTGCAGGTGCAGCGGCACGGGGTAGTAGATTTCTGACCCGATGTTTTGCGCGGCCAGGTGCGCCCGTAGATCGTCGCGCTGCGGCGTTCGGATAACGTACTGGTGCCAGACATGCTTGCCGCGAGGGTCGGCGGTGGGCAGCACAATGCCGCCTTCGTCCACGTCGCCAATCAGGCCGCTCTCCGCAAACAGCGCGGTGTAGCGCGCGGCTACGCGGGCGCGGTCCTCGTTCCACTGCGCAATGTGCTTCATCTTGATGAGCAGAACGGCGGCCTGCACGGTGTCAAGCCGCGAATTCCAGCCCACCTCATCGTGGTAGTAGCGGCGGCGCATGCCGTGCGCGCGTAGCGAGCGCGCATGCTCACCTGCTGCAGCGTCGCGAAAGGTGGAGAGCCCCGCGTCGCCCCAGGCGCTCAGATTTTTTGTGGGATAGAAGGAGAAAGCCGCGGCGTGCCCCAGCGCTCCGGCTGCCGTATCTTGCCATGCCGCACCAAATGCCTGGGCTGCATCTTCGATCAGCAGCAGGTTGTTGGCTTCGGCCAGTGGGACGAAGGCGTTCCAGTCGGCGCACTGGCCGTAGAGGTGCACGGGCATTACGGCGCGCACGTCCGGGTTATCAGCAACTGCCGCCGCGGTTGCGGTCGCAGACAGGTTGAAGCTGTCTGCGTCAATGTCGGCTAATACGGGGCGTGCACCCGCTCGCAGGATGCTGCTTACCGTGGCGAAAAACGAGAAGGGCGTGGTGACCACGGCGTCGCCCGGGCCAATGCCGATGGCAGCCATGGCGAGCCACAGGGCATCGGTGCCGCTGGCGCAACCGACAGCAGCCGTGGCCTGCGTGGCCTGCTGGACGGCTGCCTCAAACTCGGTCACTTCGCGGCCCAGGATAAACCGGCCACCCGCGCACACGTCCGAAATGGCGCGCCCGATTTCCTCGCCGACTGCGGCATACTGCCTGCTGAGATCGAGCATGGGTATGGGCGGATTGGGACGTATGGGCATCCTTCACAGTTTAGGGCACGGTACCGGGCTGTTGTGTCGATGTTCGTTCCGCACTTTCTGCGGGTTCGCCTCGACTTGGTGCGTCTCTGGGAAAACCATTGCGTCTAACAAACAGCACGCGTAGCATTCCGCTGGCAACCTCTGCCCAAGCCGTGATGTCGCAAAAGCGCTTTAGCTCGTTTTAGGAAGTTGCGCACCCGTTGTTGACGCCGCCCAGCGGTGTTCTTGATGCAAATAGAAGTTAACCACCGCCCTTAAGGTGGAAGAAGGAGATCGGCAATATGGATTCCAAGCCGGCACAAAACATTCAGGACACCTTCCTGAACACGGTTCGTAAAGACAAGAGTGCGGTCACGATCTACCTTGTGAGCGGCGTCAAGCTAACGGGCAAGATCCGCTCGTTCGACAAGTATTCTGTCCTGCTGGAGAACAATGCGCAGGAACAGTTGATTTTCAAGCACGCCATCTCCACCGTTGTGTCTGCCCGCGGCGGCATGACGCAGATGGACCGGCCCCATGCGTCGCATGTGCCCAGCCGTGGAGAGGGTGCGACTGACGCTGCAGCACCCCAGGGCACTACCACGGGCTCCTGAGCGCTTTGCCATCGAAACGCAGCACAAGCAGCAGTTCGGCGGGCTCGCCCATCGCAAGCCCGGTGCTGCCCCCTGCAGGGCTGGCCGAGAAGCTGTCGGAAACGCCCCAGAGCGGTTATCTGACGGAGGGCACGGCAGAGCGCGCCGTTCTGGTCTCGGTAGAAATTACTGGTGAGCGGCGACGCCTTTCAAACGTAGCCCGCCAGGCACGTACAGCGGCCAGCCTTCACCTGGGCGAAGAGGCTGATGCAGCGGAAATCCCGTCTGCCGATGTCGATTTCGAAGCGGCGCTCGCAGAGTTTCACGAGTTGGCTGAATCCGCCGGTGCGCAGGTGGTTGCGACCATCGTGCAGCGTCGTGGCAAGCCGGACGCGGCAACGCTGATCGGCCCCGGCAAGGTGGAAGAGTTGGTCGCGGTAGTGGCGAGCAGCGGCGCGAATCTGGTGCTGTTCGACCATGACCTTTCCCCGTCCCAACTGCGCAATCTGGACGATGAACTGCCCTGCCGGGTCATTGACCGCACCCAGTTGATCCTCGACATTTTTGCCCGCCACGCGCGCACCCGCGAAGGCCATTTGCAGGTTGAGTTGGCACAATTGGAGTACCAGCTGCCCCGGCTGGCCGGGCGCGGCAAGGCCATGTCGCAGCTGGGCGGCGGTATTGGTACCCGGGGACCGGGCGAAACCAAGCTGGAGACGGATCGCCGCCGTATCCGCGCGCGGGTCGACCGTTTGAAAGCGCAGCTTGAAGCCGTGCGCAGCAACCGGCGGCAGCAGCGCCAGCGCAGGGAGGCTGTGCCGGTCCCGACCGTGGCGCTGGTGGGCTATACCAACGCGGGGAAAAGCACGCTGTTCAATGCGTTGACGGAAGCGGGCGTGCTGGAGTCGTCCCGCATGTTTGCCACGCTGGACCCGAAGCTGCGCCAGTTGACGCTGCCATCGCGGCGCAAGGTGCTGCTGAGCGACACGGTAGGCTTTATTCGCAACCTGCCGCATACTCTTGTGACCAGCTTTCGCGCAACACTGGAAGAGGTGGAGCGCGCAGAACTGCTGCTGCACGTGCGGGATGCATCATCGCCCATGCTGGACGAACAGAAGTCGCAGGTAGAAAAGGTGCTGGCAGAGCTGGATGTTAGTCGCACACCGACGCTGCAGGTGCTGAACAAGATCGACCTGCTGCCAGAGGGTGAACGCACCGAACTGCTCGCGTTTCATGCTGCCGATACGATCCCCGTTTCAGCCAAGGCAAACCTGGGGCTGGAGCAGTTAATTGCAGCCATTGAAGAACGCATCGGTGGAGCGGAAGCACCGGATCCAACGGCTACCGCAAACTTCCGTATCCCGCAGCGCGAAGGCCGCACGCTGGCCGCGCTGGAAGGCGGTTCCTTCCTGGAGAACAAACGCTTCGAGGGCAACCTGACCCTATTCACGGCGCACGGCCCCACCTCGCTGCTGCAACGGTACCGGCGGTTCATTGTGCGTGACCAAGAGCTGGAGCCGCAGAGCGCGCCCGAGCAGCCGCGACCGAGAATCCGCACCCGGCCGAAGCCGGCTACCCGCGACTAGAAAAGCACCGCGATGTGAAAAGAGGCCTGCTCCAACTGGAGCAGGCCTCTTTACTTGTAGAGCAGATTACTTGCCCGAGAGCGCTTCGCCCAGTTCGCGAATGTGCTTTGCGTTCGCATTCTCATCCTTGCCGGCTACGGCAACCGTGTCCTTGCCCAGGGTCGCAACCAGCTTGCCGATGGCCTCGCTGTCGATCTCCTTTGCCTGCAGCAGCTTCTTCAGCTTCGACAGGTGGGTCAAAACCTTCTTGACACCCTCTTCATCATGCTTTTCAAGGTAGCTTTCCCAGCCTTCGATGTTGGTGATGGCCTTCTCAACGGGCAGATTCTTAACACCACCCTGGACGGCTTCCAGGGTGCTCTTCAGGCGGGTCGTTGGCATTGTTTTCCCTTTAAATGAATTGGTGCAGGCACCGGTATCGGTGCCGTCCCCTAGAAGGATGCGAGAACTTCCGAGGGTTTGTTCTGCCATCCCTGCCAGTTTCATCCCGCGGAACAGACTGCTTTGGATTTGAAGCAAGGGCACTTGTGACAACCAGGCAGTTGTCTTCACCCCACCAAGATGGCGCTATGTGACTAGGAACTCGGCGCGCGTGATGTGAGTTCGCCTGCTGCAGGCAGGCATTCCCGACAGGATGCTAGCGGTACCGCTCCACCTGCTGTAGCAGCGCGATCTTCCGCTCCGGCGGCAGAAAGCTGGCTTCGACGGAGTTGGCAGCAATTTCGCGCATCTGCTCGTCCGTGAACTCGAACTCACGCTGCACGGTTTCGTATTCGTCCAGCAGGTCTGCGCCAAACATGGGCGGGTCATCGGAGTTGAGCGTGATCATCAGGCCGCGCTCAAAGTAGTGCCGCACCGGATGGGTGGCCAGCGAACGGCAGCAGCCCGTCCGCAGGTTACTGGTGACATTCAGCTCCAGCGGGATCTGCCGCTCGACGAGGATGTCGAGCAATTCCGGGTCGTTCACTGCAGAGAGTGCGTGGCCGATGCGTTCCGCGCCGATATTGATAGCGCTCCAGATGCTGTCTGCGGGTACACTTTCCCCGGCGTGCGCGGTCAGGCGCAGGCCGTTTGCGGCGGCTTCGGTGTACAGGTCTTTGAAGTCGGCGGCGGGGCCGCGAGCTTCATCGCCGCCAATGCCGATCCCGATGATGCTGGGGTAGATCTCTTTCAGATCGGCCGCCTTGCGGAAGACAACCGCAGCCTCTTCCACGCCGAAGTGCCGTACCGCGTCGATGATCCAGAGAATGGTGGTGCCGAAGTCGCGCTCGCCAAGTTCGCGTCCGCGTTCAATCGCCGCGGTGACCGCTTCCACAGTCATGTGCGGACGAAAGCGCAGGATGATGCCAAAGGAGATGTACACCTCGGCATGGCGCACGCCCTGCAAGCTAAGTCGGTGGATCATTTCATAGGTGATCAGTTCGTAGTCGTCGGGCGTCAGCAGGCGCTCGCTGACCTGTTTGAACGCCATCAGGAAGCCGAGGAAGTTTTCGTACACGTAGACGTTGCGCGCGCCCTCAAGGGTCAGGGGTTCAGCGTCGTGGCGTTTCGACAGCACAACCAGCGTTTCTGGAATGACCGTGCCTTCCAGGTGCAGGTGCAGCTCACATTTGGGCAGGCCGCGCAGCCATTCGCGGTCGGGTACTTCGTGGATCGGTTTCGGCATCGTCCCTCGTTTTCAGGGTAGCAGCCGGATACGGGTCGCTTATGGCCGCCGGGCTTCGGTGATGGCCGGCGGTCCGACGGCGGAGTCAACCGGCTTGGGGAACCAGCGGTCGCGCAGAGCCAGCGCAGGCAGCTCAACGGCTTTGGTCGTGGCAACGCCGATCACGATGGCAGCAATGATTGGAAGGACCATGACCACGGCTGTCGCCAGGGGACCATGAAGGTGGCGTGCGATGGCAAGAATCCCTGCCATGGGGGCCACGTGCCACAGATAAATGCCGTAGGAGTAAAGGCCTATCCATGCGACGGCGCGGTACAGCATGCCGTGGCCGCGGTTGCCAGGATGGTGCCGGTATAGCAGCAGCAGTGTGGCCGCGCCGCAGCCGTCCATCAGTAGAAATTGCAGGGGTGGGTCCCACCAGGCAGCCGCTTGAAAACGCAGGTACAACAGCGAAGCCACGATGACTGCCAGGCAGAGCGGCCAAAGACGTTGCAGGCGCCGAAAACGCTCGGGGAAGTAGTGGTACACCATGGCCAGCAGAACGCCGTACAGGATGCCGTCTATGCGTGTGTCGGTGCGTTCGGCGGTATTTACGCCGTGCGCGGCCAGCGTAAATCGCCACACTACGACGGTCGCTGCCAGTGTGGCAATGCACCCAAAGGCGGCGCGTATGCCCGTCTTTGTGCTGGCCAGCGCGGCCAGCAGAAAGACGAGCAGAAGGTAGGCATGCTCCTCCAGCGCAAGCGTCCAGGTATGCGCGATGCCGCCGACATAGTTCTGAATGTTGAGCAGGTTGCCCCAAAGTTCATGCAGGGAGCGGTGCCCTGTCAGCAGAGAAATCAGCAGAAAGGCGTAGTACTGCGGCCAGATCTTGAAGCCGCGGCGCACAAGGAAGCGTTTGCGCTGAATGGAGCCGCGCATCTTCCACTCCTTCACCAGCAGGCCCCCCACCAGAAAGCCGCTGAGTACGAAGAAGATGTCGACGCCGGCCCAGCCAAAGTGACGCCAGCCCATCTTCAGCATGGGCCAGAACAGCAGCGGCTTTGGTGAGTGGAAGTCGATCACCATAAGGATGGCGATGCCACGGATGAAATCGAGTTCGATCTCGCGTTTGAGCACCGGCTTCGGGCCCGGCAGTGCGGCAGCCGAGGTCACCCCGCAAACTCACTGCGTTTGCGGCTGTAGAAGAAATACACGAACAGGCCAATAACCAGCCAGATGAAGAAGCGGAGCCACGTGATGGCGGGCAGGCCGGCCATGAGCAGCACGCAGAAGATGACGGACAGCACCGGAATGACCGGGCCCAGCGGCACACGGAATCCGCGGTGGCGTTCCGGCTGTTTTTTGCGCAATACCAGCACGCCGATCGAGACCAGAACAAAGGCGAACAACGTGCCGATGTTCGACATTTCTGCAAAGGTGCCCACGTCGAAAAGTCCTGCGGGTATGGCGACCAGGATGCCCGCGACCCACGTGGCAAACGCGGGCGTGCGGAACTTCGGATGCACGGACGAAAATACCTTGGGCAGCAGACCGTCACGCGACATGGCGAACCACACACGCGCCTGGCCCAGTTGGAAGACCAGGATCGACGACACCATGCCGACCAGCGCACCCAGCAGAACGAACAGCCGCACCAGGTGCAGGCGTTGCCCGCCTGGCAGCAGGCTGACCCGCTTCAGCGCGTTGACCACCGGTGCACCGTCACCCGCGACGCTCTGCCACGGCACCATGCCGGTCAGTGTAGCGGCGACACCGATGTAAAGAATCGTGCAGGCAATCAGCGTTGCAATGATGCCGATGGGCACGTCGCGACGAGGATTTTTGCACTCTTCACTGGCGGTTGAGACGGAGTCGAAGCCGATGTAGGTGAAGAAGATGATCGACCCGCCCGCCAGCACGCCGGGGAAGCCATTCGGCGAGAACGGGTGGTAGTTCGAGGAATGGATGAAGCTGGCACCGAAGCCGATGAACAGCAGGATGGCGGCGATCTTCACCAGCACCATGATGTTGTTGGTACGGGCCGATTCCTGGATGCCGCGCACCAGCACCACAGTTAGCAGAAGCACGATCACAAAGGCCGGAAAGTCGAAGCCGAAGTGCCACCCGGCGTGGAAGATATCGGCACCAGCCAGGTCCTGCAGTCCCAGCGGCAGGTAGGCGGGCGACAGCCATTTCGGATCCATGCGAATGCCCAGCCAGTCCAGCAGATCGACCACGTGCGCGGCAAAGCCGACCGACACGCTCATGTTGCTGAAGGCGTATTCCAGGATCAGGTCCCAGCCGATAATCCACGCCACCAGTTCGCCCAATGTCGCGTAGGTATAGGTGTAGGCCGAACCCGCAATCGGGATCATGCTGGCCAGTTCGGCGTAACAAAGCCCCGTAAGCGCGCAGACAATAGCCACCAGAACCAGCGAGATCACAAGCGCCGGCCCCGCCCCTGGCCGCCCGGCTACCGCGCCGTGGTGCAGGATCAGGTCAATGATGGGCGAACCCTTCCAGTCCGCCAGTTTCTCCGGGTTGCCGCCAATGGCCGTGCCGATAACGGTGAAGATGCCGCTGCCGATGACTGCGCCAATGCCCAGTGCCGTAAGCGAGACCGGCCCCAGCGTCTTTTTCAGGGCGTGTTCAGGAGCCTCAGAGTCGCGGATGAGCTTGTCGATGGACTTGGTTGCAAAAATCTGTCGGGGCAGTGCAGTGTCCTCGGCTGGGTGCTTCTGGATGATCGGGTCGCTTGTAGTTTAGCGTGGATGTCTGCGGACGCGAGCGTTTGCTAAGTAGCGTCACCCGCGCGGAGCAAAGACCGTGCAAAGGGTCTACCTTGTCTTTCAAATGAGAGCTTTCGGAAAAGCAGGGCTTCAGCCCTGCTGTCAGGCGGACTATGAGGATCGTGGTTTCAGCCACTGAGGGGATGCTTATGACGAACACAAGACCTCAGGGGCTAAAGGCCCGTACCTGGACAAAACTAAATGGCAGGGCTGAAGCCCTGCCCCCTCCGAAACACTTCCGTGCGGAAAGGTTTGTAGATGTTGAATAAAGTCTTGAAGTCGACGGCAATTCTGGGAGGGGTCTTGTTTGCTGTCGCTCTTCCGGTGCAGGCGCAGCAACCTACAGCTACGCCGTTCGGCGCATGGACCCGTCCGGTCACCGCGCCCGTCATTGCGCCGAAAACGGAGTCTACCTTCCACGACCCCGTCAGCAACGCGGACGTGCACTGGGAAGCGCTGCACACCTTCAATCCCGCAGCTGTCGTACGCGGTGGCAAGGTGTACGTCCTGTACCGTGCAGAGGATGATTCGGGGTCTGCGATCATTGGCGGCCACACGTCGCGACTGGGGCTGGCATCGAGCACGGACGGCCTGCACTTCACGCGGGAGCCGGAGCCTGTACTGTTCCCTACGAAGGACGGCCAGCTCGACCGCGAAAGCCCCGGCGGCGTGGAAGACCCGCGGATCGTCGAAGCGCCGGATGGCACCTACGTGCTGACCTACACGCAGTGGTCGCGCGCACGCAAGGTGTACTCCGTCGGAATCGCGACCTCACCCGATCTGCGGCACTGGACGAAGCAGGGGCCAGCCTTTCGTGGATCGCTGGATGGTCGGTATGACGAATACAAGTACAAGTCCGCGGCAATCGTCACGGAGCTTCGGCAGGGCAGGCTGGTCGCGGCGAAGATCAATGGCAAGTTTTGGATGTACTGGGGCGATCTCGGTATCCGGCTGGCGTCTTCGCCGGACCTGGTCCACTGGACTCCGCTGGAGGACTCGTCCGGCAAGCCTCGCATCATCCTTGCGCCTCGCCCCGGCATGCCGGACAGTGACTTTCCCGAGGCCGGACCGCCGCCCGTGCTGACCCGTAGCGGCATCGTGATGCTCTACAACGCCAAGAACAAGAATGGCGAGGGGAGCGATCCGCAGCTGAAGCCGGGTACGTACTCGGTCGAAGTGGCGACGTTCGCTGCCGAAGATCCGGGCAAGCTGGTCAGCCGCACCGTTGCGCCCGTCTTCAAGCCGGAGCTGCCCTTCGAGCAGACCGGACAGTACGCCGCTAGAACCACCTTTTCCGAAGGCCTGGTGCTCTTCAAGGGCAGGTGGTGGATGTATTACGGCTGCGCAGACTCGTTTGTAGGTGTTGCGACGGCGCCGGAGCAGTAGAAACACAAAGCAGCCCGCATCTGAGATGCGGGCTGCTCAATCCTCTTCGCAGGCGTTTAGCGCTTGCTGGTGCCCTTGGCGGCGGTCTTCATCTTCTGCTTGTTGCTGCCGCGTGGTGTGGTGCGGGCTGCCTTGGGTGCTGCGTTCTTGCGTGCGGTGCGCTTTGCTACCTTGCGCTCGTCGTGGGTAAGTGTCTTGGTATTTGCCATGGTCCTGAGCTCTTCTCTTAGTCTGATCTCGTGCAGGCGGGCTGCGCGGGGGCGCTACAGCCGTTCCAGCTGGGCAAACTTCTCCACCAGCTTCTTCACGCCGTGCTTGGTAAATTGTACTGTAAGCTTGGCGTCCGGGCCGTCGCCTTCGCGGGAAACGATGCTGCCATCGCCGTATTTCGGGTGTCGAACCCGGCTACCGCGCTTCAACTCGGTCGCTCCAGAGCTTTCCGGGATGTCCATCTTCGGTCGGGAGAACTTCCCCCCGCCCCCGCCAAAGAAGCTGGCGATGTTGTCAATGCTGTCCGGTTTCTTCGTGCCTGTGCTCACAACAGCTTTGGATGCGCCAAACTGCAGACCGAAGTTGTTGCGCGGTTTCGCAGCCGCGACGGCAGGGCCGGTGGCACTTTGATCCTCATCCTCGTAGTTGTAATGACGCTCGCCTTCGTGCTCGTCGCCCCGCTTGCCCCAGCGATTGCCGCCGTAGGCACCGCGAAACGCGGGTCGATCCGCGGGCGATCCCAGGTCTTCCACCAACCGCGACGGCACCTCTTCCAGGAAGCGTGAGGCGACGCTGGCCTCTGGCATGTCCGAACCGTAGCGGCGGCGGTAGCGCGCGCGCGTCATCACCAGGGTGTCCATGGCGCGCGTCATGCCCACATAGCAAAGGCGGCGCTCCTCTTCGAGGCCGGTAGGGTCCTGCAGCACGCGCGAGTGCGGGAACAGCCCCTCCTCCATGCCGCAGAGGAAGACCAGCGGAAACTCCAGGCCTTTGGCTGCGTGCAGCGTCATCAGGGTCACACGCGCGTCCATGTTGATGCCGTCTGCGTCCGAGACCAGCGCCGCATGGTCAAGAAAGTCGGCAAGCGTCTCGCCGCGTTCCTGCGCGTCCTGCGAGGCATTGGCGAGTTCCTTCAGATTCTCAATGCGGCTGAAGGCTTCGGGCGTGCCTTCGGCTTCGAGAATCTTGAGGTAGCCGCTGCGGTCGTTCAGGAACTTAATCAGTTCGGGCAGCGTGGCCGGGTCGCCCGGCGCGCGAAAGCCGTCGATACGGGTGCTTGTCTCGGGTGCCTTGTCTCTGTTGCGTGCCGGCATCTCCGAGGCTGGAATGCCGGATTCAAGCAGAGGTGCTGCCTCCGCGCGCAGCCGTGCGAAACGGTCGCTGACGGCACTCTTCTTTGTGATTTTGTTCTGGCTCGCTGCAAACGGGTTGAAGGATGCCGATTGCTGCTGCTTCTGGTCCCACGTATCAGAAGCGATCTGTGGGGCACCCGTGTTGTTGTCCGGCGCGGGGAAGGGAATGACCTCGGCGCCTGCGGTCAGCGAGAGCGGCTGGTCGTTGAAACTGAAGTCGAAGCCTGTACCGCCTTGCTCGTCACCTTCGCCTTCGGTGTTGCTTTCTGCGTCGCCAAAGTTGAAGCTGGTGTCGTCAGCCGTCCCGATGTGCGCGTTCTCCGGTGCCAGCGTGCTGCGCTCTTCACTGGGGCCGAAGTCGAACCCAAAGTTGAAGCTGGTATCGAAGCTGGTATCTTCGTTCGCGTCAGAGGTCGAGGCGTTCTCCTCTGCCCCGACAAAGTCATTCATGTTCGCGGCGGCAGGTTGCAGACCGGCATCTGCGGCGAGCACATCACCGAAGCCGGGGCCAAGCATGGCGCGGGCATCCAGAATCAGCCGGCGAAATCCGGTGAGCGCGGTGAGCGCACGGGCAGGCAGCAACTGCTCTTCAACTGCGCGAACGATCGCATCCCACGTGCTCAGACCGGTGGTCAGCGCGATACGTTCCAGCACCTCCATGGTCGTCTTGCCAATGCCGCGCGGGGGCGAGTTGACCACGCGATTCAATGCAATGGAGTCATGCGGATTCTGCACCAGCTTGAGGTACGACAGCAGGTCCTTCACCTCGGCGCGCTCGTAGAAGCTGAAGCCGCCGACCATGTGGTACTGGATGTTGTAGCGACGCAGCGCCTCTTCCACCAGCCGTGACTGCGAGTTGGTGCGGTATAGCACAGCGCACTTCGGCGTGTCGCCGTTTTGTCCGGCCTCGCGCAGGTAAGCCTGGATGCGGTCGCCGACGAACAGCGCTTCATTCTCGCCGTCGGGCGCTTCGTAGTAGCCGATCAGCGACCCGCCTTCGCGCGTCGTGAACAGTTCTTTACCCTTGCGCTGCGTGTTGTTGCGAACCACGGCACCCGCGCCTTCGAGGATGGTCTGCGTGGACCGGTAATTCTGCTCGAGACGGATCACCTTGGTGTCGGTAAAGTCCTTCTCGAAGTCGAGAATGTTTTTGATGTCCGCGCCGCGCCAGCTGTAAATCGACTGGTCCTCATCACCCACCACGCACACGTTGCCGTGCGCACCGCTCAGCAGGCGCATCATTTCGTACTGCGGGCGGTTGGTGTCCTGGTACTCGTCGATCAGCAGGTAGCGGTAGCGGCGCTGGTACTTGTCGCGCGTTTCGGCGCTGGTCTTCAGCAGGCGAACGGTTTCCAGCAGCAGGTCGTCGAAGTCCATTGCGTTGTTCTTTGCCAGTTCGTCGCGGTAGATCTTAAAGATGTGCGCAATGCGCTCTTCCAGCGGATTAGTCGACGCCAGGAAGTATTCCTGCGGATCGATCATGTGGTTCTTCGCCCACGAAATGCGGCCCAGCGCGACGCGGGGCTTCAACTGCTTGTCATCGAAACCGAGCCGCTTCAGGGCGGTCTTTACGATAGCCTGCTGGTCGCTGTCGTCGTAGATGGCGAACGAGCGAGAAAGGCCCTTGCCGTCGACCTTGAGCGCCTCAATATCGCGACGCAGAATGCGCACACACAGCGAGTGAAAGGTACTGATGGCGGGCCGGGCCAGTGAGCTGTGGCCGATGAGTTTGTCGACACGCTCGCCCATCTCTTTCGCTGCCTTGTTCGTGAAGGTGACGGCGAGGATGGCGTCGGGAGCGATACCACGTTCTTCAATCAGGTAGGCAATGCGGTGGGTGATGACGCGGGTCTTGCCAGATCCGGCGCCAGCCAGCAGCAGAACGGGGCCATCGACGGACAGCACACCTTCCTGCTGTTGCGGATTCATGTTGTCTAGCAGGCGTGACACGGTGGGGCTACTCCTTCCCCATTCTATCCGGCGGGTCGGGAGCCGTGTCGGCGGTTACTATGGACGGAAGCCCTCATGGAAGCCAAGAAAAAGTTCTACCGGCCCGAACTCGACGTGCTGCGGTTTGTGGCATTTCTGCTGGTTTTCTTCGATCACGGCAGCGGTTCCTTCCATTCGGCCTTGGTAGCGAAGTTCGGCGAGGCATCGCGGTGCGGCCTGCAGCTCTTCTTCATCCTGAGCTCGTACCTGATCTCGGAACTGTTGCTGCGCGAACGGGAGAAGACCGGGACTATCCACGTTCGGTCGTTCTTTGTGCGGCGCGTGCTGCGCATCTGGCCGCTGTACTTCTTCTTTATTGGTGCGGTGTATGTCGCGGGACGTTTTGGCCATGGGTACTTTCCGACCGGCGCGCTGCTGGCGTTCGTTGCGCTGGCGGGCAACTGGTACGTATATGCCTATGGATTTCTGGCCTTTGCCGTCGGCATTCTTTGGAGCATTTCAGTCGAAGAACAGTTCTACCTGCTGTGGCCGTTCCTAGTGCGCTACGGCGGCGAACGTGCCCTGCGAGCGATCATCCCGATCGTGTGCGCGGTGTCAGCGCTTGCCATCTGGTACGCGGGGCACCATGCGCTGGGTGTGAACAAATACTGGACCAACAGCCTGATCGAGTTTCAGTACTTTGCGATCGGCGCGCTGCTGGCCGTTGTGCTGCACCGGCGTGACTTCTGCCCGTCGCCTGCAGGTCGCCTCCTGTTGTTGAGTGGATTCGTAACGGCATTTCTGCTGCTGGTCTATCGCTTTCCGGTGGCTGCACCCGACCACATCATCCAGACACCCGGCTTGTTCGCCGCCTTCGGACTGCTAGGTGTTGCCGGTGTGTGTCTGTTCCTTGGCTTCTACGGCCTGAAGCTGTCACCCGGCAGCGCTGGCCTGGTGTACCTGGGCCGCATTTCCTACGGGCTGTACGTCTTTCACCTGTTCTCGCTGCAGGCGTGCGAGGCCATGCTGCGGCGCAGCCATCTTGCCGGCACACCGAAGGCGCTCGTGCAACTTGCCTGTTCGCTGCTGTTGACGGTCGGGCTGGCGGCGCTCTCCTACCGCTTTCTGGAGTCGCCGTTCCTACGGCTGAAGAACCGGTTTACCTTCGTGCATTCACGCGATGCTTAGCATGTTTACGGCACGATATCGGCAGACGTTTCCGGCTGCACCTTCACGACATTTGCCCGGCAGGTGCGTATGTTCTGGCAAGCGATCGGCTTCAGGTCGCGGCTGAAACAGGCCTCGATCGCGGTGAGCGTATTGCGTCCGCATGAAAGTGCGAAGCTGCCCTGCGGGAACGATGGATTTGCCTGGTAGAACATCGCCAGAATGTCGTCGGGCTTGAGCATGATCTGCGCGTCCACGTGCTTGAACGTATCTGGCACCGTGACGGCGGTGTAGGCCTGCCGCGCGGTTGAAAAGAAGGCATCCGGCGACAGTGTGGTGCAGGTGCCGTGCTTTGCCCATTCATGTTTGATCAGGGAAAGATCCGGCGTCAGGTCAAGGTAGCGCTCGGGGTGCTGCGGACCCGGCCGGTCAGAACATGTGCCGGGATAGGTGCCGTCGAAGTTCTGCGGCCACAGGCCATGCAGCACAAAGCTATGTGGAGCGCTGCATTCTGTGCTGCCCTGCCGTGCCGACTGCTCTGCCGGCGTCAGCGTCTTCAGCGTGTCGCAGAAGGCTGGCGACCAGGACATATTTAACAGGTAATAGTCGTAGACGCCGGGTGCAGATTTCATCTCCTGCGCATGGCCCTTGGAAGGCAGCATAGGCGGGCAAAGAAGTAACAGGCAGGTCAGAAGGTTTTGACGCAGCGTCATGGGGTTCTCCACCTGCAACTGTAAATGGATCACACAGTGCTATGAATTGGGCAGGTAGGAGATGAACGCAAGATGAATATTGCGAAACGTTTCTCATCTGGTGGTTTCTGCTGTGCCCACGAAACATTTTGAAAATAGTGTGGAACGAACCCGCACAGGCTGCGTACTACTCAGTGCGCGACGAGTTTCAACTGCAGTGAGACTTCGCCAGCTACTGAATCTCAGGAGAAGTCACATGATCCGTCGTACTGTTTCCGCCCTCGTCCTCGCCACCACCTTGTTTGCACCCCTTGCTTCGCACGCCTCGCTGTTTGGCAGCAAGGATAATGTCCCGACCGGCACCACGACCCTCAAGGGCAAGATGGTCAAAATGACCTTAAAGAATCGCACCACCACCGCGATGGACCTTATGGTCGAAGACAAGCCTGTGACTATCGCCGCGAATGGTGAATACGAGTTGAAGGCAGTAGAAGGAACCCACGTTTACGGTGCTGACAAGGCTGTCAAGCTGCTGGTGACCCGCGATCTGAACGGTACCACCTGCTCGTTCCGGTAATCGCCTTGTCGCAGAACAATACAGCAACCAGGATTAGGTAGAGCTGGAAAGAAGCAGCGCACAACGTGCTGCTTCTTTCCGTTTACATCGACTTAGTCAGCCTGCGAACCTTGATGAAGGTTGCTTGACTGTCCCGGAATGACATACAAGCAAAGACTTATGTTTATTTTCAGCAAACCGGGTGACTATTTAGCACGTCCGGGCGTATAACACTGTGCGCGACGTTGTTTCAATTGCAGTGGGACTTCGCCAGCTACATAGCAACATGGAGAAGTCGTCATGAAGAACATTACCCTCACCACACTCGCCCTTGCGGGCTGCATGCTTGCACCATTGGCATCTTTCGCCGCCGAAAACAGCACCAACATCACACAGGCGAAAGGACCCATGGTCCACGTTACGCTGAAGAACCTGAGCAACCTGACACAGAACCTGGTCGTTCAGGGTCGTCCGGTCATTCTGGAAGCGAACGAGTCGTACAAGCTGGAAGCCCCTGCGGGAACACAGGTCCTCGGTGCTGATAACACCGTGAAGCTGACCATTGTGAAGGATTACAACGGAGCTGTTGCTTCTTTCCGCTAAATCCTTTTCAAGTTAGCTGTTTCTATAACTCACAATCTAAGAGGCATAAGGCTCACCCTGAAGCTGAACTGTCTCGACAAGCTGGACGTAACGCGTGCTGCAATCACGTGTCACGTCCATTTCTTTGTTCGAAAGCTGCAGATGTAACCTGAAAGCATGAAGTTAAAGACACTCTGTGTTTTTTGCGCCTCGGCCACGGGAACCCGGCCTGACTATGTGGAGGCTGCAAGTGAACTTGGTACTCGGCTTGCCGCGCTTGGTGTGGGCATGGTCTACGGCGGCGCAACCGTCGGCCTGATGGGCGCGGTTGCGAACGCGTCCCTTGCGGGCGGCGGCAAAGTGATCGGCGTCATCCCCCATGTGCTGGTCGACAAGGAAGTCGGTAACAGCGGCTGCACTGAGCTGCACGTGGTCGACACCATGCACACGCGCAAGGCCCTGATGGGCGAGCGTGCCGACGCCTTCCTGATTCTGCCGGGTGGCTACGGCACGTTTGAGGAGCTGTTTGAAGTGCTGGCCTGGCAGACGCTTCGGCTGCACAACAAACCCATGTGCCTGCTGAACACGGCTGGCTTCTACGACGGTCTGCTCACCTTCCTAGACACGTGCGTAACAGAGGGCGTGCTGAAACCGGAGGCAAGAAGGATCCTGCTGGTCGCGAATACAGTTGCGGAAGCGCTTGAGGTGATCGAACAGGCTTTGTAGCGCGCGACGTGTCACGACGCGAATCTCAGGGCATCCACGGCACATCCAAGTCCGGTCTGTTGAAGGAGTGTGCTTTGCCTACTTTGTTCGATCCAATTCGAGTCGGTGATCTTGATTTGCCCAACCGCATATTTATGGCTCCACTGACGCGGCTGCGCGGTACAGTGGACCACCTGCCCCGCCCGGAACTAATGGCGAACTACTATAGCCAGCGTGCGACTGCAGGCTTGATCATCACGGAGGGCACACCCGTCGATCCGCTGGGCGTTGGCTACCCGCAGGTGCCCGGCATCTGGTCGCAGGAACAGGTTGAGGGTTGGAAGCCGGTGGTAGAGGCTGTTCACCAGGCGGGCGGTCGCATCTTTGCGCAAATCTGGCATGTGGGCCGCATCTCGCATTCGAGCTACCTGCATGGGCAGCAACCCGTGGCACCCAGCGCCATTGCGGCAGACGGCCATGTGGCCGTGATGCGGCCAATTACGCCATACGAGACACCGCGCGCTTTGACCACGGGCGAAGTGCATGGCATCGTGGAGCAGTTTGGACGCGGTGCAGAGAATGCAAAAGCTGCAGGGTTTGACGGTGTAGAGCTGCACGGTGCGAATGGCTACCTGCTCGACCAGTTTCTGCAGGACGGCTCCAACAAGCGTGAGGATGAGTATGGCGGCTCCATTGAAAACCGCGCAAAGCTGATGCTGCAATGCGCGGATGCTGCCATAGCCGTCTATGGCGCTGGGCGCGTTGGCATGCATCTTGCACCACGTAGCGATTCGCAGGGCGTGTCCGACAGCAACCGGGCAGAAACCTTTGGCTACGTAGCGAGGGAGCTGGGCAAGCGCAAACTTGCCTTCCTGATGGCTCGGGAGTACGAAGGCCCGGACAGCCTTGGCCCCATGTTGAAAAGAGAGTTCGGCGGCGTGTATGTGGACAACGAAAAGTTCACGCTGGAGGCCGCAAACGCCGTGATCGAGTCCGGCAACGCGGACGCCGTGGGTTTTGGAAAGCTGTACATAGCCAACCCGGACTTGCCGCGCCGCCTGCAAGAAGGTGCACCGTTGAACGAGCCGCGTGCAGAGCTTTTCTATACGCACGGTGAGTCAGGATACGCAGATTACCCGGCACTCGCATAACGCACTTGCTGGCAAGGAAGCAGGCCCGGACAGTGTCCGGGCCTGCTTGTTTTGCTTTGCAGCGCACTAGAAGTGGCGCAGGGTACGCGGCGTTTCAGCCTGGGCTGCCTCGGCCGCACGGCTGATGGGAGTCGCCTTTTCCGCAGTCCGCTCAAGGGACCGGGCCACCAGGTCACGGGAACCCAGGCCGACTGCCAGTGCCACCGCAAGTACCATGCCGCCGAACAGGATGCCGAAGCCGAGCTCAACGATAAGGCCGCCGACGTTCAGGTGGTCCAGAATCATGGCTCCGGTGAACACGAGCATCAGCCACTTGACCATGAGGGACAGCCCGCGCGCATAGTGCAGCTTCGCATTGACAGCGCTGATCAGCACAGAACGTGAGAGATAGCGTGCCAGGATGGTGCCCGCAATCAGAATCAGGAGAGCGCCGACAGCATGCGCCAGGTACGGCAGAATGAAGGGTGAAATGTCACCCGTCCCGGCTGCGTCATAGGCCGAGATGCCAATGGCAATGCCCAGCAAAACGCAGGCCCAGAAGACCACCCGGCCGATGAGCAGCGTCGGGCTATGCGATGGAGCCCAGTCGGACACGCCGGCAGAGTTCTGCTTGCCGACGCGCTCGTCAAAGCGCAGCCGTGTAAGCAGCTTGCCGATGGCCCAGGACAGACCGGCACCAATCAGGGTAAGCAGAACGACGGCGAGGATGAGGGCGAGCAGGCCGGGCAGAAAAACTGCCAGCCGCGTCAGCACTCGGCTGAAGGAATCGAACAGGGCATCTTTGACTTGAGAAAACATCGTGGTCTCCAATGTTGCGTTCTGTGCGGGTGTCTGGGCGCGTCTCGAGGGGGTATTTAAAGACGCGGATGAGGCCTATGGGTTGAAGCGATCAGGCCATCGCCAGCGCGAGACGAGGTACGGCTTATCCGCCTCGAACGCCCGCGCTAGTGCTTCCTGCGCGTCAGCCTGCCCGGCCAGAATGTGCGAGGCGACCCAGGCAAGATACAGCGGCGTCAAGGAGCCCAGCAGGTGGCTGCGATTGATCGTCCTTAGTCGGTGCGCCAATACAAAGTCGTAGACGATGCGGACCCAAAGCGCGTCCGGCATTTTGAAGGTGGCCGAGGGCGTTGTGGAGAGCCGCTTCAGGCCTAGCAGGGTCTGCGGCGGCAGGAACAGCGACCAGATCTCGTGCAGATTGCCGTAACCGAGGCGGAAACTTTCCACCAGTTCTTCCACTTCCTCCGTGGGAACCGGCTCTGATGGCCGCGCGACCGGTGGCACGGCAGAGATGGTCGTGAGCGGCAAAATCGTTCTGGCGCGCTGCCAGAAGGTAGCCTTGGCTTCTATGTCGCTGAACATCGAAGCGGCCGTCATCTCCAGCACATTGGACAGGTCTGCCACGTCGGGGCGGGGCAGGTCGCGTTCCCCTGCCTCAACTTCGGCGATCGCAAAGGATGCATTTGCCGCTTCGGACACCGCCCACACAATGGCGTCGGGTTGGGCTGAAGTGGTCAGGCGTTGGGCCGCTGCCGCCAGGCGCTCTGCCATGCGCTGGGAGAGAGCAATATCCAGGGCAAGAGGGAACTGCACCTTTGTGGCGAACAGGGCGCGCGACAGTGGATGCAGGATGGCGGCATTGATCAGGCCGTGGTTGGGACCGACCTGGTACTTCGCCACCGCGAGGTCCGCACCGCCCGCCAGAACGGCATCCAGCATGGCGCGGATGGCTGCCGGCTGCAGGGTTTGTGGTTCCGGGCCCAGCAGCAGGCCACAGGTGGCGCTGTGTGCGCGCATGACCTCGAACAGGCTTAGGTACGTGCTGGCCGCCTGTACCAGCCACGTGTGCAGCCTGGCCGTTGGCAGGTAGGGCTGCAGCAGCATGCCACCGTGCTCCCACGAAGTGGCCTGTGGGTTGGAAACAGGGTAGGCCACCAGCGCCTGTGACGCGTGGTCGCCTAATGCCGCATGCAGCACGGTAAGCAGCGGCATGAGGTGGTCTGCGGATGCGTCCTCATACCAGGGACCCAGGCAGATGACGACTTCCGTGCTGACGGCACCAGAAGCAAAGCGCGCTTCCTGCCGGTTTTCAACCTCTGCGGTGGTGCCTGGCGCTCCGCTCATTGACCTGCTCCTGTGGCTAGCGGCTGCAATTCTGGGCCGTCCAGAGTGTTTAGCAAGTCGAGAATGCCGGACAGCGGAATGGCAATCCAGTCAGGCCGGTTGTTTACTTCATACATGATCTCGTAGAGCGCCTTTTCCAGCAGGAAAGCGCGCAGCAGGACGGACGTTGCCCGATGTCCGGTACTGGCACCTGCCTGCGTGACGGCATGGTAGCCGTCCAGGAAGGCTGCAGTCGCTGCCTGCTCCCACTCAGAGCGCTCGGCAGAGATCTCAGTGCCATAACCGGCGGCTGCTGCGTAGGAGAACGAGCGCAACATGCCGGCCACGTCGCGCAGTGGCGACTGCTTGGCACGACGCTCCGCCAGCGAACGTGCGGGCTCCCCTTCGAAGTCCAGCAGGACGAAGCTGTCTGCCGTCTTCAATACCTGTCCCAGGTGGTAATCGCCGTGAATGCGTGTTCGCAGGCCTGCTTCCTGGTGTGGCAGTTCGCGGAGCGCCTGCGCAACGGCCAGCAAGTCTTTGCGTCGGCTCAACAGGGTCGCAGCGGGTCCAAGTAAATCGTCCGGCATGGTGCTGAAGCGATTTTTGATGGTCTGCACGGCAGCGGTAATCTGCTGTTCCAAGCGGTCCGCGTCGCTGCGCAGGGCGGCTTCGTCGGTCAGCTCTGGTGCAAAGGCCGGATCGGTGGTCAGGGTCGCCAATGCCGCGTGCATTTCGCCTGTGCGTTGGCCCAGCAGCTTTGCAGAACGGGTGTAATCACCCTTTGCAAGCCCGTGCTCGATCGCATCCAGCGTGAAGGTCCAGCCATCGCCTTCGTTCGGTACCAGACCCTGTAGCAGGCCAATGGTGGTCACTTCCTCCGTGCCGGGTGCGGTGTAGAGAAGCTCTCCCGCAAAGGGCGCGATGTACTCGAAGTGGGCGACCTCCGTAAGGAAGCGGCCAATCTCGGCATCTGGATTTTCGCCGGTTTGCAGGCGGCGGAACAGCTTCAAAATCAGCTTGCTGTCGTATAGCAGAGAGGTGTTGCTTTGCTCTGCAGACCCTCGGCGCGAAGGCAGTGTATCGAAGCCACGCAGCAAGCTGTAAGCGTCGCTCGGCTTGCCAGAGAATGAACCATGACCGCGTGTTGGCCGCTGCTCGGCGCGCGCAATCATTTGCAGCAGGGCGTCGCGAACCGCAGGCAGCACCAGCGCGTCAGCCAGTACGGCAACATCATCCTTGCCGCCCTTCATGGGAGCAATGATGCTTTCCGGAGCGTCGAGCCGCAGCTCATCCGCCTTTTCGCCGTGCACCACGGCGACCGGCAGGGTGTAGGTGTCCGCCGGACCCTCCACATAGACGACGCGCAGAAGCAACAGGGCAGCCTCGTCGGCCAGCGATATGACGTCGTCAATGCTGATGTCTTTAATCGTGCGCGACTTGGCGCCGAACCAGCGCTGTGCCACCAGGTATTTGCTCAGGAAAGTTTCCTGCAATAGCTGTGCGCTCGCACCTGTGATCGCGGTTGCCAGGTCGTTGGCGGGCAGGAACAAGGACGCATCCTCATCGGCAGGCGCTGCACCCCTCGTGGCCAGGTGAGCGGGCTGCAACTCAAGCCACAGAAAGGCATACGGGCCCAGGGTAATGGCGTAGGGCGTTTCGTCGATCTTCGGAAACGGAACGTATCCGAGCATTTCCACGGGCACCATGCCGGCGAAGCGGCTCAGGTCGAGCGTGACGGGTTGGGCGAAGCGAGACAGGTTGGCGACGCAGACCACGCGCTCCGACTCGTATTCGCGAATGTACGCGAGAATCTTGCGATTTTCAGGCTTCAGAAACTCCTGCGTGCCGCGGCCAAACACCTGAAACAGCTTACGCAGCGCAATCATGTTGCGCGTCCAGTGCAGCAGGCTGCTGGTATCGCTCTCCTGCGCCTCGACGTTGATGGCTTCGTAGCCCCAGATGGGGTCCATGATCACGGGCGAGTACAGCTTGGCAGGTACCGCGCGGCTGAAGCCGGCATTGCGATCGCTGTTCCACTGCATGGGCGTGCGTACGCCATTGCGGTCGCCCAGGTAAATGTTGTCGCCCATGCCAATCTCGTCGCCGTAGTACAAAATGGGCGTTCCCGGAAAGGAGAACAGCAGCGAATTGAGCAGTTCAATGCGTCGACGATTGTTGTCGACCAACGGGGCCAGGCGCCGACGAATGCCCACGTTGATGCGCATGCGCGGGTCGGCCGAATAGGCCAGGTACATGTAATCGCGCTCTTCATCGCTGACCATCTCCAGCGTCAGCTCATCGTGGTTGCGCAGGAACAGGCCCCACTGGCAGCCCTCGGGAATGGGCGGCGTCTGCGCCATGATCTCGGTAATGGGCAGGCGATCTTCCTGCCGCAGCGCCATGTAAATGCGCGGCATCAGTGGAAAGTGGAAGGCCATCTGGCATTCGTCGCCATTGCCGAAGTAGGGCAGCACATCTTCCGGCCACATGTTGGCTTCGGCAAGAATCAGGCGGTTCTCGTACTCCGCGTCGATCGCGGCACGAATTTCCTTGATCTTGACGTGGGTCTCCGGCACGTTTTCGCAGGAGGTGCCATCGCGTTCGACCAGGTAGGGAATGGCGTCGAGGCGCAGGCCGTCCACGCCCATGTCCATCCAGAAACGCATGGCGCTCAGAACTTCTTCCATCACGCGTGGGTTGTCGAAATTAAGGTCTGGCTGGTGCGAGAAGAAGCGGTGCCAGTAGTACTGCTGGGCCACCGGGTCCCAGGTCCAGTTGCTCTTTTCCGTGTCGGTGAAAATGATGCGAACGCCGTCGTACAGCCGGTCCGTATCGCTCCACACGTACATTTCGCGCTTGGGCGATCCTTTGGGAGCATTGCGTGCGGCCTGGAACCACGGGTGCTGGTCGCTGGTATGGTTAATGACCAGTTCAATCAGCACCTGCATGCCGCATTCGTGCGCGAGCGCAAGAAACGCCTTGAAATCGTCTATGGTGCCGTACGCCGGGTTCACATCGAGGTAGTCGGCGATGTCGTATCCATCGTCACGCCCCGGCGACGGAAAGAAGGGCAGCAGCCAGATGCATGTCACGCCCAGTTGCTGAAGATACGGCACTTTCTCCAGCAGACCGACAAAGTCGCCGATACCATCCCCGTTGCCGTCAGCGAAGGCCTTGACGTGTAACTCGTAGATGATGGCGTCTTTGTACCACTGTGGGTCTGTGGTGCTGCTGCGCTTTTTCTGGGCGGGACGTGCGATGGCAGTGCTCAATCTTCAGTACTCTCCCCGGCTAGGCTATCCGACAGATGGGTCTTGCGAAGAATTAGGATGTGCCCCTGCTGGTTCGCCGGGTCAAGTGCAACGTAGTTACTCGCGCCGCTCCACTGGAAAGTCTGTCCGCTGATCAGGTCCTGAGCGCTGTAGGTATCTGCGGGTGCCAGATTCAGGGCAGTCATGTCCAGGTCCGTCCAGCCCGACTGAAAGCCTTCCGGATCAAGGTTGACGATCATCAGTACGACATTGTCGCCCTCGCGCTTGCTGTACGCAATGAGCTTGTCGTTGTCGATCGCGTGGAAGTGCAGAGAGTCATTCTTCTGCAGTGCAGGGTACGTGTGGCGGGCGTGGTTCAGCAGGGTCAGCAGCGGTGCCAATGATTTTGGATCGTCACGGTCCCATGTGCGCAGCTGATATTTTTCGCTGTCCAGGTACTCTTCGCTGCCGGGCTTTGCGGGCAGGTAGTCGCACAACTCGTACGACGGGCCATAGATGCCGTAGCTGGCTCCCAGTGTAGCGGCCAGAATCACTCGTTGGGCAAACGCAGCGCGAGCCTCGGTCTGCAGAAAACCGGGCAGAATGTCCGGCGTATTCGGCCACAGATTGCCGCGGAAGAACTCTGAGACAGGCTCCGTGGTGATCTCCGTCATGTACTCCGTCAACTCCCGCTTTTCGGTACGCCATGAAAAGTAGGTGTAGCTCTGCGTATACCCGGCCTTCGCCAGGCCGTACATGACGTGTGGACGCGTAAAGGCTTCTGCCAGAAAAATGACTTCGGGCGTGACCTTGCGTACCTCAGAGATGCACCACTCCCAAAAGGGCAGGGCCTTGGTGTGCGGGTTGTCGACGCGGAAGACACGCACACCCTTCTCAATCCAGAACGCGAAGACCGAGTACAACTCCTGCCACAACGCGCGCCAGTCATTCGACTCGAAGTTGATCGGGTAAATGTCCTGATACTTTTTTGGCGGATTCTCAGCGTACTGGATGGTGCCGTCGGGCCGGATGCGGAACCAGTCCGGATGATCACGGACCCAGGGGTGTTCTGGCGCGCACTGGAACGCGATATCGAGGGCGATTTCGAGCTTGTTTGCGGTAGCCGCTTCGATCAGCGCGGCAAAGTCGGTAAAGGTACCCAGTTCGCGCAGAATGGCTTTGTGGCCGCCGTCCGTGTTGCCAATCGCCCATGGACTGCCAACGTCGCCTGGCTCCGCTACGACGGAGTTGTTCTTGCCCTTGCGAAAGGCCGTACCGATGGGGTGGATGGGCGGCAGATACACAATGTCGAAACCCATGGCCGCAACTTCGGGCAGGCGGGCGGCTGCGTCACGCAGCGTACCGTGCTGACCCGCGACAAAGCTGGCAGAGCGCGGAAAGAACTCGTACCACGACGAAAAGCGTGCGCGCTCCCGGTCGACCCACAGCGGCAGTTCGCGCTCATAGACCGTGGCAAAGTTCAGGTCGGCATACTGCAGGCACAACTGAATGGCGTCGTCGCTCAACGGAAAGTCGTACTGTTCCGAGTTCTTTTCTGCCATGTAACGCAACGAGCTGGCATTGCCCTTAAGCGTGCGTGCGTCCTCATCCCGCGCGCGTGCCGAGGCCTGGTCCAGCAGAATGGCACCCGTTCGCAGCGCAAGCGCAATGTCACTCTGGGGCACGCCAGCGGCCCTGAAAGCACTACCGGACTGGCCGCTTTTTGCCGGCAGGTCCTGAATTGCGATGGTAGTTTCGTCGGCGGCAGCCACACCCTCATTCCGCTCAGCGTCCGGCGCAACCAGGTCCGCCAACACCTCAGGGGGCTGCTGGGCGTCCAGGCGCTTGTGCAGATCGTGTACCCAGGTGCCGAAGTGGTCGACCCAGGCCTGCACGGTGTAGGTCCAGCCGCCCACGGCATTTGCAATGAAGTCGGCTTCCCAAACATCGTTGCCAATCTCGCGTAAAGGGGCATAGCGCCACACCTTTTCCGCGGTTCGCTTGTACATAAGCCGAGCCGCGACGTGATCGTGGCCGTCGCTGTAAATCACAGCCGTAACACGCACAACGTCGTCAACCACGCGCTTTACCGCATAGCGTCCACCATCGATCTGTGGTGTGACTTCTTCAATGACGACGCGGCTTCTTCCTTCGTTGGGCTTCACGCAACCTCCATCGCTGTTCGCAGTCCAGATGGTTCACACGCGCATCCAAAGGGGCATGACAAGGAACTCTGAGAAGACGGCGGGCTTTCAGGTAGAGATGCGCTGCCATGTAGTGGCGTTTGCCCGGACCGTCGTGTTGCTGCGTCACCGCAGTGTTTATCGTACGCATGGGAAGTGTGGCGCTTGATGACATCCGACGGCAACGAGGAGCAAAAGCCCCTGCTGGGCGCACCACTTGAGGACTATGCACTGATTGGCGACTGCGAAACCGCAGCGCTGGTCTGCCGCGAGGGTTCCGTGGACTGGCTGTGCTGGCCCACCTTTTCATCGGGAGCCTGCTTTGCGGGCCTGCTGGGAACGCGTGAGAACGGCTATTTCAGCCTGAAGCCGGACAAGTCCGAGCAACTGCTTGGCGACGAGTGGCGCTACAAGCCCGGCACGCTGATCGTGGAGAAGACCTGGAAGACCACGAACGGCGAAGTTCTGGTGTCGGACTTCATGCCGCCGCGGGGCAAGCATTCCGACGTGGTCCGCATCGTTCGGGGTGTGCGCGGCACGGTGAAAATGTGCATGGACCTGATGCTGCGCTTCGACTTTGGCCGCACCATCCCCTGGGTCCACCGGGTCGACCATCACCTGCGAGCCGTGTCCGGTCCGCAGCTGGTGGTCCTGCGCACGGATGCCCCGCTGCGGGGCGAGGTGATGAGTACGGTCAGCGACTTTGAGGTACACGAAGGCCAATCCGTTTGCTTTCAGCTCTCCTATGGATCCTCCACCGAGGAAGATCCAGCCAGCTTCGACGCCTACGATGCCTACCATGACACGGAGCAGTTCTGGACGGAGTGGTCCGGGCGCAACAAGCACCAGGGTCAGTACAAGGAAGCAGTGGAGCGGTCACTCATTACGCTCAAAGCAATGACCTATCGGCCATCCGGCGGTCTGGTTGCCGCGCCCACCACCTCCCTGCCGGAGAAGGTGGGCGGCGAGCGTAACTGGGACTACCGTTTCTGTTGGCTGCGCGATACCGCTCTGACGCTGTTGGTGCTGCTGCACGCTGGCTACGTGGATGAGGCGCAGGCGTGGCGAGGCTGGTTGCTGCGCTCCATCTCTGGTTCTGCAGAGCAGTTACAGGCTGTCTATGGCCTGTCCGGCGAACGCATGACCAACGAGTGGACGGTCGACTGGCTGCCTGGTTATGAGAACTCAAAGCCCATCAACATCGGCAACAAGGCCGCAGACCAGGTGCAACTGGACGTCTTTGGAGAGATCATCGCCGCACTGGCCATGACCCCCGTTGAAGAGAACGACATGTGGAGCCATGACGTGCGCTCCATGGTGAACAGTCTGCTCGATCGCCTGACATCCATCTGGCAAAAGCCCGATTCCGGCATATGGGAGACGCGCGGCCCCAAACAGCATTTTGTGCACTCAAAGGTCATGGCCTGGGTCGCGTTCGATCAGGCCATTCGCGCCTTCGAACAAACCAACGCAGGGGACGATCCTGAGATGGGGAAGCGCGTCGAGGGCTGGCGGGCTACACGCGCTGAAATTCACGTGGACGTATGCGAGCACGGATTTGATAAGGAACTGAATAGCTTTGTACAGGCTTACGGTTCGAAGAAGCTGGATGCGGCGGTACTGCGTATCCCGCTGGTCGGGTTTCTGCCCGCCGATGATCCGCGCGTCCGTGGCACCCTTTCAGCGATTGAAAGCGGCTTGATGCAGGATGGGCTGCTGCTGCGGTACGACACCAGCGATGGTTCTGACGGCCTGCCGCCGGGTGAAGGTGCTTTCCTGGCCTGCTCGTTCTGGCTGGTGGGTGTGCTGCACTTGTCTGGTCGTTCCGAAGAGGCACATGCCCTGTACCGTCGCTTGCTGGGTTTACGGAATCCTCTTGGGCTAATTGCGGAGGAGTATGACGCTGTCGGCAAGCGGCAGATCGGTAATTACCCTCAGGCATTTACGCACCTCGCCATGGTGCATGCGGCCATTATTCTCGAGGGTGGTAAGGGGCCCTGGTCGGCGGAGCAACACGCCTGAGGGTGGGGCCTAGCGCGGCGGCCTTGACGGGCAGGCCAGGTCATGGCGCCCGTTCAAGTACAACCTGCCTGTTTTGCCGCGCACCTAAGCGAAAGATTCAGTCACTTAAAGAAACAAAATCGCCGTCCGCGCGGGCGGCGCAAACCACACTTCTAAGTCAGGAAAGTCAACGCCGTGCAGCGAACACCCCTCTCCACCTACCGGCTTCAGTTACATGCAGACTTCACGTTTGACCAGGCTTCGGCGGCGGCGAACTACATCCGCCAGCTTGGTATTTCCCATGTGTATAGTTCGCCATACCTGCAGGCCGGCAAAGGCTCAATGCACGGCTATGACGTGGTCGACCACCATTCCATCAACAGTGAGTTGGGTGGCGAAACCGCGCACAGTCAGTTTTCGAAGACGCTGGGCCGATTAGGTCTCGGGCAGGTACTCGACATTGTGCCGAACCATATGTCTGTCGACCGGCAGAACCGCATGTGGTGGGACGTGCTGGAGAACGGACCATCGAGCCGCTTCGCAACCTTCTTTGATATTGACTGGAACTCCGCTGAGGAGAAGCTGCGCGAGAAAGTTCTGATGCCAGTGCTGGGCGACCAGTACGGTCGCGTCCTGTCGCGCGGCGAAATCAAGATTGTGCGTGAGGGTGCGGACTTCCTGGTTCGGTATGGTGAACAGGCCTTCCCGGTTGCGCCTCGCTCATTAGGTACGATCCTGTCGCGAGCCGCTGAAATGACACCGTCTGACACGTTGCATTTTCTTGCCGTATCGTTCGCCCGGCTTCCCGCGCCCTCGTCGCACGAGCGTGCCGTGCAGCTCGCCCGGCATCGTGACAAGCAGGTGCTGCAAAGCCTGCTGACGCGGCTGTGTTCCGAGGAGGAAGGCGTGTGTCGCTCCATTGACCAGGCGGTTGCTGAACTTAACGGCAACATTGACGCGTTGGACGACATGCTGACCGCGCAGAACTTCCGGCTGGCATTCTGGCGCACCTCTGACCAGGAACTTGGCTACCGCAGGTTCTTCGACGTGAACTCGTTGATTGGCTTGCGTATGGAGCTTGAGTATGTCTTCGAAGAGACGCATGAGCTGATCCTGTACTGGCTGGATCATGGCGTGCTGGATGGCGTGCGTATTGACCACCCGGATGGCCTTCGCGACCCGCGGCAGTACCTGCAGCGACTGCGTGAACGCGCACCGCATGCATGGATCGTCGCCGAAAAAATCCTGGAACCCGGCGAGTGGTTGCGACAGGACTGGCCCGTGCAGGGGACCAGCGGCTATGACTACATGAACCAGTGCAATGCCCTGCTGGTCAGCCCGGAGGGCATGCAGCAACTCACCGCCATTTACGACGATTTTGCGGGCGATACCTCTACCTTCCACGAAATCTCCTTCGACAAAAAAACCAAGATTGCCAAGGAGACGCTGGCCAGCGACGTCAACCGCCTGGCAACGATTTTCGTCGCAATTTGTGAGAGCAATCGCGATAGCCGGGATTACACGCGCGCAGAAATTCGACGTGCCATACGCAATGTTGCAGCCTGCTTCGGGGTCTACCGCACCTACGTGATGCCGGACCCGGCCAACGGTCTGACCGATGAAGACCGCGAACAGATCGAGTCCGCGATCCAGGAAGCAAGGGAGCGCAAGGCCGACATCGATGACGGGCTTTTCCAGTTCATGCAGGACGTGCTGACCCTAAAGATTACGGGAGAGAAAGAGTCGGAGTTCGTGGCGCGCTTCCAGCAGTTCACCTCGCCCATCATGGCGAAGGGCGTCGAAGACACTGCGTTCTACTGCTACAACCGGCTGGTCTCGCTGAATGAAGTGGGTGGTAATCCTGGGCTGAACGGCATCTCTGTACAGGCCTTTCACGACTACAACGCGCACATGCAGGCCACTTTCCCCACCACCATGCTGACGTTGTCGACCCATGACACCAAGCGCGCCGACGACGTACGTGCGCGCCTGGCCGTCTTGAGCGAGATGCCCATTCGATGGGCAGCAAAACTGAAGCGCTGGTCGCGCATGAATGCGCAGTACCGTACTGCGCAATATCCTGACCCAAACACGGAATATTTTCTTTACCAGACGCTACTGGGCGCATGGCCCATTTCGCTCGACAGGCTGCAGGCTTACATGCAAAAAGCGATGCGAGAGGCCAAGCGCGAAACTTCCTGGCTAAGCAACAACAGCGCCTACGAAGACGCCCTGAACCGCTTCATGGAAGCCATCCTGCAGGACACGGCGTTCTGCGCCGAGGTTCAGAGTTTTGTAGATCGCATCAATCGCGATGGACGCCTCAATTCGCTGGCGCAGACCCTATTGAAATGCACTTCACCGGGTGTGCCCGATTTGTACCAGGGCGGCGAGCTTTGGGATCATTCGCTGGTTGATCCCGATAACCGGCGTCCCGTAGACTACCAGGCACGCCGCGACATGCTGGCAGAACTGCAGCAGCGTTCGACAGACGAAGCCGCGCAATATGCGTTAAGGAACTTTGAGAGTGGCGCGCCGAAACTTTGGGTGCTGACGCAGGCGCTACGCCTGCGGCTTGAGCGGCCAACATCGTTTGATGCGGATGGCAGTTACACACCACTTGCAGCAGAGGGTCCAAAGGCAGATAACGTGGTCGCGTATCAGCGTGCCGAAGATGTCATTGCAATCGTTCCCCGCCTGCCGCACCGCCTGGCTGAAAACTGGAGCGGAACCACCCTTAAGTTGCCGCCGGGCCGCTGGACGGATCGTATGACGGGGCAGACCTTTGAGGGCGGCACAGCCTTCCGGCTTGCCGCTCTGCTGGACCACTTTCCGGTTGCACTGCTGGTTTCCGACAGTGAACGCACCGCAGGCACTGACGTGCGCGGCCCCGTGCGCGAAACCGCTGCATAACCGAACGTCTGGCAAGCGGCTATCGCGTCGCAGGAGGATCCTATGCACCATTTCGCAATCTGGGCACCGCAACGAAAGTCTGTCACGGTTCGGGTCGAAGGCGCGGACTACCCGATGGCTGGCCCCTCGCAGCGTGGCTACTGGACGGCAGACGTCGAAGCCGCCAGGCATGGCTCTGACTATGCGTTTCTGCTGGATGATGATGGGAAGCCCTACCCGGATCCGCGCTCGTTCTGGCAGCCAAAAGATGTTCACTCCTTCTCGCGGGTATTGGACCACAATGACTTTGAGTGGACCGACCACAAGTTCCGGCCTATTCCCTTGCCGTCAGCCGTGATCTACGAAATGCACATCGGAACCTTTACGCCGACGGGCACCTTCGACAGTGCCACCGAGCGGCTGCAGTACCTCTACGACCTGGGCGTAACCCACGTCGAACTGCTGCCAATCGCCTCCTACGAGGGCAGCTTTTCCTGGGGCTATGACGGCGTGGCACCGTATGCGCCGGATGAAAGCTATGGCGGTCCGGACGCAGTCAAGCGCTTTGTCAATGCCTGCCATCAAACCGGGCTGGGCGTGATTCTGGACGTTGTATATAACCATTTCGGACCTGCCGGCAACTACACGCAGAACTTCGGTCCGTACTACACGGATCGCCACAAAACTCCGTGGGGCGCGGCGATCAACCTGGAAGAAGCGGGCTCAGACCAGGTGCGCCGATACATGATCGACAATGCCCTGATGTGGCTGCGTGACTACCACTTCGACGGCCTGCGCCTGGACGCCGTGCATGAGCTGATTGACCGCTCTGCCATGCACTTTCTGGAACAGCTGTCGCGCGAAGTGGAAGACATGTCCGCGTCGCTGGGTCGCTGCCTGTTTCTGATCGGCGAGACAGACCTGAATGACCCACGATTTGTCACGCCGCGTGAAGCGAACGGCTTTGGTCTGGACGCGCAGTGGAGTGACGACTTCCACCACTCGCTGTACACGCTGCTGGTGCATGAGCCATCGGGTTACTACGAGGACTTCGGCACCATCGAGCAGCTTGCCACCACGCTGCAGCAGGCGTTCTTGTATGACGGGCGGTACTCCCGCTTCCGCCAGCGCCGGCACGGGCGCGAACCGCACCAACTTTCGTACCACCGCTTTTTGGGCTACATTCAAAACCACGATCAAATAGGTAACCGCGCAAAGGGCGAGCGGGTGCAACACATTGTGGGCACGCAGAAGGCTCGCCTGGCAGCCTGCGTCGTGTTTACCGCGCCGTTCATCCCGATGCTGTTCATGGGGGAAGAGTGGGCGGCAAGTTCACCCTGGCAGTACTTCGCCGACTTTCAGGATCCGGAACTTCGCAAGAACGTGTCCGAAGGTCGAAAGAGCGATTTTGCGCAGTTTGGCTGGGACAAGGACGACGTTCCCGAGCCGGGTGATCCTGCCACCTTCGAGCGGTCCAAGCTGAACTGGAGCGAGGTGGACGAAGGCGAACATAGGGCCATGTATCAGCTGTACCGTGACCTGATCCATCTCCGGCGTAAGACACTGGCGCTGAACCTGGGCGACTTCAATCGCATGAAGGTGCACTTCAGCGAAGAAGGCCGTTGGATTTATACCGATCGCGGCAACGTCAGGACGATGATCAACTTCGCGGATACCGAAACAGAGTTTTCCGTTCAGCGCGGCTCGGAACTACTGCTTTCCAGCGGACCCGCGCCCGACCGCAAGGAAGACTGTGTCCGTGTGCCTCCGCTAAGCGCAGCCATTTATCACTGGCCGCCCCAGCCGCTGGACCAGGAGCCGCCCGTATAGACCTTCTGCGGAATGTGCAGCAAGGTCGAAACTTTCGTCCAACTGTAACGTAACTTCATGCAGGGGCTGGTCGTGCTGCGGCCCCGTACGGAGCATTCCCAATGAAGAATCTTGTATACCGGCCGGGTGCGAGCGCCTTTACCCACTGCCTGGTCGCGGTCGCGTTGCTGACGGTACCGGGAGTGATTGCTGGAGGTGCGGCACACGCACAGACTGCACCCGCCTCTGTAGCAGCCAACCGTGCGCTGGGCACGGTGAAAAGCGTTAATGGCAACAGCATGATAGTGACCACGGATGCTGGTGCGGCGGTCCAGGTCACGCTGGCCGACACGGTTCGCGTTCAGCAGCTTGCGCCGGGCAGCACGGATCTGAAAACGGCACAGGCAGGTACGGTCGACGCCATCGCGACTGGCGACCGCGTGCTGGTATCCGGCACCGCGGGCGAGGCAGGTGCCCTGACCGCGACGCGCGTCATCCTGATGAAGTCTGCTGCCATTGCACAGCGCAACCAGAGTTCGCAGGCAGACTGGAACCGACGCGGTATGGGCGGCATCGTCACCGCCGTCGATCCTTTGACTGGCACCCTCTCCGTTAGTTCGGGTAAGCGCAACATTACCGTTGACACCACAAAGGCGACGGCTTACAGGCGCTACGCTCCTGGTTCAGTCAAGTTTGAAGAGGCAAAGCCCGGCACGCTCGCAGACATTCACCCGGGTGACCAGGTGCGTGCGCGCGGCGACAAGTCGGCGGATGGCCTTACGGTAACGGCAGAGGAGGTTGTGTCCGGCGCCTTCCGGAATCTGTCGGGAACAATCGCTTCTGTAAATGCGGCTGCCAGCACAATCGTGATTAAGGATCTAACGACAAAGAAGAACGAAACAGTCATCCTGGGCAGTGAATCGGATCTGCGGGCGTTGCCGCCAGAGGTTGCGGCACGCTTCGCACCGGGTCGTGTGCGGCCCGGTGCGGGTGCAGCCGCTGCAGGCGCGCCAGCAGCCCGGCCAATGCAAGGTGCTGACACGGGTGCCGCATCTGCTCCCGGTGCCGCTGGCGGCCAACGCCCCGGTGGAGGCATGGCTGGTGGTGAAGGCCGCGGCCCCGGCGCAGGCGGACGTTCCGCGGGAGCAGACCTTTCCCAGATGATTCCTCGCCTGCCGAAAACGACACTGGCTGACTTCAAGCCGGGCGAAGCGTTGATGATCGTGGCGTCCGGCAACAGCGGCGGACCCTACACGGCCATCACCGTTTTGAGTGGCGTCGAAGCCCTGTTGACCGGCCCTGCCGGGAGCGAGATCACGCTGCCACCGTGGAGTTCCGGTGCGGGCGGCGGAGCAGAAGCAGGCGGCGGTGGCGGTCCAGAGTAGCAACATCGCGCAAGGTTCAGTGCGTACACGATTCAACATTCTTACTTGAGGTGTCGATGTCCTGCTTTCTTGGTTTTTCCAGGCCACTCCGCGTGGTTCGAGGTCTGCCGCTTGCGCTTGCCTGCCTGACAGCCACCAGTTCCGCATGTTTTTTTCCTGCAGCTGCATCTGCGCAGGCCATCGCCGGAACCACTGTGTCGGGCTATGTGCTGGACCCAGATCAGGCTGCTATCCCTGGCGCAACGGTCACACTGACACCTGCGCAGGGTGAAGCGTTGACGGTGAAGTCCGGCAGCGACGGTGCCTACAGCTTTCGTGGGGTGCCGGCAGGAACGTATGCCGTCACGGTTTCCATGCCGGGCTTTGCATCGTTTGTGCGGCAGGGTGTGCGTGTCGGTGCCACGCCCATGACACTCAACACGCCCATGGCTGTGCAGTCGCAGAATCAGGAGATCAACGTCACCACGGAGACAACGACACATGTCTCCGTCGACGCCGACTCTAACGGCAGTTCTGTCGTCATCAAGGACAAGGACCTGGAAGCGCTATCGGACGATCCAGATGAACTCTCCAGCCAGCTCTCCGCACTGGCTGGCCCCTCCGCAGGACCGAACGGCGGCCAGATTTATGTGGACGGCTTTACCGGTGGTCAGTTGCCGCCGAAATCTTCCATCCGCGAAATCCGCGTCAATCAGAATCCCTTCTCTGCACAGTTCGACAAGCAGGGTTTCGGCCGTGTGGAAGTCTTCACCAAGCCCGGAACGGATAGCTTTCACGGAAACTTCTCGGTGCAGGGAAATGCAAAATTCCTCAACACTTCGAACCCATTCCTGGGCGCGGCAAATGTACAGCCGGACTACCACCGCATCTTCTTCCTCGGCTCTTTAACCGGACCGCTTACCAAGAAAAGTTCCTTCTCGATCGGCGGCAGTCACCGGACGATCCAGGACAACAGCATCTTTGCCGGCCAGATCGTTAGCAACAGCGCGACTCCCGGCGTACTCTGCCTGCCCGGCGACGCCTCCTGCTCACTCAACAACTATCCTGAGGCAAACCGTGCTGTGTTCCATCCGCAGACGCGCTACGATCTGACGCCACGCGTCGACCTGGCGCTCAGCGACAAGAACACCCTGACCATCCGCTACCAGCTTGAGCACAACGACCAGCAGAATGCCGGTCTGGGCTCGACCGGTCTGAACACGATTGCTTACAACACCAACACTCACGAAAACCAGATCCAGATCAGTGACACGCAGATCCTGAGTCCTCGTGTGATCAACGAGACGCGCCTGGCGCTGGTACGCGAAATATCATCGCAGACGCCCCAGTCGACGGCGGCAACTGTAGCAGTGCAGGGCCTTTTCTCCGGCGGCGGTTCCAGCCTGGGAACACAAAACAGCACGGAAGACCGGTTGGAACTACAAAACTACACGTCGGTGGCGCTGGCGAAGCACTTCCTTCGTGCGGGTATGCGGCTTCGTATATACCGGGAAGCGCTGCTCTCCAATTCCGGATCGAATGGCACGTTTACCTACTCCAACGCCGCCAGCTACATCGCAAATCAGCCATTCCAATACCGCATTGTCAGCGTCGCGAACCCGAGAATTTCCGGTAACCTGACCGACGTCGGCATCTACGCGGAAGACGACTATAAACTGAAGCCAAATCTGACGCTGAGTTACGGCATTCGGTATGAGGCGCAGAGCGACATTCACAGCAATGCCGACCTGGCACCGCGCGTTGCGGCCTCCTATGGCATTCCGCGCAAGACGGGTAACCCGACCACGGTGCTTCGTGCGGGGTTCGGTCTGTTTTATGACCGCTTTGCGTTGGGCGATGTCGTCAACTCGTACCAGCAAAACGGCGTAAATCAGACCATCAACATCTATAAGTCGCCAGCCATTGGTTGCAGTCCGCAAAATTTGGCGGCCTGCGGCACGGGTGCTGCGGTTTCAAACACAACGTATCAGCTGGGTGCGGGTCTACGCAGCGCCTACACCATGCAGAGCCAGTTTGGCGTGGACCAGCAGGTCGGCAAACGCTCGACCATTTCGCTGAACTATCTCAACAGCATCGGCGTTCACCAGTACCTGTCTCGGTCGATTCCAACCTCTGCCACAAACTTCAATTACCAGTACCAGTCGGGCGGAGTCTTCCGGCAGAACCAGATCATCGCGAACTTCCGCACACAGTTGTCGACTCGCTTCTCACTCTTCGGCTTCTACGCGCTCAGCTTTGCAAACTCAAACGCGAATGGGGCCGACAGCTTCCCGACCGACAGCCTGAACCCGAAGACGGACTATGGTCGTGCCCTGTTTGTGCAGAAGAATCGGGTGTTCCTGTTTGGCAACTGGCAGGCTCCGTTCAAACTCAACTTCAGCCCGTTCATGATCGTCAACTCCGGCAGTTACTACAACATCACAACCGGGACAGATCTGAATGGCGACACGATCACCAACGATCGCGCCGGGTTTGCAAACGGCGTCTCAGGTAACTGCAAGGTTGCCACCGACTTCATCGCGGTAGGTATTACCGGCACAAACCGGGTAGCGCCAGGCTACTGCACCGGTCCCTCCAACGTTACGTTCAACCTACGTGCGGTCAAAGTATTCGGCTTTGGCGAGCGTACGAAGCGCGGCGATCAGGGTGCCCCGGGCGGCGGAGCACCACCTCCGGGAGGTGGCGGCGGACGTGGCGGCGGTGGTGGTGGACCACGCGGTGGCGGTGGTGGCTTCGGTGGCGGCGTCAATTCCGGCAAGAAGTACACCCTCAACGTCGGCGCGCAGATTCAGAATCTCTTCAACTACGTGCCCTACGCGACACCCAATGGAACGCTGTCGTCCTATAACCCTGACCCATCCAAGAACCTGTTCGGACGGTCACTCTCGCTCCAGGGTGGCGGACCGGGTGGAAGCAGTTCTGCCGTCCGCACCATCACGCTGCAGGCGACTTTCAACTTCTAACCATTGTTTCGCAAGCCAGCAAAAGGTCTCTCGAAAGAGAGGCCTTTTGCTGCGCCTTGAGGCATGTAAGAAGTACAGCAAACTGCC